>CAJUFA010000034.1 GCA_910585725.1 uncultured Dorea sp. | reverse complement strand
AACCGACGACCCCTTCATTACGAGTGAAGTGCTCTACCGACTGAGCTATTCCAGCTTATGGCGTTATCACTAACAACCACGAATATTATTATAACAAATATTTCGACATTTGCAAGAACTTTTTTTAATATTTTTCTATTTTTTTCTACTTTGGTTACCTTTCATGCCCCTGTCTCATATGCACCGTCAGCTGCGGATAAGGAATCTCAATTCCCTGTTCGTCTAGCGTCAGCTTAATTGTCTCCAGCATCCGCCATTTTGCCGGCCAGAAATCATCGTTTTTCACCCATGCCCTGACCCCCAGAACCACTGCGCTGTCTGCCAGATCATCTACAAATACATTCATTCCCGCATCCTGCTTCACACTTTCATCTTTTCTAAGGACATCCAGGATCAGCTCCTTGGCTTTTTTTAGATCTGCCTGGTAAGAAATCGAAATCTTCAGATCCAACTGCCGTTCTTCTTTCGCGGTTGCATTTGTCAGGCTGTTGTTCGTCAGCATTCCGTTAGGAATCACGATCGTCTTATTATCGACAGTACTCAGTTTCGTATAAAATATCTGTATCTCTTTTACCGTACCCTCGTTTTTATTCGTATCTTCAAGAATATAGTCCCCGACTTCAAAAGGTTTCAGGAGTAAGATCAGGACGCCTCCGGCGAAATTCGACAAGCTTCCCTGCAGCGCCAGACCGATAGCGACGCCTCCGGATGCGACCAGCGCCGCCACGGAAGCAGTGTCTATACCGAATTTAGCCGCAATGCTGAAAATCAGCAAAGAATATAATCCGACTTTTAAAAACGAATCAACAAACTGTTCTACACCTTTATCCACGCCCGAACGCTCGAAAGAATGACGTACTATCCGTTGTATCCACTTTATCACAATTCTTCCTGCAAAGAATACCAGTAAAGCGATCAGTACCCGCAAACCAAATGCCGCAAGCTTCGGAATACTGCTTTGTATAAACTGCGCCAGGCGGTTTACTTCCTCTACCGTATCCTGTGTTACCTCCGCCATTTCAACCGCCGTCGTCGCGGCAACATTGCTTACTGTGGGTACCGCTCCTTCACATGGTGTTGGTATTGCCATGACATCACTTCCTTTTCTGCTGCGCCATAATGCAGCGAATAAAACAGATGAATTCGACATCGCCGAAACATCCAAAACCTTATTAACTCTTATGCCGGCTTCAATGCAAGAAACGCACTTAAATTCCCTCTCTTTACCCCAGAGCTTCTGTGGGAGAATAAGATATCCGGATTACAGTGCGTACATACATTTGTCACCGCTATTCTCTCTTCCGGAATCCCCGCTTCCACCAGAACCGCCCGGTTCGCCCTCCACAGATCCAACTGGTATTTTCCGTTCTCTTTCCTGTAGAACAATTCCGGCCATAACTCTTCCCGGAAATTCTCCCGAAACTGCTCTATCACATCCTCGCTTACTTCATAACATTCCTGACAGATAGAAGGTCCGATGGCCGCCGTCACCTGTGCCGGATCCGTTCCAAATTCATCTCTCATCCGCTCCACGGTGACCTTGCCCATCTTATGAACCGTCCCTTTCCATCCCGAATGGCTGAGCCCGATGGCTCGGCGGACAGGGTCTACGAAAAACAACGGCACGCAATCCGCATAAAACGTTACCAGACAGATCCCCGGCACATTCGTCACCAATCCGTCCGTCTCCATGAACTGTCTCCCCCGGTCTTCTTCTGTCACCACAGCCACATTCGTCGTATGCGTCTGATGAGTATAAGTAAAATCCTCCGTCTTAACTCCAATCGCCGACGCAATTCTCCGCCGGTTCTCCTCTATGGACTCAGGATCGTCTCCCCTTGTGGTACTGATATTCATCGTCGCACAATGTCCCGTACTGACTCCCCCGAACCTCGTTGAGAATCCATGCCTTACGATCCCCGTATCCTCCAACATCGGGTAAGAGAGATAAGGAACGCCATTTACCACCTTTTCATCAAATATATGCTTTTCATTCTTATATCTTAACCCAAGACTCATTTTTTTATCCTCCAATATAGTCGAACGCGTTCTGATATATGGTCGTCTCATCCCCTTCAAAGCTTACGACGTCAAAACGGCTGGCCTGCTCCCACATACCGCGGCGGGTAATATAATATAAAGCACACTTTGATATGGTCTGCTGTTTCTTTCTGTCCACCGCTTCGGCCGGGTGCCCGCTTTTTGAGTCCGATCTGTATTTCACCTCGCAAAAGACCAGGTATTCACCGTCTCTCGCTATAATATCTATCTCTCCCAATCTGCAGCGATAATTATATTCCAAAATCTCATAGCCCTGGCTCTCCAGATATTTTCCCGCTTTCCGCTCATATTTCGCGCCCGTTTCCCGACGATTCCCGCCCATACACGCCTTCCTGTCTAAAAATTTTTAATAAATGTTGCCCGATGTATCAGAGACGGCCCCAACTCCCTCAACGCTTCGATATGCTTCTTCGTCCCATATCCTTTATGGCGGGCAAAATCATACCCTGGAATCACCTTATCATATTCTGTCATCAGCCGGTCCCTGGTGACCTTGGCAATAATGCTTGCCGCGGCTATAGATACGCTTTTCTGATCCCCCTTGATGATCGGCACCTGTAAGATCTCAATCTCCGGAATCGTTACCGCATCATTAAGCAGAAGATCCGGACGTACTTCAAGACTATCTACAGCCATACGCATAGCCTCATAGGTAGCCTGCAGAATATTGATCTCATCGATTCTTGCAGGGCTTACAATCCCGATTCCCGCCGCAGCCGCCTTCTCCATAATCTCATCATACAGAATCTCCCTCTTCTTCTCGGATAATTTCTTCGAATCATTCAGATAGAGAATCTCCGTATCCGGTCCAAGGATCACGGCTCCTGCAACAACCGGGCCGGCAAGAGGTCCTCTGCCGGCCTCGTCGATTCCGCAGATATACCTATATCCGGCATATTCTCTTTCATAAACGCGCATCTCATGAAGACGCGCTCTCTCCTTTTCAAGCTTCTCCCGCTGCTTACGCCGCCTCTCTTCTTCCCGCTTATTCATGCTTGATAACTCCCATCTTATTGAACGGATAGATCCGCACCCATGCTCTTCCTATCAGATCTTCCCGCTTCAGAACGCCTACGCTGGGATCACGGCTGTCCGAACTATGATTCCGGTTATCTCCAAGCACAAAATACTCATCCTCTCCAAGCTGAATCGGTTCCGCAGCCAAATCTGCCGTCGTCATTACCTCCGCTCCATAGGTATCGCTCTCCAACAACTCTCCGTCTATATAGACATATCCGTCGACCACCTGTACAGTATCTCCCGGAAGCCCGATGATCCGCTTGATATAATATGTATTTTCTTCATGCTTATAAGGAAATACGATGATATCAAAGCGCTTTGGTTCTTTAAAATGATACGACAGCTTATCTACGATCAGATTATCTCCGTCGCTTAACGTCGTTTCCATAGAAGAGCCGCTTACTCTGGTTCTCTGTCCCACGAAAGTAATAATCAGATACGTCAGCACGACAATAATCAGTATATATAGAATCCATCCTCCCAGTTCTCTAAGGATGCTTCTCTCTTCTTCCTTTTGCCCGTCTCTGTCTGTCATCTCCACAGTCTCCCTTTCTTTATCTTCTCCGTCAGTTCCCCTTTAAAAGCAGTCTGCCGGCACGTCAATTTTATCACATTTCCTGTGGATATTCCAGCGTGAGTCTTCCAAGCCTCCCGCTGCGGAAATCATCCAGCATAAGCAGCGCGGCCTTCTCTGTATCCAGTTCATTTCCACGCAGCAGACAATGTCTGCTCCTGGCAATCCTTTCCAGTACGACATAAGGATCCTGATCGGCTATGATCTGGTACTTCTTCTCCAACACTCCCGGATAATCCTGATTCAGACGAATAATCAACTCTGCCGACAATTCTTCGGTATTCAAAAGTTCATCTTTAATGGAACCTATAAAAGCCAGCATCATTCCTACTTGCTGATCTTCAAATTTCGGCCACAGAATTCCCGGCGTATCTAAGAGCTCCACCTGACGATTCAGGCGTATCCACTGCTTTCCCTTCGTGACTCCCGGCGTATTCCCTGTCTTGGCGCACGCTTTTCCGGCAAGAGAATTAATAAAAGTAGATTTACCCACGTTCGGAATCCCCACTACCATTGCCCGGACCGGACGATTCAGGATCCCTCTCCTGCGGTCTCTTTCGATCTTCTCTTTACACGCCTCTTTTATTACTTCCTGAACAGGCTTCATGGTTCCGTTTTTTCTGGAATTCACATTGACCGCCAGATACCCTTTCTCTTTGTAATATTCCCCCCAGGCTTTATTCCATCTCTCTTCCGCAAGATCTGCCTTATTCAGCAGAATCACCCGGGACTTATTCTTCCCCAACTCGTCAATATCCGGATTCCTGCTGCTTTCCGGTATTCTTGCATCTGCAAGCTCGATAATAAGATCGATCAGTTTCATATTTTCCTGCATCATACGCTTCGCTTTGGTCATATGACCCGGATACCATTGAACATGCATATTCTTTTGCTCCTTATCTTACAAATCCAAAATTTTTCTTCGGGGAAATAACAAACCATGCTTTCCCATAAATATAATCCCGCTTAACATTCCCCACATCCGCGTTTCGGCTGTCTTCACTGTTCGCACGGTTATCCCCCAACACAAAAAACTCATCCCCCGCAAGCTGTATTCTCTCGTCTGCAATCCCCACATCGTCAATATCCGTCGTCTCATATTCTTCATCCAGCTTCTCTCCGTCGATATAGATTCTGTTCTCAATGATCTCAACGCTCTCTCCGGGAAGACCGACGATCCGCTTTGTGAAATAGTGGTCGTTCTCATTTCCCTTGGGTTTGAACACAACAATATCTCCCCGCTTTGGTGTCCTCGCGTTATAGATAATCCGATTCACAAGGACAACATCTCCATTATACAGCACCGGTTTCATAGAGTCTCCCACCATACTGACCTGCTGACCAAAATACCAGACACTTACAAATGCCAGAAGACATGCCACCCCCACCTTAAAGCTCCATACGGCGGCCGTTCTTAAAAGCTTAAGATTTACATGAAAATGAAAATCAAATTTCTTCTTCCTTGCTTTCCTGAATATACGTTTTTTTCGTCTGCGTCCCATGTATTCCCCTTGTAACAGAAAAGGGGCAATATACATTATGTACTTGCCCCTTCTGACTTGCTTCTTATTTTACTAACTCTTTAACTTTCGCTCTCTTACCTACGCGGTCTCTTAAGTAGAACAGTTTCGCTCTTCTTACCTTACCTCTTCTCACTACTTCAACCTTCTCGACATTCGGTGAATGCAGCGGCCATGTCTTCTCAACGCCGATTCCGTTAGAATTCTTTCTTACCGTAAATGTAGCTCTTGAGCCGCCTCCCTGCTTCTTAAGAACAGTTCCCTCAAATATCTGGATTCTCTCGCGGTTTCCTTCTTTAATCTTACCATACACCTTTACGGTATCTCCAACATGAAACTCCGGCACAACTTCCTTTAACTGTTCTGCCTCAATACTTTTGATAATGTCGTTCATTATGTGTGACCTCCTTATTATTCGGATGTTCTTAATACGTCTGTACCAGAGGACCATCTCTTTTCTTCACAACGTATTAAAGTTTATCACATCCCCCGGAAAATAACAAGGACTTTTTAATTATTTTTATCTTATTTTTATCATAATTTTTGTCACAATTTTTCCGCCGCTTATCTGTAATTATAGCGACCGGTGGACTTCTCAAGATGTTCTTTCATCGCCTCTGAAGCGCCTCTGGCATCCTTCGCAAGGATCAGCCCGTATACTTTCTGATGTTCCTCATATATATCCTTAAGCTGCCCCTCATCCACCATACCGCTTCCGCTGACATGGCGCATCAGATTACTGATTGTCTGTATCATACTGTATATGATCTGATTACCGGAACATTCCGCAACACAGATATGAAACTCCAGATCCTCATTCAGGAACTCTTTAAAGTCTCTCTCCGCGTAAGCCCTGTGAAGCCGGTGTGAAATCTCGTACAGCTTACCCAGAATCTCTTCATCCGTACATCCCGCAGCCAGATAAGCCGCCTTTACTTCCAGAAGATTACGCACTTCCACGATACTGTCAATCTGGTTTCCGTTCAAGAAAAGAGACCAGGACAAAGGAACAACGAAGAAACTGGCTTCATGATTGCTGATATAGGTTCCCTGACCCGGACGAATATCAATCATCCCCAGAACCTCCAGAACCTTAAGCGCCTCCCGGATCGCCGAACGTCCGACTCCCATCTTCGCCGCCAGCACCCTGTCCGACTCAATCTTATCTCCCTTTTTCAAACGTTTTCCAAAGATCTGCTCGGCGAAATACATGGTAAGGCGATTCACCAAAAGGCTGATACTCCCGCCTTTTCTCATATGATTCCCCTCCGCCATATTACCCAGCACGTCGTCCGGCAGGATCATCTGAATCTTCTCTGCAAATTCTTCCGGCGGTATGGAAAACAACATAGAATCAATACCGAGACTTTCCGATACCGCAAGTATAACTTCGTTCATCCTTCCTCCGTCCTTCGATTCCAGATTAGAATAGGTCGCAATACTCATGGAAGGTTTTCCGTCTGCAAAGGTAAGAAAGCGCTCGATAAACTCCTTCTGAGTAAGTCTGAGCGCACTTCTTAATAAGCGAAGATTCTCTTTTTTATTAATCGGATTCATCTCTGTCATATGCCTCTCCTTTTCTTAGGAAACGTATACGAAACCACACATTTATATCACTACTTCAGGAACTGTTGAAAATATCCCGGGCAGGACGCCCGGAATATCTCTTTGGACACGCAGGTCAAAACGCCGCCGCATAAATTCCGCCAAAACCGAAGGACGCGACAAGTTGCGGCAAGGTCGTTTGGCCTGCGCAGCCAAAGAAATAAAACATATCAGATTAATTGCTTATTCTACAAGCAGCTCTTTCGCAAGTTCTGTCATGATCACAGAAGCCTTTGCAAAATCACTGTATTTCGTAAATTCTACCGGACAGTGGCTTCTGCCTTCTTTACTTGGAACGAACAGCATTACCGTTGGGATTACCTGACCAATTTCAAGAGCGTCATGTCCGGCGCCGCTTGGAAGTTTCTTATAGCTGTAACCTCTTGCCTTGCAGCTCTCTTCCATCGTGTTCAGCATCTCTTCCGACAACCATACCGGCGTAATCACAAGCTTGGTATCGATCTCGTAGCTTCCGCCCATCTCCTTTACTTCTCTGTCAAGAGCCGCACGAATCCTGTTGGCAATATCATTAATATTGTCATTGTTCTTGGAACGGATATCTACAGTAAACTCAACCTTCTCAGCAACGATGTTCATACCGCCCGGAGTCGTGCGGATAAATCCTGTCGTAGCAACGGTTCCGTCGGCCTTCTCACGCGCCCAGTCCGGAATCTTGGAGATTACCTTTGTCGCGGCGTCTACCGCGTCCATACGCATATCCATCGGAGTGGTTCCCGCATGGTCGGCTCTTCCGTGAACGGTTACCATATAGCGCTGGATACCAACGATACAGTCTACCAGACCAAGTTCAATATTCTCCGCATCAAGAACCGGTCCCTGCTCAATATGTAACTCTAGGAATTTACCGATCTTCGATACGTCCCACTTAGCGTCTTCGATCTTCTCCGGATCAAGGCCATATTCTTTCATTGCGTCATAGATCGTAACTCCATCCTTATCCGCAAAATTCTTGCAGTACTCCACATCCCTGTTGCCAAGCATTGCGCCGGATCCAAAATATCCTGTTCCAAAACGCATACCCTCTTCGTCACAGAATCCAACCGCTACAAAGTCTCTCTTCGGGGTAACTCCTTCTTCCTTCAACTGTCTTGCAACCTCAATCGCACATACGGCGCCCGCGATACCGTCGAAGTCTCCTCCATTCACTACAGAATCAAAATGTGAACCCATCATAACACATGGCGCGTCCGGATCCGTTCCTTTCATAACTCCGATTACGTTGCCTGCAGCATCCTCTCTTACCTCAAGACCTGCTTCCTCCATAATCTCCTTCAGATAATTTACCGCCCCTCTTGCCTCGGGGGTAAATGGAAGCCTCGTACAGCCGTCTCCCGGTGTCGCTGTAAACTGCTTCAAGCTCTCCAGATCCTTTGCTATTCTGCCTGTAATTGTTTCAATCGCCATAATGTTTTCTCCTTTCGTTTTATTTCTTTGGCTTTATTATAAATGTTTTAACCGGCGAATACAACATAGCAGCCACCATAATTGCAAATCCAACCAGACAAATCGTATCGTTTGCGCTGCCAAGACCTGCAAGGATAATGAAAAAAGCCGCCATAATCACGATAAAAGCAATTGTAAGCCCGCCTTCTTTCGTCTTAAAAAAACTTTTCTTCTCCATAATCTGTCAGACTCTCCTTCCTGCAAAACCAACTCTAGATCGCTACCAGCACAAACAAAATTGCACCGATTACAATCGTTGTCGGAACCGTAAGCATAATAATTCTCTTAAGAACTTCTCCTTCTTTGCCAAGAATGCTTGCAGTCGTAGTTCCCAGAATGATCTTACTCGGACTTACCGCGCTTCCGATCGCGCCGCCTGCGGACTGCGCTCCTAAGATCGCCGACGGATCTACGTTCAACAGATTAGCCGTCGTCATCTGGAAACCGCCGAACAGAATATTAGAACTCATGTTGCTTCCTGTCATAAAAGTTCCAAGAAGTCCTACGAACGGCGCCAGTATCACATAGACTTTACCCAGAACATTCGCGATTCCGTTTGCAAGAACAACGGTCTGTCCCGTACCGTCCATGATCTTGGACATGATTACCAGACCAATGACCGCGATACCTGACGGCATCGTCATGGAGATTGATTTCACAAAGATTCTCTTTACTCCGCCCTCTTTAATCCAGCCATGCTTTTTGTAATAGAAAAGTCCCACGATCGCCGATATAAACAGGAACATACTTGCGTGTGTGAACGGCGTAAACGGAGAGAAACTCTCTACCGCCGCATTCACGTACCCATATCCCGTCGAAGTCTCCGGGAATGAAAGACCAAATGAAATCTTTCCCAGAACCGCGTTAACCGGTTTTACTAAAAGAACGATCAAAGTAAGGGCTGAAAGAAGAAAATATGGCACGAACGCCTGAATCAAACTCATGTCGGACGGTCCCTCGCCGCTTCCAGTCTGTCCTTCAAACCCACGGTTCATGATCGGACTGTCTTCTATACTCCACTCTTCGCCATACATCTTTACTCTTCCAAGAAGCAGGATTACAATCAAAGAAACACAAGCCGGTACGAAACAACATATTGTCGTATTCACCTGACTTAACAGGAGCTCGCCTCCGCCCTGGATTACCGCCATAAGCGCCACCGCCGGAAGTCCCTTCTTAAGAGCCTTGCCTTTGCCGTAGAACCAACAGGTCGCAAATCCGCCGATGGCATTCCAGAACCAGATAAACGCCGCCGTCCACATCGCCGTTACAAGATATTCCTTGCTGCCCGCCGAAAGACCCGCCGACATAGCAAGGGAATCCCATGCCGCACCTAAAGTTCCGAACGTATTTCCCCATGCCTGCCCGAGAAGGGGTATGATTACCGCCCACATCGGCTTGACGCCGATACCGATAAGAAGCGGAGCTCCTACCGCGACCGGAACTCCAAAACCCGTAATTCCCTGAAGAAAGCTCTCAAATATCCATCCCATCGCAAGCACCAACAGCAATTCGTTCGGCAGGAGTTTCCTCATACCGTTACGAATCACCAGGAACGCCTTCGCCTCATCGCCTACCTGATACATTAAGATCGCCGTCCAGACGATGATCAGGATAATCAACGCATTCCAGACTCCTTTGGCACTTTCTGCCGCGATCAATCTAATATTCGCTTTAAAGAACACAAGTCCTGTAACAATCGTAATCAAAAGTCCTACCGGAGCCGCCTCGGTAGCGCCCCAGTTAAATTTTATCATCAAAATCAACAGTACGATAATCGGCAGAAAAGCCATTATCCACATAAACAGATTAATTGGTATATTCATGTTCCCTCTCCTAAACTGACCACATATTATGTAATCAACTATCCTAAAAGAAACGACGGTTCAGAGCAGACAATTGCTCCGAACCGCCTGTTAATCAAGATAGCTTGAATTGCACAAATATTTTATTTCTATATTCACCGGCTACATTCACCAACTCATCTCATGATTATGAGTGGATTACGGTTCCGGTCTCACCGGCAATTCCGGCCGCCGCTTTGTCAAGCAGCGTGATCAACGCGTGCCTGCCCTCGCCGGATTCTGCAAAACGAATTGCCGCCTCCACTTTTGGAAGCATGGAGCCTTTCGCGAACTGCTCCTGTTCAATATACTCTTTTGCCTGCTCTACCGTAAGGTCAGATAACCATTCCTGATTCTCTTTTCCCCAGTTGATGGCAACTTTCTCAACAGCAGTCAGGATAACCAGATGATCTGCTCCCAGCTCCGCCGCAAGGAGGCTGCTGGCGTTATCTTTATCAATCACGGCGTTAACGCCCACCAGACGTCCTTCCTCGTCGCTGACTACCGGAATTCCGCCGCCGCCGCAGGTAATCACGATATGCCCTGCGTCTACAAGTGTCTTGATAGTCTGAAGCTCACGGATTCTCTTTGGCATAGGGGAAGCCACAACGATACGGTAACCTCTGCCGGCGTCTTCCATACAGCGGATGCCGTTCGCCTCATTCTCGTCTGCCTCCTCCTTCGTCAGGAATCTTCCTATAGGCTTTGTCGGGTTCTCAAAAGCCGGATCGTTCTTATCTACCTCTACCTGCGACAGAATCGTAGATACTTTTCCGTCAATATTACGGCTTAATAACTCGTATTTGATTGCATTCTGCAGATCAATACCGATATAGCCCTGGCTCATAGCCACGCTGGTTGGAAGCGGTATCTGCTTGTAATTCTGCTGCATAACAATCAGATTGTCCATTGCGCTCTGAATCATGCCGACCTGCGGACCGTTCCCGTGGGTAACGATGATGTCCAATCCCTGCTCGGCAAGATCTACAATCACTTTCGCAGTCTTTGCGACTGCCTCTTTCTGCTCTTCTATATCTTTGCCAAGGGCATTTCCGCCAAGGGCAATGACAACTTTTTTCTTTTCCATAAAATATCTCCTGTATTGGACTGTTCTGGCCCTATGCCAGTACCAGTGCACCCTCCCCCGGTACATCGAATAATCAATAATCGCCATACGGTTTCGAGTACACTGGCAAATGTGTTAATATTGCTCCCTATGCTTCAAACCCAAGCTTCTTAGCGTATGCCTTTACAGCCTTCTCGAAACATTCAATCGGCGGATGAACCGTACCCGCGCCGATCTGTCCTCTTCCGGCCACCTTATTCGCAATACCGGTATTGATTACCGGTGTGATTCCCTTTTCTACAACCAATCTTGCGTCGATACCAAGGCAAATTCCCTGGAAATTCCATGTAGGAACTGTAAAGTTCGGGTTTCTGTCGATACAGATCTCCGTCATCTCATTACTGGTACGAAGAGCGTCTTCATATCCGCCGGCGCCTACGAATCTTGTAACGGCCGGCGCCGCGATCATCGCCATACCGCCCACGCCGAAGGTCTCTGTAATCGCGCTGTCACCCATATCCGGACACGCATCCTCAGCGTCGTATCCTGTGAAATAAAGTCCCTGCGGTGTGTTGACCGGTCCTGTGAACCACTCGTCGCCCATACCTGCAATACGGATACCAAATTCATATCCGTTACGGCACATAGCGGTAACGATCGTTCCGTCCGTATCTTTGCGCGCATCATCCATAACAGCCTTACCTGTAGCCATCATGATATTCAGGAAGAACTGGTCTGTATCAGCCAGGAATTTGATTACGTCATAACGATCCTTTTCATCCATCTCCATAGCCGTAATAATCGGAGCAACCTCTTTCAAGAACGCAAGAGACGCCGCGATATTTCTCTGATGGAATTCATCTCCCATGGCAACTGCTTTCGCGATCAACGGGTTGATTGCAAGTCCGTTTTCCATAGAACGAAGCGCTTTGCCTAACGTCGGGCCAAGAACGTCTCTCATCCAGCGCAGACGGTTTACAACTTCCTCGTCATACGCGCCGAAACGAAGCACCTTGCCGATACCTTCATTCATCGTACAGTAAGCTTTGTTGCCGCCCGTCTCATTCTCAACTACAAAGACAGCCATATTCGGAGAAGTGATACCGCCCATCGGACCTACCGTATTGCAGTGGTGGCATGGGATGAATTTGATCTCTCCGCCTTCTAACATCTTCCTTGCTTCTTCCTCTGTATCCGCCCACTCTTCGAACATAACGGCGCCTACGCAAGAACCCTGCATCGGATCCGGCATATTCTCGTAAGCTACCGGAGGACCTGCATGAAGGATTACCTTGCCGCCGTTCTCCGCAAATTCCGGAATCACTTCTTTTGCGCGTACATTATCCTTAAGAACCGGCTGACTTGCAACAACCTTCGCCGTTACCGCACGGTTCAGCTCATCGATACCCTCGTAATTTCTCAGGAAGTTCAGGATCTTAATCAGCTCCACATTACCTCCTGCCGGCGGCTGCCAGTCATACTGTACCACTTCACAGCCAAACTGTTCTACTACTTCCGCGAAGCTCTTAAGACCGATGTTGATGATATTCGGCTTATCGGAAAGCAATGCGCGAAGCTTATCGGAAGGAGCGTTCTTCTCTACATCCGCGACTTCTTTTGCACGGATTTCCTTAACCGGCTCGTCAAAGTCTCTTCCGATCGCACGGATTGCCGTACGGCATGCAAGCTTGTTATTCTCGCATACGATCACGCCTGCATCCTTCAACTTATTAACAGCCTCGTCATATCCCTGGAAGTCGCTTCTCGTACCGCATACCGTAGCGATAAAGAATACTTTTCTTCCCTGGCTCTCCGCTTTCTCTTTCAGGGCAACGATAGACGGAAGGAGCGCTCCCGCCATATCGGCGTGCGAACCATAACCAAGCATAATGTCAAGAAGTACCGCGCCTGTAGTCGGATCATCTACTGCTTCCTGCATACATTCGATACGCTTTGCAGGATCGATCATCGGATGAGGCTTGCCCTGTGTATAAGCGTCGTCGCCTAAGTCAACTACAACATTGCCGTCTAACTGAAGCATGTATCCTTCGATATCCTCCGGCGGCACTTTACAGTTCATCGCATCTTTGATCAGCATAGCCGCTTCGTTTGCGAGTGTTCCGCCTGAATAATAAGCCTTGATTGTCTTACCGTCTTCTGCTTTGTAGAACTCAGATTCATCGATATCAATCGTCGCTTCCGCAACTTCCGTACCTCTTACAAGGCTGACCGCCTTACGCGCCGCCTCGTCCAGCGTATAACAGTGATAGAAGTTTTCCTCATGATATTCCGGTTTCTCACCGACGAATAACGTAACGACCGGTTTGCTGAAATTAGAAAGTCTTGCGGAGATCATATCCCGCACTTCCTTTGCCGGCGGTTTAGAAACGATAACAAGTACTTTAACGGCATCGTCGTCTTCCATCGCATCAATCATATCCATCATCGTGATTCCGCCGATCTTAGCGTTCAGGTCGCGTCCGCCGATTCCGATAGCGTTGGTAACGCCTTCACCTAATCTGTCGATAATCGTCGTAAGCTCCTGGATACCTGTTCCTGAAGCGCCGATGATACCAATGGAACCCTTTATAACCTTGTTCGTAAATGCAATCGGAACCCCCTGGATAATGCCCGTGCCACAGTCCGGCCCCATAACTGCCAACCCCTTTGCATGAGCCTTTTCCTTCAGCGCTTTCTCGTCTTCAACCGTTACGTTGTCGGAGAACATAAATACATTCAATCCCTCGTCAAGAGCACGGTCAGCCTCAAGCGCCGCATACGCTCCCGGAATAGAGATAACCGCGAGATTCGCTTCCGGAGCTTTCTTAAGGGCTTTATCCCATGATTTTACACTCTCGGCGCCTTTCTTTCCTTCTGCAGCCGTAGACTGTTTCTTTAAAAATTCTTCCACTTTCTCAAGAACTACGTCAAGAACGCCGTCGTCTTCGATATCTGCTACAACTACCATATCGTTTGCAGTCGCCGCCATCAGCTCTTCCGTATCCAGCCCGCTGCTCTTAAAGATATCCTTGTTTGCAGGAGTTGCCATCATTACCTGAATCTTATTTACTCCTTCTATTGAAGAAATCTCATTTGTCAGAAGCATCAGTACAACAGAATCCTGATAACTTCCCTTTTTAACAACTGTTTTTAACATGTCTTCTTCCTTTCTGAATTTAGAAAATATACGTTACAGCCCGCCGGCGCGCCGACAGACTGCAGTAACTCATTAATCCGCGAATCTATTCTTATGATCGTATCTGTCAAAATGAACCGCATCGCCCTTCAGATACTCAACCAGCTCGTCTACAACCTCAATACCGCCTGACGCATAAGCCTTGTCTCTTCTCATAACGGCTCTCTCGCCCGGATAATATACTTTGCCGTATCCCGGCGCCGCTTTCATCTCGCCCAGCTCATCGCATGTCTGAGACATATTCTTCTTAAACTGTTCAGCGCCGCAGAATCTCTCCGGATCCATAACGATCATCATCTGTCCGAGCTCACGTCCCTTAGAGCAGTCATGATACATAGAACTTACATGCTTTCCGAAAGGTACGCCCAGAAGTATACCTGAGAACACGTCTACCATCATCATAAGACCGTATCCCTTCGCTCCTGCGATAGGCGTAAGGGCATTTACCTTATGGGGATCCGTAACAGCCTCGCCGTTCTCATCTACCGCCCAGTCAGACGGAATCTCCGCTCCCTGAGACCTCTTGTCGAGGATCTTGCCCCATGCCTGAACTGTTGTAGCCATATCGAATACGACTCTGCGGTCGTCAGCCGTCGGCGCTGCGAATGAAATCGGATTGGTTCCGTAATACGGCTCTGTCCCGCCGTAGGGCACTGCCATCGGATCTGACTGGCAGAATGTAATTGCAGCAAGACCTTCCTTCGCGCACATCTCCGTATAGTATCCGATAGATCCCGTGTGAGAGATATTGGCCATACCTACAATAGCCACGCCGTTCTCTTTTGCTATCTCGATCGCTTTCTCCGTAGCTTTTGTAGCCACCCAGTAACCGATCCCGTTATCTCCGTCCATGATACCTGAACACGGACCTGTCTGCGTCCAGGTGATATTCGGATCATTGGTAATACCGCCTTTGGCGATTCTCTCGCTGTAATACTCCACACGTACCGCGCCGTGCGACGCATATCCTCTCTCATGTGACCATGTGAGAATCTCCGCCGTCTGCTCGGCATGCTCTTCCTTCAAGCCTGCCTGCATCATTTTATTTTTCATCAAACCTTTTAATTCATCTCTTGAAAGTTTCATTGTGTCCCCACCATCCTTATTTCATTTTCCGCATGGCCGCGGTAATCCTTAAAACTTTGGTTATGACATTTCCCCGTCAATTTTGCATCTCTTATAACGCAACGTCTCTGTTGCAGTCTTTGGAATAGATATATGTCAGAACTTCTTCGCGTCCTTCGTCGCCGACTGCATAGCATGCCTGCGGACAATACGCGTCCATAAATACATAATCGCCTTTCTTTAACGGCACCCACTCGTCGTCCAGTCTATACATTGCCTTACCGGACAGGAATAACATTCCATGCTCCTGCACATGAGTCTCGATATATCCATGAGACGCGCCGATATGGAACTTCAAGATATGCATATTCATATCAAAACCAAAATCATCTGTAGGAAGGAAGTTCTGAATATAGCAGTTCTCCATTCCCTCATAGGACAGCCATTCTAATTCATTCGCATTGCCAACGATGGTATAAGCGCCGTATCCCTCTACCTTCTCATATCTGCGTCTGTACAGATAGAGTTTTGCGTCCTTGTCACTCTTATTCTCGAAAGATACCGGCTTATCCTCCGGAGAATAAATATATCCTCCCTGGGTAAGATCCGCTTCCTTGTCAGCGTTCTTCACCGTAACCTCGCCCTCGATCACATAGAGGAACGTCTCGATTCCTTCTCCGCCGATACCGTCTTTCTTTCCGCCTGCGTGCGCAGTTACCAGATAGTCCGCGAAGGAAGCTCCCATAGCAGGTGTGCCAAGAATCGTCACATCACAGTTCACATATCCCGGAATCGCGTTCTTCACAAGTCCGTCCGGTTCAAGAAGCACCCAGTTCTCCTTCTTAATCACGGAACGTGTCTGCAGAAGTTCGTCACGGTAACCAATCTGATTGTTCAAATAACTCATTGTCATTCCCTCTCTTTCTTGTTTAAAAAAATAATAATTTTGGTCTTTGTGGTCAACCAGTTTTTATAACCTAATTATGACAATTTTCAGTAGGAAATTCAATTGACATTTTAGACAAATCTGCTCTCCAATTTTTGTCCATTTTGCGGTAGATTCAGGCGTTTTTTTATACTTGACCGTACCTGTTTTTATGATATACTATTATTTATCGGCGCTGTGGTTTTTCGCGCCTGTGATTGTTAAATATAAAACAAATATCAAAAAAAGTCACCATTGTTTTCAACCACTTTTTAATATCGTCCAAATCACGTAAAGGAGACATTAACATGTTACAAAGCACAGAAATATCTATCCCAAGTGAATTCTATGAAAAGCACGCTACCGTCTATGTCGACACGGACCATAAACCCAAAGCCTGTATCTTATATTTCCACGGCGGCGGATTATTATACGGAACAAGGACTGATCTCCCCAAATTCCATCTCACGTCCATGACCGAAGCCGGTTACTGCATCATCGCTTATGATTATCCCCTCGCTCCGTCGGCAAAGCTGGACTTGATCCTTGACGACGTATGCGCCTCGATAAATCACTATATTGAGGACTTCTCTTCCTATAACGCTGCCTGTACAGAAGCCACTGCGGGGAACCGGACTTCTCCTGCGTCCGCGCCCTCCGAAGCTCTCCCGTACTTCCTATGGGGCCGCTCTGCCGGCGCATACTTAAGCCTGCTTGCCGGCGCCCACGGGAATTTCGCCAAAAAACCCGCCGGAATCCTTTCTTATTATGGATATGGTTTTCTGTGCGACGGCTGGTTCATGACTCCCAGCAATTATTACTGCGCCCTGCCGGCCGTGAATGAATCGGCGCTTGGCGCTATCCCTTCCGGAATCCACGCCGTCGGAGACTTAAGCACTCATTACAGCGTCTATGTCTATGCCAGACAGACGGGAAAATGGATTGACTGGATCTATGCCGGACGCCAGAAATTCTTCTACCTTGATTATACCTTACGAACCTGCGAGAAGTTTCCCTGCCCTCTTTTCTGCGCGCACAGCACCGGGGATACGGACGTACCCTATTCCGAATTCCTGGAACTCTGCAACAAATATCAACCTCAGAGATTCGTCGCATCCCATAATATGCACGACTTTGACCGGGACACAAAGAACCCGGTTACCATGCGTCTGATGGAAGCGACGCTCAAGTTTTTAGACCTGAAAGTAAATGTGTCAGCGCACTAGTGCACTGTACCGCTATAATTAAGTTAAATCTATAAAAAAGGGACGGCATCCGCCGTCCCTTTTCTGCGGATTCCAAAGTCATTTTTATCGTTATGATACATAGACTTTTGACCCTGACGCATTCAGTTATTTTTCAAAAATTGTTCCTTTACAGAACGACTTTGATCTCGGCATCTTCTTCATCAGCAGATAGTAAGCAGCTCCCGTAGGAATCAGACTTACATACCAGGACAACTGCATAACAAGCAGCGAACACAGTGATCCGAAGATAATAGCGATAACCGCCGCCCAGTTGATACCCTTGAAACATCCCTGTTTATCATACATATCATTGATATCCAGTTTCTTTTTACGAAGAATGAAGTAATCCACTGCCATAACCGCGAAGATCGGTCCAAGGAACGCGGAATAGAACTGTGTAAAAAAGTTAAGCCCTGCTGCTGATTCATCTGTAACCAATTTCCATGGCATTACGCACGCAGAAAGGATACCTACCAATATAGTAGCGTGCGTCCATTTCATCTTAAAAGACTCCATCAATACATATGCCGGCGGAACAATATTGTTCAATACATTTGTCGTTACCTGTGCAAACGCGATAAAAAGCAGAGTTACGATAGTAAGGAACTTGCTTCCCATCGTGGTAGAGAATACTACTACCGGGTCGCTGTTTCCTGTCGCGGCCGTTACAAGAAGACCGATCAGACCCATGAACAGAGTTACCGGAAGGATAGCTACTGTATAGATGCTGGCAGCCTTTACAGGCCGGATATCGTCCGTCGCGTTACGTGAATAATCGGATGCATTGATAATCATAGTGGAATAGATCCCGAGGAAGGAAGTCGTAGCCGCCCAGAAAGGCATGCCCCATGTTCCTTTGATACCCGAGAACACGTCTCCGATCTCTGACGAGAACTGAGTATTAACCACATACAGCATATAGATCAGGATCGCAATGATGAATACACAGGAAATGTTTTCAAGCCACTTGATCCCCTCGAATCCCTTAATTGCAAGAGCTACCTGCAGAAGGGTAAACAGCGCGTATACAACCGGAAGGTTGCTTACGCCAAACAGAATATTCATACAGCTGTTGATGGCTCCTGCTCCTACCCAGCTCTGGAAACCAAACCATACGATTGCCGGAAGTCCCCGGAGAACACCGGGAATCTTAACGCCGGTGGTACCAAAGCTGCTTCTTAACTGTACTGTAAACGGAATACCATAGGTATGGCCGCAGTCCCCGATAACCGCCAGTGCAATCGCAATGACAAGACATCCGATCGTCATGGCAAGAATCGCCTGCGTAACGGTCAGGACGCCGATCAACCCCGCGCCCATAGAAAACGTCCCGATGGATACGCATCCACCCATAAAGCTCGCCGCATAAGACAGGGTCCCCATGATACGCTTCTGTGTCGGCTGCAAATCCGGATCTACATTTTTTACCAATTCCGGATTCAGATTTTTATTATCAACAATACTCATACTTTTACTCTCTCCTTATTTTTCGATATCTTTTTGCGGCCGCCGCAAATGACTTTTGGGTATTCGCGGCCGCCGGCAAAACGTATATACTTATTTAATTCTCTTCACCAGTTCGCCCACGCCTTTTTCCGCAACAATCCTGCCGTCTTCGGCAATCACGTTACCGCGTACAAGCGTCATAACCGGAAGACCTTTTCCCTTAAGACCCACAAATGCCGAGATCTTATTCACGTACAGAAGAGATTCCTCTGTGATCTCCCATTCTTTCTCAGGATCAACGATTAAAAGGTCCGCGTCGAATCCCGGCTTAATATCGCCTTTCTTTCCGTAGATACCGAACGCCTTCGCAGGCAGTACAGACATAGCATTCGCAAGTACCGTCGGGCACACGCCGCGTTTTACAACGCCTTCGCTGAACGCCGCCTGGAAACCGCTCTGGATACCGGAGCAGCCGCCCCATACGTCGAATACTGTCTCGATCTTATTGCCAAGGATCTCATTGTATTTCTCATCATAAGAACACGGAGAATGGTCGGACGCAATTCCGCTGAATACCCCTGCTTTCACATACTCCCACATCTCCTCGACAGCTTCCTTAGGCTGAAGAATCGGAGCGCACTTATAAAGAGGTCCTTTCTCAATCACATCTTCGTTACTGAACGTCAGATAATGAGTACAGGTCTCCGCCGTAATATCATATCCTTCGTCCTGCGCCGCTTTAATCTTTTTAGCTACCGCCGGGTGAGACACATGACAGATATGCGCTTTACATCCCGTCGCTTTGGCTATCTCGATAATCGCATCGGTAGCGACGATCTCCGCTACAACCGGGCGGGACTCAAGAAACGCTTTCCAGTCGTTGCGGCCGGCTTCTTTCATCCTCTTTTCCTGATTCTTGATGATCGCATAATCTTCACAATGGAATCCCGCTCGCCCGCCGAATTCCTTAATGATATCCATGGCCTCCATTGCCTGCCCATAGTTTAACGACTCATAATCCGGAGATACTGGTCCGATAAAGGATTTGAAAGAAACACATCCCTTTTCGTCCAGATCCTTCAGATCTTTAAAGTTATAGCTTGTAAGCCCTCCCCAGAAGCAATAATCAACGAACGCATTCGGAGATACCTTATTCTCTTTAAAGTCAAACGCTTCCGCATTCGTCATACACGGATCATTTTGAAGCGGCATATCGATCACGGTCGTATATCCGCCAAGGGCCGCGGCCGACGTGCCATGCTCGTAATCCTCGCGCCACTCAAAGCCCGGATCATTCAGATGTGCATGTGTGTCGATCGCTCCCGGAAATACATATTTCCCTGTCGCGTCGATTACTTTTGCCGCTTCCGGTTCATCGCCCGCCGTAAGAACCGCCGCAATCTTGCCGTCTTTCACCGCGACGTTTCCTTCGATGATAGAATCAGCGGTAACAATTTTACCGTTTTTCACCAATACGTCATACATTGTCTTTTCCCTCCTGTTTAATGATTTGATTTCTTTTCTCAATATCATCTATAAGACATTCTATTTCCCTGCAATATTCAGGAATCTGCTCCGCCGAAGTAATATTGCTTTCGATCTCCCTGCTTTTATCAGGAATATTGCCCTTCTGCATCTCTTTATCATATAAACGATAGACGCTTTCCGAACCATAGATGTCCGAGGCTCTGCCCGATTCAAGATAATCATATATCGCGCATACCGCGTTCAAATTCCGATATCTCTCATAGACCGCGCTCTTCGCGTAAAGGCTCTCAAGTATTCTTCGCGCGCGCCGGTTCGGCTCCTCAAGAAGCTTCACAAGCTCATATGTACGGCTGTATTCCTCATACTCAGCCAACAGCTTCTGATTCGCCTTTATTCCGCGCCGCTGCAGCGCAATAAAGAAAATAATCAGAGCAGCCGTAAATATCGACGCGCCGACGCTTACCTTCGTATACTTCATAAAATATGCAAATATATCAAAGAGCACCCACGTCACGGAAAGAGATATCATCCCCAATGAAGCTCTGTTCCTGTACTGAGGCGGCGCCTGAGGAACATACGTATAATCTGCATATGCTTTCAGAGTTTTTTCCTGCCTGCACAGCGACGTCTCCAGCATAACAATATCCTTAAGCTCCGCCATATACTCTTCTACCGACTTTTTTTCGTCCATTATTTTTCTAATGTCGTACCCTTTCTAAAGTTCGCGCATGACGGCATAGCTTTCATGCAGAAGTAGAAAATAAGAGCCGTCGGGATCGTAGCCGTAAAGAAGGAAATATCAACATTAAACAGACCGATAACCGCGCCGACTGCTATAGCAATGATCGCCGCCCAATTCACGCCCTTATGCTCTCCTTCCTCGTTATACAGATCCTTCAGCAATGAATCGCTGATTTTTCTTCTGTGCAGAATGAAGTAATCCGTAATCAATACCGCAAAGATCGGTCCGAAGAACGCTGTATAAATCTTCGTAAACAGAGCCAGACCTGCCGCGGAACTGTCGTTTGTCAGAACCCATGGACATGTACACACTGCAAGGATACCAACGATGATAACCGCAGGTTTGTGCTTCATCTTAAATACATCCATAAACGCATATGCAGGCGGAATTACATTGGACGCAAGGTTCGTCGATAACTGAGCCATAATAATAAAGCAAAGCGTTACAACAAGAACAATCTTGCTGTCAACCATCTCGTAAAACGCGTTGATCGGATTCGCAACGCCCGTCGCCGAACAAGCCATAGCGCCGATCATACCAAGAAGCACGGTTGCCGGAACCATAGCCAGGAAATAAGATACTCCTCGCACAGTGCTGGAATAACCGTCTTTTACTTCACGGGAATAGTCGCCGGCATTCAGCATAACCGTCGTGCTGTTACCGAAGAATGCGATAATAGCCGCCACAAAAGGCATTCCCCATGTTCCTTCAATACCAAGCAGATTTGCAGAAATCGCATCCCACTGTGTTGTCAGACAGAGGTATAACAGGTAAAGCATAGCGATGGTAATAACTACGCCGCCTATATTTCCAACCCATTTTGCTCCCTGGAATCCCTTCGTTGAAAGGAATATCTGAACCAACTGGAACAAAACGAAAAAGATAATATATCCATATTGGATATCCAGACCAAACGCACGGAAAATATTATTAATCGCCGTACCGCCGAGCCATGTCTGATAACCATACCATACAATAGCCGGAAGTCCTCTTATAAATACCGGAACGATACTTCCCTTAGTACCAAAGGACATCTTAAGCTGCACCGCATAAGGCGCGCCTGTTACATATGAAAACTGGTCGTTGCATGCGATACCTATAACCAGGATCGTAGAACCGATTAATACCGCAAGGAATAACTGTAATAAGTTTAGCCCGTTGTCAAGCTGGGCAGAACCCATGGATAATGTACCGATAGAAATACATCCACCGAGCCATAACATCGTGTTGGATCCCCAACTCATGATTCGATCTTCCTTTTTTATCGGGGCGATCGAGCTGGCCTGTTTCTTTTCATTATTTACATCACTCATAGTCTCTCTCCTTTTTCTTTTATCTCTTTGCCGGCATACCGGCGCATCCGCAAAGCTTCGGATACTCCTGTATACCGGTCTAGGTAATCCCGAACCGTAATTCTTACGGTTATTTCACCGGCGTAATATACTCTCCGTACCCGACTGCCTCTTCTTTATACATTCCGTCGGCGGCTACTACCTTACCGCGGATGATCGTACAAGTCGGCGCGCCTTTCCCCTCCTGTCCGTCGAAACAGGATACATGGCCCTTCGTCAGAAGCTTTGTCTGGTCTACCTTCCACTCTTTCTCCGGATCTACGATTACGATATCGCCGTCGAAACCAAGTTCAAAAGCTCCCTTACGTCCGTACAATCCGAAGATCTTAGCCGGATTATAGTCCATAACCTTGGCTATCAAAGTCGGGCTTAATCCCTTCTTATTCACAACCATGTCAAACATCATCGGCAGGAAGAACTGGATTGCGTTGAGTCCGCCCCATGCATGCCAGATGTCCTTGGTCGCATTGTCCTTCTCCTCATCCGCCGCCGGAGAATGATCGCTTCCTACGCAGGAAAGAGTTCCGTCAAGCACATAATCCCACATCTTCTCCATATCGTCTTTCGTTCTCATCGGAGGCGTACATTTTGCCGGAGCGCCCTTCTCAAACACAAAATCCTCTGTGAATCCAAGATAATGCGGGCAAGTCTCGGCAGTAATCGGAAGACCTTCATGAATAGCATCCTTAACCACCTGCGCAACCATCGGATGGCTGACATGACAGATATGTACGCGTCCGCCCGTCGCTCTCGCCATATCGATTACATTCTTCGTCGCTACAT
The DNA here is from genome assembly GCA_910585725.1 of uncultured Dorea sp. Taxonomy (GTDB): domain Bacteria; phylum Bacillota; class Clostridia; order Lachnospirales; family Lachnospiraceae; genus Sporofaciens. Next base: position 10,508 of record CAJUFA010000034.1, on the reverse strand, counting down.
ACTCTGTCCATACGTCATGGGAATCAAGGAAATCACGGATCTTCTGCTCGTTCGTCTGTCCTTCCTTCGCCTTTGCTTCTTTCTCTCTCTCCAATACCTGACCGAATTCCTCACAGTGGAATCCGCACAGCGCGTTATATGGCTTCAAGATTTCCAGCGCCTTACGTACATTTCCCATATTCACAGTCGGGAACAAGTTCCCGTTCGGACAGGTAAATCCCTTAAACGCTGCGACACCGCAATTATGAAGATCTACAAGATCATTCATATTATTCTTCACGGAACCCGGCTTGTCGTCATAATCGCCTACAAGCCCTCCCCAAAGCGCATAGTCGATTACGGAATGCTTGCTGATCTTCCCCATCTTAAGATCAAAGATCTCTTTGTTCATCAGAGAAGGATCATTGTTAAGAGGCATATCGATCAATGTCGTACAGCCTGCTACCGCCGCCGCGCGAGATCCCGTCTCAAAATCTTCTCTGTATTCAAAACCAGGTTCGTTCAGATGTGCATGACAGTCTATAATACCCGGAAATACATAATTCCCCTTCGCATCAATCGTTTCCTTCGCCTCTGCCTCCGTACCTGCCGCAAGAAACGCCGCGTATTTGCCGTCTTGAATCGCAATATCCGCTTCATAAATACGGTCCGGAGTCACAAGCTTGCCGTTTCGAATCACTAAATCGTACATAACATAACCTCCTAAAATAAAATTAGCCGATCAACCACTTTTTAACCACTTATATACTATTTTAATCTAAAATGAAATAAATCACAATAGCATAAAACACAGAATATCACCATTCGTTTTTGTGCACTTTTCACAATATTGTCGAATAATGTTGTTATTTTTTTATCATTATACACTAAAATCATAAACCAGATTTTAATCATTTATCATTAAGCAACGATTGTAATTTTCTGCATTCTCTGATACCATGTATGAAAAGCAGAAAATTCTTTTTTATGTGGACAAAACCCAAATTTACACTCACAAAGGAGAACCATTCCATGAATTATCAGATAAAACAATTATCAAACTACGCCGAACAGATATTGCTTCATCTCTCCGCCGGAACCATACATTCCGTATACCGCCGTACCGTCAATCTGACAGACGGAAGACAGATTCTGTCTCTGCAGACAGAGGGCTCTCCCCTTTCTCCTGTCAGCCTGATCTGCAGTCTTTCTGCTGATTCTATGAACGCTTTGGATATCAAAGCCGGCGATAAAGTTCTTTTTGACAGGGAAGCTGTAACCTTGCAGGGCCGTTCACGACTTTACCGTTTCACATATACGGACGCCGTACGCCTTGATCTTAAGATCACTAAGCCCTTAACGAACCAGGCGCGTCTCACCCTCGCTTCCAATATCAGAGCCGCCTTATCCGTTACCGGGACCAACGGATTCGCACTCCTGTTCAGAGAAAAACAAGCTGCAGACGATCTCTCTCTCATTCTGTCGGCGGCCAGAAACTTCATTCTGCGCGCTAACGAACTCCTTCTTAAAAAAGACTTCCAAAAAGCCGCCGCAGAACTGTCCCGTCTCCTGGGATTGGGCATCGGCCTGACTCCCAGCGGCGATGATTTCCTGTGCGGAGTACTTGCCGGACTTGTCTATGCAGGCGGCACAGAGCATCCTTTTACGCATTTTTTAAAAAAGGAGATCGCCGGCCGTCTCTCCGACACGATCGACATCAGCGCCGTCTTCCTTTCCTGCGCCCTCGCAGACCAATACAGTCTTCCGGTTAATATGCTCTGCCAAATCCCCGCTCCCGGCGCAATCCTGACAGACTTCGAAGCCGTCGGCCACTCCTCCGGCATCGACACTCTCTGCGGAATCCTCTGGTGTCTTGAACACATTGCCGATTGATATTATTTCCAAGTATAAAAAAGGGAATTGTCCCGGCATCATCGCATCTTCGCCTGACAATTCCCCCGTCTTATCACGTCATATCAAACTCACAAAATCTCTTTAAAGATTCAGATAGTTCTCCAGAACATCTTTCAAGTCAGCCGTAATTCCATAATCGGCAACACCAAAAATCGCCGCATCTTCGTCTGTATTCACTGCCACGAACAACTTCGTATCCTTGATACCTTCCGTATGCTGAATTGCTCCGGACACACCGAAAGAAATACAAATCTTCGGACGGATCGTAAGTCCCGTCTGCCCGATCTGATGATTGAACGGAATCATCTCCGAATCAACCATCGGTCTTGTTCCTCCAATCGCTCCTCCGACCTTTTCCGCAAATTTCTCAAGCAGCGCAAAGTTGTCGTCTTCCAGAACACCTCTTCCGCCGACTACGACTACCTCGGCTCCAAGGATGCTTCCCGTCTCATTCTCTGCTTCCACTTCCTCGATAATTTCAATCTTAGAATCACCGATTCTGATATCGTCAAAATACTCAATCTTCGCCTGTCCGCCTGCCGCTTCTTCCTGAGGTGTATACACACCCGGTCTTACCGTCATCATCTGCGGATAATATCCGTCTCTCGTAATGATCGTTACAAAGACATTCTCTCCAAAGGACGGCTTATTCTGTTTGATATAATAAGACCCGTCTTCCTTCGTTCCCACCAGAACTTCCGTACAATCCGCCGTCAGACCGCAACCCAGCTTCATCGCTACTCTGGAGAAAATCGAGCGTCCCTCCGGAGTAGCCGGAATCAGAACGCTGGACGGATCAATCTTTTTAAGCATCTCCGCGATCGCCTGGCTTACGGCGTCATCCTGCTGCGAACAGTCACGGTCCGCCTTAACGGCATAGATCTCTTCGACTCCCAGCTTATCAAGCTCAGCCACGATTCCCTCGGTTCCTTCCGAAAGCACGATCGCCTGAATCTTCTCCCCTGTCGTCTTCTGGATCTCCTTAGCCGCTGAAACCAGTTCTGCAGCTACCGGCTCTAATTTACCCTTATAACTTTCTGCATAAACACAAATTCCATTAGCCATTGATCTATTTTCCTTTCTCCTCTTCAATCAGGTCCTTAAGCTTCTTCGCAAGCTCTGCCGGTGTTCCTTCAAGCATAGCCGCCTTTCTTCCCGCTTTCGGTGAGAAAGAATCTACTACTGTCGTCGGTGAACCTGCGATACCCACTTCGTCAAGCGGAAGTCCAAGATCCGCATTGGTATAAGTTACAAGCGGTTTTGCCTTCGCTGCGCGTTTCGTACGAAGAGTTGCAAGACGCGGCTCATTACAGCCAAAATTAAAGGATATCATCGCCGGAAGAGAACATCTGATACTCAGTTTCTTGTCATGGAACTTCTTCACGGCCACGATCTTGTCTGCTTCTGCGGCATCATACTTCATTCCCTGCGCTTCTACAACATGCGGAATATCAAGACATTCCGCCACCATTGCTCCAACCTGCCCGGTCGCGCCGTCTGCAGACAGAGCGCCGCCTAAGATCAGATCAAATTCTCCATATTTCTTGATTGCCGCTGCCAGTACCTTTGCAGTCGCAACCGTATCTCCGCCTGCAACCGCTCTGTCTGTCACCAGGCAGGATTCGTCGCATCCAAGCGCCATAGCGTCTCTCAGCGCTTTTTCTGCATCCGGCGGTCCCATGGTAAACACAACAACCTTTCCGCCTGTCTGCTCCTTAAGAAGCATAGCCTCCTCGATCGCATTCAAGTCAGCCGGGTTCACCATACCTTCTGAGCTTGCCCGCACGAGTGCATGTGTCTCCGGATCTACGGATACGTCGTTTGAAACCGGAACCTGTTTTATAAGAACTGCTATATTCATGGTTTCCTCCTGAATCGTTTTCTTATAGTCTGCGCAGATTTATGCGCAGACTCTCATAAACTACTGCATCAATTTCTGTATCCTGTTCCTACAGAAGACGTTTGAATGCCCAATTCTCCAGTAACGGCGTGCTCTCTCCGCGCATGATCAGCTTCGCAAGATCACGGGTAGCAGCAGGCGCCTCGATAACACCGTTTCCGCCGTATCCTGTAGAAAGCATATAACCCTCAACCGGCGTCTCGCCTAAGATCGGCCAGAAATCCTTCGGCTCTGCACGATAGGATAACCAGGAAGATACAAGTCCGCTGTCTACGATTCCAGGAACCTTCGCCTCTAGCTGATCCAGCAGGAAGTCAATAAAGTAATCGTCCGTTCCGCCTGTTGCCGGCAATTTGTCCGGATCCCACTGTCCTGCGTGCATCGGATTACTCAGATCCATGGATAAGTGAGACTTACAGATAAAGATATTATCACCGGCGCGAAGTCCGTAAAATTCCGGATACTTCAATACAGGGAATGTGTAATCAAGCTTCTTTCCCGGAGGACATAAGAAGAACGCTTCTGCCTTGGTATGCCAGATCGGTACGTCTACTCCTACCATCTCGCCTGTGAATTTGCTCCATGGTCCTGTACAGTCAACTACTACGTCAAATTCGTAATCCTGTCCGTCGTCTGTCTTAAGTCCCTTGATCTTCTGATTCTCTACAACAACCTCTGTTACCTTTACGCCGGTCTTAACAACAACGCCGTTCTTCTGAGCTTTCTTGGCATATGTATTGGAGATCATAGTTCCGTCAAAATATCCGTCGTCCGCGGTATAGCCTGCGCCCAGAATATTATCTGTAGAGATATCAGGCAGGATCTCTTTGATACGGTCTTTATCTGTGATGTACTCGCCTGTATAGCCTGCAGCTTTTGCAAGGGCGATACCGGTCTTAATAACTTTCTCAACTTCTTCGTTAGTTGCTACAACCAAAGTACCGGTCTTATCAAAACCTGCGGAACCTTTTTCCTCAGCTTCCATCTTCAGATAAGACTCAAAACCGTAAAGTCTTACATCCCAGTATCTGTTCTTAAGAGAATCGTCGAAAAGACATACCGTACCCGCTGATTTTGCTGTGGAAGCTCCGCCGATAGTATCCTTCTCGAATACGATCACCTCTGCTTCTCCTTCATAAAGACTCAGATGATAAGCCAGAGCCGCTCCTGAGATACCTCCGCCGATAATACCGATTTTTTTCTTTGCCATAATAATTACCTTCCTTCTTTTTATTTTTTAATTCCCTCTGCCGAAGCGCGTTTGAAAATACATTCCCGTCATCTCTGCGACCATACCCCGGCGACAGGATTTTTAACTTATTAATATCAATTTAATATCAACGATCTACATTTAAAACAGTCTGAAGCAATACGTTGCATCCGTTCTCAATATCTTCATCCTTTGTATACTCATACCTTGAATGACTGATTCCTTTTTCACTCGGAACGAAAATCATACCTGTGGGGAACACGCTTGTCATAATCAGCGAATCGTGGAAAGCCCCGCTTGGAATCGTACAGTAATCAATACCAAGCTCTTTTACCGCCTTCTCCACATTCTCTTTCACCCACTCGGACATCGGCGCCGGCTCATGGAAAGATGTCGGAACAAACGTATGGGTAACCCCATACTTTTTACAGATTTCCTCCAGGAGTCCCCGCAGCTTTTCTTCAATCAGCGACATAATCTTTTCATCCTGATCCCTGATCTCCAAGCTGAATGTACAAGTGCCGGGAATAACGTTGACCGAATGCGGGGTCACCTTTATCGTACCTACGGTTGCAACGGTAAATTCGTTGCCGTATTCTGCCGTAATCTCCGGTATCTTGTTGATGAACCCGGCCGCCGCTACCAACGCGTCCCTGCGGTCTGCCATAGCCGTACTTCCGGCATGGTTCGCCTCGCCGGTCACCATAACGTCATAGCGATTCACCCCTGCGATAGACGATACGACTCCGACAGAAGTATCTGTCTTATATAATCTTGCTCCCTGTTCCACATGGAGCTCTATAAAGCAATGTACAGAAGAAGGATCCTTCGCCGCCTTAAGCATGTCCGCACTCGTGATGCCGTAAGACTCCATGACCTTTCCTCTCTCTTCACCGTAGATGTCCGCCTCCGCGTCGCTGACTCCCGGATCATGCCCGCAGATCGCGCTGCTTCCGGTAAGCCCCTTACCAAAACGGAAACCTTCCTCGTCGGTAAATACGATTACTTCAATCGGATGCCGGGGAATATATCCCTCTTCCTTGAATGTCTCGCAGATCTCCAACCCGCCTACACATCCAAGAACACCGTCATATTTTCCTCCGTCCGGCACGGTATCCAGATGAGATCCCATCAGAATCGCCGGAAGCTTTTCATCCTGCCCCTTCATGCGGGCAATCAGATTACCGGCCTCGTCTACCCTGCACGTCATTCCAAGAGCTTCGGCCCAGGAAGCAAAAAGCTTTCTTCCCTTTACATCTTCTGCAGAAAACGCCATTCTTGTAAATGTCCCGTCTTCCTTCCTGCCGCACTGATAGATCTCTTCTAACCGGGAAACAACTCTCTTTCCATTGACCTTCATAATTACTGTCATCTCCTCCTTTCAAGATTATAATTCAGCACAATTCACAAAAACACATGTTAGACTATAGTTATATTGTATAGATAAATTCACTATAACATATAATCTTTGTCTATAGTTCACATTATAGATAAATAATTAACAACAAACATTGGAGAACAAAGATAAAAAAAGAGATACTTTTTATCCATTTTAGACAAAAAGTATCTCATATTGCAGAAAATACGCCGCAAATTATCCTATGTATCTGTTTCTATCCTATATATTATATCTATATATTATTCCTATCTTTCCATATTATTAATCATTTTATAGACAATCAGCCCAATCCGAACCGCCAGCACCTCGCTCGGATTATGAAAATCAATTCCCGTAATCTCCGTAATCCGTTCAATTCGATACGCCGCCGTCTTATAATGGATAAAAAGATCCTGGGACGTCTTCGTAAGATTCTGGTTTCTGTCAAGATAGGTACTCAAAGTCAGAATCAATTCCTGTCTCTGCTGCTTTTTATTATAATGAAATAGTTTCTGCAGCGCTTCCGGAATATATTCATAGAGTTCTTTCGCACTGTCTACCTGACACAACAGCTTAAAGATCCCCATATCCGAGAAAAAAGCGATCTGAGGCTCCTGATCGGTGTGCTGATCTTCAAATATTCCGATAAACTCCAAGGAATCCCTCGCCTCCTTATAACTATCCGAGATATTGGAAACTCCTTCAATTTCTTTTCCTACGCCCGCGCGCACAAACAACCCTTTATTCTTTTGGCTGATCCTCTTCTGTATCCTTTCCACCGTTGCCTTAAGATCTTTTCGATAATCCTCATGCTTCTGCCCTTGTCTGATCTGTTGAATGACAATCACCTTATCTACATCGTTACGGATTCTGACATCCTCAAATTCATTCAAAATCGCATCCCGCAATATACTGTCATATTTAAATTTCTCGTTCAGCTTCTCGAATTCCTGTATACCCTCGTTCCACAGTTTGAAGATCAATACCCGATAATACGCGTCCATTGGTATTCCAAGTTTCCTGATCGCACGCTCAAGCTCATGGGCGGAATGCGTCTTTCCGTTCAGCAGCTGTGTAATAATGTCGTTCTGGAACTTTTCTTCCAGCTCCTCGACGGCGTGCTGACGGAACATCTCCTGCCTGAGCGCCGTCACCGCATTCTCAATAGCTATATCGTCCATATCTCCAAACCGACTTTTTGACGCCGTGACAACAAGATACATACTTCTGTTGTACATAACCCGCCACTTCACAAAATATTGTTCGCATTCCCTGGAATCCTCTCCGTCCAAAACCACCGTCTGCCGGAAATATGTATACTTGGAATAGAATTGCGGCCGATACTCTTTCGCCTGCTGTGATATCACCATCTGCGCCATACAGCCCTCGGTTCCGGCAATAAAATCCTTATTCTGGTTAAAGAGCGCAATCGGATTGCCGATCAGCCTTTCCAACATATCCAGAATCTTCCCCATGCTTTCTTCCGTAGAACCATAAGAGAACGATAACGCCGTAAAATTATCATAAGTAGTCTTAAAATATTTAAGATGCTTTACTTCCTCGTTAAAAAGCTGTTCCAAAATCGGTTTCAGAATTTCCCGGAATGAAAGTTTAAACGCAACCTCCAAAATCGGAACAGCAAATTCTTGTGCAAATTCCAGGATAAATCTTACCTTCTCGTCGATATCCTCCACATCATCCCCACGCTTTATAACGATAGCGCTGACTCTCTTTATCGCCAGCTCTCGGAAATATGCGCTGAATTCCTCCATGGTACAGGCCTGGAACGCATAGAATCGTGTCAGAAGAACCTCTCCGCCATTGATGAACCTGACTATATCCGGAGCCTCAATGATCGTAGCGCCGCGCACTTCATTATCAAGACCTGCTTCTCCCCCCAGAAGCTTTGCCTCGTTGAAGATATCCAATTTCATCATATCCCTCACGCGAAATCCCATAACTTTTCCCTTCCTTCTTTTCTTGTTTAAAGCATCGTTCTCTTGATTATATCACGAATCCCTTTATTTTCCAGCCTCTTGAAGACCATTTTTATTATAATAATCTTCCATTCTGTTTCATAAACACATATTGCTTCATATCTCTCGGAGCGCCATGAGGAATTTCCGAAAATTGACATCCATATCCATACCGTCCGTCACGAAAATCCTCTTCTCTTAAAATAACGGCTCTTAACAAATATTCCTTCTCAACAAAAATATAATGGAACTCTATCGTATCGTCACTTTTCAGCCGCGTTCTGGTGATAAAATATAGCCCGCCTTCACTGATATTCTGGATATCGCCGCTAAATTCCCCTGCTTTAAACGATGTAAACATAACCTCTTCTTCTACCTTCACCCGCAGGTATCTTCGTCCCTGTACGATTTCCGTTACATCCAATATCTCGCAATCTGCAATCCAAGGCTCTGAGACTGACGAATCATAATTCCTTCTGACTGAAAGGGCGCACTTCGTTTTTATACATCCGATCTGTGCGTCGAAAAAATCTATCCTCACCTGATCTGAATCAGGCAGCTCACTCTCCCTTTTCAGATATAAAAAAATCTGATTCCCTGTATATTTTACCCGAATCCTCTTCTGTTCCGTTTCTCCAGAACCGTATACGGTGCATACGGTACAATTATTTAAAACCATAGTTTCCCCGCTCCTCCTCTATCCTTCTATAGTAAACCGAAGCTGCCGGCTGACTGTCCGAAAACTGCTTTCCGCAAGATATGCGATCCAATTTGCGGCGCCGAACCGATATCGGCTTCTTTATGACACTAAATTACCAGCCCCGTATAAGAACAAGGCTGGCAAGAAGTTTAATACCCAAATACCCCCTCTATAGATTCATCATTCTCCACCCAATCGCTCACAATGATCGTACGGTAGTCCTCTTTCGTATCACGGATATACACCTTCTCGATCCCGGCGTTAATGATCAGCCTCTTACACATCGAACAACTGCTGGCATTCTCAATATAATTTCCTGTATCCACCTCTATGCCGGTCAGATACATGGAACTTCCGATCATCTTGTCCCTGGAAGCGCTGATAATCGCATTTGCTTCGGCATGGACACTGCGGCACAGTTCATATCGTTCTCCTCTTGGTACGCCCATCTTTCTGCGGATACATTCCCCGATATCCGTACAATTCTTTCTCCCCCGCGGCGCTCCTACATATCCTGTGGATATGACCTCGTCATTTTTGACAATTACCGCCCCGTAGTGGCGCCTTAAGCAGGTACATCTCTGAGCCACCATTTCCGCAAGATCCAGATAATAATTCGTTTTATCTCTGCGTTCCATCTGATCCTCCTATCTCTACACATCGTAAAACATTAAAATCTTTTATGTTTCTATTATCGTCTAACTTTAAGAAAATATCAAGCAATAAAATACTCTTAGCAAAGCGAAATCCAGTAATACTCACAGCATCTTTTTTCTCCGTGATACTGCACCTTCTTTATCTCATCCAAAACCTGCTCTTTTGTCTGGCATTTTCTTAATTTTCGTGCATAACTTGCATAAGGGGAATCTACCACATTAGCTTTTCTTGAAAGTACCGCATTATAAATAAAACGAAATCCTTCTAAATACTGGACTAAGTTTTTAAATTTATCCATTGAAATAAGTCCACGATTTTTAATCTCCAATACAGCCATTAATATAATCCGAATCTGTACAATATTAACTTTATCAGATAAATAATCTAGACTTTGAACTAACCAAAAGTATTGTTTTTTATTTTGATAATCTTTTCTAGAAGGATTGACTATTTGCATATAATATTCTGCGTTCTCCTCCATACCTTTTAGAAATTCTTTATAAGTCTCACCAGAAACGTTTTGTAAAGGACTTTTTAATCAAGTTCACAGAAAATTTACATTTCAGGGCAAAAAAATAAGGCCGGGAACCTGTTTTTAGATTCCCGGCCTACGGTTTTACTATGCTGTCCGTTCTGCTTTCAGTTTTTTCACTTCGTCAAGTGGAAGTCCTGCGTATTCCGCAATTTTTTCAAGTGTCAAAATCCCATCTGCCAACATTCTCTTTGCGGAATTGATTGCTCCTTCTTTCAATGTCTGATTCCTCATATCTTCCATAGCCCGGCACATAATCTCG
>CAJUFA010000033.1 GCA_910585725.1 uncultured Dorea sp. | reverse complement strand
CGGTACATACTTTGCCGTAAAGGGGCATTGGTTTGTGTAATACAGCACAAACCCTTCCGTCAAATCTTCATGCCCGCGCACGGTATCCCGGAAACGGGGAAGCGGGGCTCCCTCCTCAAAGGGCAGGTACATCAGCTCGAAATAAGGCTCTGCCGTATCCGCTGTCTGAAATCCCTTATAGCTCATATACTTTGGATCAGAAAGGAATCCCATTTTCTTTTTGGAAGACAGGAGCACAAGCCCCTTTTTCTCTTTTGCTTTACTATCCCGGGTACACGCATCCAGCAAAAGGTTCGAGTATCCGTGCCCCTTGAACTGTCCAGATACCCACATGCAGTCAATATACATGTATCCCTCCGCCTCGACAGGCGCCCATGCATATTCCGCGGGGATATACTCAATGAAGCATTTTCCCCGGACATTGCCTTTTAAGAATACAAGTCCTTCGTCCAGACGCTCCTTAAGCCAGTTCTTTTTGGATATGACCTGAATATCCTTGTTATTGGATATGGCGCAGCAAATGTGTTCCTTTTCCATATTTTCATGTGTCAGTTTTACAAATTCCATAATCTATTGTCTCCTCCTGATAACTGCTTCAATAATTGCTCCATATTTTCTCTATGCGGAATAATAATTTCTATATCTATCTCTGGATGAACACAAACATATGCTGTAAGCAAATCCATTAAATTACCCTTTGATTGCATATAATCATCAATGATTACTTCATCACTGAATCCAAGTCGTTTCAGAATAATTGCCGATACAACGCCTGTACGGTCTTTACCTGCCGTACAGAAATACAGAACTCCGGATTCTGCATTCATGATCGTATTGATAATCTTCTCCATCTGTTCATCCACCATCTGTTGATATATAATATGTAGATGCTCAAGCGACTTTGGCGTATCGCCGCCTCCTGTAACCGGAAGATGAAAGTATCTAAATCCTTTATGTTCCTTAAGAATACATGGTTTTTCGGCTGCTTCTTCATCTGACCGCAAGTCCACAATTGTGATTATATTATTCTCCAACAGCCACCGAATTTCCTTATCTGATAAATTCTCTGGAACATCACTTCTAATATATCGGATTTCCCCCGTAGGCAATGCGCGCGTGTTTCGTGTTGATTGTAGTATTGAGCTCATAAATTTCTCTTCCTCCCTGTTCGCAGTGCGTTATCTATAATCTAATTAATCTCCCGTTCTCGAAATAATAGATATCTTCTTTTTTATATCCATATTGGGAATTAGGAATACTGATATGCGGTTCAAAGGTAAACATCCTGACATCTGATAATCTTTTCCGGTTCCCTTTTTCTGTATATATTCTATCCTTCTTATTTTTTACAATGGAATGTCCCAGATTGCCAAGGAAATCCAAGTTTATAAATCCTTCTTTTACAATCAACTCATTCATGTAATAGTATAATTCTTCAAATGTCATATCCGGCGCCCCCACATCAACCAGAGCCTGATGCAGGTATTCTTCCATCTGCAATCCATTCCGCCACTCGTCTCTTTTTATTTTTTCGATTTCATCACATAATACGCCGTCTTCAAATACAAGTGTTCTTGCATAATCTCCCCAAATATTATTTCTCTGGGGGCTCAGATCGATAGTGATAATATCATCTTTCTGTATGATTCTATCCGCCGCTTGATAATCTTTTCCTGAAACAGAAAGAGCCGTTTCATCTCCGGCAAAAATAAAAGCGCCAACATCCCAATACCAAAACGAGTCTGCACCATTTTCCAACAAATAATCTTCACACAATTTCTTGATATATGGCAGGCTCATTCCGGTTTTCATTGTATCAGACACATGCTTTATGGCAGCACGATTTAAATTTTGCATTGAGGAATATGAATCAATATTCACTGCTTTACCCCGTCTTTCTATAAAAATCCAATTTCAGAATTTACCGCGATTCTATAAATATCCGCCTGTTCTCCGTCAAATTCAAAGCTTCGATCAAACACTCCGCCGTTCCTGATAATTGTCTTTACCGAAGGTTCATTATTCTTTTCCACGGAAAGATGCAGTTCTTTCATCCCTGCCTTTTTTGCAACATCCAATAATTGCCGCAGCATTTCCGTAGCAATACCTTTTCTTCTTTCTGACGGCCGAACGCTATAACCGCAGTTTCCGAGATCCTTCAGGAAGTCGTTAAGCGTATGCCTTAAATCAATGATTCCTACAATTCTTTCGTTATCATCGACGGCAAAGAACGTGTCTGTCACAACCCAATCGGGACTAACCGTTTCCTCTTTCGTGTTTGCGTCTATGGATCTGCACCATTCTGTATAATCATCCGTTTTATCAAATAATTCACTTCCGTTAATAACGAATTCCCCATGATCAAAAAATTCCTGTTTGAATTCGAGTGCCTGTTCTTTCAACTCTTCTGTTGGTCTGACTAATTGAATCATTTTTGTCCTCCTACTTATTTACTATCTCCTACCAGACAGAATGATTCTGTCGGCGGTTAATCCCCTTATCGTTGATGACAATAAGAAAATCTAACTCTGATTTTTTGGTTTCTTTCTTCCCTTCCTGTTCTTGCAATAATGAATTACCAACACAAAAACAAAGGAAATACTTACTGTTTCCATACCGTCGATATCCTTCATCTGGATATCCAGAAACAGGATGTCAATCTGCCCGTCGTAGTTCAGCAGCTCTTCGCCGCTTAAAAACGTCCGGAGGCTGATCTCTCTGTTCTTTTTACAAAAAAATCAGAGACCATTGACCTTATATGATCGGACATCTGTTTTTCATCGTCACAGATTGCAATATGGATCAATGTACCACCTCCTAGTCATCATCAAAACAGATTTTTTATTATAGCCTGTCCAAAACGCCAAAACAACTTGATTGCTGTGAAATGTTTATCTGTTGCTGTGAAATGCATTATGATGAAGCCAGAGGCTTCACTATAGCGGAATCCTTTTCTAAACATCGGAGTAATTTGGCAGATAATATAGCCTGACGGATATATATGGTGATTCCCCGCTGGAATTTGACTGTAGAACGACACATTGTCGTATCCATAAACAACAAATTAAAATCTCCATGTCCAAGTAGGTAAACTGCATGTTCTTATCGCTAATGGAGTGTGCCATAAAGCTGCAAAAGTTGCAAGGATAAACAAGCTGCTACGCAGTCCTTGCAACTCCAGCATCTTTATGTATGAGTATAGACAAGCGATTAAGAACTATTATGCTATCGCCTTTACGTATCTGATGTTTTGTGCTTTAATAATCTGCATTTAAAGAAAATAATTTGTTGCGATCGTGTTTTTTTGGCTACCGTAAAAAGTTGCTCTACACCTTCAAAGTCACCCAGGTCATCGGACTTACCAATGATGATGCCGTCTCAACAGAACACCGCCCGTTTAAGCAGATGATCGAGCGGCTCAACCGCACCTACAAGGCTTCTTACCGTCATACAAACGGCTTTGACAACATCGACGGGGCCAACTATAACCTGGCACTCTGGGTCGCTTACTACAACTTTCTGCGCCCACATAAACACAATAACTACAAAGTCCTTAACAAGGTGGAAATGCTGCAGGGCGCCGACAACATGCCGGGCAAGTGGCAGCTTCTCATCTTCCTTGGCCAGCAGACCATTCTGAATATGCAGAAAAACGGTACTGCCACACCGGAGCGGAGCTGTTGTCAATAGAACCGTGGAATACCGGAACCGTCGCCAGGCGGTGAGGATATGCCGCGAAAGTCTATTGACATAAGGCTCACGGATTATCCTGTCAAGCAGAAAAGGGGGCAACTGCGCCCTTTTCCTGCCTTCCGGCGAGGACGGGTTCGGGCAGAGCCCGAAAATGGGTCAAGGGACTGGTCCCTTGTGGGGTTTGGGGCAACGCCCCAAGGTCTTAAATCACCAATATCTGCAGTTTTCAAGGTTCGGGTGAGCCTATTTTTCTGGCTCAGTTTTTCATAGATTACTTGACACTACCTGATATAAGGAAAGTATATCAACTGACTGGGGAAGATTCACTACGGTATGTTTTGTGTCGCTTACTGATAAGATATAACAGATTACGCACCCTAACACCATTTAGAGAAAATCCATGTAAATCTACGTCCAGAAACGGCAAGCAAACTTCTCTCCTTTTACGAAAAGAACGAGGCAAACTTTCACACACCATTTGGGGGATACCCTTTCCCCCAACTCTTCCCCCCAAAATCCCCCAAATCGGCACTCAAAATACGGTAATTTACGATAAGTTATGAACCTCTCCTAAGAACGCAAAAAACCCCTGAAAATGCCCATTCTATGGGATTTTCAGGGGTTCGTAAATCAATTCTTCTCAGAAGTTTACTGATTCATCTGCGCCGCAACCTCCGCCGCAAAGTCTTCATTCTTCTTCTCAAGACCCTCACCTGTTTCAAAGCGAATAAATCTCTTCAAAACAACCTCGGAACCGACTTCTTTAGAAACTGCCTCCAGATACTTCGCAACAGTCTCTTTGTTCTCAGCCTTTACATATTCCTGCTCTAACAGACATACTTCCTTCAGTTCTTTGCTCAGACGTCCGGCAATCATCTTCTCGATGATATTTTCCGGCTTATTAGCATTCTTCGGATCATTCTTAGCCTGCGCCATAAGAATCTCCTTCTCATGCTCTTTATAATCCTCCGGAACTTCATCCGTAGACACATACTTAGGACTCAGCGCAGCGATCTGCATAGCAATATTCTTAAGCGCTTCTTTCACAGTATCAGAATTATTATCGGTCTTAGCCTCAACGAGCACGCCGATCTTACCGCCCGCATGAATATAAGATACTACGATACCATCCTCGGATACGATCTTCTCGAATCTTCTGATGTTCATGTTCTCACCGATCTTAGCAATCATCGCAGCCAATTTCTCGGCAACGGTTACAGAAGTATCCAGCGCCCATGGCTCCGCCTTGAATGCCTCAATATCAGCAGCCTCTGTATCGGCGGCCTGTTCCACTACTTCCTTTACGTATGTTCTGAATACATCATTCTTAGCCACGAAGTCTGTCTCTGCATTCACCTCAGCGATTGCAGCCACCTTATCTCCATCCTTAATCGTCGTTGAAACGATACCCTCTGCAGCAATTCTTCCCGCTTTTTTCTGTGCGGTCGCAAGTCCCTTCTCACGCAGGAACTCAATCGCCTTCTCAAAATCGCCGTCTGTTTCGGTCAGCGCTTTCTTACAGTCCATCATACCTGCACCGGTCTGCTCTCTTAACTCTTTTACCATACTAGCTGTAATAGCCATGTCTATCTCCTCCTAAATTCTGATCATCATCTAAGGAATTATCTATATGTCTACTCCTCTGTTTCAAAAGACTCTTCCGCCGCTGCTTCTTCATACAGCCCGTCGTCTCCGGTCATTCCCTGATTTGCCTCAACCACGGCATCAGCCATCTTAGACACAATTAACTTAACTGCACGGATCGCATCATCATTTCCCGGAATTACATAATCCAGCTCTTCCGGATCACAGTTTGTATCGGCGATACCGATCAACGGAATACCTAATGTATGCGCTTCCTGCACGCAGATTCTCTCCTTCTTAGGATCAACTACGAAGATTGCATCCGGAAGCTGCTTCATCTCTTTGATTCCGCCTAAGTTTCTCTCTAACTTTTCCCATTCCTTCTTTAACTGGATAACTTCCTTCTTCGGCAATACCTCAAAAGTTCCGTCCTCTGACATTCTCTCGATCTCTTTCAAACGAGCAACTCTACTCTTAATTGTCTTGAAGTTCGTCAGCATACCTCCAAGCCATCTCTCGTTTACATAATACATTCCGCAGCGCTCTGCTTCTGCCTTGATCGCGTCCTGCGCCTGCTTCTTGGTTCCAACAAACAATATCGTACCGCCGTCTGCCGCAATATCAGATACTGCCTGGTAAGCCTCGTCCACCATACCTACAGACTTCTGCAAGTCGATGATATAGATTCCATTTCTCTCCGTATAAATATATGGAGCCATCTTAGGATTCCATCTTCTCGTCTGATGTCCAAAGTGAACACCTGCTTCTAAAAGTTGCTTCATTGAAATAACGCTCATAGTTCTTTCCTCCATCTTGGTTTTTTACTTCCGCATATGTGTAAGCCCTCGAAACCAGCTAACATAATTCACTGCAAATTATGCAACAGAATTCCGGCACCCTCTCGGGCAAACAAATGCGTGATTTTTGCGACTTTTTCATAATAGCACAAAAGCCTTGCAAATGCAAGGCTTTTTCTACAATACAAAACAATCTGAAACAATATAAAACTATATAAAACTAATTGAAATTACTATGGAATCTACCATGGAATCTATTATATCATTACTATTCAAAACGGTTGTCTACCAGTATCTGGCGTATCCCTGGGCCCTCACAGGGCTGATCATGATATTCGTTCCTGTCTGCTGCGCTTCAATCATCTGTCCGTTACCGATATAGATTCCCACATGCCCCGGTTTCCAGCAGATATCTCCCGGCTGCGGTGAAGAAACTTTCTTACCGCCTGCGTATTGTGATTCAGAATAATGTGGTAAGGAGATACCGGCAACCGCGTGGCAATACTGCACAAGTCCGGAACAATCAAGCCCCTTTCCCGGCGTCGAACCGCCCCATACATAAGGAACTCCCAACTGGCTGTACGCCGCGCTCACAATCGTCTGTGCGACAGAAGTATTACCGCCTGTTGCTTCCGGTGTCGGCGCAGTCGTGCCTGTGCCTGTGCCCGTGTCAGTACTGGTTGAATCCGCCGCAGAACCAGAATCACCCGCCGTCGTTGTGCCTCCTGGGGTCTGCGTCTGTGTCTGTGTTCTCTGCGTCCGGGCTGCTTCTGCTGCCCGACGCTCTTCTTCCGCTTTCTTGCGAGCCGCTTCTTCACGCTTCCTCTGTTCCTCTGCCGCTTTCGCCACGGCTATCTGGATCTGTTCATCCAGATTCGAGATCTCGTCTTTCTTATCCTCAATGGTAGCGTCCAATGTATCCTTCTGATCTTCGAACTCGACCTGCAAAGCCTCCAGGTTACTCATCTCCGTCTCCAAAGTCGTCTTAAGATCCTGAACCTGTTTCTTTGTCTCAACATATTCGTTCAGCATATTCCTGTCATAAGAGTGAATATTCTGAACATATTCCGCCTTGTTGATCAGATCAGAAAAATTCTCTGCAGATACCAATGTCTCAATAACACTTGCATCTCCTTCTTCATACATGAACTTAATGCGAAGCTTCATGGCTTCATACTGCTCTTCCTCTTTGGCTTTCGCGGCTTCGAGATCTTCTTCTGCCTGAGTAATCTCCTGCCCTTTTGCTATCAAATCGCCTTCCAGTTCACTAATCTTTGATACTAACTCTGTCAGCTTCTTCTGCAGGGAATTCACTTCACTCTGCGCCGCATCCTTATTCTTCTTCAATGTATCAATAGATGGTTCTCCAAAAACCGGCGTCACGAGTAATCCGCACGTCAACACCGTAACTAATAAAGCGCTTCCTAATCTTCTCATAAGTTCTCCTGTCAATCTTTGCTATTTAAAAATCTTACAAAACATATTATTACCAATAACGTCTATACCAGGGAGATCCATATACACTGGCTACTCTCACCACGTCTCCTGTACGAGGCGCATGGATCATCTGTCCGTTCCCTAAGTATATCCCTACATGGCTTCCATAACATACTACATCTCCCGGCTGAGGATTGCTCACCGCTTTTCCTCCGCCGCCCTGAACCTGTGACGTACGCCCGACGCTGATTCCCGCGACAGAATGACAATACTGCACAAGTCCGGAACAGTCAAGTCCTTGTCCCGGCATCGAACCGCCCCATACATAAGGAACTCCCAGCTGACTGTACGCCGCGCTTACGATCGCCTGAGCTGCAGACGTGTTTCCTGTGTCCGCACCGCCGGTCGAAGGAGCGCTGTTATTATCTGCCGCAGTACTATTGTTATTATTAGCAGTCTCATTATTATTATTCGTATTGGCAGAGGTATCCGTATTGCCGTTATCCACAGGAGCGTTCGCATTACCGTTATCGGCAGAGGTATTAGTATTGCCGTCATTGGAAGTACTGTCGGCGATACCGATTCCTGTATTGCCGTTATTTCCATTGTCGTTAGCAGTACTGTTCTCTGTATTGCCGTTATTTCTATTGCGATTGGCCGCTTCTTCCCGCGTCCTGCGCTCTTCCTCTTCCCGGCGTCTTCTTTCTTCAGCCTCTCTTGCCGCCGCTTCCGCCGCCGCCTGAATCTGAACGTCCAAATCCGCAACTTCTGCACGCTTTGTCTCGATCGTCGTACTTAATTCTGTCTCTTTCTCCTCATATTCGGTCTGCAAAGACATCATCGCTTTCTGGTCTTCTTCCAGCGATGTCTTTAAGTCAGAGATCTCCTGCTTCGTCTCTACATATTCATTCAGTTGCTCTCTGTCATACTTATGTACGTTCTGGACATATTCAGCTTTATTTACCAGATCCGTGAAATTCTTTGCGCTGACCAGTGTCTCAATCGCCGTCGAATTTCCCTCTTCATACATGTACTTAATACGAAGCTTCATAGCCTCATACTGCTCTTTCTCTTTCTTCTCTGCCGACACCAGGTCTTCTTCCGCCTGAGTGATCTCTTCCCCTTTTTTAATCAGATCTTCTTCCAGGACGCCCAGTTTTGTCATAATATCTGTCAATTCCTGCTGCAGTGAGTTCACTTCGTTCTGCTTCGCCGCTTTATTCTCTTTTAACTTATCAACCGACGGAGCCGCCATAGCGGGCGTCACGATCAAAGAACCGGCAACGACAGTAATCAGTATCCTTCTTCCTATTCTTCTCTTATCTAATGCCATCTTGAATTATCCATCCTTTTTATTCTATTTATACCCTTTTTCCCTCATCAGATACAAGAACCCTCTCCCCGAATCCTATATCTAGAAACAATTATAACTCACGAAATCAAACTTTGCAACAATTTTTAATAATTATGTAACATTTTCTAATCTACTGTATATTCATATTCGTATAACCCATCAGACTGACGTCTACTTCCCGGGCGGCTTCTCTTCCTTCCCGGATCGCCCATACCACCAGGGACTGACCTCTGTGCATATCGCCCGCGGTGAAAACATGTTTCACATTCGTATGATATGCTCCCGGCAATGTCTCCACGTTCGTCCGCTCATTGACCCTTACCCCGAATTCCTTCGTCACATAACTCTCGCTTCCCAGGAATCCGGCGGCAATCAGTACCAGATCTACGTCGACCGTGTACTCGCTTCCGGCAATTTCCGCCATCGTCATTCGCCCTGTCTTCCCGTCTCTTTTAGACTCCAGCTTCACAAGGACAGCCTTATGGACGTTCCCTGCTTTATCTTTTTTAAACTCCTTGACCGTCGTCCGGTATACCCTTGGATCCTTTCCGAATACCGCTGCCGCTTCCACCTGCCCGTAATCTGTCTTGCAGACTTTCGGCCACTCCGGCCAGGGATTCGTTCCGGCCCGCTCCTCCGGCGCCTTGGGCAGCATCTCGAGCTGCAGTACAGACTTCGCGCCGTGCCGCATGGATGTTCCCACGCAGTCATTTCCCGTATCGCCGCCGCCGATCACCATAACATTCTTCCCTGCCGCGGAGATATACGTCCCCTCTTTCAGCTGCATCTCGTTCGCCCACAGCGCTTTCGTCGTCGATTTCAGGAAATCCACCGCAAAATATATTCCTCCTGCGTCTCTCCCCGGAACCTTGATATCCCTCGGGTTCGAAGCGCCGCAGCAGAGTATAACACGGTCAAATTCTTTCAGTAATTCAGAAGCTTTCCTGTCTTTGCCTATATTACACTTTGTAACGAACGCAACTCCTTCTTCTTCCATAACCCCAATCTTCCTGTCGACAACCTGCTTCTCCAGTTTCATATTCGGGATACCGTACCGAAGCAGTCCGCCGATCTTGTCCTCCCGCTCAAAGACCGTTACGCTGTGTCCCCGCCGATTCAGCATATCCGCAGCCGCAAGCCCGGAAGGGCCGGAACCCACCACCGCAACATGCTTTCCCGTGCGGACCTTCACCGGTCTCGCTTTCGCGTAACCTTTCTCGTATGCATTCTCAATAATGCCGTACTCATTTGCTTTGGTCGAAACCGCATCTCCGTTCAACGTACACGTACATGCGGCCTCACACAACGCCGGACACACCCTGGATGTAAATTCCGGGAAATTATTCGTCTTCTTGAGTCTGTAATAAGCCTCTTCCCAATTCCCATGAAAGATCAAATCATTCCACTCCGGAATAAGATTATGCAGCGGACAGCCGCTCGCCATCCCCATAATCATCTGCCCCGACTGACAGAATGGAACGCCGCATGCCATACACCTGGCCCCCTGACGCTCCTGCTCCTCTTTCGACAGAGGCGTATGGAATTCACGAAAATGTCTGATTCTTACCTCCGGATCTTCCGCCGGCTTATCCTGTCTCTCATATTCCATAAAACCTGTTGCTTTTCCCACTTTTTACGCCTCCTATCTTCCGCCTTTGATCGTATAAAATGCTTCGACTTTCGCCTGTTCACTACTCATACCCTGTTCTTCCATCTGAAGAATCGTTGTCAGCATCTTCTCATAGTCAACCGGGATGATCTTCTTGAACTTCGGCAGATAATCTGTAAAGCGCTCAAGGATCTTCTTCCCGATCTCTGAATTCGTACAGGAAACATGCTCTTGGATCATGCTCTTTAATTCATTGACATCGAACTTAGATGTAATTCGCTCAATATGAACCATCTGTTTATTCACATTCTGATACAGGTCGCTGTCAAGATCCAGCACGTAAGCTACGCCGCCGCTCATTCCTGCCGCGAAGTTCCTACCAGTCTTTCCAAGAACAGCCACACGTCCGCCGGTCATATATTCACAACCATGGTCTCCGACTCCCTCAACCACTGCCATGGCGCCGGAATTGCGCACTGCGAACCTTTCTCCGGCCACACCGTTGATAAAAGCTTTACCGCCGGTCGCCCCATAGAGCGCGACGTTTCCTATTATAATATTCTCCTCGTGGCGATACTTCACGCCTCTTGGCGGATAGACGATAAGCTTCCCGCCCGATAAGCCTTTTCCAAAATAATCATTACTGTCTCCAACAAGCTCTAAAGTAAGCCCCTTTGGAATAAACGCGCCGTAAGACTGTCCGCCCGCTCCGGTACATTTCACCACATAACTGTCCTCCGGCAGACCTTCAGGATACCTTCTCGTGATCTCGGAGCCAAAGATCGTACCGAATGTCCGGTCTGTATTACCTATCTCTACCTCAATACTTCTCCTCTGACCTTTCTTCAGCGCCGGGAGCAATTCCCTCACCAGCACTCTCTCGTCCAAAGTTTTTTCCAGCTCAAAATCATATACCTTCTTTGAATCAAAGATAACAGGAGTCTTCGTCCCCTCATATGGATTATAGAGTATCTGTTCCAGATTAAGGGTCTCCGCACGCCTGGATACGGCAGATTCTTTCACCTTCAAAAACTCCGTTCGACCTACCAGCTCATCAATAGAACGCACCCCTAGTTTCGCCATATATTCACGCAGATTCTCCGCCATAAAACGCATAAAGTTAATCACATACTCCGGTTTCCCGGTAAATCTCTTTCTAAGCTTCGGATTCTGTGTCGCCACGCCCACCGGGCAGGTATCCAGATTACAGACACGCATCATCACACAGCCCATAGTCACCAGCGGCGCCGTCGCGAATCCGAATTCCTCTGCACCTAAGATTGCCGCGATCGCAACGTCACGTCCGCTCATCAGTTTTCCGTCCGTCTCGATTCGTACCCGTTCTCTCAGTCCGTTTCGAAGCAGCGTCTGATGCGTCTCGGCAAGCCCCAGCTCCCACGGAAGTCCCGCGTTGTGAATAGAGCTTCTCGGAGCCGCGCCCGTGCCTCCGTCATATCCGGAAATCAGTATCAGGCCCGCCCCCGCCTTAGCAACTCCTGCCGCAACCGTACCGACGCCGGCCTCCGACACCAGTTTCACAGAGATCCTGGCGTCTTTATTCGCATTCTTACAGTCATAGATCAACTGCGCCAGATCCTCGATAGAATAGATATCATGATGCGGCGGTGGGGAGATCAGGCTGACCCCCGGCGTCGAATGGCGCGTATTGGCAATCCACGGATATACTTTATTCCCCGGAAGATGTCCTCCCTC
Organism: uncultured Dorea sp.; assembly: GCA_910585725.1. Classification (GTDB taxonomy): domain Bacteria; phylum Bacillota; class Clostridia; order Lachnospirales; family Lachnospiraceae; genus Sporofaciens. The sequence continues at coordinate 22,252 of CAJUFA010000033.1, read as the reverse complement.
TCCCGGCTTCGCTCCCTGCGCCATCTTAATCTGGATCTCCTTCGCGCTGACCAGGTATCTGCTGGTCACGCCAAATCGTCCGGAGGCCACCTGCTTGATCGCCGAACATTTGTCGCCGTTCAGACGTTCGATCTCCTCACCGCCTTCTCCGCTGTTGGATTTCCCGTGAAGACGATTCATCGCGATCGCCAGCGTCTCGTGCGCTTCCTTGGAAATAGATCCATACGACATGGCCCCGGTCTTGAATCTGGTAACGATAGAGTCCACGCTCTCCACCTCGTCAAGCGGAATCCCCTTCTTTGGGTAATTAAACTCTAACTGTCCGCGGAGATTGATCTGCTCTCCCTCCGCGTTCACCAACTCCGTATATTTCCGGAACATCTCATAGTCTCCCCGTCTGGTAGATTGCTGGAGCATATGGATCGTCTGCGGATTATAAAGATGCCTCTCTCCACCGCTCTTTGACTTATGCCGCCCGATACTGTCAAGCGTCAGGTCCACCTCCAATCCCAACGGATCAAACGCCTGGGAATGGCGCGCCACATAGTCTTCCGATATCTCCTCGATTCCAATCCCGCCTACGCGGCTGACGGTATCTGTAAAGTATCTCTGTATGAATTCTTCCTTCAATCCGATGGCCTCGAAGATCTTCGCTCCCTGATAAGACTGAATGGTGGAAATACCCATCTTCGACGCAATCTTAATGATTCCGTGCAGAATCGCATGGTTGTAATCATTTATCGCCGCATAGTAGTCTTTCTGCAGCATATCGCTTTCAATCAGCAGCCTTATGGACTCATGAGCAAGGTATGGATTGACTGCGCAGGCCCCGTATCCAAGCAGCGTTGCAAAATGATGTACCTCCCTTGGCTCTCCGGTCTCCAGAATGATCGCTACAGAAGTCCTCTTCTTCGTCCTTACCAGATGCTGCTGAAGCCCCGATAACGCCAGAAGAGACGGCATAGGCACATGATACTCGTCTACTCCTCTGTCCGTAAGAATCAGAATATTGGCGCCCTCCCGGATTGCCCGGTCCACCTCGATGAATAAGTAATCAATTGCTTTCTCCAATTCCTGATTCTTGTAATATACTATCGGAATCTCCGCTACCCGGAAACCCTCCTTTTTCATACTCTTGATCTTAAGAAGATCCGTATTGGTAAGGATAGGATGTTCCACCTTGAGCATCCTGCAGTTCTCCGCTTTCTCTTCCAGAAGGTTTCCGTCCGCTCCGATATAAACGGTCGCCGACGTAACGATCTCCTCGCGGATCGCGTCGATCGGCGGATTCGTGACCTGTGCAAATAACTGTTTAAAATATCCGAACAAGTCCTGATGCTTATCCGATAACACGGCGAGCGGAGCGTCGATTCCCATTGCCGCCGTTCCTTCCGAACCGTTCATCGCCATCGTAAAGATCGAACTCTTTACTTCCTCATAGGAATATCCGAACGCTTTCTGAAGTCTTCTGCATTCCTCCGCCGAGTAAGACGGAACTTTCTGATTCGGTATCTTCAAATTCGTAAGCTCTGTCAGATTACTGTCCAGCCACTCCCCATAAGGCTGTCTGCCGGCATAATACTCCTTCAGCTCGTCGTCATTGACGACCTTCCCCCGCACTGTGTCTACCAGAAGCATTTTCCCCGGATGCAGGCGCTCTTTGATCAGAATCCTGCCCGGATCAATATCCAGAACGCCCACCTCCGATGAAAGGATCAGCGTATCATCATCCGTAATATAATACCTGGAAGGGCGAAGACCATTCCTGTCAAGGACGGCTCCCATACAATCTCCGTCGCTGAACAAGATCGACGCCGGACCGTCCCATGGCTCCATCATCGTTGCGTAATATTGATAGAAATCTCTCTTCTTCTGGGATATACTCCTTGTATTCGCCCATGGTTCCGGAATCGCAATCATAACTGCCAACGGCAGGTCCATCCCGCTCATGACCATGAACTCGATCGCATTATCAAGCATCGCCGAATCCGAACCGGAACTGTTGATCGCCGGAAGGACCTTATGTAGTTCTCCTTTCAAATGCTCGGATTCCATATTCTCTTCTCTGGCCTGCATCTTATCCGCATTTCCGCGGATCGTATTGATCTCTCCGTTATGTACGATGAAACGATTCGGATGAGCGCGCTCCCAGCTTGGATTCGTATTGGTACTGAATCTGGAATGTACCAGAGCAATCGCAGATTCATAGTCCTTATCCTGCAGATCCTCAAAAAAGGACCGAAGCTGTCCTACCAGGAACATCCCCTTATAGGCGATCGTCCTGCTGGAAAGAGACGCCACATAAGTATCGTTGCTGCTCTGCTCAAAGACACGGCGCACCACATAAAGCCGCCTGTCAAAATCAATCCCCTGCTCCGCCTTCTTCGGACGCTCAATGAATCCCTGCATAATACACGGCATACAAGCCGCCGCACGGCTTCCCAGTACCTCTGGTCTTACCGGCGTTTCTCTCCACCCAAGGAAATTCATACCCTCTTTCTTCACGATCACCTCGAAGATTTTCTTCGCCTGATTCCTCTTCAGTTCATCCTGCGGAAAGAAGAACATACCGACTCCATAATCTCTCTCAGAACCCAAAAGAATGCCGAGAGGCTTACAGACCCTGGAGAAGAACTTATGCGAAATCTGCAGTAAGATTCCAACTCCGTCGCCTGTCTTGCCCTCGGCATCCTTGCCGGCCCTATGTTCCAAATTCTCCACAATCTTCAATGCGTCCGCCACCGTACTATGGCTCTTCCTGCCTTTGATATTAACGACTGCGCCGATCCCACAATTATCATGCTCGAACTGTGGACGGTATAACCCGCCCCGACTGTTTACCATCTGTTCCTTCATCTATCTGTCCCTTTCTTAGCTTTTCTATCACTATACTACTTTTCTCCCCAATTGTAAATATAAACTTCTCTTACAATTGTCAGATTATTCGATTTTTAATATATTTTATAATTAATGACAGATTATTTATGCCTATATAGTTGATTTTCCTTTTAAAATCCAACAATTTGCGTTATTCCCCTGTTGTATTCCGCACTGATCTGCTCCATACATATACTGCCGCAACAAGGTCAGAACCTTTCACCATACAGGATATAAAATTTTCTATATACCAAAAAAGGGCGCCGCATCAAGCGACAACCCCTTCGTTTTCTTCCGATGTGCCGGATATATCCGGCCTTTCTTCAATTCTCTGAACCAACACGAACATCGTCGATGAGATGAACGCACATATTATCGTAATGATCCCGATCCGCAAATTACTCTCTATCATCCATTCTGCCAACTCATACTCCGTCGCCAGCACAGACAACAGATTCATAACTATATGAGCCGCAATCGGCGCTTTGACAGATCCATATTTCTCACAGAGATAACTCAACATCATTCCCAGGATAAATCCATATAACATCTGAACCAGATTCCCATGAATCACCCCGAATATCGCCGAGGAATACAGCGCCGCCTGCATATACGTTCCTCTTTCTCTCAGACGTTTGAAAAGCAAACCGCGGAATACCAGCTCCTCGCTGATAGGAACCAGCACTGCCAATGATATGATCTGTACCAGAAGCGGCGCCGAATAAAGAGCGTCCAGCGTTGCTTCATAAGATTCGCTCATCACGGACAGATTCCCTATGATGATCAGATTATTAAGCCCCAGGCTCAATGCCGCCGCCATGAGAAGTCCTGCCCCATATTTCCAAAGAGGCGCTTTCTTGTTGGGAATAATTCCCATCTGTCTCTCTTTTACACGGTCTCTGTGGAAGAGAAACCACATGACGGGAATCGTAATAATTGCGCCTACCGCCTCTATCATCGCGGCAAAACTTAAATATTTCTCCATAATCCTGCCATATAGTTCCATCATCTGGTCTTCATCCTGCATCGCAGCCATAGCGGCTTCCTGATCTGTCATCATATACATCGTCGACAGCACCCCTAAGGCAATCATGCCGACGCCCATTCCAATTATCCACTTTATCACAATCGGTCCCCATATATGCCAGACTCGCCTACCGTAACTTTCCGGCGGCGTCATGGGCGGAACCTGTCTGTTTTGCTGTTCCATATCTGTCTTCGCCTTTCCATATCTATTATCCCTTGTAAGATGTACCAGATTATTCTACTTCTCATCTATGAAACATGCAATTAAAAAAGTATTAAATTTCGTGCATTTACTACAGCTTAACTTTTACAACATCTACATCCAGATCCCACAGGAACTTATCCAGATCCTTGAAAGACAGGAACACAGTCGCCGTATTCTCCAAAGGATGGACTCCAAGGCTCTTACATCTGCTCAGATCCTTGTCGATAAAAAATTCCACCGCATGATCCTTATCATTCATCAGTCCAAACGGAGACACGCTGCCCTGCTTAAGTCCAAGATACTTCTCCAGACGGTCTTCAGAGGCAAAACTCAAGTTTCCGCCCCCAAGCTGTCTTCCAAGCGCCTTTAAATCCACCTTCTTACTTTCCTCACAGGTTACTAGGAAATGCCGTTTTCCCTTCGAATCTCTCAGGAACAAATTCTTACAGAGCGTTCCTTTCTCAGGCAGACCAAGCCTGTCCATGTCTTCCATCGTGTGTACAGGTTCATGCTCTACTACCTCATACTTAATCTTAAGCTTGTCCAGCGCGTCATATACTCGTTGTTTTTGATTTTCCATGTTTATCTTACTCCTTCTTACATACTGGTATAACCCACACTCTCCCGGAATCTAATCGTTACTTTGATCCTCTATCGTCCTTGTCCTTATCCTTCTTAGACTTTACTATCTTAATCACAGCGCCGATAATAGCGACCGCCGCCACCGCGTAAAATATAATATCCGTTCCGGACTTTAATAACTCGTACATAATTATTATTCCTCCTGCGCATTCTTTCTTCATTAATAGCTCAACTGTCAGCTTAGATTTTCTAATCGACTCCTATCCATTATATCTTCCAGATACACTTTTTACAATACTTTTCTTACCTGACTTTTACACTTGAACTTGATATCTGTATAAAAGCGTCTCCCTTCACCGCAAATCTACAGTTTACTTTATGACAATATTTTGCTAAAATATATACTGTTATCAGTTATCAAAAGAAGGAGGAAGGAAGATGTTAGAAAAACTCTTCAAATTGAAAGAAAACAACACAGATGTCCGGACCGAAGTACTTGCGGGTATCACAACCTTTATGACAATGGCGTATATTCTCGCCGTAAACCCAAGCATCCTGGCGGCGGCAGGAATGGACCAGGGCGCCGTATTCACAGCGACGGCCCTGGCATCCTTTATCGGTACGCTTCTGATGGCGTTCCTTGCAAACTATCCCTTTGCTCTGGCGCCGGGTATGGGACTGAACGCATACTTCGCCTATACCGTAGTTCTCGGCATGGAATATAAATGGGAAGTCGCGCTCACCGCGGTATTCGTGGAAGGAATCATATTTATCATTCTATCCCTTACGAACGTGCGCGAAGCAATCTTCAATGCGATCCCGTTAAACCTTAAAGCGGCAGTCAGCGTAGGAATCGGTCTGTTTATCGCATTCATCGGACTCCAGAACGCAAACATCGTAATCAGCGGCGCTACTTTAGTCGAGCTGTTCTCAGTAGAAGGATATAATCTTGCAAACGGAACGGCCGCCAGTTTCAACGACGTGGGGATCACCGTCCTGCTTGCAATTATCGGCGTGATCATTACAAGTATCCTGGTAATTAAGAATATAAAAGGAAATATTCTTTGGGGAATCCTGATTACATGGATCCTTGGGATCGTCTGTCAGTTTGCAGGTCTCTATGTGCCCAATCCGGAACTGGGATTCTACGGGCTTCTTCCTGATTTCAGCAATGGATTGTCTATTCCAAGTATTATGCCGGTTTTCGGTAAACTAACATTTGACGGCATCTTTTCACTGAACTTCATTGTAGTGATTTTTGCATTCTTATTCGTAGATATGTTCGACACAATCGGTACTCTTATCGGTGTAGCCTCCAAGGCCGATATGCTGGATGAAAACGGAAAGCTTCCAAAGATTAAAGGCGCGCTCATGGCGGACGCGATCGCCACAACCGCAGGCGCCGCGCTTGGAACGACGACTACCACAACCTTCGTAGAAAGCGCCTCCGGCGTAACAGAAGGCGGAAGAACCGGACTTACTTCTGTAACCACGGCGGTTCTCTTCGGTCTGGCCCTGTTCCTTTCACCGATCTTCCTTGCCATTCCGTCCTTTGCTACGGCTCCGGCATTGATCGTAGTCGGCTTCTATATGCTTACCAACGTTACGAATATTGATTTCCATGACGTATCCGAAGCTCTGCCATGCTATGTTTGTATCATCGCGATGCCGTTCTTCTACAGCATCTCTGAAGGTATTTCCATGGGCGTCATCACTTATGTAGCGCTGAACCTTCTCACAGGAAAAGCTCAGGAGAAAAAGATAAGTATCCTGATGTATGTATTAGCAGTATTATTTATCCTGAAATATATCTTCTTATAATATAACGATTGAAACGGCGGACGGGGCGTTCCGGCTATAGCGGAATATGCCCCGTCTTATATTATCTCTTATACGATATACGCCCCGTCTTATATTATCTCATATACGGTATATTCATAGTCAAAATGATATCCCAGCTTTTCCGCCAACGCCACAGACCCTCTGTTATGCGCATCCCAACTGGGATACCAGCCTCGCTTTAGACATTCTAATATAAGCTTCGCTCCGCATATATACGCTAATCCCCGCCTCCGGTAATCCTCTCTGGTATCGATCTCAATCTCTATCCCTCCGTTATATCCCGAATAGGAAGACGCGCCGGATACCGGCTGACCGTCCTTTTCTATAATTACTCCAAGTCCATACTTCTTAAACATGGCATAATCATCATACTGTGCCGTCCAATCCCTGCACCATTCTGTCTCTCTGCATTCCCAGAACAGCTTTTCGTCTATCATTTTCAGAGTATATCCGTCAGGCAGACCCTCTACCGCCTCTCTAAGCTTCTCTCTGTCAAATATATCCGGTTCCTTCTTTATCGCGTACCGGACAGTTTTTCTCACATTTTTCCCATAGCAATCCTCTATCAGATCTCCCCACTCTCTATTCCGGGGAATCATGATCATAAATTTATGAAGTCTCTGTCCCGGCTTATACAGAGCGACCTCCTTCTTCGGTTCTCCCGCAAAGAAACAGAAATCTCCCAATAACGCCAGAGCTGAAGCCGGATTCTCCAGATCATCCGCATAGATTCGTCCCATCACTCCCTGCAGACAAGACCAAATCAAAGTCTCCTGCCACCCTTCAAACAAAGCCGCCGCTTTTTCTGTCTGCCTTAACTCGTAAATCATCTCTTTTCTCCCGGATCTCGTTTCTTGAGGTCTTCTATTATCTCCTCCGCCGCCACAGGCTCAAACTCCGACAGCGCCCCATGATTCGTAAGCGTCTTCACGATTCTCCAGCCGTCTCGATTACGGGCTGCATTCCCTGGAATCGGACGAAACCCAAGATCAAGATAGACCCTGCACGCTAGCCACGTCGTCGTCTGCGTCGGGATCTTCGCATGCGTATAGCCCAAGTCACGCATAATTTCCAGCACATGAGTAATCAGAGGTTTCGCAAGCCCCCTCCCCTGATACTCCCGCCGTACCGCAACCCAGTGGAGCCAGCCGTCGCCCGACTGGTCCTTCCCGCTGATATCATAGAAAGCGGTTGCCGTCGCCGCCTTCCGTCCCTTCGCATCTTCGATAAAAACCATCCTCTTTATCAGCTCGTCCTCTTTATCGCCGTAGTACCTATTCCAGGATTCCAAGCCTTGTTCATAAGTCGTAAATTCCTTCGCAGACATCTCAATATCAATCCACTCATCCCTATCTCCCGGCTGAAAAAATACGTACCTGTATCCCTCTGGAAGCGGAAAGTGACAAAGCTTATCCAAATCCCGTTCCAAAAGCAATTCAAAATATCTGATACGCTCGTCGTGGTTATCGAACTGTATCTCCATCCTAGCACCTCCAACCCCATGTTATTCTTTCATAGACAAATACAGCATACTCATATCCCTTTATATACTCTGGCCTCTCATACATCGAATAATCTTCTCATTCATGTCATTATAAGCGTTCCAGTCGCCGCTTTTTAAATGGATTTCTGTATAGGTGAACATCTCCTTAATCTTATCCATAATCTGCTTCCCTGTAAATCCCGTCTTCTCAATAATCGTATCCGCCGTAACAGACACGATCTCATGTGCGGCCAAATTCCGAATCGCCTCCTCCATCTGCCGAAGATCTTCCGCCAGATCTATGATCCTTCTATTATCCGAAAATGCCGCCAGCAAACTTTTCAGATGGAAAGACGATATCGCTCCGGCCTTAAAATCACCCCGGAACTTTTCTTTTAAAACCTCTCCTATTTCGGTGCCTTTCAACTTCTTCGCATCCCAAACCCTTACCTTTAATATGGCAGTTTTCTTTTTTAACTCCACCTTCTTCGTCTTATACCTGCAAAATTTGTCAATATCAATTCTACACTGACTTTTTAAAACCATCTCCAGCAAATCCACAACCATCGGAGTAATGGCCCTGATAAAATCGGCATATTCTTCACGCCATAGTTTCACCTGAAGACTTAATGCATACTCAAAACGCTTGCGTTTTCCGGACTCTCTCACCGGAAAGCAATTATAATCTCTTCCCTTCATGATCCTATCTACTTCTTTAAAATCTAAAAGCAGCCGCCTCTCCGCCATCTGCAGCATATCATAGTAATCACCGACAGAATCCCCCGGCATCGTCCGCGCAACGGACAGCGCCGCCCCATAATCATATACTTCTACATGCTTTTTAATAATCTCTTCCTTTTTAATAATATCCAAAGTCGGACATTGAACCTCCCGGCATCTGTTCTCAAATCCCTCTTCATTATCTCCATTCAGTCCCCATGCAACTTCTACCTCAAATCCTTTATGAATATGCTCGTTCATCTTACGCGCCGGAGTTATAACCTGCACCATCTTACACGGGAACTCTCCCAGAGTCCGAAGCACCAACAGACCGCTTTTCATGGCCGGCGTACCGGAGGAAATATTTAAAATCAAAGTATCCGTCTCATCCATCTTAGTAAAAATATCCTGGACAATACTGCGGAAATCCTGATAAAAAAAGTCAAACTCCTGGACACTCTTTAACTCCCGGCGTTCAATCACCTCATACTCCATCTTCCTGTTCTGTTGTTCAGAGAGTCTATCCAGACAAAAAAGATACCTATTATCCTTTTCATGGTACTCGAGCACCTCCGCCGACATATACAAAATTACCTTTGACGGTTTATACACTCTGCAGATGTGCAGCAGCGACCCGTCCCTGTAGTTCACGGCAGAAATAGGATCCGTCCCCCCTACAGGGGAAAATAATATAACCTGATTCATGTTTCTTCTCCTCCATTCCTTTCCAACATAACCTTTTTCTTATATAATAATGACTTCTTCGCTTTCTATAGATTCATTTATCCCAAATAAGCTGACTTCTCCATATCCTTTGATCCTGTAAACACGTATACTGTCTTCTTTCGGATGTATCAGTTTCGGAATCTCTTCCAATAATTTTTTATATAAATTAACTGTTATCATCGCTTCAAAAGCTGATTTTTGCACTCTGAACCCGTATCCGTTCATTTTCTTTGCAAATGCTGCTCTGCGCTTGTTGCTTACAATATCATATATTACGAGTATATATACTTTTTTCTCATGTGCTTCTTCTGTATTCCAAAAATAATTTTCCATATATTTCACCTGATTTTTATCGGCTGGTACAAACCGGGCTCTTCGTTTTCTATTGCTTTGACAAATTGGTTTACCTGCAAATCCAACGCTCTTCTGAAACTCACGCTGTAATCCACATATGTCAGATACCTGTTCTCTGTTCTAAACTTATTTTCCAGCTTCTTAATATACGTCTTAAATCCTTCGCGTCCCAGAAAAACCCCCGGCGCCTCCAGGCTAGTATGAAAATCTTCTTTATCAATCTCATGACCATTGATCATACTCAACGCAGCAGAATCAATCAACACGGCTCTCCACTCTTCCATCAGATCGCTTGCCAACGTCGGATGATTTTCACGATCCTTATGCATAATACCAAAATAAGGATTTAAGCCCTTCCCTTCCAGCTTTCCATAAATCTCATTGAGAATAATAGAATACCCCAAGCTGATCATCGAATTAAACGGATCCAACGGCGGTCTTCTGGTTCTCTTATTAAATGTAAAATCAGGGTCTATCAATTTCCCGAGGATATTAAAATATATCCTTGCAGCCGCCCCTTCATATCCCATAAGCTGTTCTATATTATCACATCTATCTTCAATTTTTTTCAGCATATTCTGCATCTCAACAATCGGCCGTCTAATATCCTCTTCTTTATTTCTGGCATATCTGCGTAAAATAACTATTTGATTTCTGATCTTTGCATCAATAATATTTTTAGAAAAAGCCAATTTAAACTTTTCATTCTTTCCTATCTCAGCCTGAATTCTCTGGCGCTGTACATTTACGTGAGAGGTAGATATTAATCGTCCGTAATACGCGCCATTTGTGGAATAAAAAAGAATATTAATACCTCTTTTCAAGCATTCTTCCAGACATTGAGTCGTAATCTGTACTTTACCAAACACCTCGATCACCTCTAATGTTTCCACAGGAATTGATTTCAACATCCCGTCCTTATATTTCACCTGAAACCGGTTATCACAAATCCCTATCGTCGCGCCTTGTTCGGCAACATATAAATAACTCATCGTCTCACCTCCAAAATAATTTTCCAGTAGTGTCTCCGTCCCCTCTAGGGGCTTTTTTTCAATTTCTTGGTCATCTCCTGTTTTGAATGTATCCCAATATGTAGTTTCCGTCCCCTCTCGGGGCTTTCTTTTTCAATCTCAAGGAAGAAAACACTACTCACACTCTTTTATTTTGTTTCCGTCCCTTCTCGGGGCTTTCTTTTTCAATCTATGGCGTTGTCGGCTTTATAAAACTGGGGGACTCTGTTTCCGTCCCCTCTCGGGGCTTTCTTTTTCAATCTTTGGAGAATTGTTATGACAGTTAGGGAAATCAGAGTTTCCGTCCCCTCTCGGGGCTTTCTTTTTCAATCTATATATAATTTTTACAAAATGGAGGATTGCATAATGGTTTCCGTCCCCTCTCGGGGCTTTCTTTTTCAATCTGCAATGCAATTTTTTCTGCTGATAGAGTTTTCTTTCTATCTGCCGTCTTTCAAAGTTTCCGTCCCCTCTCGGGGCTTTCTTTTTCAATCTTTTAAGAAAGATTCGCATACCACTAGATCAACATGGAAAGTTTCCGTCCCCTCTCGGGGCTTTCTTTTTCAATCTATGCTTTATGTCTATTATCGGTAGACGGGTTACCAGTTTCCGTCCCCTCTCGGGGCTTTCTTTTTCAATCTTCTATTATACCATCACGTTTGTAAATGTAATGATCTCGTTTCCGTCCCCTCTCGGGGCTTTCTTTTTCAATCTCTCAATAATCTCTTCGATTGTCGGCAGGTATTTGGTTTCCGTCCCCTCTCGGGGCTTTCTTTTTCAATCTAAATAACAAGCAAGTCTAAGACGAAGTAGTAAGGTTTCCGTCCCCTCTCGGGGCTTTCTTTTTCAATCTAATAGTAGAACTTGAAGCAAAAGTGGATGCTGACATGTTTCCGTCCCCTCTCGGGGCTTTCTTTTTCAATCTAATAGTAGAAAACAAATCACAGGAGGAAGTAGCCGCATTTCCGTCCCCTCTCGGGGCTTTCTTTTTCAATCTGGTAGACGAGCAGAGAATTAAAGATGCAGCAGAAGCTCGGTTTCCGTCCCCTCTCGGGGCTTTCTTTTTCAATCTATGCTTTATGTCTATTATCGGTAGACGGGTTACCAGTTTCCGTCCCCTCTCGGGGCTTTCTTTTTCAATCTTAGTTTTACTCTCAATTAAAGCATTACTTGAGAGTGACGTTTCCGTCCCCTCTCGGGGCTTTCTTTTTCAATCTTAGTTTTACTCTCAATTAAAGCATTACTTGAGAGTGACGTTTCCGTCCCCTCTCGGGGCTTTCTTTTTCAATCTATTAGCATTTCTTCGTCATTAAAGCCGAATCCAGAGTAGTTTCCGTCCCCTCTCGGGGCTTTCTTTTTCAATCCTTATATAAGACATTCTGTATAGGCACAATGCGTATAGTTTCCGTCCCCTCTCGGGGCTTTCTTTTTCAATCTTCTTTAGTTGAAAAGCTAACAAAAGAAACTAATATCATTTCCGTCCCCTCTCGGGGCTTTCTTTTTCAATCTATTCGGTAAGTCTTATAATAATAAATGTGAAGAAGAATTTCCGTCCCCTCTCGGGGCTTTCTTTTTCAATCTCCTCTTGACGAGCAACTAAGAAAACGTAATAGAAGATAATTTCCGTCCCCTCTCGGGGCTTTCTTTTTCAATCTTTGAGAGAATGGGCAAGAGAGCACAGTCTCGAAGATATTTCCGTCCCCTCTCGGGGCTTTCTTTTTCAATCTTCTCTTGTGAATTTTGGAGTAATCAGCTACCGCCAAGTATTTCCGTCCCCTCTCGGGGCTTTCTTTTTCAATCTTGATGATCTTCTTGAACTTCGGCAGATAATCTGTAAAGCGTTTCCGTCCCCTCTCGGGGCTTTCTTTTTCAATCTTCCTACATAGAACGGGATAGAAAATGCAGGTAGGAAGCATTTCCGTCCCCTCTCGGGGCTTTCTTTTTCAATCTAATTGGTAGATTCATGTTATGATACTCACATGCTATTTTCCGTCCCCTCTCGGGGCTTTCTTTTTCAATTTTTCGCTTAGGGTCTTTTGAGGGCGGTCTACCGTATTTTCCGTCCCCTCTCGGGGCTTTCTTTTTCAATCTGTTCGCACCCACAACTATCACATCGAGCGACCGGGAATTTTCCGTCCCCTCTCGGGGCTTTCTTTTTCAATCTAATCCCTTGTAAAATTGTCCGGCAGATATCGCAAGTTTTCCGTCCCCTCTCGGGGCTTTCTTTTTCAATCTGTGTTCTTGATTGGAGGTAGGTATATGGAAGAGAAGTTTTCCGTCCCCTCTCGGGGCTTTCTTTTTCAATCTTAATCACAGGTTGATATAATGAAAGTAGTAAAATAAAGTTTCCGTCCCCTCTCGGGGCTTTCTTTTTCAATCTCGCTTGAAAACACATTAAAAGAGCTTGTAAAGCTTAGTTTCCGTCCCCTCTCGGGGCTTTCTTTTTCAATCTTGATGATCTTCTTGAACTTCGGCAGATAATCTGTAAAGCGTTTCCGTCCCCTCTCGGGGCTTTCTTTTTCAATCTTAAATAGATGAAACCAGAATGGAAGAATCCTGCGGGTTTCCGTCCCCTCTCGGGGCTTTCTTTTTCAATCTTAGTTGTGAGTACGTCGAATATCCCGAATGTTGGGTTTCCGTCCCCTCTCGGGGCTTTCTTTTTCAATCTGCGAAATTAAAATAGCGTGAATGTCACAATAGAGTTTCCGTCCCCTCTCGGGGCTTTCTTTTTCAATCTAAGGCGAATGATGAACAGCTTACACCGTCCGGGCAGAACAGTTTCCGTCCCCTCTCGGGGCTTTCTTTTTCAATCTGTGTAGTGTGTTCCTGTCAGTGCTTATACAGACTGGCAGAGTTTCCGTCCCCTCTCGGGGCTTTCTTTTTCAATCTAAACATGTTTAACACAATCATTTTAAGGGCAGGACAGGGTTTCCGTCCCCTCTCGGGGCTTTCTTTTTCAATCTAAAATTAGCAGAAAGTGAATATAGAACATTTCAGAAAGGTTTCCGTCCCCTCTCGGGGCTTTCTTTTTCAATCTCCTATCTTTCGCAGCCCTTATAAACACTGCCTCCATTCTGAATTTTGCGGCGCAAATCTCTATCTGCTTATTTTCTATATGAAATTTCACTCTCAAAGTGCATACTCTGCCCAATTTACAAGCTGCGGAGCAAAAGACGATTATCGAGCAGCAGGAAAAACAGATGGCTGGCAAATCCCACCTGATTTCACATTAACAGTCCTTTATAATTATTCAACAAATACACTTATTTACTGAGCAAAACATACCTATAACACTTCGATCTTTCCCAACCCCATATCATACAATCTGCCGTCATACCGGGTACATTTACACACATGGGGAGCGATCTTTAACGATACGTCCTTATTATGCTTATGTACATCATAATTCTTTCCCAATGTATTTCTAAACACCGCGTCTGTAATCCTGACGGCTTCCTCTCCAAATACGGGATACAGAACCGTCTTAGACAAAAATCCACATCCGCCTCCCAGCCACACGGTTCCTTTCTCGTCAGTTCCTCTGCCGAATCTGGAATAAAAATACTTATACATATATTGCTGGAATTCTTCTAACGCCGCCATTATATCGTCTATTGTATATGGACATTGCGTTTGATCAATCGAGATATCAAAATCAATTTCCGTTCCCGGCTTCAGCGCTTCCCGCAGAATCGGCATCGGTCTTTCCTTTCTCTCTATCGTATAATCAATTTTCTGGCACAATGTCAGATTCTCCACCGATATCGGAATACTATCGCGAACAAGAAGCCCCGACAGACAACAATTGACCGCGTTGCTTTTCTTCTTTTCCTCGCGGTTCAGCGTATGAAATACTGCCGTCTCCAGCTCCGTTGTCTCGCGGGAAAGACAGAACTCTCTTCTGGCTTTCATTCTTGCATTGTTTTTGATCTTTTCACTTATATATCCGTACTTTTTTATATTATGTGTTGTCTCATACGCCAACAGGGCAGTCCTTATCATTCCTTTCAGACTGCTGCCCGGTATGTAAGGCATACCATATGCATCTTTGATAAAGCTCATGATCTCCTTCGGCGGCTTTACTCCTTTTGCAGACAGCCCGCCGAAAAATGCATCACCCGAATCCATCTCATACCTTTTCCATTTTTGAAATTCGCTCTTTCCGATCATCTTCTCCTTCAGCCACGCGCCGAATTCAAGATTACTATGCAGCATATATCTTGTATAGTCCTCTTCCAGACCTTTATCACAGAGCGCCATATACACTTTTACCGGATCCGGAATAATTACCTTATGCTCCCTATAGAGATTAATATACTCTTTCTTTCCAATCTTCTCCCCGTTTCCCACATGGATCGGAGACAACACCTTTATCCGCAGCTTGTAATTCTTTAAAAATCCCTCCATTTTCACACCCCCATAAATAAAGGCTTTGCATAACGATAGACCGGATGCTTTCCTTCTCTGGACACGTCAAAAATATCCCCCTCAAAAGAATTCCGGAAACAGGAACCTGCCGTAAACACATATAAATCCGCTTTCTTGCGTAATTCGTCCGCATAATTATCAGACCAGACAAATCCGGATCTTTTTCCCAGAAGATATGAAGCCCCTGTAAGGGCGGCGTCCATCTCTTCCTCCCGTGGAAGCGCGATTGACAAAAGCATCTTATCCGATGATTCCTTCTGCAGACGCCTGATCAATGTTTCTTTTCTCTTTCCCGGCGTCTTCAGTTCAAATCTGCCCAGTCCCCTGGATTTCTCTCCCCCAATTCCGGAATAAGATACCGCCTCCAAAAGCTCCTCCGCCAGATTTTTTTCTTTACCGCTCTCATAAGCAATAATCACATACAAACCATTTCCGGGACGGAAATAAAACATCCCTACATGATAGGGCAGCGTATCTCCCTCTCTTCTCACCGACGCCATCACTCTCTGATGGAATCTGCCAAAATCCTTCATAGGATCCTCTTCCAGATCCATATTTCCGGATATAAACTCATCCAGGCAGTCTACCGGCAGGTATCTTAACTTTTTAAACTTCTTCTTCTCTTCTGAATCTCCTCGATTCCCTCTCTCTATACGCAGCAGCGGTTTAGGAATCATGTAGGAATCACCGTTAAAGGGCAGCGCATCCGAAAACAGCAGCTTTCCCGTTCGCACACTGTCATACAATTCCTCCGCCTTGCCGCATTTCAGCGCTTCAATATACATAGCAGAAAATAATATATCTGCCTGAAATACGTAATCACTGTCGTTTAGCATTCCTCTTCCAAAGTGAACTCCCGTTGTAAATTCTAATTTATACACAGTATAATTCATATTCTTTATTTTCCTTTCCCAGGCGTCGCTGAATTACACCTCGCTTAGAAGCCTCCGGCATTCGTCCAATACATTATCTGATATCTCTCCGATCACAACCTCCAAATCAAGCTCGTCAAACCTGATCTTTCCATATCCTCTTGAACCGCTTCCGCCCAGGTAATCGTATTCCAGCAGCAGAAAACCGTCTCTTAAGATCTCAAAATCCGCTTTCATCTTTTCTTCCGCATCTACTTCATAGATCAATTCCAACGGGAACTCGGCGCCCCTTATGACACGCTCGATCTGCCTCGGATTCGCAACCGCCGTCGTTCTTTTAATACTATTCTCAAATTTGATTTCCGTACTGCTCGTCAGCCCCTGCTTCTTTAGACCTTCCCAGTTAGACATAACCATATCCGAGAACAAGACCCTGCTGCACCTTACCTTGCCCTTTCTGGCGCTTCCGAAAAGCTCCGTCAGACATGGGGCGTCATAATCCGGTTCCACCACCGCCGAATTATACTTTTTTGCAAGCAGCGCCCGCATCTTGCCTTTCAAACTGCTTCCCGGTATCATAGGCAGTCCGCTTCTTACATCCTTTATCACCGGAGCGTCCACCGCGCCAATCGCCGAGAACGCGCTCGAGCCGCCGATATGCATTCCGGTAACCACTTCGATCTTTCCCGTAATTTTCACTTTTGTAATCATAATATCTCTCCCCCTTAGTCGTCTCTTCCGCCTATAAATTTACGAAATGCTACCAACGCTTCCATATATCTGCTGAATAAAATGTAATTCTGCCTGCTGCTTCCGATACCGTCCAGACACTCTAATATCTCAGCCTTTTCCACCAGGTTTTTAACGCCTTGCTCACGTCCCGCCTCATAGACAAACCTGACCTTCAGATACTGAATCCTTCCGGTAATATCCTGGGGAAGCCTTTCTCCCTTTATATTCAGTACGTCGTTATAGATACCGGCCGTCATCGCCAGCAGGTTCCGTATTTTGGAAGTCGTGACGATCGGGATATACCTGTCCTTCTTATCCTTCATCTTCTGCAATCTCTTAATCGCGCTTTCTGCTCTGTCAACATAATTATCTTCTGTCAATATCATTCTACTTCCTCCTTCTCTCTTGTTAAGTAGACATATAGATAAATCGCGGTAATTACTTCTCTGCAATCCTCCTTATCATATGACCACTGATACATCTTCTGTGAAAATCTTCTGTAAGCCTCCTTCTGCTCCCGGGGGCTATCCTGCCCCGGCTCCATCCTCGACAGAAAATAAACATATCTGGCCCTGTTAAACCGTTCTTCTGTTTCATTTCTCAACAACTCTAATATATGGTATAAGAATGCCTTTCCATATCCTTCTGTCGTCTCAAAGAATGAAGAGATCTCACGAAATTTCTCTTCCATGACCTTCTCTTTAAATACTTTCCAGCAGTAAGTTCCCTGTTCGTCAAAAAGAGTAACCGCGTTCTTACCGTTCATTCCCTTCGACGCTTCCTCCAGCGCCGCTGTCTCTTTCGCTATAATATTTACAGGATAGCCCGGCTGATAGATCCCAATACCCCCGGAGATACTCAGCGTATTCTGAGAGAATCCTGCCAACGCATCTTTTAAATCGATAAACGCCTCCACAACGTCGTTCCACGCGCCTACCAGAAAAATATCGTCTCCACCAGAATATACGATCGCGGCTTTCCTTTCTTTCCGATCTCCTAAATAACCGCTCTTCCCCTCCTGAAGAATCTTATTCATATAACATTTAAAGAAGAGCGACAGCTGATGGGACAGCGCCGACGTCCTGGATATGGTAACATATCTCTCGTCGCCGTCCGGCCGCCGGAATCCCTGTACAAACGTCTTTCCCAGATTATCTACATCCGCCCTCAGAACGCCGATCCGTTCAATTCCCTCCGCCGCCCGTGCAAATTCCTCAAACGTATCTCCCGATGTATAATCGCCGACCCACAGCTTTGTCGTCACATATTTACCCGTATAAAACTTATTTTTTGTATAGGTTCTTACATAGGAGGAATCCTCCATCCTTATGACAAGCTGCTCCTGCGTATCCGGAATCAGGAATTTTTCTCCCGGCAAGGGAAGCGCCCCGTCCTCATATTTACTCGTAACTGTGAAAAAACTGCGCTTCAATATTCCTCCCGACATCTTCTGAAGCGCGACGCACACGGAACACCGTCCCTCCTTGTCCACCTTCGCCATCTTTCTGCAGACTTCGCATTCCCGTTCCCCGTCATGCCGCCGTCGGTTCAGTATACGAATCTCTTCCGCGCTGTATCGATGCAGCTTTTTCTCGGAAATAATTCCTGACATCGTATAATAAAGCTCCGAATAGCTGCCCCGAGGTTCGTTTTTCAGGTCATCGGCGCTGCAGGCCGCATATCCCCCCGCCACATATAACGCCGTTCCAAATTCCTGCAGAAACCATTCGTTCACATCTTTTTCGTAGCTGTCGACAGCGTTTTTCACGATCTCCGTATTTGGAAGAAGCATATAGCAATGGCCTCCGCCGCAATAGATCAGATTTACTCTGGACAAAGAAATCTTTCCAAGCAGCTCGTCAATCAGGTGCTCCATAAGAATCTCCAGATAAAAGCTTCTCGCCCGCAGATTCTTTAACGCTCCCTTGCTGGCCGTCGTATAGATAAAATCCTGAATCCCGGAGATATCCATCGAATACATGAGGAACATCTTTTCCCCATAGCTGCCCTTTGCATCCGTATATAATCTCCGTCTGTAATCATCTTCCTGTTTCCAGGATAAATATTGTTCGACGCACAGAGCCATTGTCGCCGTCATCTTCATGTGATCGTATAAGGAAATATCCGCCAACTCCCTTTTGGAAGTCGAAGACGGAATATAAGATAAATTTGCCTCCAACACGGCAAGAAGAGAATCTACATACCCTTCTGTGAATGTAATACCCCTCAGGTTATCCGTTATATTATATAAGATTTCCTTATAAAAGCCTTCGTCCATAGCAATCGGCCTGTCCGTCGGAAAATTAATTTCCCGATCTATATCCAGAACCTGCCTTGCAAAATGAAAATTCCCCTCGTTTCCGTTTAAAATATTGAAGATACTTGCAAGCGGAACCTCCTTATCAAATCCGTCCTCCTGATCCGTCCCCTCCCGCCTGTCTGCGGATGCCGCCACATTATCTGCAAAGTATGTAAGATAGGCGTTATCCTTATTATCCAGAGACGCCTTTGTCAGATTTTTACCATGATGATATAAAACGCAATTCAGAATATCCGTATCTTCTATTCCGATCTCATCTTTCAGATAATCATATCCGCTCTGACTGTGGTTTCTGCCGTCTCCGCCTCTGTAAATTACTTTTCCTATATCGTGCATCAAACTTCCGACAACAAGTTTTATCTGTCTCTCCGTCAATTTCTTATCCTCCGCTTTTCATAATTCTGTACGCGCCCATTCCCATCGCCGTCTTTATTCCAACGCCGGAATACTCGCCAAACTCCAGAAGCAGGCGGGCAAAATTCGCCATCGTCTGCGTCCCCGCCAGTTTAATCGTGATCTTCCCCACAAAGGCCGGTATCTTTACACTATCCATATAAAAACAGACGCTTTTCAAATCGTACCGTGTAACCTGAGTATTTTCAAAAAGCTGCGCCAGAACCTCTTCGTCAACCATGCTCTCTTCTTTTACAACCGCGTCGTACTTGTTCATCAAACTCTGATATATACATCTGATATCCGGGTAAAACAGATATTTCCCTCTCTGCTTGAAAGCCGTCGGCGTCAAAAAATGTAATTCTATATATCGCCCGCTCTGCATCTCATAAAAACGCTTTGCCAGCTCTTTTTGTTTTATTTCGCTATACTCCTTCCCGATAATCTCTATCTTAAGCTGCTTTTTCTTTATTTCGACACAATCCAGCTTCAGCAGCGCATCCCTTATAATATATTGTACCGCCGTCTCGTCCATACAGCATACGACCCAATGCCACTCCTTCTCTCGCATCTCCAAATGCTGCGTATAGGGATGCAGCCGGGACTGATGCAGGAATTCCCCGTATTCATCCGGTACCTGTTCCATCAATGCGCCATGGAATAAAGAAGACATCTGGTATGAAAGTTTTTCCGTACATTTTAATGTTATATCTAATTTAGCCAGCATTTTTTCTCCATTTTAACCGCTTTATAATTATTATATTTCCACATCATTTTACATTTTTATTATACCAAACCCTTCTCGTTATGACAAGTTATTGCCGATTCATACTACGGCGCCTCATAAGCGTCTCCTATCGCCTGTATTCTCAGAATCAAAAGCATATTCTTCTCCCCTTTTTATCATAAGTACTCTATCATGTCTTCTTTTCCATTGCTAACCAGGGAAACTATACCTTTTTAAATCCTCTTTCTAAAGTATTCGTCTATTTTCTGCTTGATCTGCGCCGGCTTTAAATCCTTTACCAGATACCCGTCCGGCTTTAATGCCACCAATTTCTTGACGGTCTCCGGGTCAGACCTTCCCGTCAGAAAGATTACCGGAGTATCCGACAGGGCGTCCTCCGAACGGATCATTTCTAATACCTGCCGTCCGTCGCAGACAGGCATCTCATAATCCAGAAGAACCAGATCCGGCTTATCCAGAATAATACAACGGATTGCCGCCGTACCGGACTGGGCAAGCGTGACGTCATAATCCTCTGTAAGCAGCTTCCTGATCCCCTGTCTCACTGTCGCCGAATCATCCACCACAAGCACCTTCCGCTTCAACCGGCTTTCTTTCTTCAAACTACTTTCCCTTTCCATAAGATATTTACCGATCTCAGACATCGCGTTATTCACTTGAATCGGCTCTGCATTCCCTTTCTTCGGAGAATGCTTTGCAGCCGCGCAGTATGAGAAATACCCCTCGCCTGTATCAAAAAGCAGACTGACCTGCAATTTTTCATTTTCAAATACATCCTGGAACTGTTCATAAGTGAGAAGATTCTCTTCTATTAACTCATAACCGTTCATATACGGCATATGATCTCTTACCTGCTCTGCAAATTGACGCGCCATATATCTTGCCGCATTCATTAACAGGGTATTAAGCTTATTCGTCTTAATCCCCATCGTCTTTCCCACCGTATTAATCAACAATTTTTCTTCAAAAACCAGGAATATCTCATATTTTTCTTCCTCCTGATCCGTACCGTAGATCAGACGGTGGTATATTCCTCTTCCGAATTTTTCTCCGCCGTATGCATCCCCGATTACACAGGACTCCAGATGAAACAAATCGTACATCAGCCGAATGATCACCCTTTTAACAGCCTCTTGCTCTTTACCCGGCATAAGCTCCATCCACCGGCTCCTGCTTCTCCCAGTAATCGCCCTGTCTTCCATCAGCGTATGTCCCACGAGCCATCCTGCGCAGACTCCAAGGAAATGCTCCACCGAATCCTCGCAGTAACCCGTCTGCTCTAATTCCTTCTCAAGGGCCGGAAGGGTTCTCTCCCTGAATTCACTGTGAATATGCATGTGTACTCCCAGCCGTTCGTACTTAATAGACGCCATATATTCTTCTTCCTCCATAAAATGTTTCGTCGCGTGATCCTTGAAGAACTTGATCCCTTCCTTGCACGCCCACCGACTCTTATTCTTTTCGTCTGTAAACCTGAACAGTTTATTGATGATCTTAAAAAGCCTTCTATGCTCTCTGTCAATAATATCGACACCAATATTATACTCATCTTTCCACATTAACTGACCTTCCATCTGTTATCCTCCTCAAAAATTAAAATATTTTGACAGATTGTGTATACTGTTATAGTATTCATCTAACAGATTTTAGGAACTAATACCTCTTACATCAAAAAAACCTTTGATGAACTTAATCATCAAAGGTTTCTTTCAACTTATCCATAAATCCTTTTTTCTTCTTTCCTGACTTTGTCTCGCTTCCGGCCGCGCTTTCTGCCGACTGCAGCGTATTTCCCGACAATTCGTCAAATCTCCTTAGCGCTTCTTTCGCCTCTGAACTCAGATGTTCCGGCGTCTGGATCACCAGCGTCACATAGTGATCGCCCCGCACGCTGGAATTCCGAAGAGAAGGAACTCCCTTACCTTTTAAACGTA
>CAJUFA010000032.1 GCA_910585725.1 uncultured Dorea sp. | reverse complement strand
AGGATAAGAATACATACAGTGTTATCGCGTCGGGGAGATATCTGGAAGTGGAACAGAAGGGCAAAGAGGTTGCCTTTTCCTGCGAAGAAGCGGAATTTGATGGATTTTGGAGAGAATATTTTGATGTTGACCGTGATTATTCGGCGTATATAGAGTCGGTGAATCCGAACGACAGATATTTAGTAAACGCCGTACAATTTGGTTCAGGAATCAGGATTCTTCATCAGGATTTGTGGGAGACGACAGTATCGTTTCTCATCTCCCAGCAGAATAATATCGTGAGGATCCGCAGGTGTATCCGGAATATCTGCGAGCGGTATGGAGAGGCGAAAGAGAATTTCCGAGGGGAGATATATTATGCGTTTCCTGGGCCGGAGACATTGGCGGATATTGCGGAGGATGGATTGAAGGAATGCAATCTCGGATATCGGAGTAAGTATGTGGTACGAACAGCCAGGAAGGTTGCGGAAGGGGCTATAAATCTGGAGACGGTCAGGGAGATGGGATATAAGGATGCGAGAGCGGAACTGCTTGGATTATATGGTGTGGGAGAGAAGGTGGCGGACTGTATATGTCTGTTCGGACTGCATCATCTGGAGGCGTTTCCGATGGATACACATATCCTGCAGGCGATGGAGAAGCATTATAAACGGGGCTTCCCAAAGAGAAGATATAAAGGGTTTGAAGGTGTTATGCAGCAGTATGTGTTCTATTGGGAGCTGACAGGGGAGAAAAAGCAGGATTGATGATTTTGGAGGATACACATGGACAGAAATTTTATTACATATCCTAAGGAAAAGGACGCTTTATACCGTCTTCTAAAAGTGCGGCTTCAGGGTATGGCAGACAGTACGCCGGATCTGATTGCAAATCTGGCAAATATGTCTGCGCTTTTGAATCAGGCGATGACGGATATCAATTGGGTTGGATTTTATCTGATGAAGAACGGGAGGTTGATCCTTGGACCATTCCAGGGGAAGCCTGCCTGTGTAGAGATTCCGGCAGGGCAGGGAGTCTGCGGTGCGGCGGCGGAGAGAGATGAGATTGTGCTGGTGGAGAATGTTCATGAATTTCCGGGACATATTGCCTGTGACAGCGCCTCTCAGTCGGAAATTGTGATTCCGATGCATAAGGACGGTGAGATTTTCGGCGTACTGGATATAGACAGTCCGATAATCGCGAGATTTGACGAGGAGGATCGCCGGGGGTTATACGAATTGGTACTGATCTTTGAGAGGTGGCTTGAAACGGAAAGGGACGAATAAACTGCAAATCTGTATGATAGAACCCACAGTGTACGAAAGACCTGCGCACTGTGGGTTTTGGTTAAGTTTCCGGTAAACAAAATAGTTATTTTAATTAAAGGAATTCGGACTCTCATATTTGTGGGGACTCGAGCACCAGCCGTTCTGGTACTTGATCGTCATATACAAAGTCTCGTCTCCGTTCGAGAGCTTCAGGTAGCATATATCGTCTTCAAATTTGTCTGTTATCTCGATTTTCTGGTCATAATAGTATACCCAGACCGTACCGTTGTCTTTATATGCTACTTCAGGGTCGTTAAGCTGCTCCAGCACTTCATCTTCTGTTAAAGGGCGCTCGGTTCCGTCGGGCTCATATGCGATTCCCCCTCCGCCGTACTCTTTTGTCTCGCCGTCTTCT
The DNA here is from genome assembly GCA_910585725.1 of uncultured Dorea sp. GTDB lineage: Bacteria > Bacillota > Clostridia > Lachnospirales > Lachnospiraceae > Sporofaciens. The sequence continues at coordinate 33,417 of CAJUFA010000032.1, read as the reverse complement.
GATGGAATGGAGATGTTATAAGATCCGTCAGAATTATATTCAAAAGTTGCGTTTGTCTGATCTCCTTCAATCCAAAGTTGAATCGTCCGCTGGATACCGCCGATATCCGTCGCATATACGATACCGCTTCCGCCTGCCAGAATCAGACATGTTGTTATAACTGCCGCCGCCGCTTTTAATTTTGCTTTTTTATTTATTACAGCCATCTTCTCTACCTCCAGGGATATTTTGCCGGAGGTCTGTAATACCGAAAAGGCCTGTTTATATTTTTCTCTATTCGTCATCATCCCATTCCTCCTGCAATTTTATCTTGAGCAGCGATCGTCCGCGCGATAGCCTGACTTTGACATTGCTTTCAGATATTTTTAAAATATCGGCAATTTCACGTATGGCGTAATCTTCATAATAGAACAGATGGATGACGATCCGAAATTTTTCCGGAAGCGCCATGACCGTTTCAAATAATTCTTCCGATTCCGGCGTCTCAAAAGTCAACGACTCCATATAGTCTTCAAGCGGTTTCTTATTTTTCCGCCAGAATGAACGGTTTATATTCTTTGCTTTATTGATTGCCACTCGTATCAGCCATGCGCGTATATTCTGCTCGTTATCAAATTCTTTTCTTAATGAGTAGTACTGAATGAATGTCTCCTGAACAATATCTTTTGCATCTTCTGTATTTTTACAGATATTAAAAGCAGCTGCATAGAGGTTGTTCTGGTATTTTTCAAACAGCTCTTGTACTGATTGTCTCATGAGCGCTCCTTTGTGGTTGTTTGAAAGCCTTTCACTAATAGTACAACTCAAAAGATAAAAAGGTTACAAAATATCAGGAGGTTTTTTGTGCTAGTCCTTTTTCCTGCAGATATCTTCAATCATATCCAACTCTTCCTTTGAAAAATATGTATTCTGCGTTACGGATATATTCTCAGTAATTTGCTCTGGTTTTGAAGCGCCGATCAGCACAGAGCAAACATCATCGTCTTTCAATATCCATGAAAGGGCCATCTGTGCAAGTGTCTGGCCTCTTTGTCCTGAAAGTTCATTCAGACGCCTGATTTGGTCAAGCCTTTCCTCTGTCAGATCTTTTGCGTGTAAAAATCTGTGATCTCTGGCTATTCGGCTGTCTGCCGGAATACCGTGCAGATATTTATCCGTAAGCATACCCTGGGCCAGCGGACTGAATGCAATGATTCCGATTCCTGCTTCCTTACAGTATGCTTTTACTCCATCCTCCTCAATCGTTCGGTCAAAGATGGAGTACCTCCGCTGGTTTACGATCACCGGGCAGCGCCGCTCTCTTAAGAAAGTTACCGCCTTTTCGGTATATTCTTTATTATAATTTGATATCCCGATATAGAGGGCTTTACCACTCCTTACTATATCCACGAGAGCCGTCAGGGTTTCTTCAAGCGGAGTATCCAGATCCATGCGATGATGGTAAAAGATGTCCACATAATCCAGCTTCATACGTTTAAGACTCTGGTCTATACTCGCCATAAGATATTTCCTGCTTCCATGATCTCCGTAAGGGCCTTCCCACATATCATATCCTGCCTTGGTCGTGATCAGAAGCTCATCCCGATAAGGTGCAAAATCATCCTTCATAAGTCTTCCAAGGCTTTCCTCTGCGCTCCCGTATACAGGGCCGTAATTATTGGCCAGGTCAAACTGAGTGATCCCATGGTCAAATGCCGTCCGGCACATGGATCTCATATTATCGTAATTATCCTTTGAACCGAAATTATGCCAGAATCCCAGGGATACGGCCGGAAACAAAAGCCCGCTTCTCCCTACCCGATTGTATGCCATCTTGTCATAACGTTTCTGATCTGCTGTATAAATATTCAAATGTTCCATTTCATTTCCTTCCTTTCTAAAGACTTAACAGTCATCGTTTCTTAATTTGTATTATATTTGTATTATAGCCTGTCCCTACGTTTTTGTACACGATAAATCGATATAAAGCAATTTGGGGCATATCTTACAATTAAGTGTATTCCTTTGATTTTTTAGTTTTTAGAAGTTGGTTAATGCCAGATAAGGATAATTTTTTAGATTGTCAAAAGGATATTGAAATAGATTTCTGCATATGCTATAATGCCTATAGGCAAAAAAGATGTAAGAAGTCCACGTTGACGAAGAAATGAATCCCTCGACCGTACTGCAATACAGTCGGGGGATTCTTCTTTTCTTTTATAGTGGCAAAGCACCCACTAGGCTAACTGTTGCCCTTGTCGTCACCGTCTAACCATTTGATGATGTAGTGGCAAGCTACACCGCCCAGAACGGCGAGTAAAAAAGATGTAAGAAATTCCAACATTGACACCTCCTCCCTGTTGCGGGTGTCGGTGAGCAACATAAAAATTATAGCATATTATTTTCTATTCTTCTATCTTTTCTCTAAAAATGGTTTGACGTAGTTGATATCTTTGATTTCTGTTTTTACCATCCGAGCAATCAATACTACTCCTTTTTCCTCGGCTTCGTATCATCTGCTTTAAATATATTTTATCCTTATCTGGTTTCATACTTATCAGATGTCTTAAAAATATGGTTACTATTGCAGGAAAATATGATCGTTGATATAGAGATAGAATCAATAAGTATAATAAGCTTATAGAATATATTGATTTGATGATAATGAAGTATATTGATATACTATAAGGGAAAACTTATTTATATGTCATTGCGAAGGAGGAAAGTTATGAAAAAGAAAGTAATCGCCATGTTACTTATTACATCTATGGCCGCCGCCCTGGCAGTCGGATGCGGCGGTAAAGAGGAGTCGGGCGACACGACTGGTAATACTGCTGGGGAGGACAATCAACCGAATGAAGATCAGGGGGAGGGAGGAGGCAGTATTACTTTTATGGCTCCTGACTGGGCTATTCCTACGGACGACCAGCTCAAAGCATTTACCGATGAGACGGGGATAGAAGTCGTTGTAAATGAAGTTGGATGGGATGATATCCGTGATAAGCTGGTAACAGCGGCAGCGGGCGGACAGGCTGTGGCTGACGTCGTGGAAGTGGACTGGTCATGGGTCGGCGAGTTCTATGCGGCCGACTGGCTGGAACCGTTGGAGGTGTCTGACGAAGTAAAGGAAGATATGCCGACTCTGGAGACATTTACCAAAGAGGGAAATGTTCTGGCAATCCCGTATGCGAATGATTACCGTCTGTCCTATTACAATACGAAGCAGTATGAAGACGCAGGTATCAGCGCAGAGCCTCAGACCTGGGACGAGGTATATCAGAACTGTAAGACGCTGAAGGAAAAGGGTGTCTGTGATTATCCTTTTGCATTACCCTTAAATGCAGAAGAGAAGACGTCCACATATCTGATGTGGCTTGCCTATACCATGAATGGGGTTGTATTTAACGATGACGGAACGCTGAACAAAGATTCTGTGCTGGCGGCGTTGAAGTATGAAGAGAATCTGATAAAAGACGAATTGGTAGATCCTGCGGATAAGACGTCTTCCGGTATGGATGCTTATAAGCGTATCCTGTCGGGTTCTGCAAATTTCCTGACTGGTCCCACATCTTTTGTATCAAAGAGTACGAATGAAGATGATTGTAGTGTAATTGGAGAGATTACCCCGATTCTTGTACCAGGTAAGGATGCAAAAGCAACCGTTACCATGGCACTGCCGGAAGCTCTCGGCGTTACAAAATTTTCTGAGAATAAAGAAGAGGCTAAGAAATTTATCGAATGGTATACATCCGCTGATATGCAAGAGAAGCTGAACGAGACGAATACTGCGATTCCTACCCGGAATTCTGTATTGAAGAAGTTGATTGACGATGGTAAGATCCAGAACGCAGGCGCTATGATGGAAGAGGCGGAACTGATTGCTTCCCCATTCCCGGGCGGAATCCCGGCTTATTATTCTGAGATGAGTAATTCGATATACAATGCTATCAATAAAATGGCGTTAGGAGAGATGACTGCAGACGAAGCTTACGCAGAGATGGAGGCGAAGGTTGCCGAGCTTGCGGCAGAATAATATGAAAAAGAAGATATTACCTTATCTTTTGCTGACACCCATGATTCTGATCATGGGTGTATTAGTGTTTTATCCGGTTGTAGCGACATTTTCATACAGTCTGAAGAAATGGAAGCTGACGGCTCCTAACGATATTCATGTTGTCGGGCTGCGTAATTATGTAACGATTCTGAAGTCAGATTCTTTCTGGTACAGTTTCCGTAATACGCTGTTTATCCTGGCGGTTGTGGTGGTTCTGACAACCGTGCTGGGTTTCCTTGTATCCGTCTTTTTGAATATTGATGTGAAGTGGTCGGGAATCCTTCTGGCAGTTGCGATCCTGCCATGGGCGCTTCCACCTTATGTAAACGGAATTCTGTGGAAATTTGTCTTTTCATCCGGATATGGGTTTATGAATAAATTATGTATTGGTCTGGGGCTGGTAAGCCAGCCTGTGGAATGGCTGAGTTCAAGATGGTCTCTGCTTGTGGTGGTCTCCCTGGTTGTGACCTGGAGGAGTATCCCGTTTATGGCGTTGGTATGCCTGGCCGGCAGACAGTCGATTCCGGAGGGACTTTATGAGGCTGCGAGGATTGACGGGGGGAATCGAAGAACGATCTTCCGCAGAATTACGCTGCCGCTTATGCTTCCTTTTTTGGGAATAGGAATTACGTCGACCTCTGTTACGGCAATTAATGTGTTCGACGAGATTATAGCGCTGTCGGGATATAGTGATCTGGGGAAGAATCTGCTCGTGGAAAGCTATCTGACGACGTTTTCCTTCCTGGATTTTGGGAAAGGGAGCGCAGTTACTTATCTGGTAATGTTATTTGCAGGAATTCTGGGCGTATTCTACCTTAGGAATCTGAACAGGGAGGTGGAATACTGATGAAGGCTGGAAAGAGAATCGGTTATGTTCTGGCATTAGCGGTTTTTCTGATTCTGACGTTAGGACCCTTTATCTGGACTTTTGTATTGTCTGTCACGCCGGAATATGCAATGATGGAGAAGAATACGAAATTGCTGCCGGATGAGGCGACTTATGAAAATTACAAAGAATTGCTGACAGCGGGATCCCAGAAGGGTTCGATTCTGATTACCGGTATTAAGAATGCGTTAAAGGCAGTGGGAGCAACCCTTGTGATTGGGATACCGGTTTCGATGATGAGCGCTTATGCTTTAAGCCGTATGGAATTTAAGGGGAGAAAAATAATCAGAAATTTATTGCTGATTACGATGGTTATTCCGGTAATGGCGACGATTATTCCGTTATTCCGGTTATTCGTGGACAGACAATGGCTGGATGATGTATTCTGGCTTTCTATGGTGTATGTAAGTTCCTATCTGCCTATGGTGACGTGGCTGATGTCGAATTACTTTGCAACAATACCGAAGGAACTGGAAGAATCGGCTATGATTGACGGCTGCGGAAGGATGGCTTCTTTTCTGAGAATTATTCTTCCGGCTTCTTATCCGATTATTCTGTCGGCGGCGTTGATTATGTTTTTGAATACCTGGAGTCAGTTCCAGATTCCTCTGATTCTTGCTTCTTCGTTAGAGACGAAGCCGGTTGCGATTGTGGTATCGGAATTTATGACGAAGGATTCGGTACAGTATGGACTTACGGCGGCAGCGGGGATGATTGCAGTTATTCCGCCGGCGGTTACGGCGTTAGTGTTCCGGAGGTTCCTGATATCCGGGATGATGGGTGGAGCGGTGAAAGGGTAGAAATATGGACTGGCGATTCTCCGCTTCCCCGCCAGTCCGGGAAAACGTTCGCGCTTGTGGAATGATATAAACTGAAACACTATATTTTTAGTAAACGATATTTCTTTTTAATCTGTCAGCAAAAAAATTTTGTTGTCTTAATACTCGTCTTATTGGTTGGACTGGTTTGCTTTTTTCAATAATCTCAGGTAATTGATAATCAAAATAGATTAGTAGCTGGTGAATGTTGCGGACCGGATGCCGGCTTTTCCAGATGGTCACGTACGATTATTTTCAAATATTATCCAGGTCATGTAATGGAGAGTTTAGTATGAATACGTTAGAAGTGCTTGCTATGATATGCAATTTTCTGTAATATTGATGAAATATTGTAAGAAAGAGATAAAAACCCATTACGAAAAAGCGTACTTTTTCGTAAATGAAAAATCTGTGTAAATTCTTAACCATTCTATTATATTATCGACAAATAGTCAATAAACTTAATCCCTTTTTTTTGTGATATTTGCATAAAAAATTTTCTTTGTAAATCATTACGAAAAAGTACACTTTTTCGTAATGGCAGAAACGCCCTAGCCGTGCGGGTTTGCACTACATCTGAAAGGAGGGCAACTCGTTGTTTGTTGGAGTTCCTTATATAAGGCCGGTTTACTCGGCGGAAATGGACAGACAGTGCATTTGCCAAAAAAGCAGCTATGCCGTTAGAGAAGATATGTAAGACCATTCATCAGCACAATAAAGAACCGATCCTGGCGTCGGATATGGAGAAGCTTCAGGAGATCGCTGAGGATTATCGGAAGGTCAAGAATTATGTATATGCCAGGTACGGAGGAATTGCAAGCCTTGCCAAGATCTATCCGGGTTATACCGTACAGAATGAGATGACGGCAAGCGGATACCGGGAAATACTCGGGATGCCGGCAGTTTATTTCTATCTGGCAGTCTTTGACGCATTGGGAGATATCAAGAGCCAGTGGACGCGTACGAAGTCAAAGATTGTGAAGCTGGTTAATAAGAACGAGGGATTTACGGAAGAAGAGAAGCATTACCTTCGTTTTTTATTAAAGATTAATAATGCGTTTGAAGCTGTGCTGAACCATAAGCCGGTTGAACTGGCGGCAAAACTAAGCCGGCAGTATCAGGAACTGTCCGGTCAGGCGGATATAGATCAGATGCACAGCTACTTGTGCAGGCAAGTGCGGAAGTATCACGTGAAACTTCGCACGGATACAGCAGATGTATTCTCTATAGCGGAGCGGGCATACCGCTATGCAGATCATGGGATCTATATTTCCATTAAGGAGAAGCGGAAGCGCGTCTATGTACCGCTGACGGATAATAATCAGTATAAGTGCCAGCTTCGGATCAAATTGTATCCGCAGGAGAACCGTATTGAGATCAAGGTTCCTGTCAGTGTCACCGTGCGAAGCCATACGGATTATCAAAATCAGGTGGGCGCTGCAGTCGGTTTCTATACGATGCTTACGACGGATGAGGGGCATCGTTATGGAGAAGAATTGGGTAGGTATCAGTTGGAGTATTCGGAGTGGATACGGGAGCAGACAGGCAGTTATAACCGGAATCGAAGAAGTAATCCAGGCCGCAAGAAATATCATGCGAAAAAACGGCGGCTGGAGGAACAGCTTCATAGTTATATCAACCAGGAGCTGAATCAATTTCTTAGGGAAGAGAAGCCTCGAACTGTCTATATTGTGAAGCTTCCTAAACCACAGGCGGGAGGGGCGAATAAGAAGATTAATCACTCCCTGGCCCAATGGCAGAGAGGATATATCAGAAAGCGGTTGGTGCAGAAGTGTAAGGAGCAATCTGTCGAGGTCGTAGAGGTGCTCGGAAAGGATATCAGTAACGAGTGCAGCAAATGCGGAGCGAGAGGGAAGAAGGCGGAAGGGATGTTTGCCTGTCCTATGTGCGGTTATCACGAGGAAGAGAAGACGAATACCGCGCGCAATGTGAAGAAACGGGGGCAGGGGGACGGAGTTATCTATAAGTAAAATGGTCATAAGAACAGCCGTTTAGATAAATTTCGGTGGTGAGCCGGGATTTCACCGTAAGGAGTCGCAAGGGAATCATGGAAATTTTCGAAGGGCTCTTAAGGACTAAGAGGTGCGTTCATGATAAGGCGGGCGCGAGCGCCTGCTATATAAAAAAAATTTACGGCATTAGAAGGTGGGAGCCGGGATTTCCGGGGAACCGCGTATTGGGTATGCCAGGACCCTGTGAACATGATTCGTTATAAAGCAATTGCGCTAAAGCGCAGGCAGGCTGTCGGCCTGAGGTTGGCGGCAAGTCATGACGTAGTGGGGAGCGAAGCGGGAGTGTCCGCATTATCTTTGAAAAGAGATAACCAATATGCCTTATTTAAATTTTTAAATAAAAGATAAAAAATAGTAAAACGCAAAGGCGGCGTTAATTAGGAAGCATAAGATTAAAATTCTAATAAAGTATATGTATTATATTTTAATAGAAAAGAAGGTAGAAGTGATATCAAACACAATAATATTTCAATTGTTATTTGAAAAGATTTGGCAAAAAGTGTTAAAGATGATGTTTGATATTATGGACAGTTGTAATATTTCAGTTCGACAAAGTTTGTGTTTGGAATCTTGAATAAACTTCATGCAGAACTGGAATTTGCAATATTAAGACATATTTATTCGTACATGTTTTGTAAGAATGAATATCAGAAAATTTTCAGGAGGAGATATTTTGATGAGTGATCAGGAGCAGAAAAAAGTAAAAAAAGGAGGTCTAGTGTTTGGTATAGCTATAGTTGTCATTTTAGCGTTAGCCGGAGTTATTGTTTATCTTCTGCTGTCACGAAATACGGAGCCCGAGGATGAGAGGCGCAATGTTGTCATTACTCCTGAGAATGTGGAGAGTGTGTTGGAAGAGTTAGATGAAGCACAGGAGTCAGGGTATTATACGGTTACAATGAATCCTACATGGCATTTTAAAACAGGAAAGGAAGTTTCCTATGATGCGGTTGTGGAAAATGTAGCGAAAAATACGAATGATGTCTATTTTGACATTGTACTGGAAGAAGATGAGGAGAAAGTATTATATAAATCTCCTGTAATTCCCCGGGGAGGAAGACTGGAAGAAATCATATTAGACGATACTCTGGATGCCGGTACATATAACTGTGTTGTAATCTATCATTTGATTGATGAGGATCAAAATACACTCAGCACTTTGCGGGTTGCCCTGGAAATTATAGTTGAGGGCTAACGGTAGGAAATCAAATATATTTAAAATAGGAGGAATTAACGCAATGAAAAATTTTAAGAAGTATACGGCAATTGCAGTAGCAGCAACTATGACAATCGGAAGCGCAATGACAGTATTTGCGGGAGATGTGACACCGGGTGTTTCTGAAGGAGAAGGTTCTTATGAAGGCGGAGAGATGAAATATCCTACGCTTACTGTAACACTTCCAACGATTCCGGCAGGAACTTATGATTATATTGCAGATCCGAACGGATTGATTGCGGCGACAAGCGGCGAAAAATATGCGGATTCTACGTTTACTGGCGACACCGGAGTATTCTTCTTGACGAGTACGGCGGACGACGGATCAAAGACCTATACAGAAAACAGCAAGGCGCAGGAATTGACAAATGAAAATGCACAGGATATTGATGTGACGGTAAAATTGGAGCAGATGGCAGCGGGAGACAGCAGTATCAAGTATGCAGATAGCGCAGATTTTGAAGATACAGATAAAGAAAACAAATTATATCTGGCAATTACAGACGGTGCGGCAACAGATCCTACAGTAGCGGCGCTTGCCGGCACAGGCGCAGCCACGATCAAAACGATGATTGCGGGCGTACCAGAGAATTATGAGCCGGGATATGTAGCGGGTACAGGATATGCGTATACTAAAAAGGCTGAGGCTGATTTGGCGGATTGGAATGATTGTTCTTTTGCGCTGACAGGAGCTTTGAATAAGAACGCAACATGGGGAGACGACATGGAATTCCCGTCAATTAAGGTTACCTGGAGTTATGCGGAGCATCGAGATAGTGCATTGTCAAGCGCGACTATTAGTAAAACTTCAAATACTTTGACTGTTACAGGAGCGACTGTTAAAGGAGTGACATTGGTTAAAGGCGACGGAACATCGGTTAAGTGTACGGCAGGAACTAACTATACATTTACAAATGGAACTCTTACTGTTCAGGCAACAATGCTTGGAAATAATGTGGGTGGAAAACTTAGAATTGAGTTAAGCACAGGCGTAACAGAGGAAGTTACAATTCAGTAAAAAGTAAAATAGAACCAACTCTGTAGATAATACAGAGTTGGTTTCAAATTATTATCTAAAAGAACGGGAAAAGAAAAATGGAGCAAGATATAGAGATATTTATGGAAGACTGTGTGGTAATGGGAAGTAAAATATATTTTTTTGCTAAGGATTGGAATGCTTTATATGTTGCTGATTTTGTAACAAAAGAAACAAAGCTTGTTAGTACAATGCCAGAAGAAAAAATATATGCAAGACGATTATGTGCAGGAATTGTGTATTATAACAAAAAGTTGATTCTATTACCAATGACGGCAGAAAAAATATGGGTATTTGATCTGGAAAGTAATCAATGGAAAGGGATAGAACGAAGAAATTTAGGATGTGGAGACGATAGTCAGAAAGAAATTTTTAGAGCTATTATTTATAGAAAAAATTTGTTTTTGATCGGGAGTAATTATCCGGCAATTATCCGAATGGATATGCTTACATATGAGTTGGAATATTTAACCGAGCCATATACGTTTTTGAGTTCTTTAAAAACAGCAGATCAATGTTATTTTCGATCAGATTTTTGTATTAATGAAAACTATTTACTAATGGCATCATGCTTAAATAATTATGTTTTGCAAGTGGATCTTAACTCGTTTAGCTATAAATGGCATGAAGTAGGAGAAAAGGGATTTTGTTATTCGGGAATAGCGTGGGATGGGGAGTACTATTGGCTGTCACCGAGAAGAGGAACGCCGATTGTACGATGGAAAATGAATGGTGAAACGAAGTATATTCCATTACCGAATGAGTTTAAAAATAAAATATATAATTTTTTAGGAGTACAATATAATAATGGAAATTTAGTTTTCCCTGGAATGCAGCAAAATAAAACAATTATAATAAAAACTCATGGACATCAAGAAATAAATGTTCGTGAAGGTCAGTATTTATTTTATAGATGTTTTGAAAAAAATAATGTGGTTTTACAGCAAACAAATGGATTGGTATGTTTGCAATATACGACGCAGGATAAACGATATGATATGTATTGCAAAATACGGCGGCAGGAATTGAATGAGTATTTAAAAAATAATTTAGAAAATAATGAAAGTATAATAGATATAGTACGAAGTGAAAATATGACAGTATCATTGACATTATTTTTATCATTTGTAATAAAACAAAGAAAATATGAAAGTAAAAAATATGATGTTGGAGTAAAGATATGGAAAGATATCCGAAATTAGGTTTTGGGATTATGCGAATGCCACAATTAAATGGGGAGATTGATTGGATAAAGTCTGAAGAGCTTATTTCAGAATATATGAAAGGCGATTTTTGCTATTTTGATACTCATCCGGCATATATGATGTCTCAATCGCAAAGAATAATAAAGGAATTTGTAGTAAAGAAATATGATAGACAAAGATTCCTGTTGGCAAATAAGATGCCTTATTTGGGTATAAATGAATATAGTAATTATGAAAAGATTTTTGAGCAGGAATTAGCAGAATGTGGAGTAGAATATTTTGATTATTATCTTTTACATGCATTGTCAAAAGAAGTTTTTGAAATGCATAAGAAAATAGGCGGCTTTCGCTTTCTGGAAAATATAAAAAAAGATGAAAGAGCTAAAAAAATTGGTATATCATTTCATGATAAAGCTGAATTATTGGAAGAAATATTAAGACAATATCCGGAAATAGATTTTGTTCAGCTTCAGATTAATTATGTTGATTGGGAAAGCACAATTATTCAATCAAGAAAATGCTATGAAATTGCGCGAAAATATAATAAAACTATCATAGTAATGGAACCTATAAAGGGAGGAAGCCTGTCTAAGGGAAAAAATGCAAAAGATAGCGCCAGGATGGCTCTGCGGTTTGTAAAAAGTCTGCCGGGGATAGAAATAATATTAAGCGGTATGTCTGAGATCGATCATATTAGGGAAAATCGCCGTACACTGGCTGAAAATAATGATGAAAAAATAGACTTATCAATATATCAGGAAATGCAGAAAGAAATAAAAATGCAGAATAGTATTCCATGTACGGAATGTAGATATTGTGTTAGTGAATGTCCAAAGGGCGTAAAAATACCTGATATTTTTTCGTTGATAAATAATTATTTAAGGCCAGGAGATTATGATAAAACGATTTATGGAAGAATGAGGATGCTTTATAAAAATATTACGCGTGAAGGGGGAAAGGCAGGGGTATGTATAGATTGCGGGATGTGTGAAAAAAGATGTCCTCAAAAAATTAGTATACGTAAAGAATTGAAGAAAGCAGCTAATATGTTAGAAAAAGAATATTATTATACATCAGAAAGAAATGCTCAAATTTTGATATATTTAATGAAAGAGTATGGAATTAAAAAAATAATTGCGAGTCCGGGAGCTACCAATGCTTCTTTTGTTTATAGTGTACAGCAAGACAATTTTTTTGAGGTATATTCTGCACCAGATGAGAGATCTGCAGCATATATGGCATGTGGAATGGCAGAAGAGAGTGGAGAAATTGTTGCGCTTAGTTGTACTGGCGCGACAGCGTCTAGAAATTATATCCCAGGCTTGACAGAAGCATATTATCGAAATATCCCCGTATTAGCTATAACCTCCACACAGCCTGGTTCCAGGATTGGTCATAATATACCGCAAGTAATTGATCGGACAAAAATACAGAATGACATAGCAAAGATGAGTATTGAGCTGCCGACAATTAAGGATGATGAAGACGAGTGGGTATGTACTATATATGCTAATAAAGCGTTAAATGAATTGTGGCATAGAAATAAGGGACCAGTGCATATTAACCTTGTTACATCTTATAAATATGATTTCTCTGTAAAACAACTTCCGTATACACCTGTTATACGAAGAATACAAGTAAAAGATAGATTTCCTAATATGCCGGTTGGTAAAATTGCTATTTTCTGTGGGGCGCACAGGGAATGGGATGGCGATTTAATGGAAATGGTTGATATATTTTGTGAAAAATATAACGCTATAGTAATTTGTGATCATACATCAAATTATAATGGAAATTATAGATATACACCATTTTTTTATGAAAAATTGATAAGAAAGGATTATCTGGAGAAAATAGATTTATTAATTCATATGGGGAATATCTCAGGCGCTTATATAAATATAAAACCGAAAGAGGTTTGGCGTGTTAATCCTAATGGAGAGTATTGTGATACATTTAAAAGTTTATCTTATGTGTTTGAAATGAGCGAAGGGGAATTTATAAAGAGTTATCTCGATAATATATGTGAGGAACGCGAAAGAAATTTACCGGATAGATGGTCTGATTTAAGAAAACATGAATTTAAGAAAAATACGGAACTCCCGTTTTCTAATGCTTGGATTGCTTCTCAGACAGCGCATAGTTTGCCAGATAATGCAATATTACATTTAGGTATTTTAAATTCTTTAAGAATTTGGAATTTTTATAAAATACCTAAGAATGTCAGGAGTTATGCCAATACAGGTGGATTTGGAATAGATGGATGTTTGTCTGCTTTGATTGGCGCTTCTTTGGTTAATCCGACGAAGTTATATTTTGGTATTTTGGGTGATTTGGCCTTTTTTTATGACATGAATTCTTTGGGAAATCGATATGTTGGAAATAATATTCGATTATTAATAATCAATAATGGTTGTGGAACCGAATTTAAAAATTATAATCATGCAGCTAAAATATTTGGAAAAGAGACCGATTTTTACATTGCGGCAAAAGGGCATTATGGAAACAAATCGAAGAAATTGATTAGAGACTATGCTGAAGATCTTGGATTCTTATATTACTCTGCAAGTTCAAAAGAGGAATATTTAAAAATATTGCCGGAATTTATAGACCCTAAAATAGGGAACAAGTCCGTCATAGTGGAAATATTTACTGATAGCGATGCGGAAAGTGAAGCATATAAGATTTTGAATGAAGGAAAATTTGAAACAAAAAAAGAAATAGTAACAGAGAAAATAACGCTTCCTGAATGGGTAAAGGATATATCAGAAAAGGAAGTTATATTATGGGGATGTGGAAATTATTTTAAGGAAAAAATATCGAAAATAGAACAACAGTGTAAGATTCGATATGTGTGCGATAATGATGAGGAAAAATGGAATAAAGAAGTTTTGCCGGGAATAGTTTGTATTTCACCAAACGAGTTGAAAGAAAAAAAGAATATTTTTATCGTAATTGTACTAGAAGATGCAAAAATTGGCTTTAATGTAGCTCATCAACTTCGAATGATAGGCATAAATGATTACGACATGGTGGACAATTGGCTGAAATATTCTGGAGAAGTAAAATGGAGGGATTCAGTTTAAAGTTAGAGTAAGGAGTAATATGAAAAAAATAGGGATATTGACATTTCACTATGCCGATAATTACGGCGCTGTATTACAGGCGTGGGCGTTGCGGGAAATTTTGAATCGATTACCGGATTGCGACGCTCAATTTATAAATTATGTACCAAAGGGCTATTGTATCTATCCATATGAAGCAACCGAAGACGGAATTCAAAAAATGACAGAAAAGCGAAAAAAATATGAAAGATTTTTGCGTGATAATTGTGATATAAAGTCCCCAATTATTCAAAATGCTGCTCAAGGTAAATATGAGTTTTACTGTGTAGGAAGTGATCAGGTATGGAATTTAGAATTACGTGAAAATCAGGATTTGGAATATTTTCTTCCGAATCTTGGAGAAGATTCCATTTGTTTCTCTTATGCGGCAAGCGTCGGGAAAAACAGTTTGTATGAACAGAAGGATATCTTTCAAAAATACTTACCTAAATTTAAAGCGATTTCTTTACGGGAAAAGTGGTGTTTGGATAGTATTCAAGAAATTTATCAGAAGAAAATAGTACAGGTACTGGACCCTACTTTGTTACTGGAGGAGAAAGACTATGAACCATTGGTTTGTCCAGAAGAAATCATAAAGGACGATTATATATTCTTTTTTGTATATCCAATGGGAGATGAAGTGAGAAAATATGTAGCGTTCGTTAACACATTGGCAAGAAAGTATCATTTAAAGGTTGTTCATACTTGTACAAACGCACCCCAATATATGTTTGATAATAATGCCGGATGTGTAATGTACGACGGAATAGAGGAATTTTTATGGTATGTAAAGTATTCAAAAATAGTGGTGACAAACTCTTATCACGGGTTAATCTTTTCTATATTATTTCAAAAGCCTTTTTACTTGATTGTAAGAGAAAAGGGAAAAGAACGGATAATGGAATTAGTGGAGCTTCTGAAATTACAAGATAGAGTTGTAAGAGATTATATACCGGTTGAACGATTGTCGAACAGTATTAATTATGAATATACAAATAAAATACTTGAAGTAAATCGCAGAAAATCAATACTGTTTTTAGAGAAGGTATTAGGAATAGAAAAATATGAGTGATAATAAAAAGATGTTTCCGGAAATTTTTTGTACTATTCCAGAGAGTATTCCAAGGGATGAAAAGTACAAATTTTATTACCCTATAGTGATAAAATGTTTGGAAAATATGATGGAAGGAAAAAGGGCAATAGAGTTCTTCAAGAAAATAAAAGTAAAAAGAATCGTTCTTTATGCCGTAAATGAATTATCAAAATATTTATGTTTTGATTTAAAGGAAGAAAAAGATGATGTCTTAGTGCTTTATATTTGCGACCAAAATGCAAAAAAAATTTCTGAGACTATTTATGATAAGAAAGTTTATGATACTTCCTATTTATATGAAGATTATAAACGTGGAAATATAGAGAAAATAGTTATTTGTAATCTTTTATATGAAAATGAAATTGTCCATGAATTAACAAATAATGGAATACTATTAAAAGATATTTTATTGTTTTCAAATGTTATCTATGATTTGTGAAGCGAACGCTAGAGTAAACGGGTAGAGGGAGTAAGAAAATACGTTAACTCTGAATATGTCCGCGCAATAGAGAAATATGTGAATGATGTAAAGAAAGCTGTGGAGCATGGAAGGAATATCTGTGGATAGGATTAAAAAATGAAAATTGTAATTTTTGGCATAGGAGAATTATACAGGCAAAACAAAAAGAATATTTCTACAGAGGATACGGTTGTTGCTTTTCTTGATAATAATGAAAAAATGCAGGGAAAAACAAAGGAAGGAATCTGCATTTATTCTCCATTACATATACATAGAATCCAATACGATACAATTGTAATTATGAGTAATTATGCCATGGAAATGAAAGAACAATTATTGGAGCTGGGATGTCAGAGGGATAAGATTCTTCATTTTGCAGAATATCTGAATCGGCAGAAAAAGCGGAAGATGGAGGTATATTTTGCAGATAAAGAAAAGAAAGGGTGTAAATGCCTGATTATCACATCTTCATTGGGTTATCATGGAGGAGCTATTGCAGCAGTGTACGCGGCGCTGGCTCTTCAGAATAACGGGTATAATATTACGATTGCAGCGCCGGATGGCGACATGAAATTTATTCGTGAATTTCAGAAGAAGGGGATTGAGTTTTTGGTGTATCCTAATCTTGAATACGCCAAATGGGATGAACTTTTCTGGGTGAAAGAATATGAGAAAATCATTGTGAATACGTATCCTATGATATTGTGTGCATTGGAAATTGGAAAGTATAGAAAAGTATTAGTATGGCTGCATGAAAGTGATATTATCTACCAGTATATGGAATTCTGGAAAGATAAAGTTTTGGAATATATATGCTCTTCTGAAATCTGTATTTATGCGGTAAGCGATGTGGCGAGGAAGAATTTTATCAAGAATGTAACAGAGTATACAATAGGGATATTGCCTTATGGAATTCCTGATTTAAATGGAAATTCAGAAGTGTGTAAAGGTAGTAAAACGACATTTGCACTGGTTGGTACAATTTATCCGGTCAAGCAGCAATTGGTGTATTTGGAAGCAATTAAACTGTTGGACGAGATTTATCAAAAGGAAAACGAGTTTCTTATTATTGGAAACGCGGGTAAATATAACGAGTATGTTAATGAAGTCAGGAAGGGAATCGGTACGTTTCAGAATCAGTGTGTGAAATGGATTGGGAAATTGGATCGTGGGGAGATGGAAAAAAAATATAGGGATATTGACGTGCTGGTGATTGCTTCCGCACAGGAAACAATGTCGCTGGTTGCCACAGAAGCAATGATGTATGGGAAAACATGTATTATATGCGATGTGGCAGGAATGGCAGAATATGTCAGGCATGGTGAAAATGGACTGATATGCAGGACAGGCGATGCGGACAGCCTGGCTGAACAATTGACATACTGCATCGAGAACAGGGATATGCTGAATATATTTGGAAAAGAAGCAAGAAAAACATATTGTAAAAATTTTACAATGAAAGCTTTTGGAGACAGATTAGAAAAGGGAATAGGAACGAACATACTATGAACAAAATAGCAGTTGTAATTTTAAATTATATGAATTACAAGGAAACAATTAACTGTACTGACAGCGTATTAAAGCAGAAAAATATTGAATTTGAAATTGTAATTGTAGATAACGGATCTCCAAACGAATCTTATAAAGAATTGGGAAAGGAATATAGAAATAATAATTCGGTTCATATAATCAAGGCGAGTCGGAATTACGGATATGCAAAGGGCAATAATATCGGCATAAGATATGCGAAAGAGAAATGTTCGTCAGATTTTATCCTGCTGTTAAATAGTGATACGGAGATGATTCAGGAGGATTATATTTCCATATTAATTTCAAAATATAAAGAAAATATTGCGGTGATAAGCGGAAGGATAATACAGCAAAGGGGAGAAATTCAAGAAAGATATTATGAATATGTAAACTTTCCAGATACATTGTACTTTTATTTGCAATTGTTTTTTGATTACCATGGTCTGTCTCTGCTTTCAAATAAATGTAAGCAGATGTTAAAGAAAAGAGATAAAACAGAGGTTTTACATGGATCTTGCCTAATGTTAACCCCTTCTTTTTTTAAATACTATAAAATGTTATACCATAGGACATTTTTATATTCAGAAGAAGTATTGCTTTACATTTATTGTAATAATGCAGGAATTACACAAATGAAAGTAGAAGAAGCAGTTATTTTACATAAAGGGAAACGGTCGTCAAAATACTTATATGGGAACAAAGATTCTAAAAAAATGAGATATTTGACAGCATCGTATAAGTATGTTGTATGGGAGAGCTTTAAAGCGTATGTAAAGACTATATTGAAAAGAAAAATATTTAAACCTGGAAAGGCGGATTATAAAGGTGAAGAAAAGCATCAGTAATTTTATTATTTTATTGGTGGGGGGCGTTTTGGGCGCGATTGGAATGGAGAAAGTAATGAACGGAAAAACTGAACAGGATCAAAAACTCTCGGACAAGTATCTTGTTCTGTTTTTAATGATGAATCAATGGGTAAAAGTAAAACAGGAGGGGAAGAATCTGGAGTCTTACTTTGAACAGAAGGGGTATCACAATATTGCGGTGTATGGGATGAGTCATGTGGGAAGGATATTTGTGGATGAATTGGCAGACAGCGCTATTCATATTAAATATGGGATTGATCAGAATACAGACATAGTCTGTGAGGGAATTGATATCATTTCGCCTGAAGACAAATTAAAAGACGTAGATGCTGTTGTTGTTACACCGATTACCTTTTTTGCAGAAATAGAGGAATGTTTAAGTAGAAAGATTGACTGTCCTGTTATTTCGTTGGAAGATGTTTTATATGAGTTATGAGAATGCTTAAAACAATGGATGAGTTCCATAAAGCGTCCGATAATCAAAAAAAGTTAATACTCTATGGCGCCGGATGGGCTGGAAAAACGGTATATAAATTTTTGAAAATACATCATATTGATAATGTTGAATTTGCTGTGACTGTAATGAGTGAATCCGTAGAGTCGGAGGATATCTCAATCAGTAATATAGATAATGTTCTGCAGGATAATCTGATAGATGAAATCAATATTATGATTACAGTGACAAGAGAAAAGCAGAGGATGCTGCAGGAGGAACTTGAAAAGAGGAATATATTTTCATATTTTGTTATTTCCGAGATCTTGTTGTATAAGATGCTGTATGAAATAAGAAGGGATGAGGCTTACATCCATAAGGATACAGTAAGTTCACATAATAAAATCGGTTATTTAATGCCGGGATATCTAGATACGGATTATGCGGAGAGACGTTTGATTGTCGACAAGATCGAAAATGTCTCTTACATTGCCGTACCAAAAGAAACGGAGGAGATTATCTGGGCAGGAGCTCAGTATGATGAAAGGCCGGAAAGATTCCGGCAAATATTAGAGGCATGTTATTGTCCGGATAAATATATACCGAATGTAGAACTGATTCATACATTTAACAGCGTGTGTAAAACGGACAGGCCATGGTGTGCTTCTTTTGAAACCGTTATGCCAAGAATGGTATATGAAACAGAAGAGGAAAAAAGGCATTATCTGCAATTAGTAGAATATATGAAAAAGCCTAATTGCATGGCATTGTATGCTCTTTGCAAAAATGCATATGAAATACAAAAAAACAGTCTGATAACTGCATCCGTTCCGTCAAAGGACAGGGAAGTATTAATGGGAAAGACAAAGATTCTGCATCCCCCGCAAAAGATACTAGTTTCTGAGGATGAATTTGAAAAGAAACATGGTATGAAGAAGATACATTTTATTTTTATTGGCAGAGATTTTTTCATCAAAGGCGGCAGGGAGGTTTTGCAGGTCCTTTCTGAATTCAAATGTAACTATGATTTTGATCTTACGTTGATTAGTTCATTACAATATGACGACTATTTTACCAGAACATCTTATGAAGAAATGGTGCGGTATAAAAAGCTTATCTGTGAAAGCGACTGGATTGTTTATTATGAACGCCTGCCAAATAAGAAAGTATTAGACGAATGCAAAGAAGCATCTGTGGGGCTGCTTCCGTCTATTGCAGATACCTATGGATATGTTGTTCTGGAGATGCAGGCAGCAGGCTGTCCTGTCGTCTCGACAAATGTCCGGGCGCTTCCGGAGATTAATAATGAAGGATGTGGATGGATATGTCAGATGCCAGTGAATCAATTTGGTTTTTGCATCGAACAGGATAAAGAAATCTGGTCTGAGATTTTGAAGAGTGAATTAAGAAAGTGTTTTGAGGATATTTTAAATCATCCGGAAAAAATTAAAGAAAAGGGCCGGAGGGCAATGGAACGGGTCCGGGAGATGCATGATCCGTACATATATCAGAAAGAACTAAAGAAGAACCTGTGTTTGCAGTGAGGAATGGAACGTATAGAAAGGTTTGAAACTAATTTATGATAAAAGTATCAATTATAATTCCAGTATATAATGCAGAAAAGTATCTGGAAGAATGCATCAGAAGTGTTCAGGCTCAGACGCTTAATGAGTTGGAAATTATCTGTGTAGACGACGGTTCTACAGATAATTCTCCTGAAATTTTAACCCAATTTCAGGATGGAGATAAAAGAATTGTGTTGTGCCGTCAGGAGAATCAGGGCGCTGGAGCCGCACGTAATCTGGGGATTCAAAAAGCGGAGGGAAAATATATAGCTTTTCTGGATGCAGACGATTACTACATAGATAAGGAAGCATTGAGTGTTATGTTCCATATATGCGAAACGGGAAATCTTCCTGTCTGCGGCAGCTTACGAAAACATGTAAAGAATGGAAGGGTTGAGACGGAACCATTAATTCAGGGACAGACAGCAGATGAAGTAATCTGTGGTACTCTATTGAATTATAATGATTTTCAATTTGACTATAATTATCAGAGCTTTCTTTATTTAAAAGAACATTTAACAGAAAATAAAATTTGTTTTCCAAACTATCGGAGGTTTCAAGATCCACCCTTTTTAGTTAGAACTTTATATGCGGCAGGTCGTTTTGCGGTGGCAGAAACATATTTATATTGTTATCGATTATCGGATATGGAGCAGCGTTTTGACACACAAAAAACGTGCGATCTGTTACATGGATTGATTGATAATCTCTGTTTTGCCAAAGAGCATAATCTGGAAATACTGTTTCGGAATACGGTATGTCGATTAGAAGATGAATATGTAGATATTATTTGTAAGAATATTACAGAGGACAATTTGGATGTGTTAGTTCTGTTAATTCAGGCAAATCAAATAATAAGAGATTACTATAAGGAAAAAAGTTATGTAATTCAGCCAATTCGCACGCTGTTATTCTGTATGAACCAATCTCTTTATCGGGACAGACTTATACATATGGTAAAAAAGCAGGAGAAGATTGCAGTATATGGAGCCGGTAAATATGGAAAGCTTTTTTGGGAGTTTTTAAAGAAAAATAATCTGCATAGCCGGGTATCGGTTTTTGTAGTATCAGATTTAAAGGGAAATGAAACAGAGATTAAAGGAATTCCAGTGGTTGAATTGCAGGATTTTTCAAAAGAGAAAGCATGTCAGATGTTCGTCTCAGTAAGACGAGGAGTGTTAGATGAGATTAAAAGAAAATTGGACGAAATAAAACGATGCAGTTATACGGTTGTGAAGGAAGAATTTTTGCATGCTATTGCGATAGAGTTCATTAGATGAATCAATTATTTTCTATATAAGTGAAGAGGACTATGAAATATTACTATGAAAATGATGTAATTGAACAATTAAAAAAGACTTCCCAGCTTATCGTTTTTGGAGCAGGGAACGTAGCGTCTCTGATAGTAGAATGCCTTCGGGATGATTTCTACAGGTTTCCACTGGATTATTGTCTGGTATCGGATACTGAAGTGAATCCGGAACGGGTGAAGGAAGTTCCGGTAATTAATTATGCAGAGGCGGAAGGGCTGGTTCGGAAAGATGCTGTGATATTGATTGCAGTTGCGGAGAGGTATCTGTCGTCTGCCATGGAGGGTCTGAACAGTCATGGGTACAGGAATCTCGTTCCTCTGACCTATGAAAGTGACTTATGGAGCCTGCTTCGCGGGAATATATACCGGAATGAAAGGCTGTTAAAGAATCGGTTATATTTGACAGTTGAGGAAGAATTGTCCGGGTGTGTTGAGAAAACAGAAAATACCAAAATTATCAGTTATAGGACAGTCCGTATCTATTCGGTGAGATCCCATGCGGATAAACCCTTAAATGAAGATATTTCGCGGTATTCGTGGGAGATTCCGATTCAGGCAGGGGCGGCCCTGACGAACAGGCGCATTTGCGAAGTATGTGACAATACGGGAGAGAATATATCGGATAAGAATAAGCAGTATTGCGAACTGACGGCTTTGTACTGGATTTGGAAAAATGACACATCCGGCTATGTAGGTCTGGGGCATTACAGGCGGCATTTTGAAATGGATGAGAAACAGTTGAAGTTGTTGGCTGGTTCGGATATTGATGTGGTACTTACCATACCGATAATGGACAGCCCAAGCGTAGAAGCAGTGTACCGACGCGACCATATCGGCATAGACTGGGAGGTAATGCTGGAAGCAGTGGAACGACTTGCGCCGAAATATATGGATACGGTTAAACGGATGCAGAGCGGGCGGTTTTATTATGCTTACAATATGTTTATTATGCGCAGAGAGATTTTGGAAGACTACTGTGAATGGTTGTTTCCGATACTATTTTATTGCGAAAAACATTGTGAAGAATACGGAAAAGATGGCAGCAGAGTGTATACCTTATCGAACGCCGATTATCAGAACCGTTATATAGGTTTTTTGGCGGAGCATCTTATGTCGGTTTATTTTATGTATCACGAAGAGGAGTATAAGATTGTTCATGCTAAAAAACACTTTATTCTATAAGTGATTTTATATAAAAAAGCAGACGAAGAACCCCTCGAGATTGAATCAGGGTGCCTTTAAAATATTTGTGGATTTGGATATAGGAGTATAAATATTATGCAGAAAGTATATATTTTTGGCGCGCATTCCAGAGCGCAGACTCTGGCAGTATATTTGGAATCACTGTATCCGGAGATTATGGTGGAAGCATTTCTATATAGTAATGAAGAGCGGAATCCCGAAAGAATAGGGGAAGTTCCGGTACTCTTTGTGGATGAATATACGGAACTGAATACCAGGTATCCGGTATACATAGGGACAAGAGGGATTTATCATCCTCAGATCACAGAGCATCTCAGGAGTCTTGGGTTTAAAAAGCTCCATCCGATAACAGTAGAACTGGACCGGCAGCTTCGGAATGCTTATCTGAAAAAATATTTTACCAATACGGGGCGGAGTTTTTCTAAGATTGAGAAACTGGATGAGAAGATAGAAAGATCTGTGGCAGTGTATGTAGTTCGTTCAGTGTTTGACAAACCGCTTAAGCAGCCGTATGAATTGGCTTCTTATGAAAAAGAGATTCAGGCAGGCGCGGCGCTCACCCGGGAGCGTCTCTCAGATAACATGGCGACGGATGATACCGGAAAACATATCTCTGCCAGGAATAAGCAGTTTTGTGAGTTGACTGCCCTCTACTGGATCTGGAAGAATGCAAAAGAGGATATTGTAGGAATGGTGCATTATCGACGACACTTTATTCTGCCGGAAGATTGGGTGGAACGTATGAGAAGGAACGAGGTGGATGTAATTCTGCCGGTTCCATTATATGTTGCGCCGAGTGTGGCTGATAATTATAGAGAGCGTCATGATGTTTCAGACTGGGAATATATGATGCAGTATTTGCAAGAGAATCATGGGGCGGAATATAGTCAGGCGGAAGAATTTTTTGAGAAAAATCTGTATTCTCCCTGTAATATGTTCATCATGAGAAAAGAAGTATTGGATGAACTGTGCACGTGGTTATTTCCAATTTTATTTTATGCGGCTGGGTACGGGGGAGAGAAAAAAGATCATTATCAGAATCGTTATCCGGGTTTTCTCTCAGAGAGACTGATGTCGTTTTATTTTGAAAAACATAGAAATCGATTTAAAGTAGTTTATGCAGATAAGAATTTTCTGGCATAGGGAGTTGTAGTTTTGTCATCAGTTGTCGAAACAGTTGATGCGGGTTGCGCAGGATATTATAGTTATTCTTACAGTTTCAAATGGACAGGTTGCGGCAAAGAAGGAAGAAGTAAAGTATGAATATCAGGAAGATAAGAAACTCATTAGCAATAATAGTTACATTAGTTATAATAGCGATAGGTCCCATGAGAGTCTTTGCAGTGGAACAAAATATCTTGCCTGTGGAAAACGGTGAGCAGACTGCAGATGAAAAAGAGAGCGGTGAGGGAGAGGATAATTATCAGTCGACAGAGGCGATAGGGAGTATTCTTTTGCCGACGGATACGGTGGAGGAGAATATCATCTCTGTGGATTTGCCGACTGTGAAAGAAGATGAGGATAGTCCTTTTGATTTTATTATTGATCCGCAAAATCTTCTCTTTAAAACGGATGCGGCTGTATTTGGCGGCGGAGTTGTAGAAGAAGGGGCGAATCTTCTCTTTAACAATCGTACGGAGGGAGGCGTTGATTTTTCAAAATACAGCGACAGACTGGGTGTGACAAATCGAAGTACGGTTCCGGTGATGGTAACGATATCCGCCAAGATTACGGATGCGGATGATCTGCAGATCGTGCAGGATAAGGACTTTGCGGAAGATAACTTACCTTACGTGTATCTTGCCCTTGTTGACGATAGGGGGAATGAGCAGCCAATATCAAAAGACAGCGAAGTGTCGATCAATGTTAAGATGGAGAAAGCTCCAAAGAATGCTTACGTATATACATTTGATCCTGAGACTGGCAAGTACGAATATGGACTGTCTGTGCCGTCGGAAGATATAGTCTTTGATACATATTCCTTTGGATTGACAGGGGAATGCAGTTCGAATGCAGATTGGAGCAACGTTGCCGTCCATCCGAAGATTACGGTTACCTGGGATGTTGAACCGATTTTGATGGAGCAGGAATCAGAGGAAGAGGACGAACAACGAATTGAAGAAAGTCAGTTGACGATAGAACAGTCGGAAGACGTAGCGGATGAAGAGATATCAAGTGAAGATGACGGGAGATAGCAGATATGCATTTTGAACTAATGGCATCCATGATGTGTGCCGATTATGGAAATCTGGAGAGGGAAGTAAAGCATCTGGACGAAGGCGGCATCAATTCCTTTCATATCGATATCATGGATGGCCGCTACGTCCCTAATTTCGCCATGTCTTTAAATGATATGAGTTACATGGCAAAAGCAACGAAAAAACCGTTGGATGTCCACTTGATGATCGAGCATCCGAATAGCCGGATTCATCAGGACGCCCCTGGAATCAGTTAAAAAAATATATTTCTTCTCGAGTGTTATACATGCCAGAACCCCTCCAATTTAGATTTCGTTAAATCGGAACGGCAATTCCGTATGAATGGCGCAGCCGTTCCGTTCCCAACAGAGTGGCGTCGACGCCATTCTTTATTTGTCGGCTTTATACTTTGTCCCTGCATTTTTGTACACAGGGAATCCACCCGCAGGCTGTTAAAACATATAAAAGCGAAAAGCCTCATCCTCTCCGCCTTTCATCCATTATCTTACAATACACCACAGCCACCAGCGTACTTACCGTCGTAGCCATAATCCCCGCTCCCACAATCCCGGCCGGATTCACGCTCCCGTACTGACTCCGGAACGCGATCACGTTCACCGGAATCAACTGCAGAGACGAGATATTAATAATCAGAAACGTACACATCTCATTACTCGCGATCCCCCGCTTCCTCACCGGTCCCGGCAGCCGTCTCTTTCTCCGGTCTTCCTCCAGCTTAGAAAGCTCCTCCATCGCCCGAAGCCCGGCCGGAGTTGCCGCCCATCCAAGCCCCAGTACATTGGCGATTATATTCGTTGTTATATGCTCCTGTGCAGGATGGTTTTCGGGAAGTTCCGGGAACAGGAAACGAATCAGCGGGCGGATTTTTCGCGATGCAGAGGTTATAATTCCTGCTTTTGCTGCAATTTCCATCAAACCGACCCAGAAAGACATAACGCCCATCATAGTGATACATAGAGTGATTGCCTCTTTGGAAGAATCAAGAGCGGCGTTGGTAATATCCGGCATCCGTCCGGTAAAAGCGGCGAATATGATGCCCACAAGTATCATACCTGCCCATAGATAGTTTAACATATGCCATACCTATACATATTTTTGTCTATAGCATATGCATTTTGCCGCAGGAATAGAATTATTCTGTGTATTTTCGTATTATATTGTGATAGAATAAATGTCTGTAATCATATACGGCAGGGCGGTCGGCGCCTTTGACCGTCTTAGACAGAGAAAATGGTTATTTTAATATATATGGAATGGCAAATATGGTATGCAGGGAGGGAATAGATTGGAAGAACGGAGAATTCGGTTACCTGAGAGAGTGGACAGGATTATTACAACATTACAGGATCACGGGTATGAAGCATATGCAGTGGGGGGATGTATCCGGGATTCGCTTCTTGGAAGAGAGCCGGGGGATTGGGATATCACGACGTCAGCGACGCCTGAGGAGACGAAGGGATTGTTCCGTAAAACATTTGACACCGGGATTGAACATGGTACGGTTACGGTGCTTATGGGAGAGGAAGGATTTGAGGTAACGACATACAGGATTGACGGAAAGTATGAGGATGGCCGTCACCCGAAAGAAGTGAGTTTCACAAGGAATCTCAGGGAGGATCTATTAAGGCGGGACTTTACGATCAATGCCATGGCATATAACGAGACGGAGGGACTGGTAGATATCTTCGACGGTATTTCAGATCTGAAAAAGGGTGTAATTAGGTGTGTGGGAGATGCGGAAGAGCGTTTTGCGGAAGATGCGCTTAGGATTCTGAGGGGGATCAGGTTCGCCGCGCAGTTAGGATTTGAAATTGACAAGGATACGAAGCAGGGGATGAGCGCTCTTGCGCCGACGCTTGAGAAGATCAGTGCTGAACGGATACAGGTGGAGCTTATCAAGATGTTGGTATCGGACCGGCCGGAACTGCTTAGGGACGCATATGAGTTGGGGATTACGAAGATATTTCTGCCGGAATTTGACCGTATCATGGATACGGAACAGGAGACGCCTCACCATATCTATTCTGTGGGAGAACATACGCTGCATGCCATGAAGAATATACGCGGGGATAAAGTGTTAAGGCTGACCATGCTGCTGCATGATATGGGAAAGCCTGCCCTCAAGACGGTAGATGAGGACGGCGTGGCGCACTTTAAGAAGCATGCTGCAGAGAGCTATGAGATTACAAAGCGCATACTAAAGAGGCTGAAGTTCGATAATGATACTTTGAATAAGGTATCCCGGCTGGTTTATTACCATGATTATCGTATGCCTGCGGCGGCAAGGAATGTCCGGCGCGCCATGAATAAGATCGGAGAGGAATTGTTTCCGCTGTATATGGAAGTACGGCGCGCAGACGTGCTGGCGCAGAGTACCTATTTGAGGGACGAGAAGATACGGAACATGGACGAGATCGAAGAGCTGTACCGGGAGATCTGCCGTATGAAACAGTGCGTGTCGCTGAAAGATCTTGCGGTGGACGGGCGGGATCTGATCAATGCGGGGATGTCTCCGGGAAAGGAGATTGGGGCGAAGCTTAAAGAGCTGTTAGAGCTGGTGATAGAGAATCCCGAGCTGAATGAAAAAGAAGAATTGCTGCGAAGATTGTAAGAGAATCTATTTTTTATGATATCAGAGGCATATATTTCATTCCCAAATCATACGTTAGAGAGAATATGTAATATAAGTGCAGGGGATGGATATGCAGGAGTATGAACTAAATGTATTAGAACAGTATAATATAGAAGTCAGCGGCACCCGCAAAACAAGGGGTGCTGTTTTATGCGACACAGATCGAGGGCTGATGCTTTTGAAGGAAGTGAAGGTGTCAAAGAGACGTATTCCTGCGTTGTATGAGCTGCATGAATATCTTTTGGAACAGGGATATACCCATACAGATCGGCTCATGTTAACCAAAGAAGGGGAATACCTGGCATCATCGGAGGAAGGAAAGCAATATCTGCTGAAATTCTGGTTTCAGGGTCGGGAGTGTGATGTTAAAAAACCGGCGGAGCTGCTGGCGGCGGCAGGGAACCTCGCCAAACTGCACGTGCTGATGAAATATAGCTTTGATCAGCCTGCGGCGCCGGGAGATCATATGGGAGAGGAATATCTGCGTCATAACCGGGAATTAAAGAAGGTTCGTCGATTTATGCGCGGAATATCGCCTAAGGGCGCGTTTGAAACGGCTTTTTTAAAGTATTATGAGCAGATGTATCAATGGGCGCAGGCAGCAGAGGAGCAGCTGAAAAAATCGAATTATGACAGAATCTACAAGGAGAGTATAGAGAGCGGATGTATGACGCATGGAGAATATAATTATCATAATATTCTGATGCTTCCGGGAGGTCATATTGCCGTGACGAATTTTGAAAAATTTAAAAGAGACCTGCAGGTGGAAGATTTTTATTATTTTTTGCGGAAAGTGATGGAAAAGCAGGGATGGAAGGTACGTTTGGGAGATAATATGCTGAATGCATATTCGGCGGTACGTCCGCTTACAAAAGAAGAAATTGAGTATCTTAGAATCCGGCTCTGTTATCCTGAAAAATTTTGGAAAATAGCAAATTCTTACTATCATTCAAATAAAGCGTGGATATCGGTAAAGAGTATAGAAAAATTGGATATTGCAATCCGTCAGACAGAGGAAAAAAGGCGGTTTTTAGAGGAAATATTTGCTTTTCATCTGTAAATACGGGAAAACTTAGAATTTGCCTTGACATTTATCTTGAAAGCGTTTATAACTTTAATTACAGGCGTTTTGTGCGGTTTGCACGGATGTCGTATTCAAGATAATAGAATAAAATAAGGGATTCTATGTGAAACAAGAGGAGGAAATTATCCATGAACAAAACAGAATTAGTAGCAGCGATTGCTGACCAGGCAGAATTATCTAAGAAGGATTCTGAAAAAGCGTTAAAGGCTTTTATTGATGTAGTAACAGAAGAATTAAAGAAGGAGCACAAAGTTCAATTGGTTGGATTTGGTACATTTGAAGTCAGCAAGAGAGCGGCAAGAGAAGGAAGAAATCCGCAGACGGGTAAGACAATGAGCATTGAAGCATGCAAAGCTCCTAAGTTTAAAGCTGGTAAGGCATTAAAAGACGCTGTTAACGCATAATTCGGGTAACTATATAAAAATTGGGGGATCAGGACGCTTTAAGAGTCTGGTAAGGCTTGAGGCGTCCTTTATTGTGCGCTGAGGCGGGGCTGATTAGAATAGAAGACAGCCGGCAGAAACAATAAGGAATAAAAATAAGAAGAAAAAGAGAAACAGGATTGGAGGAAAAGAGATGCGGTTAGATAAGTTTCTTAAAGTGTCACGTCTGATTAAGCGTAGAACGGTGGCAAATGAAGCTTGCGACGCAGGGCGTGTGTCGGTAAACGGGCAGGTGGCGAAAGCGTCGGTTAAGGTTAAGGTGGGCGATATCATAGAGATTCAGTTCGGGACGAAGACGGTGAAAGTGGAAGTTCTTGATATTCAGGAGACGACGAAGAAGGAAGAAGCAAAAGACTTGTTCAAATATTTGTAATAAATGGGCGTAACCTTTCATATGATTATTAAGAAAGGTTGTGAAGCGCATGGAAGAAAGAACCGTACAGAAAAATCATAAACTGGTGATCAATAACCGCAA
Organism: uncultured Dorea sp.; assembly: GCA_910585725.1. GTDB lineage: Bacteria > Bacillota > Clostridia > Lachnospirales > Lachnospiraceae > Sporofaciens. The sequence goes on along the minus strand of CAJUFA010000032.1, from coordinate 3,771 downwards.
GACGAGTCTCGTGACGGGAGTGATTGACGTATTATCTTTTGATCTGAATGAGATCCTGCTGGAGACAGAGCAGGGGATGATGATGGTAAAGGGGACGGATCTGCATGTGAACCGTCTTAGTGTGGAGAAGGGCGAGGTGGATCTTGCCGGGAATATAGACAGCGTCGCTTATTCGGATGTTCATGGACAAGGGAAACAGCAGGATAATCTGTTGTCTAAGCTGTTCAGGTGATACTATGCCAGGAATTAAAGAAGAGATGGTGGTATTTCTGGTTGCGGTGTTGTCCGGAGCAATCGTGTGTTTGGTTTATCAGTGTATCCGCTGCTTCAGAAGAATTGTTGCGCATCGGCTTGCGGCGATCGGCGCGGAGGATATGGTTTTCTGGATTGGTTCGGCCGTCTATATGTTTGTGCAGATTTACCATACAAGCGATGGTAGTATACGCTGGTATTTTCTACTAGGTGTTGTACTTGGAGTGATTTTGATGTCTGTATTTCTGAATGGCGCCGGAAAACTAATAAAAAAAATCTACGGCAATAAGGAGAAAGATTTATCCTCCAGGGCTTGATAAAAGAGGAGAAAAAAGCTAAGATAAAGAAGATAAGAGGGAGAGTATCTGCCGGTGGGGTATCGGCGTAAGGGTGAAAAATTATATGAAACGTATATTACGAAGACGTTCGAAGAGACGTTCGAGATGGCGCATACAGCGTCATAGGAGGAGTGTTTTTGCAATAAGCGCTGTCGTGCTGTTGCTGTTTATTGTCGTGTCTATGAGCAGTATATCGCTGAGAGCGAAAGAAGCGGAGTACCAGGTGCAGGAACAGGAGCTTAAGCAGCAGCTTAAGGAGGAAAAGGCGCGTACGAAAGAGATAAAGGAACTTAGTGAATACGTAGGAACTGACGAGTATGTAGAAGATGTGGCAAAGGAGAAGTTGGGACTGATTCACGAGGATGAGATTATATTGAGGGCTGAATAACCGACAGATGATAAGCTTTAGGAGATGATTCCTAAGGCTTTTTATTTTTTGAAAACCATTGAAAGGGGAGTAGGAGATGGCAGAAGTAAAAGAAAGAGATACTTTTATCAATCCGTATGTCATACAGATGGACAAGTTTGCAGATTCGCTGGTACATTTGTCAAAAACATTTCTTACACTGGAGGAATATAAGGGGACATTTTCAAAAGATGAAGTAGAAGAGATGTTTTTGAAGGTTAAGGGCAAAGTATGTGAGAATTGCGAAAAGAAAGATAAGTGTCTGGGGGAGAACAGGCTGCACGCATATCAGATGCTCTATGAGATTTTGTGTACGGTAGAGGAGTACGGCGCAGAGTTGAATGTAGAATTGAAGAGGAGCCTTCAGAAGAGATGTATCAGGGCGCCGCGTTTCTTGAGAGAGACTTTGGAAACTTACGAAAATGCAAAGAAAATCATGATGTGGAGTAATAAGATCGTGCAGAACCGTGAAGGATATGCGGAGCAGCTGAATCGTTTTGCCGAGATGTTGCAGCATACGACACGGGAATTGGATGCGGGGATCTTCGAAGATGAGCATCTGGAGAAACGGCTGAAGACACAGCTTAAGAAGGATGGAGCGAAGATGCTTTCCTCTGTGTTTTATATGACTTCGCAGGGGAAATATGAGATTCATCTGACGCTTAAAGCGATGAAGGGGCGTGTGATTGCAACAAAGGAACTGGCGTCCCTTGTGGGAAGCTGTACGGGGCGGACGATGGCTCCGCAGATGGGCGAGCGTCCGATTATCGGCGAGGAGTACTGTACGGTCGCATGTGTGGAGAGCGCAAAGTTTCATACGCTGCAGGGCGTGGCAAAGATAGGAAAGGGATGTGAGAAGATATCCGGGGATACGTTTCTTATGACGGATCTTCCGGGAGGGAAGAAGGGAATCGCGTTATCCGACGGAATGGGATCGGGAGAAAAGGCGTTCCAGGAGAGCAAGATGGTAGTAGAGATGCTGGAAGAACTGTTGGAAGCGGGATTCCCGATCATAACGGCAATTCAGATGATGAATACGGCGTTGGTGATCGGACGGGAAGAGGTGCGTTTCTCTACAATTGACGTCAGTCTGTTCGACTTGTACAGCGGAACTTGTGAATTTGTGAAGGCGGGGGCGTCAACCACATTTGTCAAGAGGAAGGATTCGGTTGAGACGATTACCTCCACGACGCTGCCGGTGGGAGTGATCCAGGAATTGGAACTTGAGACAGTAGTCAGAAAGATGCAGTCCGGGGATTATGTGATCATGGTAACGGACGGTGTGCTGGACGCGCTGCCGGTGGGAGAGCAGGAGACGCTGCTGTGCGATTTTATAAAAGAGACGGATATAGTGAATCCGAAGGAGATGGCGCACAGCATCTTGGAAAAGGTGCTTGAGTGGACGGAAGAAGTTCCGGTGGACGATATGACCGTGATGGTCGTGGGTATCTGGGGACTATAACTTTCTTATAGTTCCTTGCATTTTGGCGTTGACCTATATTATAGTAGAAAAGGAAGAGAATCGACAGAAGAGAAAGGCGAAAGGGATGTATTGGAAAGTCAGGGAATATATCCGGCGTTATGGGATGCTGGAACAAGGAGATAGAATTATTGCAGGTGTATCGGGAGGCGCGGATTCCATATGCCTGCTTTTGACGCTTATAGAATTTGCAAAGGAGGCGGGATATTCCGTTGTTGCCGCGCATGTGCATCACGGGCTTCGGGGAGAGGCGGCGGATGCGGATGCGGCTTATGTGGAGAAAGTGTGCAAGGAACGAGGAATCCGGTGCAGAGTCTTCCGGGAAGATGTGAAATCATATGCGGGTAAAATGAGGCTTACAATTGAGGAGGCCGGAAGAGACGTCCGCCGGGAATGTTTCCGGAAAGCCATGGAAGAAGAGCATGGAACGAAAGTGGCTCTTGCGCATCATCAGGATGATAATGCGGAGACTCTGATTTGGAATCTTTGCCGGGGATGCGGTATTAAAGGACTTGGCGGTATAGCGCCGGTTGCGGGGGTTTTTATACGGCCGCTGCTGTGTCTGAGGAGGGGTGAGATAGAGACTTACCTTAAGGAACGCGGGATAGAGTACTGCGTGGATGAGACGAATCTGGAAGACGATTATACCAGGAACCGAATACGCAGGCATGTGATGCCATACCTGGAAGAGTGTGTCAACAGCCGAAGCGTCGTCCATATGTCCGAGGCGATGGAGCAGGCGCGTATGCTGGGGGCGTACGTGGAACAAGAGATCCGGCGTTATATGAAAAAGAGTGTACAGTATAGGGAGGACGGCAGGATTCTGCTTGATAGAAGTCAGTTCTGTAAGGTACCGGAAGTACTTCGGTCTAATCTGCTCCATGAACTGCTCTGTCATGCTGCGGGCAGGAGAAAAGACATTGAGATGATCCATATCAGAATGCTTGAAGAACTTCTGGAAAAACAAGTCGGGCGACAGGCGAATCTGCCCTATGGTATCTGCGCCGTCCGATGTTATGAAGGAGTAGAATTTTTTGTATCATCAGGAGAGGCGCCGGAATCGCCGGAGAAAGACGAGGGCAGGGAGATTGTTCTGACAGGAAGAGACGGAACAGAAGAGCTGCCTTGGCCGGCTGACTGTCAGAAAATGCACGTCTGTAATTTTTCAGGGGAAGAAAAGGGCAGAATAAGGTGGAAGGTATTTGACAGAACGGAAGATAAGAGAATATTTCCGAAAAAACCCTACACGAAATGGTTTGACTATGATATAATTAAGAATACTGTAAAAATAAGGC
>CAJUFA010000031.1 GCA_910585725.1 uncultured Dorea sp. | reverse complement strand
CTTATAGTTACGGAGCATGGATCGGAGGTTGCGGAATATATAGACGAATACTCCGGCAGGGGTTCCACGATTCTTCAGGGGATAGGGAGCTATTCCAGGGAGCATAAAGACGTGGTAATGTGCGCCTGCAATAATAAGCAGATGTATACGATCAAGAAGATGGTACGTCAGATCGACCCGAAAGCGTTCACGATCATCATGGAGTCGAATGAGGTTGTAGGAGAAGGCTTTAAAGAAGATGTCGGGTAAGATGTTTTCTTTTTTGACAGGAACGAAGCGGTGGCGCTTTGTAGAACAGAGGATGCAGGCAGTTCGAAAATACCCCTATCTTTCAGTAAAACCGGGGTATCTTCGAACTGTTTTCTTGATATAGTGTATGATATCTGTCCGGCCGAAAATGGAAGCGCCGGGTATTTAGATATTATCTTGCGTACAGCTTCACCAGTTCGACGGCGATGGCGACGCTCTTGTCCATTCCTTCTACCGTAATATGCTCATAAGGTCCGTGGTAGGCATGGCCGCCGGTTCCAAGGTTCGGGCAGGGAAGACCTTTGAAACTTAACTGGCATCCGTCCGTACCTCCGCGGATGGGCGGCATAAGAGAGGTAACGCCGGCATTTTCACAGGCGGTTCTGGCGTTGTCGATCAGGTGCATGCACCCGGAGATAACTTCAGCCATGTTCTTGTATTGTTCGGTGATCGTAAGAGTTACCGTTCCTTCTCCCCATTTCTCGTTTAAGTTCTTCTCGATCAGTCTGAGAGTGGATTTTCTCGCTTCGAAAAAGTCTGGGTTATGATCTCTTACGATATAACTCAGGTGCGCTTTCGCGCATTCTCCGGACATATTCGTGAGATGATAGAATCCCTCATAATTTTCTGTGCCGCGGGGGGTCTCCATACCCGGAAGCAAAGAATTGATCTCCATTGCCACAAGGCTTGCGTTGATCATCGTATCTTTGCCGGAGCCGGGATGTACGTTGAAGCCTTTGACGTCGAATTCGGCTTTGCAGGCGTTGAAACTCTCGTATTGTATCTCGCCTTCGGTATCGCCGTCAAGGGTGTATGCATAGTCTGCGCCGAATCCTTCGATATCAAAGTGCGCCGTTCCCATACCGACTTCTTCATCCGGCGTAAATGCGACGCAGATTGGTCCGTGAGGTATCTTCTTCTCAATCATTTCTTCGATCATGGTAAGAATCTCGGCGATTCCTGCCTTATCGTCGGCCCCGAGAACCGTAGTGCCGTCGGTAGTGATCAGGGTGCGTCCTTTTAAGTCCTTCAGATGTTCAAAATTCTCCGGGCTTAAGATGAGACCGCTGTCTCCGAGAGCAAGAGCTTCTCCGTCGTAATTCTCTGTAATCAGAGGACGGATCTCGTGGTCGCAGAAATCAGAGACCGTATCCATATGGGCGATGAATCCGATCGCCGGTTTTTCTTCCAGACCTTCCGTCGCCGGCAGTTTGCCGTACAGGTAGCAGTGCTCGTCAAGGCGAACGTCCGACAGACCGAGTTCTCTCATCTCTTGTTCCAGGATACGCGCAAGGTCAAACTGGCACTTAGAAGACGGAGAAGAAGCGCTGTTCTCGTCGCTTGGCGTCCGAACGACCGCGTATTTTAATAATCGTTCATAAGCTTTCATGATATGTTCCCCTTTTCAATATATTTTATATAGATTGTATCATAAACAGAAATATGATACAATTCCTTATGGTACAGAAGGTACAAGATCAGGAGGCGGCAGTAATATGAGATTAACCGGGTTATTAGAAAGATTAGAATATGAGGTGCGTCAGGGAAGCGATGAGATAGAGATAACAGAATTAGTCTATGATTCCCGTAAGGTAACGGAAGGAAGTGTATTCGTCTGCATCAGCGGCGCGGTGTCGGACGGACATGCGTATGCCGGGGAAGTTGCAGAAAAGGGAGCGGCGGCGCTCATTACGGAGAAGGATGTGGAAGTTCCGAAGGACGTGGCGGTGATCCGTGTGAAGGATACCAGGTATGCGCTGGCGCTGATGTCGGCGGCGTATTTTGGATATCCGGCGGAGCGGCTTAAGGTGATCGGAATTACGGGTACGAAGGGAAAGACAACGACTACTTATATGGTGAAGTCGATTCTGGAAGGAGTCGGCCATAAGGTGGGACTGATCGGGACCATCGAGGCGCTGATCGGGGAGAAGTCGGTTCCGGCGAATAATACAACGCCGGAATCTTATACGATCCATCAGTATTTTGCGGAAATGCTTAAGGCTGGGTGCGACAGTGTGGTGATGGAGGTATCATCCCAGGGACTGATGCTCCACCGCACGGCAGGAATCTTCTTTGAGATCGGGATATTCACCAATCTGGGGGAGGATCATATCGGACCGAATGAGCATAAGGATTTTGAAGATTATAAGCGGTGTAAGGGCATATTATTTACACAGTGCCGGCTTGGAATCGCCAATGTAGATGATCCGTGGTTTCAGGACGTCTTCCGGGATGCGACGTGCAGGATCGAGACCTTCGGATTCTCCGAGGGTGCGGATTTACGTGCCTCCGAGATCGAGCATATAACAAGGCCGGGATATCTGGGCGTGAGATATCATGTGAACGGGCTGATGAATTTTGACGTGGAGATCGACATTCCGGGGGATTTCAGCGTCTATAATTCACTGACGGCGGTCGCGGTGTGCAGACATTTTGACGTTCCGGAGGAGAATATCAAGAAAGCTCTTAAGGTGGCGAAGGTGAGAGGCCGCATCGAGATGGTAAAGGTATCGGATGAATTTACCATGATGATTGATTATGCGCACAATGCCATGAGTCTTGAGAGCCTGCTCCATACGCTGCGGGATTATCATCCGGAGCGGATCGTGACGATATTCGGCTGCGGCGGCAACCGTTCGAAGACCAGGCGCTATGAGATGGGAGAAGTGTCCGGGAGGATGTCTGATTTTACAATCATCACGTCGGATAACCCGCGGTTCGAGGAACCGCAGGATATTATCAATGATATCATTGTCGGAATGAAGAAGACGGACGGAGAATATACTGCGATATGCGACAGGAAGGAAGCGATCCGGTACGCGATCGAACATGGAAGAGCCGGAGACGTGATCGTCCTTGCGGGAAAAGGGCATGAGACCTATCAGGAGATCAAAGGCGTGAAGTATGACATGGACGACAGGATCCTGATAAAGGAAGTATTAGAGGATATGCATGTACGCTGATATTATCATAGATATTACCCATGAAAAACTGGATAAGATATTCCAATATAGCATCCCGTATGAATTAGAAGGGATGCTTAAGATCGGCATGGAGGTCGCCGTTCCTTTTGGCAGGGGAAATAAGGAGACAAGAGGATATGTGGTCGGATTCTCCGGGCAGACAGACTATGACGAGTCAAAGATCAAGGACGTTATGTGTATAGTGGAAGACAGCATAGCGATTGAAGCGAAGTTGGTAGCGCTGGCGGCATGGATGAAGGAATATTACGGAGGGACGATGATCCAGGCTTTGAAGACTGTGATCCCGATCAAGAAGCAGGAGAAGGTACAGGAGAAGAGAAGTATCCGTCTTCTGCTCAGTGAGGAAGAGGGAAGACGGCAGCTTGAAGTCTGCCTCCGGAAGAATCAGAAAGCGAGGGCGCGGCTTCTGGCGGCTCTCTTAGACCAGCCGGAGCAGGATTATAATTTTCTTACAAAGAAGCTGCATATCACTCGCTCAGTGGTGCGTGCTTTAGAGGAACAGAAGATCGTCGGCCTTGATTCGGAGAGGGTTCTGCGCAATCCCATCGGATATCGGAATTATCAAAGCCGGATACCGGACTATACGCCGGAGCAGCGGAAAGCGATCGATATCTTCCGGGAGGAGTATGGATGCGGGATACGGAATATTTATCTGTTATACGGGATCACGGGCAGCGGAAAGACGGAAGTGTATATGGAGATGATCGCGGAAGCGCTTAAGCAGGGGAAGCAGGCGATAGTTCTGATTCCGGAGATTGCGCTTACGTATCAGACGGTAATGCGGTTCTGCGGGCGGTTCGGCGACCGGGTATCGATCCTGAATTCCAGGATGTCCCCGGGGGAACGCTATGATCAGATGGAGCGGGTGAAAGCGGGGGAAGTAGACGTCATGATCGGTCCCCGTTCGGCGCTTTTTACTCCGTTTCCGAAGCTGGGCCTGATCGTGATCGACGAGGAACACGAGACTTCTTATAAGAGTGAACAGGCGCCCAGATATCACGCGAGGGAGACGGCTATCCGGCGGGCCGAGACGGAGGGGGCGAGCGTCGTGCTCGGTTCGGCGACTCCGTCGCTTGAATCCTTCTATGCGTGCAAAGAAGGGAAGTTTAAGCTGTTCGAGCTTAAGAAGAGAGCCGGAAGCGGCGAGCTGCCGGAAGTATATGTGGAAGATATGCGCAAGGAGATGAGAGCGGGGAATCGTTCTATCTTAAGCGACAGGTTGAAATCGTTGATCGAATCCAGGCTTGAGAAGCGGGAACAGATCATGTTATTCTTAAACCGCAGGGGGTATGCAGGATTTGTTTCTTGCAGAGCCTGCGGATATGTAGTAAAATGTCCTCATTGCGACGTGGCGCTGTCCGCGCACCGGGGAGGAAAGATGGTATGCCATTACTGCGGGCATGAGGAACCTCAGGTAAGGAACTGTCCGTCCTGCGGGTCGCAGTATATCGGGGGCTTTAAGGCGGGAACTCAGCAGATAGAGGAGCTGGTGATACGCCAATTTCCCGGGGCAAGGGTTCTTCGTATGGATACGGACACTACGAGGACGAAAGACGGGCATGAGAAGATACTGGAAGCATTTGCGGGAGAAGAAGCAGATATCCTGATCGGTACGCAGATGATCGTGAAAGGGCATGATTTCCCGAATGTGACGCTGGTGGGGATCCTGGCGGCGGATATGTCTTTATTTTCAAACGATTACCGCGCCGGGGAGAGGACTTTCCAGCTCTTAACTCAGGCGGCGGGGCGTGCCGGACGGGGGAAGAGCAAGGGGGAAGTCGTGATACAGACCTACAATCCGGAGCATTATAGTATTGAGATGGCGGCGGCTCAGGATTACGACGGGTTTTATGAGGCTGAGATGGATTACCGCATGCTGATGGGATATCCTCCGGTGGAACAGCTTCTGGCCGTCCTGATGACCGGGCCGGAAGAGGAGATACTTGAGACGGCGGCAAAGTATTTGAAGGAATTCGTCCTTCGGATCGATAAGAATAAGCTTCTTAAGATTATCGGACCGGCGAGTCCGTATGTGGCGAAGGTAAATGACGTATACAGGCGTATCTTGTATCTGAAGGGCGCGGATTACGGACTGCTGATAGAAGTAAAGAATCGGATGGAGCAATATATCGAGATCAACAGCGGATTCCGGACGCTGTGGATTCAGTTTGATTTTAATCCAATGAATATATTTTGAGAATAATATTTGAGACGGAGGAGAGTAGATTATGGCGATAAGAAAGGTTCGTGAACTGGGAGATGAAGTTCTGAGGAAAAGATGTAAGGAAGTACCGAAGATGACGATTCGGAACAAGATATTGATCAATGATATGCTGGATACGATGTATGAGGAGGGAGGCGTCGGTCTCGCTGCGCCTCAGGTAGGGATCCTTAAGCAGATCGTGGTGATCGATATCGGCGACGGTCCCATCGTATTGATTAATCCGAAGATCGTAGAGGAATCCGGGGAGCAGACCGGAGACGAGGGGTGCTTAAGCGTACCGGGAAAAGCCGGAACTGTGACCAGACCGTATTATGTAAAGGTGCGGGCACAGAATGAAGATATGGAAGAGATCGAGATAGAGGGGGAGGAACTGCTTGCCAGGGCGATCTGCCATGAAGTCGACCACTTAGAGGGACGGATGTACGTTGAGCTGGTAGAAGGCGAACTTCACGATGTGGAGTATGGGGAGGAAGAATAGATGAAAGTGATATTCATGGGGACGCCGGAATTCTCGGTGGGGACGCTCGAGGCTCTGATTGAAGCGGGGCATGAAGTGGCGCTTGTAGTTACTCAGCCTGATAAGCCGAAAGGGCGCGGCGGGAAGATGCAGTATACGCCGGTGAAGGAGGCCGCTCTTAAGCATGGAATCCCGGTATTCCAGCCAAAAAGGGTCAGGGAACCGGAGTGCGTCGAAGAATTGAAGCAATATAATGCGGATATCATAGTTGTCATTGCCTTTGGACAGATACTGCCGAAAGAGATCCTCGAGATGACGCCTTATGGCTGTGTGAACGTCCACGCGTCACTGCTTCCGAAATACCGGGGAGCGGCCCCTATTCAATGGGCGGTGATAGACGGCGAGGAAGTATCCGGCGTGACGACGATGCAGATGGACGAGGGATTGGATACCGGAGACATGCTGCTTAAGACAGAGATCAGACTGGATGAGACGGAGACAGGAGGAAGTCTTCATGATAAACTGGCTGCAGCGGGAGCAGAACTGTGCGTCCGTACGCTTAAGGGTCTGGAAGAGAAGACGGTCGTTCCGGAAGCGCAGGGGGAGAGTCCCACGGCTTATGCCAGGATGTTGGATAAGAAACTTGGAAATATAGATTGGAGCCGGGACGCCGGGTCAATAGAACGGTTGATTCGGGGGCTGAATCCCTGGCCAAGCGCTTATACGAACTGGGACGGCAAGGTGATGAAGATCTGGGAGGCGAAAGCAGAGAAGAGAGAGGCGGAGACAGGAGGCGTCCCGGGAACGGTTATTTCGGTTGAAAAAGACGGGTTCTGTGTTGAGACAGGGGATGGCGTCCTGAAGGTACTGGCGCTTCAGATACCGGGAAAGAAACGGATGGACGCAGACGCATTTCTGAGAGGATATGAGATCGCTGAAGGCACGGTACTTTCATAGCCAGATTGTTAAATTTTAAATCATTAAGAATTGTTAAATTTGTATGAAAAACAGGTATTTTACCTGTTTTTCATATATAATAAGCTGTATATGCAACTTTGAATTGTAATTATCTCTGCAAAGCGGCGGTATGGGCGACGGTATGACGTCTATATTCGCAGTTTGGGGCGGAGACTTGGAGGTGTATTTATGTATCCTATGTTTTATATGGATTCTACGTATGTATTGGTGTTGGCCGGAGTCATACTCTGTATGCTGGCTTCCGTGAAGATGAATGCTACTTTTCGTAAATATTCCCGTGTCAGGAATCATTCGGGGATTACCGGCAGAGAGGCGGCGGAACAGATCCTTAGACAGGCGGGGATATATGATGTCCGGGTAGAGCATGTATCCGGGAATCTGACGGATCACTATGATCCGAGATCAAAAGTATTAAGGCTGTCGGATGCGACTTACGGGAATGCGTCGGTCGCCGCGTTGGGAGTAGCGGCCCATGAATGCGGACATGCGATCCAGCATGCTACCGGCTATGTGCCGCTCCATATCAGGGGAAGTCTGGTACCCATCGTGAATTTTGGAAGTGTGATTGCATGGCCGTTGATTATTATAGGGTTATTTTTCAGTACGGGGTCTTCGTCGTTATTCCTGAATATGGGAATACTTGCTTTCTCGCTGGCGGTTCTATTCCAGATCGTGACGCTTCCGGTGGAGTTCAATGCTTCGGGCCGGGCTATCCGTATTCTCGGAAGCAGCGGGATGCTCTATGAGAATGAGGTGCGCGCTACGAAGAAGGTTCTGTTTGCGGCCGCTCTTACTTATGTGGCAGGAGCAGTATCGGCGGTTCTGCAGTTACTTCGTATTCTGATTCTTGCGAATAACCGGAGGAGCTGATATGTCCGCATATACGAATTCACGGGAACTGATTCTGGAGATCCTGCTTCAGATTACGAGGGACGGGGAATACAGCCATATAGCCCTTAAGAATGCGCTGGATCAGTATCAATATCTGGATAAGAAGGAACGGGCGTTTATCACAAGAGCAGTGAACGGTACGCTGGAACGCATGATAGAACTGGATTATATATTGGATCAGTTTTCCAAAGTGAAGGTCGGCAAGATGAAGCCCGTCATCCGTACGATATTGCGAAGCGGGGTATATCAGATGAAATATATGGACAGCGTTCCGAATTCGGCTGTCTGCAACGAATCTGTGAAGCTTGCCGTAAAGAAGGGGTTTACAAATCTGAGAGGATTTGTAAATGGAGTGCTGCGCAATATCAGCAGGAATCTGGAGGATATCAGATATCCCTCTGAGGAAGACAAGGTATATCATCTGTCCGTACGGTATTCTCTTCCGGAGTGGCTTCTAAAGCAATGGCTCGCGCAGTACGACGAAGCGTCGGCGCGTCGGATGGCGGAGGAATTCTTAAAGGAGAAGCCGGTGACGGTTCGCTTTAATCCTGAGAGGATATCAAAAAAAGAATTGATTCAGATGCTGGAGGCTGAAGACGTCTGTGTAAAGGAAGACGAGACTTTTCCCTGCGCGCTTCATCTGTCGGGATATGACCATTTGTCGGGCTTATTAAGTTTCAGGCAGGGGTATTACCAGGTTCAGGATATCAGCTCGATGCAGGTGGCTGAGTGGGCCGAAGTTCAAAAAGATGATTATGTTATCGATGTCTGCGCGGCGCCGGGCGGCAAGGCTCTTCATATGGCCGAGTGCCTGAAGGGCAGCGGGCATGTGGAAGCAAGAGACCTGACGGAATATAAAGTCGGCCTGATACGCGAGAATATCATGAGAAGCGGGCTGACTAATATCGAAGCGCTTCGGTGGGACGCGCTGCAGCCGGACGAGAGGGTTATAGGGAAGGCGGATATTGTGATCGCTGACCTGCCTTGTTCCGGACTTGGCGTATTGGGAAAGAAGCCGGATCTGAGATATAAGATGACAAGAGAGGCGCAGAAGGAGCTGGCGGCTCTTCAGAGGGATATCCTGGCGGTGGTGTCCGGATATGTGAAGCCCGGGGGGAAGCTGCTCTATAGTACGTGTACGGTCAATAGAGAAGAGAATGAAGAGAATGCCGGTTGGATACAGGAACATTGCGAAGGTTTCCGGCTGATCAGAGAGAAACAGACGCTGCCGGGAAGGGATGCGGGCGACGGGTTCTATCTTGCGATGTTCCGGAAGGAAGGGTCTTAAGGTGCGTCATGAGTAAGAAAGATATCTGTTCTTATGATTATGAAGAATTAAGAGAAGAGATGGAAAGGATTGGGGAACCGTCTTTCAGAAGCCGGCAGGTCTATGAATGGCTGCATGTGAAGTTGACCGACCGCTTCCAGGATATGACGAATCTGTCTAAAAAGTTGAGAGAGAGGCTTTGTGAAGAGTATGAGATCGCAAAGGTAGAAGTGATTGAGCATCAGGTCTCGAAGATGGATCCGACAGAGAAGTTTCTGTTTGAACTGGGAGATGGGAATATGATTGAAAGTGTACTGATGAGATATTCCTACGGAAATTCGGTCTGTATCTCGTCACAGGCAGGCTGCCGCATGGGCTGTCGGTTCTGTGCGTCGACGATAGGAGGATTGAAGCGGAATCTCACACCGTCGGAGATGCTGAGGCAGATCTATCAGATTCAGCGGCTGAGCAAAGAGCGCGTGTCGAATGTGGTGGTTATGGGAACCGGGGAACCCCTTGACAATTATGACAATTTTGTAAAGTTCATCCGTATGCTGAGCGACGGTCACGGACTTAATATCAGCCAGCGCAATATCACGGCGTCCACCTGCGGGATCGTTCCGAATATACACAGGCTTGCATCGGAGGGGCTTCAGATTACTCTGGCATTGTCCCTGCATGGGGCGACGCAGGAGAAGAGGCGGCAGCTTATGCCGGTGGCGGACAGATACGGTCTGGAAGAGGTGTTGGATGCGTGCGATGTGTATTTCCGAAAGACCGGACGAAGGGTTACTTTCGAGTATAGTCTGGTGGCAGGTGTGAACGACGGACCCGGTGATGTAAGAGACTTGACGGCGATTCTTAAGGACAGAAACTGCCATGTGAACCTCATTCCGGTGAATCCTGTAAAAGAGCGGGATTACAAGAAGCCCAACAGTAAAATTGCGTTGGATTTTGAAAATAAACTTGAAAAAAATGGAATTAATGTTACTATAAGAAGGGAACGGGGCTCGGATATAGACGGGGCCTGCGGTCAGCTGCGGAGACGTTACGCGGCTGAGAATGTAAGGAGAACCAGATGAAAATATATGCAATGACTGATGTAGGGAGAAAGCGTGAAGTCAACCAGGACTATGTATATGTGACGGACAAACCGATTGGCCCTTTTCCGAATCTGCTTGCGGTAGCCGATGGGATGGGAGGACATAAAGCGGGGGATTTTGCGTCAAAATATACGGTGAGTGTTCTCAGGGAGGAGTTAGAACATACGCCCCTTAATAAACCGGAAGAGATTTTGCGTAATGTAGTCAGCATTGCGAATGACAAACTGATTGAAGCAGCGTCTGCGGATATTAAGTTAGAAGGGATGGGGACGACGTTAGTAGCTGCAACGGTTGTCGGTAATACGTTGTATTTTGCCAATGTAGGAGACAGCCGTCTCTATCTGATCAATGAAAAGATTCGTCAGATATCCAAGGACCATTCTTTGGTAGAAGAGATGGTGAGGCTTGGCGGGATTAAAGCAGAAGAAGCCAAGAATCATCCGGATAAGAATATTATCACCAGGGCAATAGGGGTGAAGGAGGGCGTAGAGGCCGATATCTATGAATACCGGCTGAAAAGAGGAGACGTCATATTGATGTGCACAGATGGTCTGAGTAATATGGTAGAAGACGAAGATATGTTCAACATCGTCAGGGGAGCCAGGGACGTTGTTGAGGCAGTGCAGATGCTGATTGAGAAGGCGAATAGTAATGGCGGGAGAGATAACATAGGGGTTGTTATAGCAGAGCCACTTGCAGATGAGGTGAGTGTATGAGTGTAAAAGATGGTATTATTCTCGGAAAACGTTATGAGGTGCTTAGTAAGGTCGGCGCGGGAGGTATGGCTGATATCTATAAGGGCAGAGACCGCATGCTGAACCGATATGTGGCGATTAAGGTTTTAAAGAAAGAATATAAAGAAGATGAGAATTTTGTGCGTAAATTCCGTTCGGAGGCCCAGGCGGCGGCAGGACTTATGCATCCGAATATCGTCAATGTATATGACGTGGGTGAGGACCGCGGCTTATACTATATGGTCATGGAGCTGGTGGACGGAATCACGCTGAAGGAATATATAGAAAGAAAAGGCCGGTTGTCTCATAAAGAGGTAATCAGTATTGCGATTCAGATGTGTACGGGAATCGGAGTCGCACATGCGGCAGATATTATTCACCGGGATATCAAGCCGCAGAATATTATTATTTCCAAAGACGGAAAAGTGAAAGTGACGGACTTCGGTATAGCGAAAGCTACTACATCCAATACGGTCAGCACGAATGCGATGGGGTCTGTCCATTATACGTCGCCGGAGCAGGCGAGAGGCGGATTCAGCGATCAGAGGAGTGATATCTATTCTCTGGGTATTACACTGTATGAGATGGTGACAGGTCAGGTTCCTTTCGACGGAGACTCTACGGTGTCGGTTGCGATCAAGCATCTTCAGGAAGAGATTACGCCTCCTTCTAAGATGGTTCCGGATGTCCCGTACAGCATGGAGCAGATTATCTTAAAGTGTACGCAGAAGAACAGCGAGAGAAGATATAAGAACACGGATGAGCTGATTCACGACATGAAGAGATCCCTTGTGGATCCGGAGGGTGATTTTGTCGTGATACCTCCGCTTCGAAACGCCAATACGGTAATTATTACGGACGATGAGCTGGATGTTATCGGAGATTCTTATGATGAAGAGGATGATTTTGAGGAATACGACGATCAGGAGTATGGCGGCGGCAAGGGATATTCTGACGATTATGGTACAGGTCGGTATGATTATGATAACGATTATGATAACGATTATGATAACGATCACGATTATGACCATGATGATTATGAAGAAGATGATTACGGATATGAGGACGAGTATGATGGTTATGAATCAGGGCGTGGAAGAAGAGACGGCTTAAATTCAGTTAATCCTCGGATGAATCGGGTCATGAAGATTCTGATGACCGTAGTGATTATCATTATTCTTTTTATCGTGGTATTTACGATCGGAAAGACAGCCGGGATATTTAAGTTCGGACCGTCGCTTAAGCAGGAAAAGACCGAAGAGAAGAAAGTCAAGGTTCCAAGCGTAGTTGGATTGACGGAGGATGAGGCGAAGAAGACGCTGAATGAAAAGGGACTTGGTTATAAGGTGGTTGAGCGTAAGGAGTCCAATAAATATGAGGAAGGTACGGTGTCTGAACAGAAGACAGAGGCCGGGGCAAAAGTTAAGAAGAATACGACGATACAGGTAATCGTAAGTTCCGGGTTGGTTGGGAACAAACTGATTATACCGGATGTAAGCGGCAGAAGCGAAAGTGAAGCGCAGAGTATGCTGGCGCAGACTGGATTCAAGAAGATATCTTCCGAATTCGAATACAGTGATTCCGTCGCGGAGGGCGACGTGATCGGCACGACTCCTGTAGCGGGAGCAGAAGCGACGGAAGATACGCAGATTGTGATGAAAGTCAGCAAGGGCGCGCAGAAGATGACGGTTCCGAATGTGATTGGCCAGGCAGACGCCGATGCGCAGAATGCGATTAGCGCGGCAGGACTCAGCGTGGGTACGGTTTCTTATGATTATGATGAGAATGTTCCGGAAGGTCAGGTGGTTTCCCAGAGTGTGGACGGCGGAAAGAAAGTGCCGGCGGGGACGGCAGTCGGGATCAGTGTCAGCCTGGGACCGAAACCGGCCGAACAAGTTAGCGTTCCGCCTGTGACAAATACGTCGCTTGAGAATGCAAGGCAATTGATAAACAGCGCCGGGCTTAGTGTGGGAGATATCACTTATCAATATGATTCTAATGTTGAGTCCGGTAATGTAATCAGCTGTGATCCGGGTGTCGGAACCAGCGTGGAGGAAGGTACGGCGATAGGGCTTGTAGTCAGTCAGGGACCGGATCCGAGTTTGGGGACCGGAACCGACGACGGTACCGATCCGGACATCTGGACAGGAACGGAGTCAACAGAGTTGTTTGAATAGGCGTGGAAGCGATAATCGGTTAACGGACAGGATAATTTATGCAAGGAAAGATTGTAAAAGGTATTGCCGGATTCTACTACATACATGTAGCGGGATCCGGTGTTTATGAATGTAAAGCTAAAGGGGCGTTTCGTCGAGAAAAAATCAGGCCGCTTGTAGGAGATAACGTAGAGATAGAAATATTGGAGGAAAAGGAAAAGACAGGTAATATCATTCGGGTTTTTACGAGGAGTAATGAACTGATCCGCCCGGCAGTCGCTAATATTGATCAGGTACTGCTTGTATTCGCGGTTGTAAAACCGAATCCACATTATAATCTGCTTGACCGTTTCCTGGTTATGATGGAAGATAAGTTGCTTCCGGTTATTCTTTGTTTTAACAAGACGGATATTGCTACAGATGCACAGATTGAAGAACTTCGGACAATCTACGGACGGTGCGGATATCCGACGGTTTTTACGAGCGTACAGGAAGAGGAGAATATCAGCCGGATTAGAGAGATGTTGAAGGGCAAGACGACGGCGATTGCCGGCCCTTCCGGAGTAGGAAAGTCTTCAATTATTAATCTTTTGCAGCCGGAGGCACAGATGGAGACGGGGGAGATCAGTCATAAGATTGAGCGAGGGAGACATACGACCAGGCATTCGGAGCTGTTTCCCATCGACGAGGATTCATATATCATGGATACTCCGGGATTTAGTTCCTTATATGTAAATGATTTTGAGAAAGAGGATTTAAAGCATTATTTTCCGGAATTTATAGAATATGAAGGGACATGCAGATTTCATGGATGCGATCATATCCATGAGCCCGGGTGTTCTGTAAAAACGGCGGTTGATACGGGAAAGATACATCCGGTACGGTATCGGAATTATGTAGAGATGTATGAGGAACTTAAGAATAAGAGGAGGTATTAGGGATGGAATTTATATTGGCGCCGTCTATTCTGGCGGCAGATTTCAGGAATCTTGAGCAGGAGATGAAGAAGACTGAGGAGAATGGAGCTAAGTATCTGCATTTCGACGTGATGGACGGTATGTTTGTACCAAGTATTTCCTTTGGAATGCCGGTACTTGCGTCGATCCACGATGTGACAGACCAGGTGATGGACGCGCATCTTATGGTACAGGAACCGATTCGATATATTGAAGCGTTTCGGCAGGCAGGGGCAGATATGATAACGGTTCATTTGGAAGCCTGCAGGGATATAGGAGCTACTTTAAGGAAGATCAGGGAGTGCGGGTTGAAAGTGGGATTGTCGGTCTGTCCGGAGACAGAGGCGGAGGCGGTTAAACCATATCTGAAGGATGTAGATATGATCCTGGTAATGTGTGTGCATCCGGGATTCGGCGGACAGAAATTCATACCGGAATCTCTTGATAAGATTCGCAGCATAAGAAAGATGATCCGGGAAGAGGAATTACAAGTAGATATTCAGGTAGACGGAGGAATCTATCTGTCGAACGTGCGGGAGGTTCTGGACGCGGGCGCCAACGTGATTGTGGCGGGTTCCGCCGTGTTCAACGGAGATCCTGGAGAAAATACAAGAGATTTTATGGAGATACTGAGAAGATATGAGTAAGAGGGCCGTGATTGTCAGCGGAGGCGAATTAGACGAGGAGCTGACGCTTCGAGAAATTGGTGAACGGGGTACAGGATGTGTGATTGCCGTTGACAGAGGATTGGAATTCCTGTATTCTCATCAGATTGTACCGGATTATATCGTAGGGGATTTCGACAGTGTGAGCCGGGAAATCGTGGATTATTACCGGGTGCAGAAGAATGTTCCTGTAAGGGCGCATAATCCTGTGAAGGATGCTTCGGATACGGAGCTTGCGATCAGGCTTGCCATGACGGTCGGCAGTAAAGAGCTGCTGATTCTTGGAGCTACAGGAGGGAGACTTGACCACCTGTGGGCGAATATCCAAAGTCTTATGATACCATTTAAAGCTGGGATAGACGCGAAGATCATAGACCGGCAGAATCTTGTGCGGATTATTGGCGGGGGAGAGACCCGCCTGAAAAAGAGCAAAGCATACGGGCAGTTTTTTTCCGTATTCCCGATAGGAAATGAGATATTCGGATTCAATATAAGCGGGGCAAAGTATCCTTTGAAAAACCATACGCTGACTTCGGATAACAGCCTCTGCGTCAGTAACGAGATTGCCGGGGATGCCGAGGAAGCAGTGATCTGGTTTCCTTCAGGAGAGGTAATTCTGATGGAGACGAGGGATAAGGATTAGGAATAGTACAAAGATTGACGTTTAATAATAGATAAGATAAGAGAAACGTCTGATTTGAGACGTTTTCAAGGAAGGGTGACAGGAGATATGAAATTAGGAATAGTTGGGCTCCCTAATGTGGGAAAGAGTACGTTATTCAATTCTTTGACAAAGGCGGGCGCAGAGTCGGCAAATTATCCGTTCTGTACGATCGATCCGAATGTAGGGGTTGTGACGGTACCGGATGAGCGGCTGGACGTACTTGGAGAGATGTACCATACAAAGAAAATCATACCGGCGGCGATTGAATTCGTGGATATTGCCGGATTGGTGAAGGGCGCGTCTAAGGGGGAAGGACTTGGCAATCAATTTCTTGCAAATATTCGTGAAGTGGACGCGATCGTCCATGTGGTTCGCTGCTTCGAGGACGGTAATATCGTCCATGTGGATGGAAGCATTGACCCCTTGAGAGATATTGAGACGATAAATCTGGAATTAATATTCTCAGATCTTGAGATATTGGATAGAAGAATCGCCAAGACTACGAAAGTGGCGCGGAATGATAAGGCGGCGGCGAAGGAACTGGAGCTGCTGCAGAAGATTAAGGAACATCTGGAAGAAGGAAAACTGGCAAAGACATTCTCCGGCATAGAGGATGAAGAAGAGCAGGAGTGGCTTTCGGGATATAATCTTCTGACGTATAAGCCGGTGATCTATGCGGCGAACGTGGCGGAAGACGATCTGGCAGACGACGGCGTATCCAATTCAGGCGTACAGGCGGTACGCGAATATGCGAAGGAAGAGCAGAGCGAGGTATTTGTAGTCTGCGCACAGATCGAGCAGGAGATTGCCGAGCTTGAGGATGATGAGAAGAAGATGTTCCTGGAGGATCTGGGATTGTCGGAATCCGGTCTTGAGAAATTGATAAAGGCAAGTTATAGATTGCTGGGACTGATTAGTTACCTGACGGCAGGGGAGCCTGAAGTACGCGCATGGACCATTACCGATGGGACGAAGGCGCCGCAGGCAGCGGGGAAGATTCATTCGGATTTTGAACGTGGATTTATCCGTGCGGAAGTGGTTTCTTATAATGACTTGGTGGCCTGCAAAAGCCACAGCGCCGCGAAAGAGAAAGGCCTGGTCAGGCTGGAGGGTAAGGATTACGTCGTGAAGGACGGGGATATTATGTTGTTCCGGTTTAATGTATAGATAGGGAAGGAAGACTTTAGGCATGCACACAACTATAGAATTTCCAAATATTGGGGTTCATCTGGAATCGGTAGGCGATCATATAACAATATTTGGATTTGATATTGCGTATTATGGAATGATCATAGGAGTTGGAATCCTGGCGGGCATCTTTATTGCAGCATGGGAGGCCAGACGAACCGGGCAGAAACCGGATGATTATTTTGATCTTGCGATCTATGCCGTGATTTTTTCAATCATTGGGGCAAGGGTCTATTATGTAGTGTTTTCATGGGATATGTACAAGGATGATCTGTTAAGTGTATTCAATATCAGGCAAGGTGGATTGGCGATCTACGGCGGCGTCATTGCAGCGATAATTACAGTAACAGTATTTGCGAAGATGAAGCGTTTGTCTGCGCCGCTTCTCATGGATACGGCGGGACTTGGTCTGGTGGCGGGGCAGATGATCGGACGTTGGGGGAATTTTTTTAATCGCGAAGCGTTTGGCGAGTACACGGATTGGCTTCTGGCGATGAGACTCCCGGTGGATGCGGTGCGGGGTTCGGATATTACGGACCTTATGCGGGAGCATATGGAGACGGTGGAAGGAGTGTCGTATATCCAGGTTCATCCGACCTTTCTCTATGAATCTTTGTGGTGTCTGCTGATTTTCGTATTGCTGCTTCTGTATCGGAGACATAAGAAATTTGACGGAGAAGTATTTCTGCTGTATCTGGCTGGTTATGGGTTCGGCAGGTTCTGGATCGAGAGACTCAGGACGGATCAGCTGCTGCTTCCGGGGATTGGATTCCCGGTATCACAGCTTCTGGCGGGAGTGTTGGTGTTAGTGTCCGTATTACTGATCTTCTACAACAGGAGGAAGGCAAGTTATTTTGATTGATAAATAGAATGACTGCCGGGGTGTCGGAAAATATTTTTCCGGCGCCCCTTGTTATTTTTCATCGCGGCATTTATTCTTGAGAATATGACGGGAATATACTATAATTAAGGGACATGGTAAATGATACGTTGGGGTAGAAGAAAGGTGTGGTGATTGTTGTATGATTATCCGTAATGTAAAGGTTTATACGGAAGAGAAGGAATTTATGAAAGGTGAGATCGTGATTCAAGAAGGCCTGATCAAAGAAGTGGAATATGATGAGAGCGCTCAATCCGGAACGAAAGGGAGTGAAGAGAAGGTTCTCGACGGGGAAGGCTGTTATGCGATTCCGGGCCTGATCGATCTGCATTTCCACGGATGCTGTGGTTATGACTTCTGCGACGGGACGAAAGAAGCTATCGCAAAGATTGCTGAGTATGAAGCCTCTGTCGGTGTGGCTGCGATCTCTCCTGCGACTATGACGCTTCCGGTTGAAGAGCTGGAGAGAATCTTGTCGGTTGCGGCGGAGTATAAGAGGGAAGTTCAGAAAGAAACAGACGCTTCCGGCTGCGGGACGGCTGCAGATCTGGTGGGAGTGAATATGGAAGGGCCGTTTATCAGCGAGGCGAAAAAAGGGGCGCAGGATGAACGGAATATCGTTTCCTGCGATACCGAGATCTGTCAGCGCTTTCTGGATGCTTCCGAAGGGCTGGTAAGGTTCGTGGGGATTGCGCCGGAACGTAACGAGAACGCGGCAGAGTTCATCCGTGAGATGAAGGATAAGGTTCATATATCTCTCGCCCATACCAATGCGGACTATGATACGGCAATGGCGGCTTTTGACGCGGGGGCTGATCATGCGGTACATCTGTATAATGCGATGCCTGCATTTACCCACAGGAATCCGGGAGTCGTAGGCGCTGTGTCAGACAGCGCCCATGTAAATGCAGAGATGATCTGTGACGGAATTCATATCCACCCGTCTGTAGTGAGGGCTACTTTCAAGATGCTGGGCGCCGACCGGATTATTCTGATCAGCGACAGTATGCGTGCCACAGGCATGCCGGACGGAAAGTATACTCTTGGAGGTCTGGACGTCAATGTTGCCGGGGGGAAAGCGACTCTTGTGTCCAACGGGGCTTTGGCAGGATCGGCGACGAACCTTATGGAGTGTATGAAGAGATTGGTTGTGAATATGGGGATTCCGCTTGAGACGGCGGTTGCCTGTGCGACTATGAATCCTGCAAGGTGCCTGGGGATCTATGGTGAGTATGGATCTATTGCGGCGGGAAAGAGAGCGGACATTGTACTTTTGGATGAGGAATTGAATCTGAGGGCAGTGGTAAAGGATGGTATCAGGATACGCTAATGTGTCTGTACACTAGTGTACTATTATATCGTTGTATTAGATTGAGAGAGCGGAGGGTGCAGAAATGGCGAGAAAAGTGGGCGCTTGTCTGGTGTGCGGCAAGCCGATTATATACTATGAGAAAGCACAGAAGATGGAATGCGTTATGTGTCATGGGGTGTTTGAGAGTCATGCAGGCTGTGAGGACGGTCATTATGTATGCGACGAGTGTCATGCCGGGCGTGGAATAGAAGTGATCTTAGAAGAATGCCTGACGAGTAAAGAGAAGGATCCCATCGTTATCATGCAGAAGTTGATGGAGGATCCTTACATCTATATGCATGGTCCGGAGCATCATGTTATGGTGGGAGCAGCGTTGATCACAGCATACAAAAACTGCGGAGGATTTAGGGAGCGAGGCGGTCAGGTACCGCAAGAAGAACAACGAGTTTTTGAAAGTGCGTTGGAGGAAATGAAAGCGAGGGGAAGGGAATATCCGGGAGGCGCCTGCGGGTTATGGGGATGCTGCGGAGCGTCTGTGAGTACCGGCATCTTTATGAGCATTATTACAAAAGCGACTCCCCTCACCGGTAAATCATGGAAACTTTCTAATCAGATGACTTCGCGGGCGCTGGGGGCGATCGCAGAGCTTGGAGGGCCAAGATGCTGTAAACGGAATTCCTTTACGGCTGCAAAGGAGGCCGTGGAATTTGTGAAGGAGACATTGGGAATAGAGATGGAAATTCCTGATAAAATAGAATGTTCTTTTTCTGATGAGAATCAGCAATGTCTGAAGAAGTATTGTCCGTATCATATTACGAGAACATTTGACTAATAGGTTTAAAACAAAGTTGTATAGTGATTAGATGGTGTTTGCGAGTATGAAAAGCAGTGCCAACAACAGGAGAAAGAAGAAGGTGAAGAACGGATGGGAAGTATAGAAAAGGATAAGGCGTTTGTCCACCCTTATATGCCGAACAGTGTTCCCGCGGTTAAGCGGCAGATGTTAGATGAGCTTGGGGTAAAGAGTATCGAGGAGATCTACAAAAGTCTGATTCCGGACGATCTGCTGTACAAGGAGCGTCTGGATCTCCCGGAGCCGATTGTCAGTGAATATGAATTGAGACGGCATGTCATGGGAATCCTGAAGAAAAATATTACGGCGGAAGATTATATAAGTTTTCTTGGGGCGGGCTGTTACCGTCATCAGGTTCCGGCTATCTGCGACGAGCTGAATATGCGGGGAGAATTTCTGACGGCTTATTGCGGAGATACATACTCTGATCATGGGAAGATGCAGGCGATCTTTGAATATACCAGCATGATGGGAGAATTGCTGGACGCGGATATTGTAAGCTATACGACCTATGACGCGGGTCAGGCGGTGTCTTCTGCTTTTCGTATTGCGCTCAGAGTGCAGGCTGCAAGGGGAAATGCAAAGCGGACGCTTTTAGTTCCTTTTACCATGAATCCGGAGATAAAGTCGCAGGCTTGTGCCTACTGCAGGAATGCAGGGGAGATCGTGACTGTGGCCGTTGATGCGGAGACGGGGCTTATGGACTTGAGAGATCTGGAAGAGAAATTAAGAGACGGAAACGCAGCGGCCGTATTCTATGAGAATCCGTCTTATCTGGGCTTCTTTGAGACGCAGGCGGAAGAGATAGCAAGGCTTGCCCATAGTTACGGCGCTTTGTGTATCGCGCAGCCGGAAACGGCGTCTCTTGGCATTGTGGAGAGTCCGATGAATCTGGGAGCGGATCTGGTATGCGGCGATATCCAGCCCCTTGGCATGCATATGCAGTTCGGCGGCGGACAGGCCGGATTCATTGCGTGTAAACAGGATCTTGAGCTTGCGGAGCAATTTCCTACCTATATGTATGGTATTGCGAAGACAGAAAAGGAAGGACGTTATGGCTGGGGGCGTGCGATGAATTACCGCTGCTCCCATGGAAGCAGGGAGAATGCGAACGAGTATTTTGGTACGGAGACGGGGCTGTGGGGAATCACCGCAGGAATTTATCTTGCAAGCATGGGTCCTCAGGGGATGTACGAACTGGGAGAGACCATCCTGCAGAAAACGAATTATGCGATCCGCAGGCTGTCCGAGGCGGGGCAGATTAAGGTGAATCTGTTCGGCGGGGCGAATTTTCAGGAGTTTGTGGTTAACTTTGACCGGACAGGGAAGACGGTAAAGGAGATTAACCAGGAGCTTCTAAAATATAAGATCTTCGGAGGGAAGGACTTGAGCGGAGACTTCCCGCAGTATGGACAGAGCGCGCTGTACTGTATCTCGGAGCTGACGACGGAAGAGGAGATCGAAAGTCTTAGGAGCGCATTGGAAGAGGTAACGGGAGGGAAGCATTAATATGGGAAATATAAGAATTGACCGGGATTTTCATGAAGCGCGCTGGGACGAACCTATCATTATGGAGCTGGGGAATCCGGGAGAGCGGGGCGTAATGATCCCGCTTGCTTCGGATAAGGTCAGAGAATGCGTCGGGAGCGGAGAAGATCTGGTGCCGGAGGGACTTCGAAGGAAGAAGAAGCCGGCGCTTCCGGAGATGTCTCAGATGCAGGTGCTGCGGCATTATATGCGGCTTTCCCAGGAGACGATCGGGACGGATATCAATATAGATATCGGACTTGGAACCTGTACTATGAAGTACAGCCCTAAGATTAACGAGCAGTTTGTACGTTCGCCGGAACTTACGGAGCTTCATCCTTATCAGGATGAGAGCACGGTTCAGGGGATCCTTGAGATCATGTACCGGGATCAGGAGTATTTGAAAGCTATATCGGGGATGGATTGTGTAAGTCTTCAGCCTTCCGGAGGTTCCCAGGCGATTTTTGCCAATGTACAGACTATCCGGGCATATCATGAGGCGAACGGCGAGGGGGATCAGAGAGACGAGATCATAACGACGATTCTATCACATCCGGCCAATCCCGGCACGGCGTCCACATTGGGATATAAACTGATTACGCTGTATCCGGACAAAGACGGGCTTCCTGATCTGGAGGCTTTGAAAGCGTCGGTGTCGGAACGTACGGCGGCGCTGATGATCACCAATCCGGAGGATACCGGGATCTATAACGACCGTATCCGTCAGTTTGTGGATACGGTGCATGAGGCAGGCGGTCTGTGCGTCTATGATCAGGCTAATCTGAACGGTGTGTTCGGGATTACCAGGGCGAAGGACGCCGGGTTCGACATGTGCCACTATAACCTGCATAAGTCGTTCTCATCCCCTCACGGCTGTCAGGGACCTGCGGCAGGCGCCCAATGCGTCTCTGAGAAATTAAAGAAGTTTGCGGCGGTTCCGACGGTGGAATTTGACGGGGAAAAATATTATCTGGATTATAATCATCCGGACAGCATCGGAAAGCTGAGGAAATTTTACGGCGTACCGGCGGTCTTAGTACGCGCTTATGCCTACATACGATCTCTTGGAGCGGATGGTATGAAGCAGGTGGGCGAGCTGTCTATATTGAATAATAATTATATGCTGAAAAAGCTCCTGACGATTCCGGGGCTTAGTATGCCGCTGGCCGAGGGCAAGTTCCGCATGGAACAGGCAAGGCTGAGCTGGGAGAAGCTTACAAAGGATACAGGAGTTACGACTGACGATATCTGCCGTCGGATCGTGGATTACGGATTTCAGGATTATTTTGCCAGTCATCATCCTAGAGTAATACCGGAGCCATTTACGCCGGAGCCGGTGGAAACTTATTCAAAAGACGATATCGACGAGTTCGTTGAGGCGTTCCGCTCCATCGCAAAAGAAGCATATACGAATCCGGAGCTGGTAAAAAGCGCGCCTCACAAAGCGGCTCTGGCAGCGCAGATTGACGAGTCCTGCCTGACAGAATGGGATAAGTTTGCAACAACATGGCGCGCATATAAGAAATTAGCCGATACAGACCAAGTGTAAGGAAGACAATAAAATTTGACAAGGAGAACAAAAGAGATGTTAGCAGTAGTAAAAGAGCATATGGGCCCGGGCTTTGCCATCAAAGACGTTCCTATGCCGGTGTGCGGGGAAGACGACGTGATAGTGAAGGTGAAGTCGGTGGGGTTCTGCGGTTCTGACGGACCGATCCTTTCAGGAACCAGGGAAGTTCCGTTTCCGTTGATTCCCGGACATGAATTTGCGGGCGATATCGTGGAAGTCGGAACGAAGGTGGAAGGCTGGAAAGAGGGAGACCGTGTCAGCGCATGTATCGTGATCGGCTGCGGAAACTGTAAATTCTGTATTGAAGGAAATGAGCCGCTTTGCGATCATCTGACTGAAACCGGAATCCATGTGGACGGCGCTTTTGCGGAATATGTCCGTGTCCCGGCGAAGGTTCTTGTAAAGCTTAGGGATACCACAAGCTATGACTTTGGAGCGGCGGTTGATCCGGTGGCTTCGGCATACCGTACAGTCAAGAAGATGCCCATCACGTCGAAGGACACGGTTATGGTCCTGGGTCCCGGCCCCATCGGATTATATGCCATACAACTTCTGAAGCTGCGCGGCGCGCGCAAGATTATCGTCCTTGGGGCAGACTGTGACAAGGATCGTCTCGAGATGGCGAAAAAGCTGGGAGCAGATTATACGATCAATAATTCTGTAGAGGATCCTGTCGGGCGGGTGCGGGAGATCACGGACGGAGAGATGCTGGATTTCGTTCATGATTGCGCGGGAGCCGTGCCGCTGGTGGATATCGCCATGAATACTCTGAAGAAGACGGGACACTATTATATCACCGGTCTGTTCCACCAGCTTGCGCCAACTGATCTGGGCAAAGTTGTCCGCAGCGAGATCGATATACACGGTACGATCTGCTATACCCGCGAGGAGTTCAAAGAATGCCTGCAGTTGATTGAAGACGGGCGTGTGGAGGTGACTCCGATGATTACACATCATTATGCGCTTGCAGATATGGAGAAGGCTTTTGAGATGTTCTGCTCCAGGCAGGCGATTAAGATTATGATTCATCCGGAAGGTATATAGACCGGCATGAAGAAAATAGGGTTTCTCGTTAATCCGGTTGCCGGGCTTGGAGGACAGGCAGGAATGAAAGGAAGCGACCGCGCCGAGAGGCGCGGGATCGCGGCCCGGCTTGGTTACAAAAAGACGGCGGGAACACGTGCATATGAATGTATCAAACAGGTCAGGGAAGAAGAGGACCTGCGCGTGATTGCTCCGGAGGGTGAGATGGGCGGAGACATCCTTGCGGCGGCGAATATACCGTATGAGAAGATTAGAACAGGAAGACTTTCGGATAGAGAGATTATTGGCGAAAAAGCGCCGAAGGAAAGAGAAGTTACTACGAGAGAAGACACGCTGCGTTATGCGAAGCTTTTAAAGGATCAAGGGATAGATCTGCTGGTCTTCTGCGGCGGGGACGGCACGGCGAGAGATATTTATGAGGCGGTGGAGGCTCATGTGCCGGTCCTGGCCGTTCCGGCAGGGGTAAAGATGTATTCTGCCTGCTATGCCGTGAGTCCTTATCAGGCGGGTACTCTGCTCAGAGATTTTGTCCGCGGGCGACAGATGAATTTTGAATACCGGGAAATAATGGATATCGATGAGAAGGATTTGGAAAATCCGTCTGTAAGCCTGGTCTTATACGGATTCCTGCAGTGTATAAGCGACGGTATCAGGATACAGAAAGGGAAAGAAATATGCCGGGGAGACGTATCAGGCAGGGAAGAGCTTGCCGATTATATCCTTTCTGCCATGGAGGAGGATTTCTTCTATATTATCGGTCCGGGGGGAACTACCTATTGCCTGAAGGAGAGATTGGAAGGAGAGGGGACGCTCCGGGGAGTCGACGTGGCAAGAGGGAGAAGGATCGTCTTAAAAGATGGAGATGAGAGAAGGATCTTCAGGCTGTTAGAGGAAGGAGCCCCGGCGAAGATTATTGTAACCTGCTTAGGAGGCAGCGGATTCCTCTTCGGAAGAGGAAACCAGCAGATCAGCCCCAGGATCATTAGAATGGTTACAAAGGAGAATCTGATACTGGCTGTCACGAAAGAAAAGCTAGTAAGCCTCAGGAGCGCCCCTATGCTGGTGGATACAGGGGATAAAGAGACGGACCGGTATCTGTGCGGTTATTATAAGATAGGTGTGAATCATCATGAGACCGTATTGTATAAGATAGATATACAATAATCGGCTTGACAAAATGTGAGAAATACGGTAGGATTCTATTCAGGCGGAAAGACGAAAGTCATAGATGCTTATAAATCAGACAGACAAAAGGCTTAGAAGAGAAGAAGTAATAATTCTATACACCCATACAGAGAGCGGCCGGTTGGTGAGAGGCGCATGAAGGAATGGATTATGAATACATCTCGGAGCTGCACACCGAAAAGGGGTACACGGCTGCAGGACATGAGAGGGCAGGCGTATAATGAGTAGGCTGTGACGGAGGGCACACGTTACCGTGCATGAGTTGTGAACACGCAACTTGCAGAGGTCGGGCATGTGAATGCCTGGCGAATCAAGGTGGTACCACGGAGATTATATCCGTCCTTATTTTAATGATAGGGACGGTTTTTTTATGTCATTATGCTTTTATATACCGTCCCATGCAGCATATGGATGACTGTATTCTGCCGTATATTTATATGAAGGGGAAGCAGAGAAAAGAAAGCAAGAACAGGAGGAAGAGGAGCACTATGGGAATCTATGAAGAACTCAGGGCGAGAGGACTGATCGCTCAGGTAACGGATGAAGAAGAAATCAGAGATCTGATCAATAACGGGAAAGCGACTTTTTATATCGGATTTGATCCGACTGCAGACAGTCTCCATGTGGGACATTTTATGGCGTTATGCCTGATGAAACGCCTGCAGGAAGCCGGAAACAGGCCGATCGCGCTGATTGGCGGGGGTACTGCAATGATCGGCGATCCTTCAGGAAGAACCGATATGCGCCAGATGATGACAGAAGAGACGATTCAGCATAATTGTGACTGCTTCAAGAAGCAGATGAGCCGTTTCATTGATTTCTCGGAAGGGAAAGCTCTGATGGTTAATAATGCAGATTGGCTGAAGGAGCTGAATTATATTGAGGTGCTGCGTGAAGTGGGGGCGCATTTCAGTGTGAACCGCATGCTGACGGCAGAATGTTACAAGCAGAGAATGGAAAAGGGCTTGAGTTTCCTGGAATTTAATTACATGATCATGCAGAGTTATGATTTCTATGCATTGTTCCAGAAATACGGATGTAATCTGCAGTTTGGCGGCGACGATCAGTGGAGCAATATGTTAGGGGGAACGGAACTGATCCGCCGCAAGCTTGGCAAGAATGCAAGCGCCATGACGATCACATTGCTTCTGAATTCAGAAGGAAAGAAGATGGGAAAGACCCAGAAAGGCGCCGTATGGCTTGATCCTGAGAAGACGACTCCTTTTGAATTCTACCAGTACTGGAGGAATGTGGCGGATGCAGATGTCCTGCGGTGTATTCGGATGCTGACGTTCCTTCCGTTGGAAGAGATTGATAAGATGGACGCCTGGGAGGGCGCGCAGCTTAATCAGGCAAAGGAGATTCTGGCATTCGAGCTTACGAAGATGGTTCATGGCGAAGAAGAAGCGAAGAAAGCAATGGATGCGGCAAAGGAACTGTTCAGCCAGGGCGCGGCAGCAGATATGCCGATGGCGGAGCTGACGGAGGCAGACATGGCGGATGGTAAGATCGATATTCTTACGATGCTGGTAAAATCGGGTCTGGTTTCCAGTAAATCCGACGCGCGACGCGCGGTAACTCAGGGCGGCGTGGCTGTCGACGGGGAAAAGGTTTCAGATATCTATGCGGCGTATACGCCGGAAAATCTTTCTGGTGAAGGAATCGTATTAAAGAAAGGAAAGAAGAATTTCAGGAAAGTTGTTATGAAATAGTAAAAGGGGTTGTTGCAGGATGCAGCAGTTCCATGACATACGGCGGCATATATCAATGAAATTGCGCCGTATGTTAAATGGAGCCGGCATATTACAACAACCCATTATTCTTACGTCTATGCGGAAAGATTACATCATCTTGAGATACTGCACGCTATATGCCGGCAGTTCTAACTGACCGTTCATACTTACCTCATCATCTGTCTGCAGGTCTAAAGCGCTGCCGTTCAGGTCCTGATGATGCGCCGTATATGGTGAATCCGACGCGTTGATTGCAACCAACACACGTTCTTTATCGGTGCGCCGTTCGAAGATCAGCTGATGGTTCTGGATTACAACATTCCTGTAAGCGCCGTTGCAGATGGCGTCGCTGTTCTGCCGTACCTTGATGAGATTCTGGATATATTCAGTAAGTTCATTCGGTTTCGGTTCCTCGAAGCATGGTCTTAACGCGTAATCATTGTCGGGCGCTTTCTCGCCGGTCTCGCCCCATTCACTTCCATAATACAGACAAGGGATACCCGGCATTCCAAGAAGAAGCCCGTATGCCAGCGGGATATGTTTTTTATTCGTCAGGATGCTGGCTAGTCTTGTGACGTCATGGTTGTCAACGAAGGTCATCAGATGTTTGCCCCGGTAGATACACCACTGGTCGGCGCCGAACTGGCGGTGCAGCGAGTGGGCGATCTCAAACAGGTTCATCGAATTGAAACTGGAATAGATACCCTTATAGCATTCATAGTTCGTGCAGCTATGCAGCATCTCGTCGTTTACGATCAGGTTGTAATCCCCGAAGAGCACCTCTCCGATCAACACGAAGTCATCTTTAAGCTCTTGGACATAGGAACGCAGTCTCTTCATGAAATTACGATCCAGACAATAGGCAACGTCCAGGCGCAGTCCGTCTATGCCGAATGTGTCTACCCAAAACTTAACGCATTCCAGGAGGTAATCAACAACGGCAGGGTTCTGGAGATTCAGCTTCACCAGTTCAAAATGGCCTTCCCAGCCTTCGTACCAGAATCCGTCGTTGTATCCGCTGTTACCGTCAAAATTAATATGGAACCAATCCTTATACGGAGAGTCCCACTTCTTCTCCTGAACATCCTTGAAAGCCCAGAATCCACGTCCCACATGGTTAAAGACGCCGTCCAGGACGATCTTCACACCGTGCTCATGAAGACTTTGGCAGACTTCTGTAAAATCTTCGTTTGTACCGAGGCGACAGTCAATCTGTCTGAAATCACGGGTATCATAGCCGTGATTGTCTGATTCAAAGATCGGATTCAGCAGAATAGAGTCTATCCCAAGATTGCCAAGATATTCTGACCAGTCCAGTAATTTTCGAATCCGGGGTACACATTCCCCGTCGTTATGAACGGGCGCTCCGCAGAATCCAATGGGATATATCTGATAAAATACTCCATTATAAGCCCACATGATATTAATACCTCACTTTCTGTCTTGCTGTTATGTGTCAATACATGAGTATTGATTATAAATAAAATCCGAGGATATTATAGCAAAAATATTGGGAATATGCTATAGTCAAAATCAGTAAAGAAATATATTGTCTGTGTAATCGGGAGGAAGGAGTTTCATGTTAAGAAAAACTATGGATTATGAAGCGCTGGTGGATCTGTTCGTAAGAGCGGGGCTGGAGATTAGCCCGAAGGATCCCCGGCCGGAAGGTTTTCTGACTTGTTTTGAACTGCTTGATGAGAAAAGCGGCAGACGAATCGGAGCATCCGGACTTTGCTGTGATCATAGAGAATACATACTCAGGTGCGTAGCCGTGGAAGAGGAGTTTAGAGGGAAAGGATATGGTACGCGGCTTGTAAGGGCGGTAATGGACGAGGCCGGACGGAGGGGAGCAAAGAGACTCTGGCTTACCGCAAAGGTTCCGGAATTTTATGAGAGATTTGGGTTTGGGGTGGTTTCGAGAGAGGAAGCGCCGTTTGTGACAAAATGTATAGAGTGTCCGCAGTATCATAATGGATGCGAGTCGGAGGTTATGGTTTTAAATATGGAGGGTGAGATCACCCGTTGCTGAAATGGAAAGTTGAAATTATATGTATAAATCTATGTAAAATCTATGTAAAAATCTAGAAGAAAATGGTTGACACACGTGGCGGCGTATAATATAATTTAACAGTATGACGAAAAGGGAAACAGGAAGGAACCAAAGCCCCGGAGCCTTTCTGATTTCGATACAGCTATATGTGGGAAACTGTATGTGTCAGATTTTCCATATATAATTATCATGAATATGTGAATGACTCATTTAGGAGGTAAACCGATGAAAACTTATATGGCGAATCCAGATAAGATTGAGAGAAAATGGTATGTAGTTGACGCGGCGGGATGTACATTAGGTCGTTTGACGTCAGAAGTAGCTAAGATCTTAAGAGGAAAGAATAAGCCGGAATTTACACCGCATGTTGATACCGGTGATTATGTGATCATTGTAAATGCCGAGAAGATCAAGGTAACCGGTAAGAAGATGGATCAGAAGATATATTATCATCATTCAGACTATGTGGGCGGAATGAAAGAGACTACGCTGGCAGAGATGATGGACAAGAAGCCAGAGAAGGTAATTGAACTTGCCGTTAAGGGTATGCTTCCAAAAGGACCTTTGGGAAGAGCTATGATTAAGAAACTTCACGTGTATGCCGGACCGGAGCATAAACAGCAGGCTCAGAAACCGGTAGAACTGAAATTGTAGGAAAAGTCTGAAAGGAGGATATTACAGTGGCTAATGCAAGATTCTATGGAACAGGAAGAAGAAAAAAATCAATCGCAAGAGTATATTTAGTACCAGGTACAGGTAAGGTTACGATAAATAAGAGAGATATTGACGAATATCTTGGACTTGAGACGCTGAAGGTTGTTGTACGTCAGCCGTTGGTTGCAACAGAAACAGACGGAAAGTTCGACGTCATCGTGAATGTAAAGGGAGGCGGATACACAGGACAGGCAGGAGCGATCCGTCACGGTATTGCAAGAGCGCTTCTCGAGGCAGATCCGGATTATAGACCGGTGCTTAAGAAAGCAGGATTCCTGACACGTGATCCACGTATGAAAGAGCGTAAGAAATACGGTCTCAAAGCAGCACGTCGTGCACCGCAGTTCAGTAAGAGATAATCTTCGGAACTCAGATTCACGTTCAAATCCTTGTTTTACAAGGACTTGTGGAGTTGTCAGATGTGGTGAAAAGCGGTGGAATTTACTCAGTTCGCAACGCATTTGCAACACGTTTGCAACAAAAATATCTAAAAAATATAGGACACTTTTCGGTGATAGACACTGGAGAGTGTCCTTTTTGTTATGCAGATTTTGTATCGGCAGTTACGCTGTCCTCATTTTCTAAGGTTTTGTTGATTGCGTCTACAAGAACCTGCATATCTAAGTGAGTATAAACTTTTTCTGTCAAAGTCATAGCACCGGAGTGCCCCACAATTTTCTTGATTGTTGTATCCTGAACACCAGCTTCCGATAACATGGAAATACAGGTATGTCGGGTACAATGTGGTGTACGGTCAATTCCAATCTGTTCCACAAGAGGAGTCCAATAGCTGTCATAGTAATTGCGATAAAGAAATCTTTTGCCATCCTCTGTATGAAGAAGATATTCGCAATCAGGACAAGAATTATACCAGTCTTTATAGTAAGGCAGGAGCTTATCAGCAATCGGAACTTTTCGGATTCCGTTTTCTGTTTTGCTGTCAATTACATCAAAATACTGTTCTTCCAAATGCACATTTTCTTTCTTCAAATCAAGAAATTCAGAGATACGTGTGCCATTATAGAGCAGCATGAGGATAATCTGATAATATTTATCTTCTTTCATTGTCCAGACTTTTGCAACTTCTTCTTTTGTGAATTTTGTACGTGTATGCTTGTTTGGATTGCGGTCTTTGTACTGGGCGATCTCAACAAAAGTAGAATAATCTTTGTTGCAGATGTCATTCTTTAATGCAAATTCATATAACTGGTTAAACAGGATTTTGATTTTCTTCAATGTGGGAAAATTCTTTCCGCAGGTGTCAATAACCTGTTGTAAGTCTGCCAGTTTTAAATCCTTAAAAACTCGAGTGTAAAGAATGCCACAGGTTTTGTAAGATGCCTTGTATCCTTTGATATTGCTTTCGGATACCGTAGGAAATTTTTTCTTAGACCATTCCTCATACACATCCTCAAAAGTCATTTTGGCTGCCTTCGTATCATAAGGATTCCGGTTATAATCAGCCAGCATTTGTAACCCCTCAGTTTTTGTGGCGGCATATCCAATAATGATATATTCATTTACTTTCTTTTCTTTGACTGGATCAATGCGATAGCCTGTGGTTTTACGAACCATCCAAGGTTTTCTTCTTTTTCCAGATAGTTTTACTACACTTCCGTAGCCGTTCGGTAATTTCATATTCTAAAAATCCTCCTTAAAAATTAGGACTCTTTCTTACCGTACCGCTCGTTCATAATTTTTTGAAATCTTTGGATTCGTTCTTCGTTTGAGATTTCTTCTGTTTCTTTTTCGGTCAGTTTTGCATTTGCGTAATAAGCAAGTGTTTTATCCTGCCACTTCTGATAAGATTCAAGACTTGTCTGATAGTCTTTGACTTCATTTCTTTTATCCTCAAATTCTTCCAAGAATAGACAGAGATCCTGATTTAACTCCGTAGAAACATCTTTGCCATTAAAAGTAATAGCACATTCCCATCCATCATAATGTGGAGGGCGTTTGACTTCGATATTGAAGCCAAGTTCCTTTATCTTATCTAACTGAAATAAGAAATTCATAATATCAGAAAGATTTTCTAAAGGTTTTCTCTCGGCATCATACCCTATAAGATATGTGGATTCGCAGTCTAAAACTTTTGCGATTTCATTGAGCATAGCAATGGAAACTTCGATTTCTCCGCTTTCATATTTTTGGATTGTGCGAAGCGATTTCCCCAACAAATTTGCAAGCTCTGTTTGGTTGATACCTTTTTCTTTTCGAGCAGTACGGATTCTAAGTCCGATTTGATTGTTATGTAACTTCTCATTACTCATCATTATTCACCTCACGCTTATCATATCATAGAAAAATACGAATTACAAGTACATATTTATATAAAATAGTATTGACATGTGCAGAATAAGTGCATATAATAAAAATGCGAATTAAATATGCATATTAAAAAAGAAAGGAGAAATAAAATGAAGATAAACGTATTTAAAGTGCAGATTTTGATGGGAGAAAGAGGATTAACAATTAAGAAATTGGCTGAGTTAAGTGGAGTGTCAAGGCAGACGATTTCCTGCATTATATCAGGAAAGGGCTGTACACCGCAGGTAGCATATAAAATTGCTACAGCTTTAGATCAAGAACTTAGTCAGATTGTAAAGGAGGATGTGGAAAATGGATAAGAGATTATATGTAGAATTGCCGCCATTTACGGGAAGAAATGTGCCGATTACGGAAATTGCAAAAGCAATCGGAAAAGATGCTCATTACGTTCGTATCGGAATACAGCAGGGAATTTTGAAATTTGGAGTGGCAATGAAGATGGGCGATTCCAATGAATTCAGTTATTACTGTTCTGATCGTAAAGTATGGGAGGAAACTGGATATTTCAATGGAGAAGCAAAAAAGCAGGGAAAAGAAAAAGCCCTTGCGTAACACAAGGACAACTTCTCAGAGCTTTTGATAACTCTATCTCGCAAATTCAGTATATCAAAGGCTCTGAGAGAATACAACGGAAATTTTAAAGGAGTCGAATTGAATATTTTTCAAGTAGTAAAAGAAAGCGTAACTGCAAGGCAGGCTGCCGAGCAGTACGGATTGAAAGTCAATAAAAACGGGATGGTCTGTTGCCCCTTTCATGATGATAGGCATCCCAGTATGAAAGTAGACAAAGGATTTTGCTGTTTTGCCTGTGGTACGAAAGGGGATGTAATCACATTTGTGGCAGATTTCTTTCATCTTACACCGTTGGAAGCTGCAAAGAAACTGGCAGAGGATTTTCGGATACCGATTTTTACGGATAGTTCAAAGAAAAGAAATACTGGTAAGGAGAAGGAAAAACCGAAAAGAACATTGTACCAGACCGAAAAGAAATTTGAAGAATGGGAACGGGAAAGTATCCGCGTTTTATCAGATTATCTTCATCTGCTGAAAGAATGGAAAGTGAGCCATGCACCAAAAACACCAGAGGAAGAATGGAAAGCAGAATTTGTAGAAGCCTGTCAGCAGACAGAAAAGATAAATTACTATCTGGATTTACTGGTGTTTGGAGAGTTACAGGACAGAATTGAATTTTTATTGGATAGTGGGAAGGATGTGAAAAGAATTGAAGAACGAATGGAAGAATATAGACGAAACAACAAGGAATAGACTGGAAGAAGCATTGGATCAGAGGGAAATGAACTCTAAGCCGTACTTTCAGGAATGGTTTGAGGATGGGCAGATTGATGAAGTAGCATTTTGTGAAAATTTCCTGCAAAGAATGCCATTGAAGTGTATCAACGGTATCTTTTTCAGTTATGATGGAATGCTGCCAGACAGCGAAGTAGAAAAAGAAATTTATAGAATGGTAAAACCGGTTCTTACGAAAGGAATTTCCAAGAAAGTAAAACAGCTTTTGGAGGTTCTAAAACTGGAAGCCTATTCAGAGGAACTTCCGGTGCAAATGGATCGTATCCATGTGAATAATGGAACTTATTTTTTGAATGGAGATTTTACAGAAAAGAAGGAGTTTTGACTGAACCGCTTGCCTGTAAATTATGAAATGAAAGAAGCAAAGCCGGAACGGTGGCTGAAATTTCTTTCAGAACTGTTGGAGGAAGATGATATTCCTACCTTGCAGGAATATATGGGATATTGTTTAATCCCATCCAACAAGGCACAGAAGTTATTGATTATCTTAGGAAAAGGTGGGGAGGGGAAATCCCGTATTGGTTTGGTTATGAGAAAAATTCTCGGAACGAATATGAATGTAAGTAATATTCAGAAAGTAGAACATAATCGTTTCGCAAGGGCGGATTTGGAATACCGACTTTTGATGGTGGATGATGATATGAAACTGGAAGCATTGAAAGACACCAACTACATTAAAACCATAGTCACTCTGGAGGATAAGATGGATTTGGAAAGGAAGTCAAAGCAGAGCGTACAGGGGAATTTATATGTCAGATTTCTCTGCTTTGGAAACGGGAGTCTCAGTGCTTTGCATGATCG
Organism: uncultured Dorea sp.; assembly: GCA_910585725.1. Lineage (GTDB taxonomy): Bacteria > Bacillota > Clostridia > Lachnospirales > Lachnospiraceae > Sporofaciens. The sequence goes on along the minus strand of CAJUFA010000031.1, from coordinate 4,840 downwards.
TTCCTATGGATTTTACCGCAGACAGATTATCCTTACGGTCAAAGATGTGCCGCCGGACAGAGTAGATGATCCCTATCTGATTGAGAAACTGCAAAGAGAAGCAGACGATATTTTTCTCTGGTGTCTGGAGGGATTGAAAAGATTACTGAAAAACAAATACCGATTTACCATCAGCGAACGTGCAAAGAAAAATCTGCACGAAGCTATGGAATCTGGGAATAACATTATCGCTTTTATGCAGTCATCAGGGTATATCCGTTTGGAAGAAAATACAACAGCGACTTCTAAGAATCTTTATCAAGCATACTGCCGTTGGTGTGAGGATAATACGGAAAAACCTATGAGTGCAAAAAGTTTTTCGGGATACTTAAAAGAAAATGAAAAGAAATATCACATTCATTATTCTACGAATATTCCCTCAGACAATGGAAAAAATGCCAGAGGATTTCAAGGAATCCATACACAGATACGCATAGATAGCTACCGCTGATACAGATGAGATACAGATAAAAAAGAATTTTCCAAAGAAGCGTATAAGCGTATATCTTTAGGAAAATCAATGGATTACAGGTTTCTGAAAAGTATGGAAGATACGTTTATACGCTTATACGTGTGATTTTTGAAATTATTTTATTTTTTAGCAGAAGGGAGTGTTAGAGATGTTAAAGCAGCCAGGATACGGGCAGATCAAAAGGGCGGATACGCCCATAAATGAAATCTCAAGTCTGAGCAATAATCAGATTATGTAATACAAAAACAGCCCTCGGCGATTGAGGGCGAAATACACAGAGCACAAAACTAAAGTTTTATGCTCTGTGTATTTCGCCCTGCCGGGAGCAAACCGCCGATAGGAGGATAGGTTCGTAAACAGGTGCCTATGCACCTACTAACAATAAAGTCAGCGAGAGTCGAGGAAGGAGGATGCTTATAGGAAGACATTCATTTATCAGACAAAGTAAGCTGTCCGATGTGGTAGGAAGGATTGATTATATCTCCAATCCGAAACGGCAGGAATATCTCTATGCGACCTACCAGACAGAAGGAGCAACACCGGAGTTTTGGAAAAATCTTGCAAGAGAAAATCAGTTGGAGTTTAAGGCGAGCGGATCAGCAGGGAAATGTATCGAGGGGCGTGAGTTTATCATAGCACTTCCCGAAAATTTTGTTCAGTATAGGGCAGATGATGTGGTAAGACTTTTTACAGAGACTTTTCATAAAAGATACGGTGTGGAGTGCAGTGCTGCCCTTCATCACAACAAGGCAAAGACGAATTATCATATTCATCTAATATTCAGTGAACGGAAAATGCTGGAACAACCCGAAGTGAAAATCGCTACCCGAAATATGTTTTATGATGAGCAGGGGAAGCATAGACGCACAAAGAAAGAGGTTTTAGATGAGCAGGGGAATCTTCGGGCGGGATGCAGTATTATCCCCAAAGGGGAAGTTTATGAAAGCCATATCTTCACGAAAAAGGATAAATGGTTTAAGAACAAAGCCTTTACCAAAGAAGTCAAGGAACTGTTTACCGATACGATCAACCGATATGTAAAAGAGGAATCAGAAAAACTATCCGTATTCCAACAGGGCGGCGTATATCTGGCAACCAAGAAAATAGGAAAGAACAATCCGAAAGCAGAGGAGATAAAGGCAGACAATGCGGCAAGGCAGGAATGGAATCGGACAGTTGATGTGGCATTAGTCGAAGGCGTTCCTGAAGAAGATATTTTGAAGATCAAGCAGGAAAAAATTACAGATAAAACGCTGCAATCTATCAGGACGCACGGTTGGCTGCCGGATATGTTCCGTCGGATTATCCGAGGTGCGAAAGACTTTTTGCAGGAGGTAATTTTCAAATTTAAACTACCGCCGAAACCTGTACCAAAGATTGATTTGCAGGAATGGAAAGATATGCAGAAGCTCATGTATGAATTGCAGAGACAGTCAATAGAGATAAAACGCACACAGCAGGATATTTCTTCTTTGAAAAAGCAACGGTCAGAGTTACGAGGACTATTTAAAGGCAAAGAGCGAAAATCTCTGGAAGGGCGAATTGAACTGTTAGAGGATTTGGAAAAGCGTCTGCATAAGAGTTTGGAACAGATAGTGAAACGTGAAGGCTATCCAAATGTGCAAGCCTTTCAGAAGGTTTATAACAAGGCAGAAGAACTGATTATAGAATACAATGAAGAAGTAAGGGCATGGAAAAATCAGACGGAACAGAAGAAAGAGAATCCGTTAGAACAGCCGAAAAAAGAGAGCGTACTGGAAAAGCTGCATCGTTATCAGCAGGAAGGCAGACAGCAACCAAAACGATCAGTCAAGAAAAAATCTATGGATAGAGAACGATAAGAAAGGTGGAAACGATTATGAAGAAAACGATATTTGAAGAAATAGGTGGCACTTATATCAGACATGGGGATTATCTTATCCCCTGTCTTACCTTGCCGGAGGAGGAAGAGCAGAGATTTATCGGCGTATGGGGACAAAGACATTTACATTATCTGAAAGAGTATCACAAGGGTGTATATTTGAATCTGCTTACAAGTGGAAGGTTGAATGATTATTTGGCGGATATAAAAGAACAGGCTCAGGAACGGTTTGAAAGGATTGTAGAGCAGATGAAACAGGCACAGGGGATCACGGAACAGTTAAAGGTAGATGATACCTTAGAGTGGATTGGGAGAATGAATAATATACAAGCATGTGCGAGGGAGATTGTGGATAAGGAGATGATTTATCAATAATGGAAATAAAATGAAGGAGAAAAGGCGGCAGTTTAGAAAGGCTATCGCCTTTTAGGAATTGTTGTTTATTTGTTGTTTTTTATAAGCTATACTATAAGGAAAAGATAACATTAGAGTCAGAGGTGGAATTTATGAACTATAAAATTTTAATGGTTGATGATGATAGAGAATTGCTAAAAATGCTGAATCAATACTTTACATTGAAAAATTATACAGTGATTATTGCAGAAAATGGCATAGAAGCAATGGAAAAGATAAGTGCAAATCCCGATATTATTTTATTGGATGTAAATATGCCGGGAATGGATGGAATTGAAGTGTGCAGAAAAATCAGAGATACGGTTTCATGCCCGATTATTTTTTTGACGGCAAAGGTAGAGGAACAGGATCGAGTTATGGGATTGCTGTCCGGCGGTGATGATTATGTTTTAAAACCATTTAGTTTGAAAGAATTAGACGCCCGAATTATTGCCCACTTGAAACGTGAGGAACGTTTACACAGGAAAACAGAACAGCGATTTTATGGAGATTTGATTATTGATTATACTTGTAAGAATGTGCGAATTAAAGGACAAGCGATAGATTTTACAAAATCAGAATATAACATTATTGAATTTCTGTCTATGAACCCTGAAATTGTGTTTGATAAAGAACGTATTTATGAAAAGATTAGTGGATATGACGCAGAAGGCGATAGTCGAGCGGTGACAGAACTGATCCGCAGAATCCGTAAAAAAATCAATCAATATACGCAGCATGAATATATTGAAACAGTATGGGGGATGGGATATAAATGGACAAAATAAAAAATCTTTCGCTGAGAAAAACCATTGTTTTGTATATGATAGTTAGCTTAATAATCAGTTTTTTTCTTTCTGCATTGATTATACGAACAGCAACCACAATACAAAATAACATTTGGTGGAAATATGTAGATCAAGAGAAGTATTTTGAAATGGCTGAAGGTGACGGAAGGGAGTATTTAACAGACGTTCCGAGACCGAATTCATATGAAATGGAAAACTTTGATTATCATGTATCTGAGATATGTGATTTTCTTCAGACGTTTCCAGCACTTATCGTGTCTGTGATAGGCAATATCATAGCGGTGTTTCTTTTTTATAAGCATAAATTGAAATATCCCATTGAAGAACTAGAACTGGCGTCACAACAAGTTGGTCAAAATAATTTGGATTTTCATATTACCTATGAAAATAAAGATGAAATGGGAAGCTTGTGCAAAGAATTTGAACGAATGAGAAAACAGCTTGCAGAGAATAATCGCCAGTTATGGAAAATGCTTGAGGAAGAGAAGGCTTTGCGGGCTGCGATTGCACATGATATCCGTTCTCCGTTATCTGTATTGGAGGGCTATCAGGAAATGCTTTCAGAATATCTTCCAAAGAAAGAGATAGATATAGCTCAGGCACTGGAAATGATAGGCGAGAGCAGAAAGCAGATTGAACGAATGGACGTGTTTGTAGAAACAATGCGAAAAATGAGCAGTTTAGATGCAAGGGAGTTGGTGGCAGAAGAAATTACAAGTAAGCAGTTAGAAATAGATATACGGGCAGAGCTGAATGTGTTTGAGAAAAAATTTGGAAAGCGATGCGAATTAGAATGTTTGGAAACAGCAGAAAAATTTTCAGGAGATAAGGAAGTGATTTTAGAGGTTATAGAAAACCTTTTGTCAAATGCCTTTCGTTATGCCAAGACAAAAGTGGAAATGGAAGCTCTCCTTACTTGCTCTAAATTACAAATCAGAGTAAAGGATGATGGAGTGGGATTTAGAATAGACAAGCAAAAGGCAACAGAACTTTTTTATCAGCAAAATATGAAAGACAGTTTGAAACATTCAGGAATGGGTATGTATATCAGCAGAATGTATTGTGAAAAACATAATGGAAAGTTATTATTAGAAAATCAAGAACATGGTGGAGCCATAATAACAGCAGTATTTCATCGGATTGCATGAGCAGTCCGATTTTTTTATGTTGTTGTCTTTTTGTTGTGATATGCAGTTTATGATATTTATAACATAGGCTCTCGGAATCTTGAGCCTGCCGACCAGGCTTCATCGGTCGGATGAACCT
>CAJUFA010000030.1 GCA_910585725.1 uncultured Dorea sp. | reverse complement strand
TGAGCCAGTACCTTCATTTAATTTGACGAATATAAGAAAGATCTGGAGCACCTAGTGTAGTGTCTGCATTATATCCGGCGAAACTCCGCAGAATAAATTTTCATCAGCAAGGCGGAGAAGGGAGGCGATGCGGTGGCCGTTGTCGCAAGGAGGGACCCGCTTGCGGGAGGATTCCTTATGACCTAATCGTTGACCGCCGACAACGTAGCCTGATGGAAATTTAGGCAAGGAGGTAAAGTAGAAACGAGAGTATTAAATCAGGCAGTAAAGCGTAACATTTCCCTAAATTCAAGCCCCTTGCTAATCGCCTGCTAAAAGGAGCATCTAAAACGCCTTAAAATCAGCAGTCACAGGGAGGTACGAGATAACATTCTGAACCGTTCTGTGCAGGGGCGTTTACCCGATAAGAACCGCCTTGCGTGTTAAAGAAACATTTTCTTAATTACCAGTGACGACGCCAGTCACATCAAATTATGCTATCCAAGATCTGAATTAAATTAAAATCCTTCTTTTTCTATGATTTGCCCTATGTTATAATATTTAAGCGAAGTATCACATTCAGAGTAAGCAAAGAGAATAACTCAATATAAAAATGGAATCGGAGGAATTATAAGATGGATATTTTGGTAATTACCGGCAGCGCACACAAAAAAGGAACCTCATCCTATCTGACAGATTCTTTTATTAAGGGAGCAGAGGAGACAGGACATACAGTCTGTCGTTTTGATGCAGCGTTTAAGAATGTACATCCATGCATCGGATGTGATTCCTGCCAGAAGAATGAACATGTCTGTGTATTTAAAGACGACATGCAGGAACTTAATCTGGAACTTCTAAAAGCGGAGATAGTTGTGTTTGTTTCACCAATTTACTATTACGATATAAATGCGCAGATAAAAGCGGTGATTGATCGATTTTATGCAAATAACTCGGTGTTAAAAGGGGCAGATAAAAAAGCTGTCCTGATGCTTACATATGGCGATGAAACCGAAGAATCCGCAGAAGGAGCTATTGCTTCTTATATAGGTATGATAAAATATCTGGAATGGGAAAACGCAGGGATTGTTTCTGCAAAAGGCTGTTATGTACTTGATGATGTTATAAATTCAGAATATCCGAAGCAGGCCTATGAATTAGGAACGAGTTTATAAGAAAATCATAGGGGAGAAATGTTTTGATAATTTTGATTATCAGAATATTTCAGAATATACAGAGGAAGATATCCAAAGGATTATTAAAACAGAAGGAATAATAAAATCCGAGAAGAAAATACGTGCAGTGATCCATAATGCACAGTGCTTTTTAAAGGTGCAGAAGGAATTCGGTATATTCAGCGATTATTTGACAACTTATGTTTTAGAGATTGGTTCCTGATTATTTTACACCAAGTAAAATGATATAATGTTTCAGAAAAGGTACTTTAGTACCTTTAAAACATAACATATTATTTAAGAATATGTCAAGAATAGTACAGGAAAGAGTTTTCAGGTCAGCGGCATTTAAAATATCTTTTAATCCATTCTGCAAAGATAACTTCCCGGGATTTTATGATAGATCATATGTCTATTGAAATTAATAAGAAGTATTCGTAGATGAGTAACAAAAAGTATTATCACTGAAAGACAATTCACGGTATCTGTCGGAGGCTGATGCCGGATGGATACTCTTCGCAATAAGGAGAAAAAATTTATGTGCGGACGATTCTATGTAGACGAGGAAACAGCCAGGGAAATTGAACGTGTAATCCATGGCATAGATCTGCAGATACAGAAAATGCATATAAGGGATATCTACCCTTCCCAGTCCGCCGGTGTTCTAATCTGTCATAATCGGCAGAAGAATCCATTATCGACGAGTTCTTCTGCCGAAAATACACCGATATTCAAATTAGAAAAAATGCGCTGGGGATTCCCGCAGTATCAGAAAAATGGATTGATTATCAATGCCAGGGCAGAGACGGCATTGGAAAGAAAAGCATTTCATGACAGTGTACTGCACAGGCGTTGTATTATTTCGGCAAAACACTTTTATGAGTGGGATTCTGATAAGAATAAGGTGACTTTTTTCAGAGAAGACAGGCCGGTCTTATTTATGGCTGGGTTTTATAACCGGTTTCAATACGAAGACCGTTTTATTATTCTAACGACACAGGCGAATGATTCTGTGATTTCTGTTCATAATCGTATGCCGTTGGTTCTGAAAGATAACGAATTAGAAAACTGGATTTATGATGATAATTTTACGGAATATGCGCTTCATAAGATTCCGCCAAAGCTTGGTCGGAAACAAGAATATGAACAGCAGAGATTGCTTTTGACATAAAAAGAGCCACCGAATACGGTGGCCTAAATTTTAAATATTTCTAAAGCGCCGTCCCTTTTTAGGAACATAAAATTTTTCCATGTCTGCTCCCTCCAGTTTGAGCAATTTGATCTTCTTTTGTATACCTCCTGCATATCCGGTCAAACTCCCGTCTGCGCCGACTACCCGATGGCAGGGAATGATGATCGAGATTGGGTTATGCCCCACCGCACCGCCTATTGCCTGAGCCGACATTTTGTCAATGCCTCGATTTTTTGCAATTTTCCGTGATATTTCGCCATAGGTTGTCACCTCTCCATAAGGAATCTCACAAAGAATCTTCCAGACTTCTTTACGGAATTCATTTCCTGAAGGGGCAAGTGAAAGTTCATCAATTTGCGGCATTTCCCCTCTAAAATAACGATCCAGCCATTTCTTCGTTTCATTCAACATTTTGGAATCTTCTTTTTCTTTCATATCCTCATTAAAAGAACCAAGAAAATATTTCTGCCCTTCTATCCAGACGCCCGCAAGCGCCCCCTCCTTCTCCGCAAGCAAAAGCCTGCCGATTGGAGAATCATAATACATAGTATTTAACATATTTTACCTCTCTTATCCTCGCTATAATACAGCACCCCTGATTAACACATCGACTTTCATATTCATTATTTTTTCACTTTTGAGATTTACAGCAAATTGACTGAGCATTTACTTCATCTAAATATACATTTCCCCAATCACACATAGCATCTAAGATTGGAACGAGCGTATTACCAAAATCAGTTAAAGAATATTCCGTTTTAGGAGGAACGACTGGATAAACCTTTCTGTTTATAAGTCCGTCTTTTTCAAGCTCTCTTAGCTGCCCTGCCAACATCTTATCTGTCGCTTTGGGAACTAATTTATGCAATTCACTGTATCGCAATGTTTTACCCATGAGATGCCACAGAATGACCGATTTATATTTCCCGCCGATTAAATCAATCGTAGCTTCTATGGGACAATTATAACTACTTTTGCAACTTACACTCATAGTACCTCTCCTATCTTACTTTTTAGATAGTATATAACTAAAAAGTGCGTACTTGTCTTTAAATTAGTTTACGATATAATTATAGTACAGGGAAACCTGAAATACAAGTTTTTACAAGGAGGAATACTTATGGACTTTTTAGAGATTGCAAAATTACGTTACTCTGTCCGTAATTACAAAAGCAAAAGGATAGAGCCGGAAAAGCTGGAAAAAATTTTATTAGCTGCCCATGTCGCGCCTACGGCTGCAAATTTACAGCCTGTACGTCTTATCGTTGTACAAGAAGAAGATGGCTTAAACAAAATCGGAAAAGCAGCAAATCTTTATGGAGCGCCTTTGGCAATTATCGTTTGCTCCGAGCATAAGAAAGCTTGGACTCGTCCCTTCGATAACAAAAATACTGCTGACGTAGATGCGTCAATACTTACAGATCACATGATGATGGAAGCGACTGAGTTGGGGTTAGGTTCTGTATGGATATGTTATTTTAAACCTGATGTTATCAAGCAGGAATTTAGGCTTCCAGATACCCTTGAACCAATCAATATTTTAGCGATAGGGTATGCCGACGGTACCCCCGCCGACCCAGAACGTCATTCCACACAACGTATTCCTCTAAATGAATTAGTTCACTATGAAAAATTGTAAGTATTCTTAAAAAGAATATGGACTTATTGAGTAATAATTAATTAAACGGAATGAATAAAAAATACCTCCAAAGTAGACTTTGTATATTTACTCTGTCTACTTTAGAGGTCTCACATCAAAACGCAGGCTTAATCAATATATATTTTCTAATTTCTTGCAAGTGTAAATCGATCAACAAGCTGTTTCAAATTAGTCGCTTCAGCGGAAAGCTCTTCGCTTGCTGCCGCGCTCTCTTGTGCTGTCGCACTGTTGCTCTGTACAACTGAAGATATCTGCCCGATACCTTCATTGACTTGCAGAACGGCTTCTGACTGTTCATTCGATACGGCAGAAATCTGGTCAATAGAGCCTACCATGGATTGGATGTTATCAACGACATCCGATAGAGCATCAGCCGTATGCTTTGCAATCTCGGTACCTGTCTGTACCGCCTCTGTGGAATGAGTAATAAGCAGAGATGTATTCTTTGAGGCTTCAGCGGACTTGCTGGCAAGATTCCGGACTTCATCCGCCACAACTGCAAATCCTTTGCCGGCAGTACCTGCCCGCGCCGCTTCTACTGCTGCATTCAGCGCCAGTATATTGGTCTGGAATGCAATGTCTTCTATCGTCTTAATTATCTTGCCGATCTCTTCTGAACTGGAATGGATCTTCTCCATAGCTTTCATCAGCTCCTGCATCTGCTGATTGCATACAGAGACTCCTTCACCCGCTTGATGGGTCTGCTCGCGTACTTCCCTTGCACTGTCTGCGGTATCCTTAACCTGGTCAGAGATCTCACTGATCCTGGCGGCAAGTTCTTCTACGGAGCTGGCCTGTTCTACGGCGCCCTGACTTAAGCTCTGAGCGCTTGAAGATACCTGGTTGCTTGCGCTTGATACTTGCTCTGCAGAGGTGTTTATCTGCCGGAGAATATCACTTAATCCTATCTTCAAGTTACGCATAGAATGCAAAATACTCTGGAAATCACCGACATAAGTCTCCCGATGCCTGGATTTTATATCCAAATTCTGGTTCGCCATCTCACCTAAAAGATAACCGATATCATGGATGATGATTGATAAACCTTCTACCAGTTCGGCAGTAGATTGTGTCAGCATTCCGGTCTCATCCTTGCTTACAACTTCAGGAACCGGAGATTCCAGATCCCCTTCTACCAACAGACGCATACGTTCTGCACAGGCCTTCATTGGCCGGCTTAAGCTGTTGGCCAGCTTCAAAGCAACGATAATGGAAAGCAGGATAGCAATCACCATCATAACCAGATTAATAATAATGTCAAAATATGTAGAAGACAGATAATCTAACCGCGGCGCAACAACAGCTACACTCCAGCCGTCGGTACCGTTAACCGGCGCATAAGCGGCGAACATGCTGTTCTTGCCGTTCTTATAATCTCCAAAACCATTCTTGCCTTCACGCATGGCGGAATGGATAGCTGCCAGCTCTTTTAAAGAAGAATCACTCTCCGCCTCTTTTTCAATATTCTGGGTGGTTATGGTATCCAATGTGGTATCCGCAATGGTGTCGCCGGAACTGTTAATCATATATGCCCTACTATGTTCGCTGACAATAATAGAAGAAACTATATCATTCAGAAATGTTTCGCGGGGAACGAAGTATACCACTCCCTCAATCTCAGAGCCTTGCTTCCCCCCTTTGTAAATAGGGGCTGCCACCATAATAGACAATTCTCCTGTCACCTTACTGATCAATGGCTCTGATACGTAGACGTTGCCCTGCATTGCCTGTTTTACATACTCACGGTCAGAATAATTATTGCCGTCAAAGATACTGATGCCGTCTGGACCTATGATATTGCCGCGTTGGAGATCATGCATGCTGACTCTTTCATCTATAATCGATCGTTTTTCCTCCAATGGGACGGTCTCGTCGAGAAGCTGTGGAACACAGCCGGTATCCATGGCAACGTTCTTGTAGGCGCTTAATTCCTGTTCAATACGTTCCGCCGCAAGAACTGCGGTCTCACTCATCATCTGGTCCACGGTTGAAAAGGTGCTGTTGTAATTGAGCGTAATACTGAATGCACCCACCACAAGCTGTGTAGCCAGGACTGTCACCATAAGACACAGGGTGATTTTTGTCCGAATGCTTTTCATGTTTTTTACCTCCTAGTTTTTCATAAGTGAACTACACATGATATCACTGTATATTATTATATGTATTTCTACTCTGATTTGTCAACTGTACTCATAGATGAATATAAAATCAATATGCGAAAGACGCCTCTTTTCTGCTAATGTAAGACTTTTTCTATTTCTATTTTAGTCTCATTTTGACATGAAGAACTTGGATAAATATACTCCTGAAATTATAATAAAATAGCGCCTAAGCTTTCTTCAAAGGACTAACGATAGAAAGTTTGACGCTTAACACCTTACCCTGAGTCAGGAGAATTATTATTACTGATTAATTTATTCCAATCAACTTCTTCCTTTCTTGATATCGAATAAATTCTCTGAACCAATTTTACTTTGTTTTTTGTTTGTTTCTTGTGATGATAAGGAGGACATTTTGCTACATAATATACTAATTCATGCTTTACTGCTTCGCAATTTGACCGATATCTTACCCAGCTTTCTTTAAACTTAACGATCCCAGCTATACCAGAAGCGATTGAAGCCAATCCTGAAAATACAGATACAAGAATTCTTATAATAATATCCTGTTCTTCCAATGCATTGTTCAATCCAACCACTATAGCCGGCGCAATTAATGTAATAAACTCACTGGTATAAAAACACTCCTTGTAAAATTGCGCTCTCACCGCATATGTATATAATTCGTGTCCAACGGAAGCCTCCAAAGATTCATCTTCTAATTTTGATAAAATATACGGAATAAAAAATTTGTCATCCCTGATAGATTTATCAACTTTATTTTCAGAATTTTTAGATTTTTTACAACAAAAAAATATTTTTACAATTATTATTATGATAATTAATATAATAATTTCTTTCATAATCTTTTACCTGCTCTATTTATTACTATTATGTATGATATCAATTTTTATGTATGTAGAAAATCCTTTTAAATAAGATTCCTTTTCGCCAATAAATTTATCTATTATTTTTTTGATATCATTATTATTATCTTCAATTCGTAGAACAATTTGATTTCCATTAATATATATATCATAGGAATCTGATGAAAAAGGCGGCCACCAGTCCGTATCAGAATGTAAATAATATTTATTCCGGTTCCAAACTTGTAATGCGTCAACCATCATACCAAAATAAATGGCAGCATCTTTCTGAAAACTGTACGCCCATTTATCAGAATCGTTACCTTCATTAAAAAAACCGGATAACTCGTCCAAATAAAGATTGTGATATAATACACTTTTAAAAACTGCAGGAATTATGTACTCATAATTATTAGTTAATTTCTCCTGATATTTTGAACTTTCAATATTCCAACACAAAGTTTTTATAATATTCCTAAATATATATTTCTTATCACACTTCTCTTTATCACTTTTCTCTCTATCACACTCCTTCTTATCAGAATTTTTAAACAATCCTATAATCGTCTTATTATAAAAACGGAAGCATAAAAGGAATAAAACGGCTCCATAGATACCATGATCATATAAATAATTTTTTGATTTATATAGTTTAATAAAACCAGTTATCAAATTATTCTTTTCAATTTCAGAGGAATCTTTTCCTCCATTTTTTGCAATGTATTTCCATTCGTCATTCAAAGTTTTTTCTACTTTTGAATCTTTCTTTAATATTTCTTCCAAATTTTCAAAATTTACACACTTATCATTCAAACAGAATATATCCTTAAACTCAAAATCTTTTCTCTTAAATATGCATTTATTACAAGAAACAATAAATTCTATTATTGTACTATGCAAGGCAGATTGATCCCTAAGATTATTTAAAAGTGTAGACGAAAGATCATGCTTAATATCCCTAACATTTTTTTTAATTTTCTCTTTATCAAAAGTACCGTCTATTATTCTATTGACTATTTTCTTAATCTCATCTTCATTTAATAATCTATACTTTTGTAAAAGAATATCTTTTGTCAATTCTTCTGAAAAAATATATTTAATAATAATTTTCTTATAAGAGGACTCAAAATAATCATGAAAATATTTCTGAAGTATTCTTTCGTTATTCTTTGTCTGTAATCCCGTGCTATGCGATTCGACACTCTTTGTTGGAGAACATATTCTATTAAAATAGATCAAAAGAGTCTGATAACATTGGAATATATACGCACTTAAATCACTGCTTGTCGTAATTTGATTAAAATATACCACTTCTTTTGATTTATATTTCCTAGTCGACGATATGTTATACAATTCATTTAAAATCGCTTGATATTGATCATAGTTAAATTGATTTCCTCCGCCATCATCAATATACATATAATTCACTTTACTGTCGAGATCTTTAAAATAGTAGCGCACATAAAACTTGTAATCTAACAAATATTCTTCATGATCCAAGTATTGAATAATCTGTACCTCAGACACAGGCGAGTTTCTTTTCTGCAAAATATAGTAATCTACGTAAGTCAATGCAGTAATTTTAAAAGCAATCGGTCTGTCTGTAAGAGCATCAAAAAGCACAGTAATATAACCTTCATCCTTAGATATTAACCCTGTCAACATTTTAAAATGTTCGAAACAATGTATTTTATCAATAGATTTGTAATCTCCATAATCTGCTATAATTTGATGAATATTCTTCATCTCGTGTTCAGAATATTTAATAAATTTTTCAATATTGGGCGACAGATTTAATGTTAACGTTTTTTCAAAAGACGTATTGTTCTCATTATCATTAAGCAACTGCCATAAAATAAGATATTTTGTAATCCCTTTCACTAATATTTCACGTGACAAAACACGATCTAATGCATTAACACCTGAAAAATATTTTTTTAAAATATCAGAAGCTTCAGGATTATCTATGGATGCTATTCTTTCAAAAGGATACGCAATATCATGAAACAAACAAAAATATTTCCAGTAACTTATAAAATCCTTCACGGCGTCCAGCGCGGGATTGATGCTTTTCACATCTCTTTTTCTTATAAATTCTTTTGTCAATTCTTTATTTACAAAAGTCGAATAAAAGAATAAATATATTCCTAAAAGATATGTGTACACTATATGAAAAAAATGATCTTGAGGTATATATGTATCATTCGACGACTTATTTAAAGAATCCTTTTCAAAATCCAAAAAATCTCTAAGAAGTATATACGGCGGAGGAAAGTTTGACTCAAAACATAATCTCTGCAAAATATATTTTGCACAGACCATCCGTTCACTATCGTCGACAGTAGTCAAAAATTCAATAAACATCTCTTTGCACGGAAACATCCTCTCGTGTAGAGTAAAGAATATCTGTGATTTCCTATCCAACGGAGAAGGATCCGTGAATAAATTCGTTAATAGTGTTTTATTTATAGAAAATTTCATAATACCTCTATTCTCCATATTATTTAATGAAGATTTTATTTTATATGTATTTTTGAAAAAATATATGGTGTTATACTTAGCTGTATATAACGCAGATCTTTAAAAGTAAATTTAATTTCCTGATCTAATTTATATTTATTCAATGCTTTATCATATATATAAAGTGAAGAAATATTGTATACATTTCCATTATGTAATGTTACTTTCAATTTACTCGGAATACAATCGTAAACTTCTTTCCTCAAAACCAAACGTAAAATAATAAAAGATTCTCTAAAGGCTTTGTGGATATTCTTTAAAGCGTCTTCCATCTCTTTTTCTCTCTCTTTCGGACAACCATAGTATCCTTTTTTCCACATTTTTCGAACTTCCTTATAAACTCTTGTAGACTGCTTTTTTGATCGTCGTATACTTTTACATCCTTTAATCCGCAGACTATTAACTGCCTTCGTTAAATCGTCATTTTCTGTAAGCTGACTTAAAACAGCAGCGGCGTCCCAATCGTCAAAGAGAGTTTGCAATACCTTATAATAAGTATTTTTTGACAAACATACTATATCCGGCAGCAACTCATCTCTCCAAGACTGTGACAAAATCTTTCGATAAGACAGTGTTTGAGCCTCAAACAGTCCTTTTCTTAAAGCTGTACTATTATCCTTATTAACCAGAGAATTTGATAAGATAGAAAAACTCATAAATATCCTCCATTCTTTCTTATTTTTAATCATTAACAGATATTATTATACATTTAAATATATCTTTCGACAAATTTCAGACAGCATATTATGAAAGGTGTACATCATATATTAAAATTTTATTAACTTTAGAGCAAATACGTCAGTTTTTGTATCTTTATTTGTTTTATATAAAAAGGGGGAAAAAGAATGAGCAGATCTGTGAATTGGATACAAGAATTAAATCAAACTAAATTGCTGCAAGACGCACTCACTGTATTTTTGGATCAATATGGATTTTCCGGCTTGGAACAAGCGCTGACTCTCTATTCAAATATGCAGAGTGAATATATATGCAAGACAAAAACTACTATTTCAAAAATAAAAATATGTGATATTTATTATCTTCAAATAAAGGCACACACCATTACTATCTATACACGATACGGCTCTTACCAAAAATATGGATCGCTGACAGAAGAGCAAAGACTTTTATCTCCATATGGATTTATGAAATGTAATCAGAGTTGTATCGTTTCTTTGGAAAAAATCATGAGTATTCACCACAATAGTATAACTTTGATTAACAACGTCCAATTACATATGAGTCAACATTATGCACCTAATATTCTTATGGAATTTTTACGCGGCAATAATTCAAAAAAATGTTGACTCTGACATTATGTAATAGTTTATACTATGGTTACCACAGCAAAGGAGGTGATCAGGATGATGACTGTACATGAGGTAAGCAAAATATCAGGGGTAAGCATACGCGCGCTCCATCATTACCACAATATAGGACTTCTGCCGGCCACAGAAGTTACCGAGGCAGGATATAGGTTGTATGACGATACGGCTCTGGAACGCCTGCATCATATTTTGCTTTTTAAAGAACTGGAGTTTTCACTGAAAGAGATAAAGGATATTCTGGACAGCCCTGATTTTGACAGAAACAGGGCGTTAGAACAGCAGATTCATCTTTTGGAACTTAGGAAAGAGCATCTACAGAATCTGATCGACCTCGCCTGGGGAATAAAAACGATCGGAGTGAAAGAAATGAATTTTGATTCATTTGATACAAGAAAAATTGACGAATATGCTGCCAAGGCAAAAGAATCCTGGGGATCAACGAAAGCTTACAAAGAATATGAACAGAAATCCGCAGGACGCAGTAAGGAAGAACAACAGAAACTAAATATTGAAATGATTAATATTTTTGCTGAATTCAGCAGAATTAAAGATCATAAACCAGACGGAGAAGAAGCAATCAGACTGGCAAAGAAACTGCAAGATTTTATAACAGAAAATTTTTATACATGTACGAATGAAATCCTTCAGGAACTTGGAAAAATGTATGCCGGAGGAGGAGATTTTACTGACAATATTAACAAAACATGTGGAAAAGGAACTGCAGAATTTGCAAACGAAGCGATTCAGTCATATTGCAGAGGTTTATTTTAAAATTCATAAAAGTCTTAATTCCTACGGATAGGAGCATATTGATTA
The DNA here is from genome assembly GCA_910585725.1 of uncultured Dorea sp. Taxonomy (GTDB): domain Bacteria; phylum Bacillota; class Clostridia; order Lachnospirales; family Lachnospiraceae; genus Sporofaciens. The sequence goes on along the minus strand of CAJUFA010000030.1, from coordinate 27,360 downwards.
TATGCTTCTATCCGTTATTCTTACAATTTCTACATATTAACAATAACCTTTGTAACCAGCTCTTTAAAGGACTTAGCTACCCTATCCGCTGTTTCCTGTACTTCTTTATGATCAAGCTGCTGCTTCGACAAACCGGCCGCCATATTCGTAATACATGAAATTCCACAGACTTCCATTCCCATATGACGCGCAGCCACAGCCTCGCATGCCGTACTCATTCCGACCGCGTCTCCGCCCCATATTTTTGCCATCCTGACTTCTGCAGGAGTTTCATAATTAGGTCCTGTAAACTGTACATATACTCCTTCTTTTATGTTAATCTTACATTGTTTCGCACATTCTCTGATTACATTCCGCAGTCGCTCGCTATATACCTCGCTCATATCCGGAAATCTGGTACCCAATTCTTCTATATTCGGACCAATCAATGGACTTGGAACTCCTGTCGCAATATGATCTGTGATCATCATTAAATCTCCTGGGTTATATGCATCGTTTATACCGCCCGCTGCATTTGTCAGAATAATTTTCTTTGCTCCCATCATACCCATCAGCCGGGTTGGAAGAACAACGTCTGACATCTGATATCCTTCATAGTAGTGTACGCGTCCCTGCATAATAACCACAGGCGTATTTTCTACATATCCAAATACAAATCGTCCTTTATGACCTTTAACAGTAGAAACGGGAAAACCCTCTATCTCCGTATATGCAATAGTATCCGTAACCTTAATCTCATCTGCATAATCGCCCAGCCCAGATCCTAAAATCAATGCTCTCTCTGGTTTGAAATCCACCTTTTCTCTTATACTTGCCAAACATGTCGTCAATTTGTTATACATAATTTCACTTTCCTCTTTTAGAAATTAATTCTTCCCTGGAGCCACATATTCCCTTTAAAACGTCTGCCTACTTCAGGAGAACCAATCACTTTTTCTACGGGCACACATATATCAAACAGCAGGGAATTGACGTCTAACTTCATCACATAGATCTCTTCTTTTGTATACTCGTTCATAATTCTCTGCAATTCCAATATCTCGCCTAGAATCGAATAATGGTCGCATTCTATACCATACGGCATGATATAAGTATCCACGATGCTGAATACGTCTTCACTGATCAAACGCTGAGATACTCTGGAATATGTATCAATATCGTCCATAGTCAGACTCTCGATAGCATCCTGATCTCCGGCCTTGGCAGCGCTTACAAGCATCATCCTATTGTGTACTTCCTCTTTTTGCCTTTCTTCTTGTTCCTTATCTTTCAATACCGGAAGTAATATAGTCCCTCCATTACACAACCCAGATAAAGTAACCGATTTATATTTTACAGAATCTTTTCCCTCCAGCTGCTTTTTCAAAAACTCTACTGTATTCTGAAGATGAAAGATGAGATTTATCCCAATCTTTACATCTTCACATATTCCTGCATATGCTTCTCTGTCCATTCTCTTTTCCACATATACATCCGCATAACTCGTAATCCCCGTTCCAAGGAAATACGGATAATAATAATTTCTTTCAAAATTTTCAGCAATATCCATATCTCCAAATAGAGAGATACCAATTCCCGCCCCAAACTCCTTACGAAATTCACAAAAATCTATTTCTTTATCTCGAGAAATCAGATCTTGCTGAGTAAATAGATTCTTTACCTGTATCAGAACCTTGTTTAATTCTTTTCTACTCCTTATGTTGCCAAATCCAATGGCATTCAGATATTGGTGCATATTTTTTTCCTTAATTTAGAATTTTTATTTTTCAGGTATAATTGTTTCTAATCCACCCATATACGGTCTAAGCGATTCTGGAATTCTCACAGATCCGTCCGCCTGAAGATTATTTTCCAGGAATGCTATCAACATTCTCGGAGGCGCCGCTACCGTATTGTTCAGAGTATGAGCAAAATATTTTCCATCCGCCCCTTTTATACGAATTCCCAGTCTTCGTGCCTGTGCATCTCCAAGGTTCGAACAGCTTCCGACTTCAAAATACTTTTTCTGTCTTGGAGACCATGCTTCTACATCACAGGACTTCACTTTCAAATCTGCCAGATCACCGGAACAGCATTCAAGAGTACGAACCGGAATATCTAAGGAACGGAACAAGTCAACCGTATTCTGCCATAATTTATCATACCATTTCTTACTTTCTTCCGGTTTACATACTACTATCATCTCCTGCTTCTCAAACTGATGAATTCTGTATATACCACGCTCTTCTATTCCATGCGCCCCCTTCTCCTTGCGGAAACATGGAGAATAGCTGGTCAAAGTCTGCGGAAGCTGATCCTCTGTCAGCATCGTATCAATGAATTTTCCAATCATGGAATGCTCGCTGGTTCCGATCAGGTATAAATCCTCTCCCTCAATCTTATACATCATAGCGTCCATTTCTGCAAAACTCATAACCCCAGTTACTACATTACTCCTGATCATAAAAGGAGGAATACAATATGTGAATCCTCTGCCGATCATAAAATCTCGTGCATAAGACAATACTGCTGAATGTAACCTCGCAATATTTCCCATCAAATAGTAGAATCCATTCCCCGCAACTTTACCTGCACTTTCAAGATCTATTCCATTAAACCTCTCCATAATATCCGTATGATACGGTATATCAAATTCAGGAACTACCGGGTCTCCATATTTCTGTATCTCTACATTTTCACTGTCATTTTTACCAATCGGTACAGAAGGATCTATAATATTTGGAATAGCCATCATAATCTTCTTAATCTTTGCCTCTACATCCTTTTCATCTGCGGACAATGATTCTACACGATCAGCATTTTCTTGAACTTTCTTTTTCAGCTCTTCTGCCTCTTCTTTCTTCCCTTGAGCCATACATGCCCCAATCTGTTTAGATATCTTATTACGATCTGCGCGAAGTGCTTCTACCTCTTGCTTTATATTTCTATTTTTCTGATCTAATTCTAATACTTCGTCCACCAAAGATAATTTTTCATCCTGAAATTTTTTCTTAATATTTTCCTTAACTATATCCGGATTCATTCTTACAAATTTTATATCTAACATTTTATCCTCCTACTTTTTCATCATTTTTACATCTACATCATAATTTTCATAGATAGCTTTGTCTAATGCTTCTGCCTCTTCTTCCGCCAACTCGATATAACTTTCTCCCTTAATGATCTCCTTTATATATGTGTAACATCCTTCACGGCTATGCATAGCGTTCAATATCCATCCATTATTGTTACTATCTAATATTGCGACCGCAAAACTCAGCTTACCACCCATTTCATTAAAAGCGTCGTATTTTACAATACCGGTCTTTCGGAAATTTCTATCTAACTTCTTACTCATTTCCTTGATGTCGTTACGATTTTGTTTCGTAACCTTCACAATTGCGTCTACTTCACCAAATTTTTCTCTCAGACTATCTTCAAGAGTTTTCCCGTTTCTCCCCTTCATAAACACATTATAACTACTTTGCAGACGATTATATTTCATACTCAAGTTTACATACAGAATAAAAAGTATCACTATCATACTAAGTATGAATAGAAATATGTAAGCCGGATCTATCCTTAATGTTTCCAGTATCTTACTTTCCATATATCAATCTTCCCTTCGTATACTCATTATTATGTCGAACACTCGTTCTAACTCTTCATCAGAATAGTATTCTATCTCAATCTTTCCTTTTCCATTGCCTTTTGACGCAACATTCACTTTTGTACCTATTACTTCTTTCATTTTCTCTTCAATGTCTTTGTAGATAAATGCGTTTTCAACTACTTTCTTTTCTTTTACCTTCTTGGGGTTCTTAATATCTTTAATTAATTTTTCAGTTTCTCGTACGCTTAACTTTTCATCGAATATCTTATTAGCAAGGATATACTGCTGTTCTTTATCATCAATCGCAAGAAGAGCCCTCGCATGCCCTGTAGATATCATATCATCTACTATCATTTGCTGAACCTTTTCATTCAATTTTAAGAGGCGCATTGAATTCGTAACTGCTGTTCTGCTCTTGGATACTCTCTCTGCCACTTCATCCTGTTTCAAATTAAATTCTTCCAAAAGTCTTTTAAATGCCATTGCCTCTTCAATCGGATTAAGATTTTCTCTCTGTATATTCTCAATCAATCCAATCTCAATAACTTCCTGTTCCGAAAACTCTTTGATAATCACCGGAACTTCTTTCACGCCCGCCATCTTAGCCGCGCGCCATCTTCTTTCACCTGCTATAATCTCATAATAATCTTTTCTTTTTCTTACCAGTAAAGGCTGCAATATTCCAAACTGCTTGATAGAATCTGCCAACTCCAGCAACGCGTCTTCTTCAAATTTTTTACGAGGCTGCTCTCTGTTAGGTTCCACTATATTTATCTTCATCATTTGTTCGCCGGAATTTTGTTCCACATCATCCTTTGAATACAACTCTGATTCTACGGAGGACTTCGACCCCTTATTATCAGGAATCAGACTATCAAGTCCCTTTCCCAGTCCCTTTTTCTTTACTGCCATCTTATTCTCCCCCAATTACTTCTTCTCTATTACTTCATTTGCAAGCCTCATATAACTCTCTGCTCCTGCAGATTTGGGATCATATTGATTGATTGGAGTTCCATAACTTGGCGCTTCTGCAAGTCTAATATTTCTCGGAATAATAGTTTTATATATATTCTGCTGTAAATTATCCTTAACATTCTCAACAACCTGAAGAGATAAATTCGTTCTTGCGTCATACATCGTAAACACAACACCTTCTATCTCCAGGTTTGAATTCAGCCTTTCTTTAACCAATTCAACCGTATGTATTAACTGACTCAATCCTTCCAACGCATAATATTCACATTGAATCGGAACCAATACAGAATCTGCCGTCGTCATAGCATTAATCGTAAGCAAACTCAACGACGGAGGACAATCAATAATTATAAAATCATAATTATCTCTTATCTTCTGAATAGAATTTTTTACTATAAATTCCTTATTTTCGACATCAATCAATTCAATTTCGACTGCTGATAGATCTACATTAGAAGGAAGTATATCCAAATTTTCTATTGTTTCCTTTTTGATTACTGTTTCTATTTCTGATTCACCTATAATCATATCATAGATTGTCTTGTCTACATCGTCTTTATCAAGACCTAATCCGCTGGTCATATTTCCTTGTGGGTCCATATCTATTGCAAGTACTTTTTGACCCTTCTCAGCAAGAGAAGCAGACAGGTTGATTGCAGTCGTAGTTTTGCCAACTCCACCCTTTTGATTGGCAATTGCTATAATTCTTCCCATCTATAAAATCACCTTTCTTTAATCATGCATTAAGTATAACACTTTTCCATCAGGTTATCTACCTATTGTTTTATTTAATAATATATTTTCCATTTTCAATAAATGTTTCACGTGAAACATTTATCTTTTAGTTGATTTTCTCTATGTTATCTAATATTCCATTAATCAAAAACCATCTTATCTAATAAAATCTGTTATCATTTTATAATGCAAAATATTTAAAGCAAAAATTATACCTTTTAAAGATTGACAAACAAAAAAAAGGATACCAAATGTTTCACGTGAAACATTTGGTATCTTTACACAATTTATCAAACAAATAAAATGCTAACAATTAAGAATACTAGTTATTAGCATTTTTTACATTTCACAATTCTTATAATAACATTTATATTATTTACAACAATCTGTTTTATTGTAATACAAAAGTATGTCCATAAGTTAACATCAAACTATATGGTTGATATCAAATAGTACAATCTGTCTATATAACGTATATCTATTTAAAATATATCTATAAAATATATTTTAAATAGATATATTTTTGTAAAACACCATCAAAGCACACCATTTTAAAATCCAAAAATATACTTTTAACATTTCACCTGATCGTATACTAATTATATATATGCTAATATAGTCTATCCTTCACATTTCATCAAATTGACTTATTTGAATTTCTATCTGCTGCGTTAGTTTTAATCAACAATGAAACTGCATTATATTATTCAATTACCAAGCATCCTAAAAAATTATTCTGCACTATTTAGTCGACAATTAATAATACACTATAATAGTGTTCTATCCGATTATAGAATAACCAATGAAATATCTGATCCATGCCAGTATTAGGCATACACTTAACAACAATACAAAACCATTGACTAAAACTTTCCAGAACATAACTGTGAGAGCTAGACGGTTCGGAAGTTTGATTTTTTACTGAACAGAGCGCCAGTGTATCATTCACATTTTATCAAACTAACCCTAATTTATATCTGATATCTTTATTTCGGTCAACGATGACTCCACCTTGCATTATTCAACTGCTTTGAAGAAAAAGCAATTGACACACTACACCGTACTTTATCCTTTGAAAATCTATTTATCAATATTGCTTATCAATGTATAAAACCAGATTGGACAGCAAATGTATTTATAACACCTTGATCAACTTAAAAAGAAATGTTTCACGTGAAACATTTCTTTAAAATACATTTCAGAAAACATTCAAAAGTATATGCTCTTCATATAATTTTCTTTTTTAAATTTACGCAATATCTATAGGAAAGTCATATACACTTTTCAAAATAATAATCACAATCTAAATTCGTGGATATAAATAGAATAACTGAAAACAAAAGTCTCAAAACTATTATTCACAATAAATATAATAAAATCCTAATTATTAATTTACCAAAACAATATAGACCAAACCAACCAATACATCAAAAAGCTGGAAATCATAAATAGACAAAAGAAAAAAACAATTTAACTAAAGGTAAGATAAACAAATTAAAATTCAACAAACTGAACTAAATGGCAATTATTTTGGCATACCTTTTATTTCCGTTCAACCAAGCGTTTCTTTAATTAGACAGAAATAGTATAAAATTCTTAGCCATCGCAACAAATATAAGTAATTAAAAAAGCAGATATAACATATAATGTTACATCCGCTCTTTTATCATATATTTACAGATAAATCATCCATATTTATTCAGTTAAGCATTTGTCTAACAATCTCTCTTACGATTTTATTACAAAAGCCTTACTAAAATTTCTACCTTTTTATAAATCAATTTCACATATTCTATCTACTTCAATGGTTCTTTCGTAGGCATTCCTGCCTTTCTGGGATATTTATTCTGTGTGTTCTTCATCTTCTTTATTCTTACAAAGGACCTTTGAATATCCGTACCAGGAAGCTTAAACTTTTCAACTTGATCAATTTTTCCACCTAATATCTTTATCGCTTTCTCTCCATCGGATATCTCCGTCTCAATATCTCCTGATTTATAAGATATAAATTCTCCTCCTACTTTTACATACGGAAGACAATATTCCGACAATGATGCCAGATTTGCAACTGCCCTTGACACACACAATTCAAACCTTTCTCTATACTCCGATTCTCTGGCGTAATCTTCCGCTCTTCCATGAATCGTCCGAATCCTGTTAAGTTTTAATTCTTCTATTACATGGTCAAGAAATTTTACTCTTTTATTCAAAGAATCTAACAATACAATATTAAGATCAGGAAAAGCAATCTTAAGAGGAATACCCGGAAAACCCGCTCCTGTACCTACGTCTATGACATATTCTATCTGCTCCATATCCATAATCGCTGCAATAGAAAGACTATCTGTAAAATGCTTGTCCACTACTTCCTGATACTCTGTGATTCCTGTAAGATTCATTACTTTATTCCACTCCAATAGTATCTCATAGAATCTATCAAACTGCTTTAATTGCACATCAGTCAATGTTATATTTAATGCAGACAATCTGTTCTCTAATATATGTTCCATCTTACTCTCCAATCCTTTTTAGAATATTATTACATCAACAGTGCAGCCCGACAATCAAAAGATTTTACATCGATAGATAAACCAACAACACAGAAATATCTGCAGGCGACACCCCAGATATCCTGGATGCCTGTCCGATGGATACTGGTCTGTATTCTTTCAGCTTTTGTACTGCTTCTATCCGGAGACTTTTCACCTTATCATAATCTATATTTTCCGGAATCTTCTTACTCTCCAACTTTTTAAACTGTTCCACCTGCTTCTTCTGCCTATTGATATATCCTTCGTACTTAATCGATATCTCTACCTGTTCCATTACCTCTTCTGCCAAATCTTCCGGGAATTCAGGTCTGGCCTCATCGATCTCATCCAAAATTCTATAAGAAAGTTCTGGTCTTCTGATTAACTCCGCCAGCGAAGCGCCTGATGCCAAAGGAGTACTTTTATAAGTTTCCAACAATTTTCTTACTTTTTCTGTAGTTCCTACATTTGTACTCTTAAGTCTCTCTACTTCCTTTTGAACCAACTCCTCTTTCTTAAGTAACTTCTGATATCTTTCTTCTGATATGAGTCCGATTTCGTACCCGATTTTTGTGAGCCTTTGATCTGCATTATCCTGTCTAAGCAATAATCTATACTCTGCCCTGGAAGTCATCATACGATATGGCTCATGACTTTCCTTCGTCACCAGATCATCAATCAGCACACCAATATAAGCTTCCGAACGGTCCAGTACGACAGCTTCCTTTCCCTGCAATTTTCTTGCCGCATTAATTCCTGCTATCAATCCCTGGGCCGCCGCTTCTTCATATCCGGAACTTCCGTTGAACTGTCCTCCGCTAAAAAGTCCTTCTATGTCCCGAAACTCAAGGGAAGGTTTCAATTGTCTGGCGTCGATACAGTCATATTCGATTGCGTATGCGTTTCTTACAATCTTTACATTTTCAAGTCCCGGCACAGTTCTGTACATTGCATATTGGACATCTTCCGGAAGAGAGCTGGACATTCCGCCTATATACATCTCGTTCGTCTCCAGCCCTTCCGGTTCTATGAACACCTGATGCCTGTCTTTATCTGCAAATTTTACTACCTTATCTTCAATCGAAGGGCAGTATCTTGGACCGGTCCCCTCTATCATTCCTGAAAACAAAGGTGAACGATCTATATTCTTTCTTATAATATCATGTGTCGCAGGATTCGTATATGTCAGCCAGCAGGATACCTGATCAATTTGCACATCTTTAGGATTCGTCGTAAATGAAAACGGAACTACTCTCTCATCTCCAAATTGTTCTTCCATCTTATCAAAATCTACCGAATTCTTATCAATTCTAGCCGGAGTTCCTGTCTTGAAACGATACATCTTGATTCCAAGCTCCTTCAGGCAATCTGTCAGATGATTTGCCGCCTGAAGCCCATTCGGTCCTGTATTATTACTGACTTCTCCATATATACACCGGGCCCTGAGATAAGTTCCTGTACACAATATTACCACACGGCAGGGAAAGATCGCTCCAGACAGAATCTGCACACCTGTCACCTTCTTATCCTGCGTCACAATATTCACTACTTCAGCCTGCTTTATCTCCAGATTCTCCTGATTCTCCAACACCTGACGCATCGTACGGCTGTAATTTGCTTTGTCCGCCTGCGCTCTGAGGGAATGTACCGCCGGTCCCTTAGACTTATTAAGCATCTTCGATTGGATAAAGGTACGATCTATCACCCTTCCCATCTCACCGCCAAGCGCATCCAATTCCCTGACAAGATGTCCTTTAGAACTTCCTCCTATATTAGGATTACATGGCATTAACGCCACACTGTCCACACTCACGGTAAACATAATCGTATGGAATCCCAGTCTGGCGGCTGCAAGCGCCGCTTCACATCCGGCATGCCCAGCACCAATTACAGCCACATCATAAGCATCTTTACTTACCCATACAGAATTTGCTGAAAATCTCATTAACCAAATCCTCTCCCATCGTCTCGCCTGTTATATTTCCTAGTTTCTCATATGCATCCAGCAGATCAATCGAGTAAAAATCCTCCGGCATGCCCGAGTCGATACTCTCCTTCACTCTTTCAAGAGATTCTAACGCCTCTGATAACTCATTCTTATGCCTTATATTCGTAATGCAAATTTCATCATTAAACGAAAGATTTCCTGCAAAAAACATCCTTTTCAGATTATCCTCCAATTCACCTATTCCACGCAAATTTCTTGCCGAAACCTCAATTATAGGCAATTCAATATCATTTTCTTCACTTTCGTTACTATTATCTTTATTTAAATTTGAATAATTTCCTTCATTTTTTAACAAATTCATATCTGAGGCTACACTTAAATTCTCATGAATATCTTCATCAACACTAAAATAAGCCTGCTTCACGATTTCCTTCGTCACTTTCATATTAAGATCTGACTTATTCAATAAAATAATAGCCTTCTTCCCCTGTATCAGACGAAGAATTTCTCTGTCATTTTCATCCAGATCCTTCGACGAATCTATCACATACAGAATCAGATCCGCCTGATGCGCCTGTTCTTTTGCTTTATCAACACCGATCTTTTCTACTATATCCTTCGTCTCTCTGATTCCCGCCGTATCCATAATATTCAGAGATATCCCGCTCAGGTTAAGATGCTCTTCCAACACATCCCTGGTAGTACCCGCTATATCTGTGACAATTGCACGATCTTCCCCCAAAAGTACATTCATAAGAGAAGACTTCCCGGCATTCGGCCTTCCAAGTATAACCGTCCGTATCCCTTCTTTCATTAAGCGTCCATTATCGAATGATTCCAGCAGACGCCTGATACGTGTCGACATATCCTCCACAACACGTCTCAGTTCTTCCCCGTATCCATCTACGCTGATATGCTCGGGATCGTCAAGAGCCGTTTCTATAAACGCAGTATGATAAATTATTATATTTCTTATATCATTTATTTCATTCTTAATACTTCCCTTTAACTGACTGATCGAACTCTGCAGCGCATACTGATTCTGCGCGGCTATCAGATCTCCCACGGCTTCCGCCTGAGACAGATCCAACCTTCCGTTCAAAAAAGCTCTCTTCGTAAATTCTCCCGGCTCAGCCGGTCTTGCGCCATTTTCTATCAATATTTCAAGAATCTTCCTTACTACATAGACTCCCCCATGACAGTTGATCTCTACCGTATCTTCTCCCGTGAAACTACGCGGACCACGCATCAACATGACCAGAACCTCATCCACCGTCTCTTCCTGATCCATAATATAGCCATAGTGAATCGTATGAGACTTCTGTTCACTCAGTTTTTTTTCTCCCTTGGATCTGTATACACGATCCGCAATGAAAAATGATTCCGATCCGCTCATTCTTACAATCCCAATTCCCGCAATGCTCACTGCCGTCGAAATTGCCGCAATTGTCGCGCCATCCCTCATAGATATCCCCTCTCCTTTTACTCTATAACTTCCGTCTCCTATACTGACTCACTCGCATCTCCGTCGAAATATTGAAAAAGAAGCTGCTGCATTAATTTGCAGCAGCCTCTTTTCATTAACGATTACGTACAAGTGTCACAACCACTCTTCTATAAGGCTCTTCACCTTCACTATGTGTCGATACTGCCGGGTCAGCCTGCAGCGCCGAATGGATGATCCTTCTTTCATACGGATTCATCGGCTCCAGCGACACGGTTCTTCTATTTCTCTTCACCTTGCTTGCGATGTTCTTTGCAAGATTCTCGAGAGTTTCTTTCCTTCTTCTTCTGTAATCCTCCGTGTCTAATTTCACACGTACATAGCCGTCCTGCATCTTATTGGCGACTCTGTTTGTCAGATACTGGAGCGAATCCAATGTCTGTCCGCGCTTTCCGATCAGAATTCCCATATTGCTTCCTTCCATACTAATAGAAAGAGCGCCCTCTTCATCTATTATAGATGTGATATTCACATCTTTCATATCCATGGCCTTCAATACATCTTCAATAAATTTCTCACATGCCTTTATTGTCTGATCCTCAACAATGGCAAGTTCTACTTCTTTCTTCTCCGCTGCATTTTTCTCTGAAGGAGATGATGTCGGCTGTACCTTTTCTATATCTTTCTTTTCCTTCGGAGTATTATTCTTTTTCTTTACATCCTTCTTCGGAGACTCTTTTTTGGAAATCTCTTTTTTCGAAGATTCCTTTTTGGAAACCTCTCTTTTTGACGCCTCTTTCTTAGGAAATTCTTTCTTTTCCTTTGCAGCAAGATCTCTTTTGATTGGTTCCTTTACCACTGATACGTCTACCTTCGGAATATTGATCTCGTATTCTTCTTCCTTTACCTCTTCCTTCTTCCGCGCCTTAATCACAGCCTGTTTCATTCCGATTCCTAAGAATCCGGCGCTTCCTTTTTCGATCACCTGATAATCTAACTGATCGCTTGTTACTCCTAACTGGACTAATGCCTCCGTAATCGCATCGTCCAATGTCTTTGCTGATACAGTGATATATTCCATGAATAACGCCCCCTAATTATTTTCATTGAATTTCTTAACCATGTTTGCTTTTGAAGCCAGACTTCCCGGCTTAGCATTCTCAGCACTTTTTCTTGCCTGTTCGATCTTATTTTCCTTTTCTTTCTCACTCATTCCTGAAGTACTGCTCTTTGCAGTATCTCTGATACTTCTCGTATTCGCCTGAGCCATCGCGTTGATCCTCTCGGCTTTCTCACCGCGCTTCTGTCTCTTCTTCTCAGCCTTCTCCTTATTTCTCTCTATCAAATCTTCTATAGATATCTCTCTTAAACTCTTGTTAATGATCACCTGCTGAATAATCCTCACAACCGCGCTGATTACCCAGTAAAGGCCGATACCGGCAGACAGAGAAAATACCATGAATACAGAGAACAGAGGCATCGTCACATTCATCGTATTCATCGTACTTGCCATCGGATTTTCTTTATCCATCTGCTGTCCAGAGATAGCCTGCGATACCTTAATACTCAGATATTGAGTAAGTCCTGATAACACAGGAAGCAGAACAGCCGTTATAATTACAAGAACCGGAGCTATCCCAAAATCTCCGCTGTTCTTTATCATAGCGATCGGAGCTATGGTAAGATCCGGAATCGTAAGAAAACGATTCACACTCGCCGGCGCGTCTTTAATTGCCGGAACATAATTCTGAATATCATAGATGACAGGATATAAAGCCAGAAGAAGCGGCATTTGTATCAACATAGGGAGACATCCTCCCATCATAGATGTTCCGTACTTATCATAGACCTGCTGAATTTCTTCCTGCTGCTTCATCATAGAAGCCTGATCTTTCTTATTTCGATACTTTTTCTGAATCGCCTGTACTTCCGGATTTATCACTGACATCATCTTTGTCGATCTTTGTTGATTGATCGTCATAGGAAGCATCAACGTATATACAAAAATAGTATAAAAAATAATCGACAAACCTACCAGTCCATTATCCCCCGGTAATACACTGTCTAATATCGTATAGATAAAGTTCATAACTTTACCTAACAACCAACTGATCTGACCTATAATAGGCCAGTTAGCAGTTGCTGTTAACAAACTAAACGCCATACTCATCTCCTCCATTATCCTCTTTAATCGTTCTAAAGCACGTCTGATAAATCTTCAAACACACTCTACGGGACGGGGTCGTATCCTCCTTTGGCAAATGGATTACAGCGCAGTATCCGCCACGCCGCCAAAGCTCCACCCTTCAGAGCGCCATATTTTTCAATTGCTTCCACTGCATACTGTGAGCATGTCGGATAATAGATACATGACGAGAATCCCTTAAGAGCGGACAAATGTTTCTGATAGAATCTGATAGATACTAAAAGTATCCTTTTCATACACATTACCCCTAATCTATAATTTCATGAAGACTACCCAAATGGAGCATAGCACTTTCAATCTCGCAATAACTCTTACCTTTCGCGCCTGTTCTTGCTATTACTACTATATCTAATCCACATCGGTATCTGTCTTCTTGCAATCGATAGCCTTCTCTGATCAATCTTGTTAATCTATGCCTGACTATACTGTTACCTACTTTCTTACTCACAGATATTCCCAATCGATTCTTTCCGGCCTGGTTCTCCAATACATACATTACCAGGTACTTATTCGCATAAGATGTGCCGTTCCTATATACATTCCGGAAATCTTTATTCTTCTTCAATGATTCGGAATACTGCATTCCCTAACTCTCCTAAACCCACTGTTTTTCACCGTTCACACCGTATACCGATTAAAATAGCCGCATACGTTTTACTATAGAAGAAAAGGCCACATATATGCGGCCTACGCTGATAACACTTTTCTTCCTTTTGCTCTTCTTCTCGCAAGCACTTTTCTTCCGCCTGCCGTCTTCATTCTTGCTCTGAATCCATGTACCTTAGATCTTTGCCTTTTTTTTGGCTGGAACGTCATTTTCATCGATATCCACCTCCTTATATTTTATAAGGGATACTCCCTACTTTTATACCTTAGACATCATTTCTGATTATATAGAAAAAAAACTCTTGAGTCAAGCTATTCCTTCATTTTTCTTAGATAAATACGTTTCAAATTGAAAAATAGAGATATTATCCACAAATTGTGGATAATATCTCTATTTTATGTGGAAAAACTGTGGAATTAATTTTATTTTTTTATCCTGACCCTTTAATTATACAGTTTTTTCCTGTGAATTACATTTTCCACAATGATTTAAACATTGCTTAATTTGCAATTTTGATGTAAAATAGTTAAGATAGCAAGATTAGAGTCATTACATACTTTTGGTAGATTAGGAGTTTATAACGATGAATACTGTGATAGAAAAATGGCCGGAAATTATTGAACAGCTCAGAGTAGAACATGAATTATCCAACGTATCTTTTAATACCTGGATCCAGCCATTAAAAGTATACAATGTAATCGACAATACTGTATTTATTCTGGTGAATATCAATGCAAGCGTCGAATATATAGAGAAAAAGTACCTTCTTCCTTTGAAGGTATGCATCTCTGAAGTAACGGGAAACGACTATGAAGTAGTTTTTCTTTCCGAGGACGACTCCAGAATCTATGAAATTAAAAGCGCTTCGACAGACTCTAATACTAAAAAAAGGACGAAGACCGCAAGTGAGAAAGCAGGACTGAATCCCAAGTATACATTTGATACTTTCGTCGTAGGAAGCAATAACAACTTTGCCCATGCGGCATCCCTTGCCGTGGCGGAATCGCCCGGAGAAGTTTATAACCCGCTCTTTTTATACGGCGACGTAGGACTGGGGAAGACTCATTTGATGCATTCGATCGCACATTTTACGCTCAATAAGAACAGCAAGAAAAAAGTATTATATGTAACAAGCGAGACTTTCACCAATGAGCTGATCGAGGCTCTGAAAAAGGGTAAAACCGCGGATAACGAATCCGCTATGGCACATTTCCGCGATAAATACCGCAATAACGACGTGCTCTTGATCGACGATATTCAATTTATCATCGGCAAAGAGAGTACTCAGGAAGAATTCTTTCATACGTTTAATCACCTGCACACATCCGGAAAACAGATTATCATCTCCAGTGATAAACCTCCTAAGGATATTGAAACACTGGAGGCAAGACTTCGTACCCGCTTCGAATGGGGACTGATCGCGGACATCTCTGCACCGGATTATGAGACGCGTATGGCGATTCTTAGAAAGAAGATCGAACTTGACCATCTTGACAAATACAATATACCGGAAGATGTTTTAAAATATATTGCCGATAATATTAAATCCAATATCAGAGAATTAGAAGGTTCTCTCAACAAACTAATTGCTCTTTATAAACTAAACAAGACAAATTCCATTGACCTTACAATCGACATAGGTCTTGCTGCAGAAGCGCTAAAAGATATTATCTCTTCTTATAATAATAGAGAAGTAACGCCGGAACTAATCCTTGATATTGTGTCCGACCACTTCAATATTACGATTGCCGATTTGAAGAGTAATAAAAGAAGCGCAAATATTTCTGTCCCCAGACAGATCGCAATGTACCTGATCCGTTATCTGACAGAGACGCCGTTACAGGCAATCGGTCTTATTCTTGGTGGAAAAGACCACTCCACAGTCAAATATGGCGTGGAAAAGATCGAAAAATCAATCGTTAAAGATGAGACGCTGAATAATACGATTAATATTATAAAGAAAAAGATTAATCCAGCATAATAGGGAAAAAATTGTGGACAACTTATGGAAAACCAGTGGACAAGATGTGGAAAATGATTTTTAAGGTCACAAAAAAGTTTTCTTAGAAAAATTTTCACCAATACATCCACATTGTTTTATGATTTAATTCACATAGTTTTTAATCACGAAACCACTGATAAATCCTAGCGTAGAAGGGGTTTTCCCCTTTTCCACATCCCCTAATAAGAATAAGGAGAAAGTATTTTATATATTAATATATCCAACCCCGGCAGAAAGGAGTTTTACACATATGAAAATCATCTGTAATAAGAATAATCTTGCCAAAGGAGTCAGTATGGTGGCAAAAGCCGTTCCGTCAAAGACAACGATGCCAATTTTAGAATGTATTCTGATAGACGCTACAAACGATATTATACAGTTGACGGCAAACGATATGGAATTAGGTATCAGGACGGACGTGCAGGGAGAAATTATCAATAGAGGAATGATTGCGATTGACGCTAAGATATTTTCAGAAATTGTTCGTAAGCTGCCTGACAACGAAGTGACGGTCGAGACAAACGAGAATCTTCAGGTAACAATTACTTGTGAAAAAGCGAAATTTGATCTGTCAGGAAAGCCTGGAGAAGAGTTTTCTTACCTTCCGGTCATAGAAGAAGAAGATTCTATCGAAATATCTCAGTTTACTTTGAAAGAGATTATCAGGCAGACCATATTTTCTATTTCAGACACAGAGATGAATAAATTAATGACCGGGGAATTATTTGAAATTAAGAATAATGTATTAAGAGTTATTTCACT
Source organism: uncultured Dorea sp. (assembly GCA_910585725.1). Taxonomy (GTDB): domain Bacteria; phylum Bacillota; class Clostridia; order Lachnospirales; family Lachnospiraceae; genus Sporofaciens. Next base: position 10,558 of record CAJUFA010000030.1, on the reverse strand, counting down.
TGACGGACATCGTATCTCGATTAGAAAGATTACTTTAAAAGATGATGTCAGCGATAAGAAGCTGATTGTTCCCGGGAAGACATTGGTAGAAATCAGTAGGATTCTATCAGGAGAAGTAGAGAGTATGGTTCATATTTCTTATACAAATAATCATATAGTCTTCGAATTCGGAAATACAGTCGTGGTGTCGCGTCTGATTGAGGGAGAATATTTCAAAGTCGATCAGATGTTGTCTAACGATTATGAGACGAAGCTGAGAATTAATAAGAGGGAGTTTCTGGATTGTATAGACAGAGCGACACTTTTCGTAAAAGAAGGGGATAAGAAACCGATTATTATCAATATCGGTGATGAAGTGATGGAATTAAGAATCAAGTCCCAGATTGGTTCTATGAATGAAGAGATATTTATCAACAAAGAAGGGAAGGATCTACTAATAGGTTTTAATCCGAAGTTTTTGATTGACGCGCTTCGGGTAATCGATCAGGATGAAGTGACTTTATATTTGATGAATGCAAAAGCTCCATGCTTTATCAAGGACGATGAAGAAAGTTATATCTATCTGATCCTCCCGGTTAATTTTAACTCGGCTTTATAAACATTGAGAGAGGTATGAGAAGTGGGCGGCATAAAATTAAGAGATGAATTTATTAAATTGGGGCAGGCGTTAAAAGCCGCCGGTCTTGTCGAGTCCGGAGCGGAGGCTAAAGAAGTCATTGTAGACGGATTGGTTCAGGTGAATGGGGAAACTGAGATCAGACGAGGACGGAAATTATATGCAGGAGATATCATCACTTTTGATGGAGAAGAAGTGAAAATTGAAGATTAAATCTTTAAGACTGAAGGATTACAGGAATTATGATCTTTTAAAACTTGATTTTGACGCTGCCGCTAATATATTCTATGGGGATAATGCTCAGGGGAAAACGAATATTCTGGAAGCGGTCTATCTTTCAGGGATTACCAAGTCACATCGCGGGGCCAAAGACCGGGATCTGATTCGGTTTGGGAAAGAAGAAGCTCATATTGAAACCGTTGTGGAAAAGAAGGGGATAGAATATCAGCTTGATATGCATCTGAAAAAGAACAGTCCTAAAGGCATCGCGGTTAATAAGATTCCCCTACGAAAAGCAAGCGAATTATTCGGGATCGTTAATCTTGTGTTTTTTTCTCCGGAGGATCTGAATATCATAAAAAACGGTCCTTCCGAGAGAAGAAGGTTCGTAGATATGGAGTTGTCTCAATTGGACAGGGTGTATCTGAGCGACCTGTATAATTATAACAGGGTTGTGAACCAGAGAAATCATCTGCTCAAAGGAGTGAAAGACAGTGGAAATATTATGGATACGCTGGATATATGGGACTTGCAATTGGTTCAATATGGGAATAAAATAATAGAAAGAAGAAAAGAATTTATTAAACAAGTAAATGAAATTATTTCTTCTGTACACAAAAAACTGACCGGATCGAAGGAAGATATTCAATTAGTCTATGAACCCAGCAACGGGAATCTTACATTAGAGCAGACTCTGGTAAAGAACAGAGAGAGGGATATGCGTATAAAAAGTACGTCGGTCGGGCCGCACAGGGACGATATCTGTTTTATGTCGGGAGATCTGGATATCAGGCGTTTTGGATCACAAGGGCAGCAAAGGACTGCGGCGCTTTCTTTAAAATTATCTGAAATTGAATTGGTAAAACAGGCAATAAAAGATACGCCTGTTTTATTACTTGATGATGTATTGTCTGAACTTGATAAACATAGGCAAAACTATCTATTAGACAGTATTAATGATATACAGACACTTATTACCTGCACAGGGGTAGAAGATTTTGTAAATCATCGTTTCTCTATAAACAAAGTATTCCATGTCCATGAAGGACAGGTAACGGATGAAAACTAGGAGGATAAGAATGAGTACAGAGAAAGTACAGCATGAGTATGGTGCAGACGAGATTCAGATATTAGAAGGACTCGAGGCGGTAAGAAAGCGCCCTGGCATGTATATTGGAAGTACTTCATCGAGAGGACTTCATCATCTGGTATATGAGATCGTGGATAATTCAGTGGATGAAGCGCTGGCAGGATTCTGCGATACCATATTCGTTAAGGTCAATAAAGATAATTCTGTAATGGTTCAGGATAACGGAAGGGGTATCCCTGTGGGGATTAACCATAAAGCAGGGCTTCCGGCGGTGGAGGTGGTATTTACGGTTCTTCATGCCGGCGGTAAGTTCGGCGGCGGAGGATATAAAGTCTCCGGAGGACTTCACGGCGTTGGGGCTTCTGTTGTAAACGCCCTTTCTAATTGGCTTGAAGTGGAGATATTCTATGAGGGTAAAGTGTATAAACAGCGGTATGAACGTGGAAAAGTAGTGGAAAAACTGAGGGTTATCGGGGAATGTGAAGCAGACCGGACCGGAACAAAGGTTGTGTTTATGCCGGACGATACCATTTTTGAGGAGACGGTATTCGATTATGATATGCTCAAGCAGCGTTTCCGCGAGATGGCGTTCCTCACCAGAGGGCTTAAGATTATCCTGAGGGACGAGAGACCTGAGGACGGCGCGGCAGAAAGAACTTTCCACTATGAGGGCGGTATCAAAGAATTTGTTACTTATCTGAATCGCAGCAAGACTGCATTGTACGAAGATATTATCTACTGTGAAGGGATGGTCAACAATGTATCTGTGGAAGTGGCGATGCAGCATAATGATTCTTACAGTGATAATACCTATGGATTCGTAAATAATATTACCACTCCGGAGGGCGGAACGCATGTGGTGGGTTTCCGTAATGCCCTGACGAAGACTTTTAACGATTATGCAAGAAAGAATAAGCTTCTGAAAGATAACGAGCAGAACCTGTCGGGGGAGGATATCCGGGAAGGATTGACTGCGATTATCAGCGTCAAGATCGAGGACCCCCAGTTTGAAGGGCAGACGAAGCAGAAACTTGGAAACAGCGAGGCGAGAGGAGCCGTAGACAGCGTAGTGAGCAGACAGCTTGAGATCTATCTGGAACAGAATCCGTCCGTTGCGAAACTTACGATCGAGAAGTCGGTGATGGCGCAGCGCGCAAGGGAAGCCGCAAGGAAGGCAAGGGAACTGACCAGACGGAAATCGGCGTTGGACGGCATGTCTCTTCCGGGTAAGCTGGCGGACTGCTCAGATAAGGATCCGAGTAAATGCGAGATTTATATCGTGGAGGGAGATTCGGCGGGAGGTTCTGCGAAGACGGCAAGGGACCGTTCAACCCAGGCAATTCTGCCTCTTCGCGGCAAGATTTTGAATGTGGAGAAAGCAAGGCTTGACAGGATATACGGAAATGCCGAGATCAAAGCTATGATCACAGCGTTCGGTACAGGGATCCATGAGGATTTTGATATTTCAAAACTTCGGTATCATAAGATTATTATCATGACGGATGCCGATGTGGACGGCGCTCATATCAGTACTCTATTATTGACGTTTCTCTATCGTTTTATGCCTGACCTGATCAAAGAAGGATATGTATATCTGGCGCAGCCTCCGCTGTATAAGCTTGAGAAGAACAAAAAGGTGTGGTATGCGTACAGCGATGAAGAATTGGATGAAATCCTGAAAGAAGTCGGCCGGGACGGCAATAATAAGATCCAGCGCTATAAAGGTCTTGGAGAGATGGACGCGGAGCAGCTCTGGGAGACGACGATGGACCCGGAACACAGGATTCTTCTGAGGGTGAAGATGGATGAAGAGACGACGTCCGAGCTTGACCTTACTTTTACTACTTTGATGGGGGATAAGGTTGAACCCAGGCGTGAATTCATAGAAGAGAACGCAAAGTATGTGAAGAATCTGGATATATAGTATCAGAAAAGGATAATGCTTCTGCGGAAAGGAGAAGAGGGGGACGACCGGATACAGGTTATCTGGTTCCTGTAAAATTATGGAAGATAATATATTTGATAAAGTCCATGAAGTAGATTTGAAGAAGACAATGGAGAATTCCTATATAGATTATGCCATGAGCGTTATTGCTTCCCGTGCTTTGCCGGATGTGAGGGACGGGTTGAAGCCGGTGCAGAGAAGGATTCTTTATTCTATGATCGAGCTGAACAACGGTCCGGATAAGCCGCACAGGAAGTGCGCCCGTATCGTCGGCGATACCATGGGTAAATATCATCCCCATGGAGACAGCTCTATCTACGGAGCTTTGGTTAATATGGCGCAGGAGTGGTCCACCAGATATCCGTTAGTGGACGGTCATGGGAACTTTGGTTCGGTAGACGGGGACGGCGCTGCCGCCATGCGTTATACAGAGGCCAGACTGAGTAAGATTTCCATGGAGCTTACGGCTGATATCAACAAGAATACGGTTGATTTTGTACCGAACTTTGACGAGACGGAGAAGGAGCCGACCGTATTGCCCTCAAGATTTCCAAATCTTCTGGTTAACGGCACGACGGGTATCGCCGTAGGTATGGCGACCAATATTCCGCCTCATAATCTGAAGGAGACCATCAACGCAGTGGTCAGGATCATCGACGACCAGATTGAAGAGAAAGACGGTACTACGATCGAAGATATTCTTCAGATTATCAAGGGGCCGGACTTTCCGACGGGGGGAATGATCCTTGGAACCAGAGGAATAGAAGAGGCCTACCGTACAGGTCGGGGAAAGATCCGGGTGCGTGCGGTTACGGACATTGAATCTATGCCGAACGGAAAGAGCAGGATTATCGTGACGGAACTTCCCTATATGGTAAATAAGGCAAGGCTGATTGAGAAGATCGCCGAGCTGGTGAGGGATAAGAAGATTGAAGGTATCACGGAATTGAGCGATCAGTCCAACCGTGAAGGTATGAGGGTAGTCATAGAGCTGAGAAGGGATGTTAATGCGAATGTTATCCTGAATCAGTTATATAAACATACGCAGCTTCAGGATACTTTCGGTGTGAATATGCTTGCGTTGGTGAATAATCAGCCGAAAGTCATGAATCTTCTTGAGATGCTGAATCACTATCTGAATCATCAAGAAGAGGTTGTCACACGGAGGACTCAATATGAGCTGAATAAAGCCCAGGAAAGAGCGCATATCTTAGAGGGATTGCTGATTGCTCTTGATAATATCGACGAAGTGATCCATATTATCAGAAGTTCGCAGACAGTACAGATCGCTAAAAACGAGTTAATAGAAAGATTTGCCCTGACAGACGTGCAGGCACAGGCGATTGTAGATATGCGTCTGCGTGCCCTGACAGGTCTGGAAAGAGAAAAGCTTGAGAAAGAATACAACGAGCTGATGGAACAGATCAGCCGATTGAAAGCCATTCTTGCAGACAGAAAGCTGCTTCTTGGGGTGATCAGGGAAGAGATTATAGTCATTCGGGATAAATACGGTGATGAGAGAAGGACGTCTATCGGATTCGATGAATTTGATATATCCATGGAAGATCTTATTCCTAAGGAGGACGTTGTTATCACATTGACAAAATTAGGTTATATTAAGCGTATGTCAAATGATACTTTCAAGTCGCAGAACCGCGGAGGAAAGGGTATTAAAGGAATGCAGACTCTGGAAGAGGATTATATGGAAGAGTTGTTTATGACGCATACGCATCACTATATCATGTTCTTTACCAATACAGGACGAGTGTATCGTCTGAAGGGGTACGAGATCCCGGAAGCAAGCCGCACATCCAGGGGAACAGCTATTGTGAATCTGCTTCAGTTAATGCCGGGAGAGAAGATCAGCGCAGTGATCCCTATCGATGAATACAGAGACGGAGAGTATCTCTTTATGGCAACGAAGAAGGGGCTGGTGAAGAAGACCCCTATTAAGGATTATGCATTTGTAAGGAAGACAGGTCTGGCGGCAATTACGCTTCGGGAAGAGGATGAATTGATTGAGGTGAAATACACGAACAGCGACCAGGAAGTGTTCCTTGTTACAAAGTATGGACAGTGTATACGTTTCGACGAGAAGGATGTAAGACCTACAGGAAGGACTTCCATGGGTGTCCGGGGAATGAATCTTACCGACAGGGACGAAGTTATCGGTATGCAGCTCAGTTCCCAGGGAAGTGAACTTCTGATCGTATCTGAAAAGGGAATGGGAAAACGTACTTCTATAGAGGAATTCAACTGTCAGAATCGTGGCGGTAAAGGAATCAAATGTTATAAGATCACGGAGAAGACGGGTAATGTCGTCGGTATTAAGGCCGTGAATGAGGACGACGAGATCATGATTATCAATACCGAGGGAATCGTGATCCGTATGAAGTGTTCCGGAATATCCGTACTTGGACGTGTCACATCCGGAGTGAAACTTATTGATCTCAAAGAAGGGGATATCGTGGCAAGCATCGCCAAAGTAAGAAAGGGCGATGAAGAAGACAATGAGGAAGATAATTTTGTCGAGAATGGTCATCCTATGGAAAATCCTTCAGATATGCCGGAAGAGGGGTTCACTGAAAATCATGAACCAGAGGAAAACATAGAAGAAGATAAGTAATAATAAAAAGGTTGTCAGGAAACGGATCGTTTTTGGCAACCTTTTATTATTCATGGAAGATAAGAAGTTTTATAATTTATAAAAAGTTATATAATTTATAGGTTTCTACAATTTATCTTTCTCAAGTTCACGAAGAATGATTTCTGCTGTTTTCACAACCGTATCTGATACGAATTGTGTACACCGGGCTTTTCTCTCTGGGGAATCCTTTTCCATGCCTCTGGTAAGCACACGGCAGCATGTTCCCCCGCAGGTTTCTTTGAAATAATCGTGAAGTTCATTGGTAAGTTCAAAGCATCTTACATTTTTTGGATCGCCTGGAACCTTCCGTCCAAAGAAATATCCGATGCACATGGTTCCTCCTGCCAAAGCGCCGCAGATACATCCGCCGCCTCCAAGACCCCATGGAAATCCGGAACTCATGGCGATTGCGTCGTCGGGCATGTCTGATTCAAAATTCTTACGGATTGCATAGATTACGGATTCTGAGCAGGCAAATCCCTGATGGAAGATGTCAACAGCGTCTTGTCTGAGCTGATCCATATTGATATTTGTAGTCATAGTGAAAACCTCCTAAATATTGCTTTTTATTCTCTGTTCATTGTATCTCAATATTGATGAGATTGGAAGAATTATCATGATTTTCAACCGGGAAACTTTATTATCTATTTTCTATTAAAAAATGTATCGAAAAACGATAAAAAAATATTGAAAATCAATAATAAAAGTGGTATAGTAAATTTTATAAAGGAAACAAAAAGGATGTGAATAGATTATGAACCAACGTCTGATAAGATTTACAAAGATTTTCCTGGATATTATGCTTTACAGTGGTTTTGTAGTATTTCTTACACTTCCGTTAAGTTTAAAGTTTCTTGGGAAATATTATTCTGGTATTATCAACGAATATTTCTTTTTTATGCTTGCAGTATTCGGAACGTCGGGAATATTCGGAATACTGATTATCGGTCAGCTGCGTAAGATGATGAAGACTGTGATACAGGAATCTTGTTTTGTATATGAGAATGTCAAAAGCCTGAATACTATGGCGGTGTTAAGTCTCTGTATCGTAGTCATGTTTGTGATCAAGCTCTGTGTCCTGCCGACTCCCGCTACAGGAGTGATCGTTCTCGTATTCTTTATCGCCGCTTTGTTTTGCGAAGTACTGGCCCATGTATTTGCTGAAGCAGTGAATTATAAAGAAGAGAACGATCTGACGATATAGGGAGGTGATATCGTGGGGATAAAGATTAATATTGACGTAATGATGGCGCGGCGGAAGATCGGACTTACGGAGCTTGCAGGGAAGATAGATATAACCCCGGCGAATTTGTCTGTTTTGAAGAATAATAGAGCAAAAGCAATCAGATTTTCTACACTAGAAGCGATATGCAGGGAGTTAGAATGTCAGCCGGGGGATATTATGGAATATGAGTCGGATAAGTAACAGATTATTGTTGATATATGTGAGAGTGAAAGATAGGATGAACGTGAATTTAATTTAGATATTGGAGGCGGCATTTTTATGAAAGAAAATATGTTAATCATCAAGATACGTGATAATTATAAATATTTCGGAGGTTTAAGCTTAGTCTATGGATTGATCTTTACATTTTGCTTGTACAAGAATCTTTCAGGAATAACATTTCCTGTCTGTATAGGCGTAACGATTGTATTTGCGATACTATTTATGAAAAAGATTAACTATAAGATTATGAAACATTCTCTCCCTTATATGGCCGGCATGATACTGCTTGGTATTTCATCGGCTTTTACCACTTCGGTTTTTTTGCATATCTTTAATATAGTCGGTATTCTTCTGTTGTTCATGGTTTTTATGATTCATCAGTTTTATAATGATTATGTGTGGAATTTTCCGGCATATCTGAAGAGAATATTTATATTGGTGGGGACAACGATTCAGTCTGTGCCTTATATCTACTGGCATGGAGGATGGTTCTTCAGTAAGAATAAGGATAACAGAAAGAATAATACGCTGATTGCAGTAGTAATAGGATTTATTGCGGCGATGGCAGTTTTGTGTATTACGCTTCCGCTGCTTCTAAGATCTGATATTATATTTTCTAAACTTTTTGGAAAGATATTAGAGCATATTAATTTTGCTTCTTTATTCTGGATCAATCTGACTTTTATATTAGGTTTTACTCTGCCATACTCTTTCTTTATTGCCCTGTGCAGGTATAATCTGAATCAGTATAACGAAGGCGTCGACATTACGGCGAAGGGGAATGGTCCGGGGGAATATCCGGGAGGAAGATTGTCTCCTAGAAATTTTGATCCCATTATAGGAATTACGTTTACAAGTATTATCAGTTTGATTTATTTAATTTACTGTGCTATACAGATCATGTATTTGTTCATAGGAATGCGTATAGGGCTTCCGGAGCAGGTGACGTACGCAGAGTATGCAAGGAGCGGCTTCTGGGAATTATTGTTTGTCAGTGTGATTAACTTTATTATGATATTATTGTGTATGTATCTTTTCCGGGAAAATGTGGTTCTGAAGGTGATTCTTACGGTTATATGCGGTTGTACTTTCGTGATGATATTGTCTTCGGGATATAGGATGATGATGTATGTAGGCGAATATTATCTTACATTTCTTCGGGTTCTGGTATTGTGGTTTTTGATTGTACTGGCATTGATCATAGCGGGGATGGTTGTGAGTATCTATAAGAAAAGATTTCCGTTGTTTCACTATATTGTGGCTGTGGTTGGAGTTATGTATATAGGATTCTCATTCTCAAGGCCGGATGTGATTGTAGCAAAATATGATATTGCCCGGTGGAAGGGTACAAGTGATGCGGATTTCTACTATCTTATGTATGAAGTTTCTTCGATCGACGCTGCGCCGGAGCTTGCAAAGATAGACTTTAATGATGAGGAGTGGGCTTCTGTAGACAATGGATTCATACAGCAGAGTATGTATAATTATTTTCTTTATATATCAGAAAATAACGAAGGAATCTTTTTCAGAAAAGCCAATTACTCGAGAATCAGGGCGAAACTGGCCGCAGAGAGATATATCGAAGAACATAAGGACGATATAAATTCGAATTATTCACGGTAGCCTATATTAAATGGAATCAGAAATAAAATTTCGGTTTATAAAATTATCCATATGTGGTAAAATAAGATTTCAGATAGTCTGTCGCAGGCAAAAGATTAAGGCAAGAGGGATGAAGGACTTATGAAACGGATATTATATATGGTGATGCGAAATTTTATTCTGGTTCCAATTATGTGGGTACGTTTATGTTATCATGCGTCGCATGTAGACAAATATACAGAAGAAGAACATTATAAGATGCTGGCATTTATTGTCCGTCGGGCCAATAAAGGGGGAAAAGTAACTATTGATGTGCATGGACAGGAGAATATACCGTCTGAGAACGGATTCATGTTCTTTCCAAATCATCAGGGGTTGTTTGATGTCCTGGCAATTCTGGAGGCTTGTCCGAGACCCTTTTCTGTTGTGGCAAAAAAGGAAGTGGAACATATCCAATTCCTGAAACAGGTATTTGCGTGTATGAAAGTATACACTCTGGATAGAGATGATGTAAGACAGGCTATGAAGGTAATCTCGGATGTATCAAAAGAGGTCATGAGCGGAAGGAATTATGTTATCTTTGCGGAAGGAACTCGTTCTAAAGAAGGAAACGAGGTGCAGGATTTTAAAGGAGGAAGTTTTAAAGCGGCTACAAAGGCGAAGTGTCCGATTGTTCCGGTAGCGTTGATTGATGCATTCAAGCCATTCGATATAGAGAAGGTTGATCCGGTTACGGTACAGGTTCATTTCTTGGAACCTCTTTATTATGAGGATTATAAAGAGATGAAAACGAAAGAGATCGCGGCGCTGGTAAAAGAAAGGATCGAAAAGAAGATAAAGGAGAACGAACCAGGAAACGAAATAAGAATCGAAAAAAGTAATTGACAATGGTTAAAAGGTTTAGTATAATGAATATCGCTTGGAGAAATACTCAAGAGGCTGAAGAGGCGCCCCTGCTAAGGGTGTAGGTCGGGTGACCGGCGCGAGGGTTC
>CAJUFA010000029.1 GCA_910585725.1 uncultured Dorea sp. | reverse complement strand
CCCCACAGATAACGCCTGACCCGTGCAAACTTGCCTATGATGATCCCTCCGATCAGCGTCGACACGATATAGATCGCCACAATGGCGGCAGACACTGCTTTCTCATTTAATTCAAGCTTATAGAGCGCTACCGCAAGTAATAACAACAGTACGCCGGTAAGAACATACGAAACCAGAAGTGATTTCAATACCCACATGACTCCGGCGTCTTTTCTGAGCTTTCGTTCCATCCCCATCCCTCCTTGTCTATCACAAGATATGATGGAAATATCCGGATTATTCCATTATTTTTTACTATTGCTCCATCTGGCTTCCCAGGAACCCTGCCGCGCACGCCGCCATCTTCTGCTCCAGCTCCGTAAGCTTCCTCTTGATATCCTTCGACAGCAGAATCACTCCCCCGATGATATCCCCTTCACAGATGATAGGACTTATGACTTCATATTTATATTCTTCATCCTGCCCGTCTGCAATCGGAATATACTTCTTCTCCCCGGAAGTTGCTACAAGCTGCGTCCGATCCCCTAACTGCTTTTCTAACTGCCTGCTGATATACTTATCCTGGAGATCTTTCTTACCGTTTCCTGCCGACGCAATAATCTGATCCATGTCACAGACGCATACCAGACAACTGATCGTCTGCGCAAGACTCTCCGCATACTGTTTGGCAAATGAGGACAGCTCCCCGATGGGCGAGTATTTCTTCAGGATCACTTCTCCCTCCCGATCCGTGAATATCTCCAGCGGGTCGCCCTCCCGAATCCTTAACGTCCGCCGGATCTCCTTTGGAATAACTACCCTTCCCAGATCATCGATTCTACGTACAATCCCTGTTGCCTTCATATCTAAAATACCTCCATATACAAATTCTCTTACATCTGACGTGATACTATTATTTGTAAATGAAGGTATTTTATACCTATATTCACTGAATTAAAACAGGAACCCTCTCGAATTCCAGAAGTTTCCTGTCCAAATTTCTACTATAAAGCGGCAGGAGTATAAGACTACATCTGCTGAAGCAGATTCACCATCTCGATCGCCGACAACGCGCAGTCATACCCCTTATTGCCTGCCTTGCTTCCCGCGCGCGCGATTGCCTGTTCAATATTTTCTGTCGTTATCACTCCGAACATCACCGGAACTCCCGTTGCCAGTCCTACCTGCGCCACGCCCTTTGATACCTCGTTGCACACATAATCATAATGGGAAGTATCCCCCCGGATCACCGCTCCGACACAAATCACGGCGTCATACTTGCCTGACTGCGCCATCTTTGAAGCCGTAACCGGAATTTCGAACGCTCCCGGAACCCACGCCGCCGTGATATTCCCATCTTCCACGCCGTGACGTACCAGACCGTCCACCGCGCCAGACAGCAGTTTATTGACAATGATCTCATTGAACCTGGATGCTACGATCCCAACTTTCATTCCCTCCGGCGCCACTACCTTACCTTCTAATACCTGAATCTGTCTCATCTTTATCTCCTCCTTGAAATTATTATTGTACAGCTTTTCTGCCTGTTCTTTGATAATATTATCTTACAGCTCTTCCTGTCTGCCTTATAGTGCAATCTTATTAAAAATATGCCCCATCTTTTCCTGTTTTGTCTTCATATACTTAATATCATACTTCTGCGGCGCAATCTCTATCGGAACACGATCCTTGATTTCCAGTCCAAAGTCACTCAAACCATATACCTTCTCCGGATTATTCGTCAGAAGCCTTATGGACTTCACTCCAAGATCCGAAAGAATCTGGGCGCCGACCCAGTATTCTCTGAGATCCGGTGCAAATCCAAGCCGGATATTAGCCTCCACCGTGTCCAGCCCCTGCTCCTGCAGTTCATAAGCCTTAAGCTTGTTGATCAGTCCGATCCCCCGCCCTTCCTGGCGCATATATAGGACGATCCCCCGTCCCTCTTCCTCAATCTGGCGCATCGCCTCCTGAAGCTGATTTCCACAGTCGCAGCGCATGGAACCAAAGGTATCTCCTGTCAGACATTCTGAATGCACCCGGCAAAGTACATCTCTTCCGTCTCCAATCTCCCCTTTCACCAATGCCAGATGATGCTCTCCCGTGATGTCGTTAACATAGCCATGAATGCGGAAATGTCCATATTGTGTCGGCATATCCGCACATGCCTCTTTCACCACATGCTTCTCATGAATCCGGCAGTAATCCTGCAGCTCTTTAATCGTAATGAACTTAAGCCCATGCTCTCTGGCAAGCTTCCACAGATTCGGCGTCCGCATCATTGTTCCGTCGTCCTCCATTATTTCACAGCACACCCCGCATTCCTTAAGCCCCGCCAGCCGCATCAGATCCACGGTTGCCTCCGTATGTCCGTTGCGTACCAGGACGCCTCCCGGCCTTGCAATCAACGGAAACACATGCCCCGGCCTCCTTAAATCTCCCGGCTTCGTTCCTTCATCCGCACACTTCATCATCGTATAAGACCTTTCCGCCGCCGAGATTCCCGTAGTTGTATCCACATGATCGACGGAAACCGTAAATGCGGTACAATGATTGTCCGTATTCTCTGCCACCATGGGCGGCAGCCCTAAAGCGGCCGCTGCCGCGACGCTCATAGGCGTGCAGATCAGTCCCTTCGCATAACTGGCCATAAAGTTAATATTCTCCTGTGTCGCAAACTGCGCCGCACAGATCATATCCCCCTCGTTCTCCCGATCCGGATCATCCGTTACCAGGATAATCTTCCCGGCTTTTAAATCTTCCAAAGCCTCTTCAATAGAATTGTACTGATAATTCTGCTCCATATTGCTCCTCCTTCTGTCTTCCCTGAATTTGACGAATAAATCAGATTCCATATTCCTTAAGAAAGTCCATCGTAAGACCGGACCCGCCCGACTCCTCTACACTTCCAATACCCAGGAGTTTCTCCACATATTTCCCTATGATATCATTCTCAAGATTCACCTGATCCCCCGTATCCTTCTTAAGCAGAGTCGTCTCCTCTCCCGTATGCGGAATAACCGATACCTGAAATTCTGTATCCTCCACCTTCACTACCGTCAGACTGATTCCGTCAATCCCAATCGATCCCTTCTCCACGATAAGACGCAGGATCTCCGGCGAAGTCTCTATCGTCACCCACACTGCATTCTCTTCCCGGCGATAAGCCTGTATAACGCCTACCCCGTCTATATGCCCCGACATGATATGACCGCCGAACCTTTCTCCTGCTTCCATCGCCCGTTCCAGATTCACATATTCTCCTGGTTTTCCTTGTCCAAGGTTACTTCTGCGGTACGTCTCTGCCATGATATCCGCCGTAAATCCATCCGGCTGCAGAGATGTAACCGTCAGACACACACCATTCACTGCGATACTGTCCCCTATCTTCGTTCCTTCCAACACCTTCTTCGCCCGAACCGATATCTGACCTGACCGTCCGTTGAGCGAAATGTGCCGGATTCTTCCCATCTCCTCCACGATTCCTGTAAACATATCTTCACCTGCCTCAACTCTATCTTTTGATTTTTTTTATATTCTGATACGCTCTATATTCTAAATATTCTCTACATTCTCACATACTTTGTATTCTAATAATAAATCTTCTCCAATCTGCGATATCTTCTCAAGAGCCAGGTGAACCGCCTCGTCAGGAAGATCTATTCCCCTTCCTGCAACCGGCGTCTTCGCTTCATTCCCTCCGAATATCTTCGGCGCGACAAATGCCTGGATCTCCTTTACTATCCCTGCCTGCAGAGCGCTGTCGTTGAGTGTTCCCCCTCCTTCCAGAAGTATACTGTCGATCCCCTGGCCCCCGAGTATCCTCATCAGCTCTTTAAGATCTACGGTTTCCTTGCCGCCGAAAGTCTGAATCACCTGAATCCCAAGCCGTTCAAGCCGGACAATCTTCTCCTCTCTATTCCTCAAGCGAGCCGCCGCGCATGCCACGATTGTGGGAAATTCCTTCGCCGTCCGGCATATCTGACTGTCCGGAGGTATCCGAAGATCACTGTCACAGATAATCCGTATCGGACTCCTCCCCCCTTCTATGCGGACATTCAGCATAGGATCATCCGCCAATACGGTTCCGATCCCCGCCATAATACCCATACACCGGTGCCGGAGCTTCTGCACTTCTGCGCGCGCCGCCTCGCCGGTAATCCATTTGGAAGCTCCCGTCCTCGTAGCAATCTTTCCGTCCGCCGTCATCGCATACTTCATGACCACATATGGAGTCTTATTAATAATATAATGAAAAAATATGGAATTCAGTCGGTCGCATTCCTCCCGCATGAAATCTTCTTCCACCCGTACCCCGGCTTTTTGCAGGATCTGCACTCCTTTTCCTGCCACCTCGGGATTAGGATCTCTTGAACCGATGACCACACGAGTAATCCCCTGCTCCAGAATTGCCTCTGTGCAGGGCGGAGTCCTTCCATAATGGCAGCAAGGTTCCAACGTCACATAGATGGATGCGCCCACTGCCGATTCCTTAAGAGACGCAATAGCATTACGCTCTGCATGCAGTTCTCCGCAACGTCTGTGATATCCTTCCCCTATGATCCGCCCGTCTTTTACGATGACCGCGCCCACCATAGGGTTGGGATTCGTCCATCCGACCCCCTGTTTCGCAAGCTCTATCGCACGATACATGTAATCCCGGTCTGTCATATTCATTCCCTCTTTCTTCTCATATATTTTAACCTATATCGAACATGCCATGTACGCCGCCTCTCGCCCACAGTCAAAGCTAACGCCGCAAACATGCCCGCAAGAATAACGATTACTTCTCTCTGCTAAACCATAATCACAAAACCCCTGCAGAATCATCTGCAGGGGCTCATACATATCAGCGTTCGCTTCAACATTATTATCTCATATAACTTCATCCATTGCCGGAATAATCTCAGCCGCTCGCAACCGCCGGCAATCATATGACATAATAAAAGCTCTGAAATGCAGTTAACATTCCAGAGCATACATGACAAAACAAATAATTGGTTATATACCAGTTATCTTCTTTCATCCAGACTATACTGTCGGCTTCGGAATCTCACCGAATCGGCCATAAAAGCTTACAAAATTCATATCCGCACTCTATGGCTCGCGGGCTGTACCGCCGGTAGGGACTTGCACCCTGCCCTGAAGATTTTCTCTATTCATATTTTTCTTTATTCATATTTTCTCTATTCACGTAACCTATTATAACTCGTTTAAAGCAGGATTTCAATAGGTTTTCCCACGAAGCCGGAATCTTTGAACAGATACCTTTAATTCCTCTGCCTGCCCATGAAGTTCCTCCGCAGAAAATGCGGATTTCTCGGCCGTCGATGCATTGGTCTGTACCACGTTTGAGATCTGTTCCATACCCAACGAAAGCTGACGGAGAGCTTCCACCTGCTGCGTTGCGGAATCTGCGATTCTCTCAACCAGTTCCGTAGACGTCCGTGCTCCGGCTACCCCTGCCGCGAGCGCTTCCGTCGTATCCACCGATAATGCCGTCCCCTGTTCTACCAGACGCATGGATTCCTCAATCAACATCGTAATATTCTTTGCAGACACGGCGCTCTTATTGGCCAGACTCTGCACCTCGTCTGCTACTACGGCAAATCCTTTCCCCCTGTCGCCGGCCCGGGCTGCTTCCACGGCCGCGTTCAGCGCCAGAATATTGGTCTGGAAAGAGATATCTTCGATCGTCTTGATAATGCCGCCGATCTCGTGAGAAGATTTGGAGATATTCTCCATCGAAACAGTCAATTCCTTCATCTTGGCATTACAAACTTCCAACTGAGTCGCCGCGTCCATAGAGCTCGTTCTGGCATGATCCGCATCGGAAGATGTACTGTCTACCTGCTCCGATAACTGCTGGATGCTTGCCGTCAGCTCTTCTACAGCCGAAGCCTGATCTACGGTGCCTTGGGAGAGAATCTTCGCGCCGGTCGCCACCTGCTGAGATTCCATAGTCACTCTCTCCGCAGTCTGGTTGATCTGTGAAAGAGCCTCGTTGAACGCATCCAGAATCTGCCTCATAGCTCTCTGAATCGGCTGAAATTCTCCCCGGTAATCATTACCGATTGTCAGATCCATATTCCCCTGCGCCATCTCGGCCAGCTTAAAGTCTATATCCTTAATAATTTTCTTCAATTCCCGTTTTGTCTCGTGAATGGATTCTACCAGTCTTCCAATCTCAGACGTATCCGATTCAAACATGAAATCTGCCGAAAGATTTCCGCTGGCAATCTCTCCCATCTGATCCTTCACAGCGATTACCGGAGAAAGCACACGCTTTCTGGTGAGCACCAGATTCGTCACCTGCAGTACGCCAACCATGAACAACGCGGCCACTATGGCGATCATCATATTGTTTGAACTCCTTCTCAGACGCTCCACTTCTTCCATGCTTCTTTTATCAATAGACTCTAAAAAATCTTCTTTTAAAGCGTTGGTTTTCGCAATCGCCGTACTGTATTCTTCCCCATATACGAAATTAAGAGCCTCCGTCATCTGCCCTAACTCCACCTTTTTCATGGACTCTTCTTCCAGGGGAACCAATGAATCGGAAATATCGGACATCTGATCAATCATCAGCTGCTCTTCCTCCGTTATTCCGATCTCCTGCATCGCCGCTAAACCGCCCTCACGGTTTTTCTGATTATTAAGCTCATCCATATAGGCGTCATAATACTCTTTATGTCCTGTCGCCGTATATGCCCGCACCTCGTTAGTCAAAAATGAAGACGCATTCATAAACCTGTTCGCGTCGTATGTAAGATTAAATCTGTCTGAATTGGCGCCGTCAAGATCCTGACTCACCTTGACCTGGATTACCAAAAATATGATCACGATACATAGTGCAAATATGGATGCTCCATTTAAAATTAACGTTAGCGTAGATTGATTCATTTTCTTTTTCATTTTAACCACTCCTCCCGGTATATAGCAGCGTGGGGCTATATGTCCTGCCGCCTCTCTTTCCAAAGCGCTCCCCCACCAGAAAAATCCAAATCTATATCTCAAGTAAAAAAGCACCGACAAAAACTCATCATCTTTATTCTCTCAAAAATCATCGGAAATTTCAACATAATAATCAAAAAAAATATATTATTTTTAGCAATTACTTACAGTTTGCGGTAAACACCCCTTCGTAAGAGGCACAATAAAGGTACGTTTAATTAATAAAACCACCGTGTACCAAAGGGCGCCCACGGTGGTTTTATTTTAATTTCTTCATTCCAAAAACAAATCCCATAAATCTGATAAAAGTATAAATTACAAATATCGCCGCTATGATCGTCTCAACAAGAACAACCGGCTTCAAGAATGGCACAGGCCGCTCCATATCGGCAAAACAGGCCATCGTCTGCTTCGCTGCGGTCGCGCTGATTACAAACGGAAATGTAAACGCTGCATAACTCGGATAGAATTGTAATTTCAAGTATCCTATCGCCTTTACAAGAGCAAAAATGTAAAAAACAGTCGCAGGCACAAGCATGGCCAACAAAAAGATCCTTGATTTCGGCATTACGGATTGTACATATCCGACGATGCAAAGACTCGTAGGCGCCGCATAGATACAGATCAGCGGCCGAGCCGGCTCCGGAATCTCCGGATATTTGATGTAACGCAAAGTCACAAGAATAAACAATAAAATCAATGATGCAAATCCGAACCAAAAGGCCGCCGTCCCAACATTTAATTGATCAAACCCAGGCGCCGTTACGGCCGCGACTGCGATTCCTACATATACGATGTAGTAGCTTGCAAATACTTTCGTCATTTGCAGTTTCAATATAAAATTAATCGTAAAATAGATAATCAATACGATATGCAGTCCGATTGCAAAGAACCAGAGATATCTCGCCGCCCCTCCGATAAACGGTTTTACATAAACGCTAAGGAGCATAAGCGCCATCGGAAATGTTCCTGAAACACTCGCCATAATTGGATTCTTCATATCTTCTCTGATCATCTGCGGGAACATGACAATCTTGAGAAGAACAAGAACAAGTATAAACGCCGCCGCGATACCGCATATATACCGAATCCCCTCGCCGTAGCTCTGAAGAAGATTTCCCAAAGCTGCCAATCCAAGCATTACGCCGCAAAATGAAATCGGGACTTTTTTGATCGCATTTTTCACGTTTAAGATTTCCTTTCTGGTTTTAGATTTCAGCATTTTTCTGATCTGCTTCTTTGGACCAGTCATGAAGTTCCTTCTTTTCTGTATGTACATATTTTTAACAAAAATTGTGTGAATAATTCCAAGAATTTTGTGCTAAATATGTATATTTTTACCCTTATGTCAACAAATTGTTTCAGACAACTATCTATCGTTGTCTGAAACAATGAATCTGCAGACTTATTCTAAATTCTTCAGATATGCCGCACTGATTCGTACAGCATTTTTCGCGTCTTCAATCGTATCTTCAAACGCCTTATCTTCGATCTCTATACATGCATACCCGTCGTATCCGATATCCGTAAGCGCCTGGACATATCTTGCCCAATCCACATCGCCATGCCCCGGTATCTTCGGGCTCATATACTCAAGGGGAGGCGCCATAATACCGGTATCATCCAACTTATCCCGCAATATCCTGACGTCTTTAAAATGAATATGGAATATCTTATCCCGGAATTCATAGATCGGCTTAATATAATCCATCTGCTGCCATATGAAATGCGACGGATCAAAATTAATACCCAGCGCGTCGCTGTCCAATATCCCGAATACTTTACGCCAGTTTGCCGGAGAAGTCATGATATTCTGCCCGCCGGGCCACTCATCCTGAGTAAAAAGCATGGGACAGTTCTCGATGGCTATCCTGACTCCCTGCTTTTTGGCATACGCAAGGATCGGCGGCCATACTTTTCTGGCTTCTTCCAGATTATCTTCCAAATTCCTGGCCGGCATTCTGCCGATAAACGTAGTAACCAGATGAACGCCCAGTAATTTGGAAGCGTCGATAACCTTATATAGATGGCTGATAAACCTATCTCTTTTCTCCAAATCCGGATCCATCATATTCGGATAATAGGCAAGCGCCGATATCTCTACTCCCTTCTCTTTACAGTAACGGTTAATCTCCTCCGCCTTTTCTTCCGTCAGATTCGCCGCGTCGATATGGCTCACCCCCGCATATCTGCGTTCTGCCTTTCCCGAAGGCCAGCAGGCTGCTTCCACGCACGTAAGCCCTTCCGCCGATATAAAATCAATCATTTCCTCAAATCCCATTTCTCCCAATATCGCGCTCATAATTCCTAATTTCATCGCCGTCACCTCATTTCTTTCAAATAAACAGTCCTTCTCGTCTGAGACGACTGAACCGCTGCAAAGACCGCTTTCATCGCGCTCAACGCTTCCTGTCCCGATATCTCCGGTTCCGTATCCGTCATAAGACTTTGAATCCACAGATTGATTACGCCTGAATCCGTCTGCGCATCATTTGTCTGGATCTGATCCAATTCATACCGTATGGTCGTTCCGTCCTTTTTTTCTATAATAACGGCGTATTTCGGATCGTCATAGATCCTCATCCTGCCCAGCGTACCATAAAGTATAGTAGAATTATCCTCCGGGCCATAACAAGTCCAGCTTGCCGTCATCGTCCCCAATATTCCTCCGTCCATTTTGTAGATGCACACCGCATTGTCGTCCACTCCGATGGGATCCCCGTCTGAAGTTTTCTTATCTAGCGTATCCAAGACGGCCGTCACTTCGCATACCTTCTGCCCTGTCAGGAACTGTATCAGATCCGTCTTATGAATACCAAGGTCCGCCATCGCTCCGAAAGCAGATTGGGACTTATCAAAAAACCAGACCTTATCCCTGTCAATCGTCCATGTCTCCGGACCTCCGTGGGCAAAGCATGTGCGAAAAGTCAGTATTTTTCCGATACTCCCCTCTTCCAGCAGCTTTTTCGCCTGTGCATGGGCTTTTGC
Organism: uncultured Dorea sp.; assembly: GCA_910585725.1. Classification (GTDB taxonomy): domain Bacteria; phylum Bacillota; class Clostridia; order Lachnospirales; family Lachnospiraceae; genus Sporofaciens. Next base: position 31,367 of record CAJUFA010000029.1, on the reverse strand, counting down.
CAGACGCTGATTATGCCCGATCATTAAAAACTTCCCACACTCCTTCGCCGTCCGCACCATCTCTTCACATTGCTCTAACGTAACCGCCATCGGCTTTTCACACAACACATGTTTTCCGGCTTTCAGCGCCGCTATCGTTATCTTTGCATGCGCGTAGTTCGCCGCGCACACGCTGACCGCGTCGATCTTTGGATTGTTAAGCAATTCCTCATAAGAACCATAAGCTTCCGCTCCATACCTCTTTGCTGTTTCCTCTGCCCTCCTCTGATTCAGGTCAAATACACCCAGAATATCCGCATTCTCATTATGTGAATACTCCGGCAGATGTCTCTCTTGCGCGATTCTTCCGCACCCGATTACTCCTACGTTTATCATCTCTTTACTCCTCCTTCCAAGAATATTTTCTTATGATTCACGGATCATGCAGCGCTCCAGCGTCTTCAAATAATGAATGGATAACTCTGCATAATCATCCATCTGTTTTGATCTGGTCTCCTCATCCGCCGCCGCATATGGGTCCGCCGTCCGAGGCAGGAATTCCATAGTAAGAGCTCCGTTATAGTCAATCTCTCTTAAGGTATACAGAATCTCCTTAAAATCCGTGTGCCCAAGCCCCGCCGCCTCTCTCGTATTATCTGCAATATGTACATGGACAAGATACTCCGACGCCATACGCAGGGATTCTGAAATACTGCGCTCTTCTATACTCATATGAAAACAATCAGCCATAAGTTTTACCGCCGGATGGTCAACCTCCTGCACAAATGCCAGATTCTTCTCCATACTGTTCACCAGATATGTTTCGTACCGGTTCAACGCTTCAATCGCCAGCTTAACATTCTTCTCCCGGGCATAATCCGCCGCAGTCCGTACATTTCTCACCGCGTTATCCCATGACTCCTTATAACCTGAACCTGGCGGCGGCGCCGTCCTTCCCACCGGAGACGGCACAACGATCAGATAAGGCGCCCCTAACGCCGCCGCCATATCAATGCTGGCCTTTACATAAGAAACCCCTTCCTGTCCGTTTCCGGACAAATCCCTGCTTTCAGGGAAAATCCCGCATAATGACGTGCAGGTCATATCATATTGCGACATTAATTTCCGGAGATAACAGACGTCCGATGTCTCCGACTCCGCGGCAAATTCAATGCCGTCGTACCCGAATCTTTTAAGTCGCTTAAAACTGTCTTCAATCCCTTCATTTCCAACGATCCATTGTGTCATACTATATTGATACATCACCGCTCTCCTCCCAGCTTTTTGTTCATCTTAAATGAACTGTCGTATTTTACATAACGAATCCGCACCGTAACTTTCGTATAAACGCCCGTCGCACTTTCAAATTCCAGCCCATAGCCGTCGCCATAGCAAAGCTTTATCCGCTCTTCAATATTCGACAGACCGTAACCGCTGCCGCCCGTATCCGCCAGGTATTTATGCTGCTTTAACTTTTCGAGCCTGTCCTTAGCAATACCCGCGCCGTCGTCCATGATCTCCACAGCCAGCGTCTCTTCTTTCTCCAGACGCGCGGAAACCGTAATCGTTCCTTCCGGTATATCTTTCTCAAAGATACCGTGGAGCACCGCATTCTCCACAATGGGCTGAAGTAATATCTTCATACTCGCACAGTCCATATATTCCTCGGGGATCTGCTCCTTCAGCGTGAGCGCCGAATCATATCGTTTATTCTGAATGCCGATATACAGCCGGACATGTTCCATTTCATCCATAAGCCGGACGATTCTCGCCCCCCGGTTCAAAGACAGCTTATAGAACTTCGCCAGCATGCTTGTAATGACCGGCACCTCCTCAGGCGTCCTGGATATGGCTACCCAGTTGATCATATCCAGCGTATTATACAGAAAATGCGGATTGATCTGCGCCTGCAGCATATTAAGCTCCAGATCCTTCTGATGATCATCCGCCTGCGTCTTCTCCTCCAGCAGCTGTTCGATCATCTCCAGCATAAAATTAAAGTTCCTGCGCAGCTCGCTGATCTCATCGCACCCCGGCGCCATGTCATTCACAGAGAAATCCCCTTTCTGGGGCCGCTGCATATTGCGATTCAATTTATCGATACGTCTCGTAATACTTCCGATAATTCTGGACGTCACAAAACAGATTAGAATGATACAGATTCCTGCCGACAGGATCAGCATCCCTAATATCTGCTTTACAATACTCGTTACCTCATGATAAGGAAGCGCAATCGACAGCACCCACCGGGGCATTCCGGAAATATGCTTATTTTCAATAGTTTCCTGTATTAAGATATAAGTCTGGTCCGTTTCTTTATTTTCTACTACATGATAACTGCCATGGTCCTCTTTCTCCGATATCGCCAGAATCTTATCCACCTGCTTAGAATTACCGCTCCCTCCCGCATGGATCACTATTTCCTGATTCTTATCCGTTAAAAACGCTTCGCTGTTTTGCGTGATACACATATCGTCCAGAATATCCAAAAACCTGTTTTGGGAAAAAGTAATTACGACATAGCCGATCAAATCTTTTGAATTGTATTTGTTGTAAATAGAGCTTACATAATATCCGACGGTTCCGGTAAAATGCCACAGGGAACGCTGTCCGCTTTTCTCCATAATCTGATACCATGACATGTGGCGGGCCGACTCAAGGCTCTGACATCGGTAATGCTGCCTCGATATTTTGCCGCTGTCGGTGAGATAAAGAGACGCATTCAACGCCTTCCCGCTCTCTACGATGGTAGAGAGCTTGCTTTCCAACAGATGTGTCTGATACAGATTATCTCCGGAAATATCAGAGGACAGGTATTCATAAAGATCATTGTCCAGATAGATCGTATAAGTCTCTTCTATGATATTCTGAAGCTGATTGCACAAAAGCTTATCTGCCTGATCGATAACGGCACGGGCCGAATTCACCTCTAATTGGAATATCTTACCGGAGACGGCGCGGGTGATATTCACCGAAAAAAATAGAAAGGGAAAGATTGTAAAGATAAAATAAATCAGCACAAACTTATTATACATCTTCATGTCATACACAAAATAATGTATACATCTTCTGGCTATCCTAATCATTCCACGCCTGCCTCCTGTAGGAAGTCGGTGTAACTCCCGTCACTTTCTTAAAGATTTTTGAAAAATAATTCCCGTCATAATAACCTACCATCTTCGCCACGTCTTCCAGCGGGAGATTGTCGTAGATATACTGCTTCGATTTATTAATCCGGTATTCCGTAATATATTCGTTAATCGTTTTGCCCGTCTCCTCCTTGAATACGCCGCACGCCTTAGATCTGCTGATTCCAAGCCGGTCGCAGAGATAAGAAATCGAAAGATTCTGATCCGCGTATTCGTTGACAATAATCAAGATCATTCTCTTTACGACTATATTGTGCACCATATCCTCCGGCAGAGAGATATCAATGATCTGGTCAAACAACTCTTCCAGATCCTCCGCCGTCCGGCATGCAAATACCTTCTCCCAGACGCGCATCTTAGAAAGCGGCCCTTTCCGTTCGATTCTGACAAACTGTTCCGCCAGTTCTCCAAATCCGTGCTTAATGTCCATCTCACTGTAAATGCGTCCGTTGGCTTTGATATCCTCGAACATCTTATGCAGATCCGTCAAAAGCTCTTGCTTCTGCCCGTCTGCAAAATATCCTATCATCCGCTTTCTCTCTTCTTCCCTGATGCGGTATGCTTCCGGCTCATGAACCTTTCCGGCATAGACGACCGACTGAAATCCTCTCTGAAACAAAAAATACTTCCCCCATTGCGCAGATGCGAAGGATTCCGCTATTCCTTCCGCTGAATCTGCCGTCTTTCCTATAGAAACAAAGATATCCCCCTCCATCTCCCGTACCGCCTCTTCAAAACCGGCCTTCAGTTCGTCCAGAAAGATTCCTTCTCCCTTATACTGCGCCAGCAGAACATAAAAATGCGGCAGTAAATCCTGATAAATAAAAAAACTGATAGACGGAAAAGCAAATCGTTCTTCCATCTGTCCTTTTAATTCTCTGTATTTTAAGCCCGATTCCCTTGAAGATATCAAGACAGCCGCATACCCCGACGTATCGCGGCTTATTCTCCTTAACAGCTTACCCGCCGTATCCGACAGCATTTTCTGAGATAAAACATCCTCATACAGCCGGTACGCCGCATTCTCCTCCTGGATATTCTCCGCCTCTCTTATCTTTGAGACCGCCTTCCTGACCGCCTCCTCCAGTTCCGAGATCACAATCGGTTTTTCTACATAAGCAACCACATTCAAAGATATGGCCGACTTCAGGTATTCTTTCTCAGAATAAGCGCTGATAATAATCATCTTACATTTAGGATATTTCGACGCAATCTCTTTTCCAAGATCAATACCGTTTAATTTGGGCATCCGGATATCCGCAATCAGGATATCCGGTTGAATTTCTTCTGCCTTTCTCAGGCAATCCATGCCGTTTCTGGCCTCAATTACAGTTTCTATCCCCAAAGAATGCCATGGAATATTTTCAATGATGCCCCTTCTTACAAATCTCTCATCATCAACAATAACCGCAACCATTCAAACCTCTCTTCTTTCAAACTGATATTTCCGACGGACCCCACGGCCAGATCATGCCTTTTATTCCATTTCTTCTGCCGCCACAGCCTGAATCTCTTTCACGGCCTCGTCAATCGTAGTATCTCCTACCATCAGTTTACTAATCTCAATCTCTACCGCCTCTGTTACAGACGTCGCAAAATTCCAATCCATATAGTTCACTCTTGGCAATGTGTAGTCTGTTTCAAATGCTTCGGAATCTGCAAGCTGTGGATCAATCACAAGCTTATTGTCATTATAATCCGGGCTGAAAGTCGGCTGCATCGCTCCCTCATACTGAGCCTGCGCCGCTTCATCAGACGCCAGATAGTCGATATACTGTGCGCAGAAATCAGCATACTCTGTATCTGCATTCACGAACGTAGCCTGATTACACCAGATCTGCACGGAATTGGATACCTCTACGCCCTCCATCCTTGGAGACGCGACGGTCGCATATTCAAAATCCAGATTCTCGATTCCTCCGTCTACATAAGTCAGCCACCATGTTCCCATGTACATCATAGCGCTTGTTCCGTTCACGAAAGATTCAATAGCCGCCGAATGATCCTGGGCCTCGAATCCTGTCTGAAAGCAGCCGTTCTGACCGAGCTTGGCGATATTCTCCAGACACTTTTTAACCGTCTCGGAATCATCCCATGCTTCACTGCCGTCGTTTAACGCATCGATCATTTCCTGCCCGTTCTCCTGTGTCAGGAAATCTCCGAACAGCAGCATACCCGGCCACATATCCATATTGCCAAGGGCGATCGGCTGTTTTCCTAATTCCTTAATTTTACCGCTTAAGTCCGTAATCTCAGCCACAGTCGGATACATGGAGATCTCCAGATTATTCTCGTCAAAGAAATCTTTATTGTAAAACATCAGCCCCCATGCCGATTGTGTCTGCAAAGGAAGTCCATACAGCGCGCCGTCCTTACTCATAGAATTCAGGTATGATTCTTCCACCTTATCTTTCCATCCATACTCTTCGGCATAATCGTCAAGTTTCAACGCCTGTCCCGCCGTCATAATAGAATTAAAGAATTCTCCGGTGTTTGCCGCCATGATATCAGGAGCCTCGCCGGATGCCAGCGCGATACGCACCTGATTCTTAAGGTCTTCTGAAGAATAGTATACAACATCTACGTCAAAATCATCACTCTTAAATGCTTCCATAAATTTACTCATAGGTTCATTCGCGCTTTCACACCATACTGTGATGACCGGTTTCTCTTCCGTCTTCGGTTCTGAAGAACACCCGGTGAAACAAGATACCCCAAGAACTCCCGCAAGCGCGGCCGCCAATAATTTCCTCTTCTTCATAAACATAGAATTACCTCCCTTTTTAAAGTCTAACATGTTCTCCGGTCCTACGCCCGGTTTTTGCACATTTTTGTAATATTTTAAGTAAATCTTTCATCAATCTTCCTGCCCGCCGCGTTAAATATCGTCGTAAATACGATAACGATCAAAATAAGTATCACGGAAACCGCACAGGCATAGCCAAATTTATTTTCCGTAAAAGACAGCTTGTAGATAAAGATGGACGTCAGCGTCGTATAATTCGCCGGCCCTCCGGCCGTCATCGCGTACAGCATATCGAATCCTTTAAAAGCGCCGATCATATTGATCGTCATTCCCAAGAATATCGTCGGCATTAAGAGCGGAAGCGTAATCCTGAAAAACTGGCTGAACTTTCCGGCTCCGTCGATCGCCGCAGCTTCCGTCAGCTCTGAAGGAATACTCATCATAGCCGCCGAAGTCAGGATCATCCCAAATCCGCTCCATTGCCAGATCGTAGGGATAAACGCCGCCGCCAACACCGTCGACCGGCTCCCCAGGAGATTTGGCGGATTCATAATATCAATGAGATTCAGCTTAGAAAGCACCGACGTCAAAAGTCCGAGACTTGGATTGTATATTAACTGCCACAGCAGTCCGATGGCAACCATGGACATAAGCATCGGCAGGAAAAATAATACTCTCATCACTCCGGACGCCCGGCGCCTCTTTACCACGTACTCTACAATAACAGACAGCAGCACTCCCACCGGCTGCAGGATCAGTATTGACAGAAGCGTCCACACGAAAGTCAGCTTCATGGAATACCAGAATTTCTCACTGTGGAATGCCTTCACATAATTTTTCATCCCTATGAACTCTTTTGCGCTTAATCCGTCCCACTTCGTGAAAGATGTTGCGACAAGGCTGTATAACGGATAGACGACGAATATTGCGAGCAGGATAGCCATAGGCAGAAAATAAAGATACGGTATGACTGCTTTCACTCCCTTTTTCTTCACGGTTCTCCTCCTTTCTTCATAGATTTCTATTCTGGTATCATCCTTTTACAGCTCCGGCAACCATGCCGGCAATAAAGTACTTCTGCAGGAAAATATACAAGATCAGAATCGGTATCAACGCCAGACACAATATTGCGAACAACTGCGTCCAATTTGCCTGCCATTGGGTAAAAAATACCTGGATCGCCGTAGTAACCGTACGGTTTTTGGCGCTTCGTAAAAAAGTAAGCGCAAAGAGATACTCATTCCAGGAAAACAGCGCATGATAGATAACTACACTGGAAAACGTAGGCTTTGCCAACGGGAACACCATCTTAAGGAAAAAACGCATGTCCGAACATCCGTCTACCACCGCCGATTCGTACAACTCCCGCGGAATAGACTGGAATCCGCCTTTGAAAATCATCGTTGCCAGTGGAAAACTCAGCGCGGCCCCGGAGAGTATATTCGCCCACAGATTATCCAGAAGCCCCATATCCCTCATCAACGCAAACAACGGAATCAAGATGATCTGACCGGATACAACCTGAAGACTTACGATAACATTGTAGATTATGTTCTTCCCCCGAACGTTTAATATCGTAAGCGCATAAGCTGACAGAGACGCCGCCGCGACGATAATGACAACCTGAAAAAACGCGATATAGAAGCTGTTGAACAGCGCCCTTCCAAAATCTGCCTTGATCCACGCCTCTATAAAAACCGAAAAGTCAAACGCTTTCGGCAGGCCAATGGGATTCGCATAGATCTCATTATTCGTCCTGAAAGAATTTAAAAACATCCAGACGATCGGATAAACGTCCACTATAAGTAATAATCCGATCATCACTTTCGTCGACAGGCCCAAAAATTTCCTGATCCACCTCGCATTCCCCATAAAATCACATCCTCCAATTTCCTGTTATCCCATATCCTTATCTATATCTCCACACCGGCTATATCTCCCTCTCGAACCGTATCCCGAATAAATCTTATTCCCGTAAGATACTCCTCTTCATCCTTCAGATGTTCCATCATCATTGTGATCGTCCGCGGCAGAGCCGCCAGCTCTCTTATGTACGGCGCCAGGTCCACTTCTCCCTGTCCGGGAACGGCCTCCTCGATCAGCGTCGTAATCGCAGGCCGCACAAGGCGGGCGTCTTTAATATGTGAAGAGATAATCTTTTCAGGGAACAGCCGTACACATTCTTCAACGATTTTTCCCGCCTGGTAGATTTCCCTCGGTTGTCTAAGCATATTAGTCAGATCCAGATGCACGCCGAACATCTTACGGTCGACGGCCCGGACGAGCCTCTCGTACTGTTTCGGACTATCTACAGAGTTATACATAAAGACTTCATACGTAAAGTATGCCCGCTTAGGCTTCACTTCATCAATAAAATACCTTGCCATATCCACCGCGTCCTGAAAATGTTCTTCACTGAAGTTCTTTGGATTATGGTCTTTGTACCCCTCTCCCTCGCAGTAAGATCCGGCCGTATTTACAACACAGCCCGCTCCTAACTCTTCCGCAAGCTGAAAACGCTTCAGCATCTCTTCACGATTCTTCCTGCGGTATTCGGGACGGGTATCCAGCATATTCTCCCAATACCCTACTTCCGCAATGACAAGATTCTCCTTCTTAAACGCCCTTTCTGCCTCGCGGATCTCTTCCGGCTTATCAATAGTCAGATATTCCGGCGCATAGACCGCAGAATATCCCATCTCGCCTGCAAGTCTTGCCAGTTTCTCCGGATCACGGGCGTCTTTTTCGTTTTTTGGGAAAACATGTCCTCCCACCTTTAACATTCGCTTCCCTCCTCGTATACATGCTGTATCCACTCATTATCACTTATTTGTCAGTCGTCTGCTTTTCCTCTGACGCAGGTAATTATTCATAAGAAAATACCACCTGAATTACTTCCTCCGGATGATCGTGAATCTGCCGGTACGCCTCTTCAGCCTGACCGAACTCTCTGACCTGAAGCAGATTATGGAACGTGATTTTTTTCAAGATCTGCTGCAGTGTTCTCTGCCTGCGTTCCTCGTCGTACATATGTCCGTATTCCGGTGCGACATGGGCGCTCTGAGATTGCCGCAGAGTAATTCTGTTATGATGGAATTCATCGCCCAGATACAGACCTTTCGCCTCGTTCTGATACCAGCTTACGACTACGACCGCCGTATCCGGCGCGGCGATACGAACCGCTTCGTTTAACGCCCTCGTATTCCCCGATACTTCAAGAACTACATCGGCTCCCCGGTTATTCGTACGTTTTCGGATCTCCAGAGCAATATCCTGTTCGACTGAAGGATCGAAAACTTCATCGCAGCCGTTTAATAAAGCCGCCTCTCTTCGATTCTCATACATATCGATACCATACACTTTTAACGCCCCGCTCATCTTCGCCATCTGCACGCATAACTGTCCGAGCAGGCCGAGTCCGCTGACGACGACCACGTCTCCCAGCTTGATCTTTGCATCCAGTATCGCCGTATAAGTCGTCTTAAGATTAAAGAGTACCACAGCCTTCATCGGATCAAGGTCTTCCTCCAGTTTGATGAATTCCGACGCCCTCTTCACGATTTCCGACTGATGCGAAGAAGCCGAAAAGACAATGTCGCCAACCTCGAATCCTGTTACCGAAGCCCCCTTTTCGATTACCCTTCCGATATTCGAATAACCCAGACACCAGACGTCCGGGTCACAGCTTCTGATGGGATAATTCCACACCTTATGCTCCCCGTTTCCCTGAAACAGCAGCTTCGTGTCCGGATCCTGATACTTGGAAAACTGGGGCACAAGATTGTTGTAAACATTCATCTCCGTGCCATGGCTGACGCCGGAATACAGCGTCTTAACCCGCAGCTCGTCTGACTGAACCGGAAAATTAACAGCTTCTTCCACCCGCAGCTCCCCCGGGCCGTTATAAACCAAGATCTTCATATTACCACCTCCTGTATGCCTTTTTCTTATTTGATATCTCTATTATAGCGATTATAGATCTGACAGCATCTGTAATTTTGTGCATTTTTATGCTTTTTTGTATCATATTACGGGTTTCTAACAACAAAATAGCCAATAAAATCCACTGAATTTCTGCATCGCGACATTTATAGCCCTCCTTTTCTTTATCATGTACCCAAAATGAACCAGTACGCCAGTCCGACTCAAAAACAAAAAAGCCAGAAATCCCTCTGAGGATTCCTGACTCCTTCGTCTATCTTGTCTCTTGTCCGAATGATTTCATTCTGAACCAATTTCTTTTACTTGTCAAATCTCTTTCCTATTCGCCCCGGAACCTGCCGACTCCGTAATCTCACTTATAATATTTTCTCTTACCATCTTCCATGCAGGGAACATCACCGCTGTCACGGCTACCGCCACATTCAGCGCCATAATCCCAAATAAAACCCGATTCGGAACGCCTGTCTGGACATGCAGAAACTGCAGTACATGCGCCATGTAATAGTTCATCACCCTGCGAAGAATATGGTTATAAACCAGATAAATCACCACGTCTGCCAACACTCCATACAGGATTCCGGTCTGTAAGATCATCTTATAAAAACCAATGTCCGTAATGCCCATAGCCCGGATAATCCCATATTCCCTTCTCCTTACAAGAATAGTATGATTCATACTGTTCGCAATGTGGAACAGACTGATCACAAAAAGTATCACTGCGATACTGGAAAAGAAGATCTGCTGTTGTCTCAGATAGTTCTTCTGCGTCTCAATCGCAGCGCTGTAATCCGCCAGCACCGCTTTCGGAACATCACGGATGACCTGCAATATCTGATTGCTTACTTTTTCTGTATCCGCATCTTCCGCCGGCGAAGCATTGATAAAGCTATAATTGACGATGCCGAAGTTTTCTTCCATCTGTTCATTCGTCATGATCAAACCAGGCATTAATGCATCTTTATAGAATCCCTCTTGCAGGAATCCCTCCTCCCGCGCCAGCGAACGGCTTACAATCGCTGCAATCTCAAATTCTTTTTCTATATAATCTTCTTCGCTGCTTTGGAACTTCAATAATTCATCCGTGTAATGATCCATTTCTGGAACACGCAAAGTAATCGTATCTCCCGGCTTTTTGCCATAAAAATAATAATTCCCCTGTCCGTCCATGTTGGCAACCGCAATAATCTTATTTTCTGTTTTGAGTGTTTCCGAATCAACACTGCCCTCCAGGGCAAATTCATCGAGCTGGTCCAGCAGTTCATCTTCATAACCATATACGTCATATTTGATCTTGTATGTGCCGTCTTCCTGCGGCAGGCAGATTCCTCCGTACCGCCTGACAAAATAATCGTCTGTATTCTGGTAATCAAAAAAGGTATCCCACTCTAACTCTTCAATATGATTCACTTCCCCGAATGTAAATTTTGTGGCATATACCCCCTTTGTTCCCGGCATATTCTTGATCTTATCCGCCGTCGTTTCCGGAATCGTGTCCCGCAGAGAATTGGATTTCAGGGAAACACGGTATTCAGAGCCAAGCCCGTCGTCCGATTTCAGCGAAAGCTCCGCATGAATCTTCAGATTCTCTACCATGTAAGTCGTACATAAGAAGATGCATTCGCCCACCGATAAGGACAGCAGGATTCCGATCACTTTCCTTTTGTTGGAAAACATGAATTTGCGTACTACCACTCCCGCCATATTGACCGGACGCAGCGCATATATTTTCCTTCTTTTTGTAAATGAAGTGTCTCCGCTCATCACCTCTCTTAAAGATTGTTTCCTAAGCGAACGGACAACCATCAACGCTACAACCGCAAGAGAGATCATCAGAAACACAAAGCCAAATATCATCGCTGCCCATGACAGGCAGAACCTCGCTGCGTTTACTCCCTCCGCCAATGTCTGATCTGCCGCGGACAGAACCTTTTCCGCCGCTTTCGTACTCTTACCGCCAAATACACCGCTGAATTTCTGATATACAAGGCTTAAAATACCGTTTCCCAGGAAGCATCCGAAGGGGTATCCTGTAAGAAACATCGTCCACAGCTCCAGAATCAACGTCCCCGCGATCTGCTCCTCGCTGATCCCTAAGGTCTTAAGTATCCCATACTCGGAAGTCCTCTTTGACACGGAAATGCTAAATACGCTGTATATTACGAACAGACTGAACAGACACAGCAAAAATATCATTCCGTTATAAGCCAGGTTATAGTCGCTCTGTAATTTCAGGACGATGTAAGTGAAGTTTCCTTCTTCTTCTGTAAGACCAAATTTTACGGTTTCATAGATACCGGCAGGTTCTTCTCCGCCAAGATACCGAGTCACTTCTCCGTTATTCACGACAGCATCGGAAGAGATCTCATGTTCTCTCAGAAAAGCATCCAACTGTCTATATAACTTCTCTTCTTCATCGAATCCCAGGTACAGAAACGTCTGGCTTCCCCGTCCTGTAAAAGAATCGCTTACAAAGACTTCCATCTCGCCTGAACTTGCATCCCACTCGCTTTTCAGGATTCCTGTCACGATATAATCCTTCTCGCCAATCCGGAGGGAATCGCCAAGATTACCGGAAAAACCAAGATTGCTTAACACAAATCCGTCTGCCGCGATTTCGTCCTCCTTCTCCGGCAGCGCGCCCTCCAGCAAATCTCTGTGCGTCATCTGCCGGTAAGCCTCGTCCGCATGGATAAAACAGATCAAAAACTCTTCCGCAGCCACGTCTCTGATCTCCATCCTGCCGCACCGCTCCAGAAGATAATCGTCTCTCTGCTCGCCGCTTTGCACGGACTCATACATCTCCCTGTCCGTCTCTACATAATAGTGCCAGTCTCCGTAAATAGTCTTGTTATTCGCCAGATCGCTCTTCTGGCTGCTGTAGATCAGCGAACTGATTCCCGATAACAAAGACGCGGTTAATATGATACTTGCAAAGATTGCCAGGGTCTGGCTTTTATAATACCGCATATATTTCCATGCCAGCTTTAACATTCCTCATCACCGCCTTTTGCCGGAAAGATTCTCTTTCCTGTGACGATACGCCCGTCTTCAATATGAATCACCCTGTCGCAGGTCTGTGCTATGGCCTCGTTGTGCGTTACCATGAGAATCGTCTGTTGATACTTCCTGCAGCTTGCCTTTAATAATCCCATCACCTCGATGGTGGTGGACGAATCCAGATTGCCGGTAGGCTCGTCGCAAAGCAGCACATGGGGCTTGTTCACAAGCGCCCTCGCGATCGCTACTCTCTGCTGCTGCCCTCCGGACAATTCATTCGGGTATTTCATACGTTTCTCCCAGATACCCAGTTCCCGTAACAGCTCCTCTATATATTTCCGATTGATATGCTTTCCCCTGTCAAACGTTACCGGCAGAGCCACGTTATCATAGACGTTCAGTACCGGCATCAGGCTGTAATTCTGAAACACAAAGCCGATATTTCTTCTGCGGAAAATAGTAAGCTCCTTCCTTGACAGCGCTCCGATTTCCCTGTTTTTGATGAAAATCTCTCCCTTCGTCGGGTTGTCCAGACCGCCCATCAGATTAAGCAGGGTGGACTTACCTGAACCAGACGTGCCTACGATGGCTGCAAATTCTCCTTCCTCTACCTGAAGACTGATATCCCGCAATGCGTTTACCTGATTTTCCTTCTCTCCGTATGTTTTTCCAACATGCCGTAATTCTAATATACTCATCCGTCATCGCTCCTTTTACTTGCTACGTTGCTTTACAGATACAAAGTATAACCGCCGTATCTTGCAATTTCTTTACAGACAAATAATCAGTTCTTACAGTTTTGTAAGGAATGACTGCCGGTGCACTAGCGTAGTGTATCGTTTCTTAACGTTTCATTCAAATCACTCTGTAAAAGACGCTTCCCCCCAATATAGTAGGCAAGTGCAACAAACAGCGCGACAGCCGCCACAAATATCAGAACGGGCAGGATCGGAGCTTCAGCCCAGAACTCCATCGGATCCAGATAACTTGCAGTCACAGCAAACTGTACAAACAACACGGTAATGGGTATCGTAATCAACAGTGGTTTTCCTGCTGTCGCAAACGCTTCAATACAAAGCATCTGCCGCATTTCCCGCGGGGTTAGTCCAATAGACATATATCTCGCGAATTCCCGTCTCCTCTGGCGGAGAAAACCTGATGTATTCAAGAATACATTCGTAATGCCGATAATGGCGAGCAATACACAGAACGCCCCAAAAATCACTTTCATTCCATATATTAATTGATCGTTTGAAAGCCTTTCCCAGATGCGGTTTTCACTTTCAGTTTTATATTCCCTTACAAGCTCCACGGCCTCTTTCTCCAGACTGTCCAAACCGGCAGGGCTTTCGGCTGCGGCTGAAAGGATACGAATATAGCTGTCGGATTCAGCTTCACATATCTCTCTTAAAGTTTTATTCCACATGGTAAGCGGGATAAAATGTACGAGGGCATAATTTTCGTATTCCTCCCTCAGCACGGGGACTTCCTGCGCATAAGATAAAACAGGGATTTCTGCACTTTTGCCGTTTTTATAAAGCATTGTCGCCGGATTATCTTCCTTCACAAAAGGAACATATTTTTTATAGCGGAAATTGCTGTTTACGCTATCCCAAATCTGATTTAGTACGATTGCGCCGTCAAGCCCCGGCGTAATCCCAATCTGTGAACAGAAGTTTAAAAAGCTCGTATCATCCAAAACAACAATCGGCACAGATACCTGAAACTGCCCGTCTGCCTTCGGCGTTCCCGCAACCGTCTTAAGCCCGCCAAGAGACGACAGTTCATCGCTCTGCAGTCTTTCCGGCAGGAATGTCATTGCTTCCGCCTTTTGATATACCGCGGCGTCTTGTATATCGGAAATATCCCGTAATTCATCTGTTAAGCTGAAATCTGATATCTCTGTGTCCTTTAAGGTTATCATAATATCCCACGCATCCTGATACCGCTCAAAATAAGTGTATCTGGTGCTGATATCAGCAAGAACAGTGAATGAAAGCATGATTGAAAATCCCAAAAAAGACAGCAGCAGCGATAATGTAGCTATCCTTAAATGTTTCCTCTGAGCCTTCAATGCGTTTCCTGCAAGTTCGCCTTTTATGCCAAGCAACGCAGATAAAATCCTGGAATGTTTCCTTTTCTTTAATAGTAAGCCGCCTGTATTTTGGATTGCTTCAAGCGGCGTCATCCTGCTTAATTTCCTTGCAGGTATCCACGCCGAGAAAAGCACCGTCAGAAGGGAAACCACGATAGCAGCTCCAAAGACGGACGGACTGTAATGAAAGACGGCCTCATGGCGTTCTGTTACATCGGCGGAAAAGATGTTGATCGTCTCAATCAATCCATAACTTATAAAAGTTCCTAATAAACCGCCGAGTATCACCGGCGCCGCGCTTAAGACCGCCGCTTCTTGCAGCAGGCAGTTTCTGACTTGCTTCGGCGTAGCCCCAATACTTGAAAAAATGCCGAATTGATGGATTCTGGCGTTCATTGACATTTCAAAGGAACCCCGAATAATCAGGATTAATGACAGCGCCGTAATCGTTAGTATCGCCAGATACAATGTCAAAAGCATAGGCGGCGTCTCATCCTCCGGGTCGTGTATAAGATATCGGGATAAAAGCAGCGAATGGTATCGGACGGAATCTTCCTCCAATCCAAGCTGTTCTGAAATTAACGGCATATCATGATAAATGTTTCCGGCGTTCCGGAAATAAATATCAACCACAATTTCATCCCGTTCTGATAATTCTTCATTGATAACCGCTTTTTCTACATTCGCAAACTGACGCGTCAAAGACAAATCCTCCGCATCAAATTTATCACAGACAATACGTCCCTGCCAGCCGCCCTCCTCCAAAATGATCCGCTCTACCTCATATATCCAGAAATTGTAGGCTATGCTGCATAGCAAGGACAAGAACATCGAAGCAATCAGGGCCGCCGCCATAATCGATATGCCGGACGCCGGGTTATTTTTAATATAACTCCTGGAATAATCTTTCCACATTCTGATCACCTCCGCTTTTCCGCCGGAATGCCTTTATGTCTTTCGGCAGAATTATAGTAATCGTCTTTGATTATTCTGCCGTCTTCGATGGTCACGATCCGGTCGGCTTCCAACGCAATTTTTTCATCATGGGTGATAAGAATTATCGTCTGATTTAAATTTCGGTTCGACAGCTTTAAAAGATCAATAATTTCCTTTGAATTTTTCTGGTCAAGATTGCCTGTCGGTTCGTCGGCAAGCAGAATGGCGGGGCGGTAAATCAACGATCTTGCGATCGCGACCCGCTGCTGCTGCCCACCGGACAACTGGCTTGGCAGGCTTTCCAGTTTATCTGCTATTCCTAATGTCTTTACGATCATTTTAAAATAATCTTCATCCGGCTTTCTCTTATCGAGAAGCATAGGCATAAGGATATTTTTTTCCACTGTAAGAGTGGGAATCAGGTTATAGAATTGATAGACTAAGCCAACCTTCCTTCT
Source organism: uncultured Dorea sp. (assembly GCA_910585725.1). GTDB lineage: Bacteria > Bacillota > Clostridia > Lachnospirales > Lachnospiraceae > Sporofaciens. The sequence continues at coordinate 15,065 of CAJUFA010000029.1, read as the reverse complement.
TCTGAAAATTGCAGAATCCGCAGCGTTCAATTTGCCGATGTCAACGCCGTCCACTGTTACAGTACCGCGGGTAGGCTTGTCCACGCTGCCCAGAATATGCAGGAGCGTTGATTTTCCAGAGCCGGACGCCCCGATGATTGCAGCAAATTCCCCTGTTTCAACGGATAGATCAATTCCGTTTAATGCAGTAACCTGGTTCTCACCTTTTCCGAATACTTTTTCGATATTGTTACATCTCAGTATTTCCATATTGTCAAATCCTCCTGTTTGTTATTCCCTGCACTTTGATATAAAGCAGGAAATTCATCAAAGCTTTCTATAATCAAGTATTATAACAAATGAAAGTGACATCTCAGTGACTGCCCGGGGCTCTTACTACATATTTGCCGGCCATAATTTTCATGAAGTATAAAAACGAATCTCAAAACAAGCTCCGCCATCCGGAAGATTGAACGCGCGGATGATTCCGTTCTGCATTTCTATGATTGCCTTTGAGAGTGAAAGACCTATTCCGATTCCAGTATATTTTGCTTTTTTCCCACGGTAGAATCGTTCAAACAAATGGGGCAGATCCTCTTTTGAGAATCCTTCCCCCTCGTCCCATATCCGTATCTGCACATAGAGCGGATTTTTTTCATAGGAACAATGAACTGTAGTGTCTGCTTCTGCCGCTTCCATACAGTTTTTCATCAAATTCATGAGCGCTTCCATCGTCCAGTCCAAGTCTGCAAAGATATCTGTCTCCCCCATTTCCGGAACATCGATCAGAACTCTCTTCTTTGCGAATAACTCATATAAATTATCCGCCGCCAGAGAAAGGACGGTAAAAACATCTGTCGGTTTCCTTTCCAACGTAAGTGTCCCGGCATCAATGCGGGACAATATCAACAACGCTTCTTCTAAATGCGCAAGCCTGCTTATCTGCCGTTCTATATTCCTAATATCGGCGTGCATATTACACGCCTTAGAATTATACCCTTGCGGCGTTTTCACGGTGCGGGCGTCTCTCAGACGTTCTTTCGCCATCTGGACAGTTAAAGAAATCGACGTAATGGGCGTCTTAAGCTGATGCGCGATATTGGACAGGTTTTCTGCAAAATTATTCCGCGCCGTTATTGCCGCGGCCCTTGTCTGGTAAAGGGCCGTCACCGTTTTATATATTTCATCCTGCAGTCTGGAGAATTCGTCTTCGCAGGAGTCAAGGACCAACCCATGACCGCCTGTATTTATTTTTCCCAAATAATCCGTAAGCGCCTGAATACGGTCGGAGAACCTCTTGTGCAAATACCAGAAAGAGAAAAGGAACAGTATGCTGCCTGCTCCAAAACCTGAAAAAGCAATCCAAAGAACTGCCGCGCCCGTAATTCCTATATTTGACGGTTCATAACCGAAGTTGGATAATATATTTTCGCCTGTCATACGGAAATTCTGTGTTTTCAATAACTCCAGGACAACCTTTCCGGAATCTGGATTTTGATTAATAATACCTTCGCAAAATCCTCCCAGTATATGAAAACATACGCGGCGGTAATATAAGGTAAGAAGGTATGCGGTTACCGCCGCTGCAATCAGACTGGCCGACAGTACAAACAGAACCGTCATTTTCATATTTGATTTTCTGCTCATATCTCATCCTCCATACGATAGCCAAAGCTCCGTATTGTTTTTAAGCAGGACGGATGACGGAGTTTTTCTCTAAGCCTTTTCATCGTCACGGTCAGCGTATTATCATTGACATAATTTCCATTATTGTCCCAGATTTGAGTAAGCAGCCGCTCTCTTGCGACGGTCTTCCCCTTATTTTCTATCAAAAGCTCCAAAAGCCGGTATTCTGTCTGACTGACCGTTATTTCTTCTTCACCGCAAAATACCGCCGCTTTGTTTTTATCAATTGAGATAGAACCGCAGGAAAGATACTGGTTCTGCACATTTCCTGCCCTGCGCAGCAGTGCGCGGATACGGGAACACAGAACCTCTAATTCAAAAGGTTTTGTCACATAGTCATCCGCTCCATATTCAAAGCCGGAAATAATATCATGGCTATCGTTCCGGACAGTCAGAAAAATAACCGGCAATTCCTTCCATTTTGAGCGTATCCATCTGCAAAGATTCTTCCCTTCGCCGTCCGGCATATTCCAGTCGATCAGCGCAATGTTCGGGATATGGCGCTCCAACGCTTTCTTTCCGTTTTCCAACGTCTTGAATATATAAACTGCATACCCTTTCCGGCTCAGATATTCCTTTACCGTCATTGCGATATCTTCATCATCTTCAATATAATATATTTCCGTCATTTTCCACCCTCCCCCTAAAATCAATCTTAATCAGAACTCTTATGTATTGCGCAATAATTGCGAACGTACATAGTTCCTAATTATTCTTGCTTGTTTCGTAAGAACACAGAGAAACAACTGCCTTCTCCGTACTCAGAAGCAGCCGTGATATATCCTTTTTCCTTTTCCAGGATCAGATTGGACAGATACAGACCGATGCCGGAACCTTCCACATTCTCCACCTCCGGACTTCTGTAAAATCGTCTGAAGATATCTGTCAGTTCTTCCCGGCGGATTCCCCTTCCGTTATCTGCAATCTGAATCTCCGTATATAATTCACAGGGGCGGACGCGAATGGATATCGAACCGTCTTTTTCTGTATATTTGACGGCATTTTCCAACAGGTTAACAAACACTTCTGCCGTCCACCTTCGGTTGTGATATAACTGCATATCCTCAAACGGCTCCATGGTAAGGCGGATATCCTTTTTCTCCAGTTTGTCATAAATCATATCGACCGCATCTAAAATAGTCTGCCTGATCTTCGTATCTTCAACTTCAAATCCGTCGATATTCTGTTCCAGTTTCACCATCTTAGACAGAGATTCCACGATCCAGTTCAGTTTCTCCGCCTGTGTCCGCACCTTATCGGCGAATTCCGCCCTTCGCTTTGGTTCAATCTCCTCTTTTCCCAAGATCTCCGCATAAAGCGAAATATTTGCAATAGGCGTCTTCAGCTGATGAGACATATTGGACACCAGACTTTTCACCTGCTCTTTTTCCTTCTCGGCGCTCTGAACATGGCTTCCAAGTACCTCCTGTATCTGCCTGATCTTACTGATAAGGGCAGAGTATTCCCCTTCCTCCACATCAGAATATACGACCGCCTCCCGGCTTAATACATTGTCCAGCAGACGATCGATCACACGGTAAATCCTTCTCTTTTGATAAATACCATAACCAGCCGACAGACACAAAAGCGCCGCTAAAATTATTATACTCCACATGATTTGAATCCTTATGCTATTCTTTTCCTATTCTTTCCAGATATATCCGATTCCATGTACGGTTCTGATCCATATGGGCTTGGACGCATCGTCCTCTATCCTGGTACGGAGTCTGCTGATATTGACTGATACCGTATTGTTATCCACATATTTCCCGTCACTGTCCCATATCTTCTCTAAGATCTGTTCTTTTGAAAGAATGTGGTTCTTATTTTCAACCAAATACAGAAGCAGACGATACTCCAGTCTGCTGAGCTGAATCTCTTCTCCTCGCTTATATACTTTACACATACCCGGGTCTATAGATAAGACGCCGGACGTGATCTTTTCAGCTCCCTGCCTTTCCTTGAGGATTCTTTTTATCCTCGCCTTTAACACCCCCAGGGAAAATGGTTTTGATACATAATCATTTACCCCTAATTCCAGAGCCTTGATCTCGTCCATCTCTGTATCACGGGCGGTCAGCATAAGTATCGGAATATCGCTGCAGGCACGCGCCTCTCTGCAAAGTTCAAAGCCGGTTCCGTCCGGCAGGTTACAGTCCAAAATAACGATATCATAGCAGCCTTTTCCAATCTCCCTTAATCCGTCTCTCTTCGTCCCCGTCTCTGTCACCTCATATCCGTCGCCTGAAAAAGAGAAGGATAAACCTTCTCTCAGATCAGTATCATCTTCTACAATCAATAACTTATACTTATCCATTCCTCAATTCCTTCTTCAAATCTTACGCTCTCTCTGATATACCGTAAGTATAACAATTCTATATATAAAAGACAATGAAAAAAATAACTTCATTTTACTTTTTCTTGACATCATAATATTTGTATTCTATGATTTACACGTACTACGAATTGTGTACCAGTCAGGAGATGAAATAATTATGTTATACTTAAGACAATTCTGCATTATCCTGTTCGTCTCATTCCTGGGCGAACTGCTGCATGTGATAATACCTCTTCCGATTCCTGCCAGCGTCTATGGTCTGGTTCTCATGCTTTCGGCATTATGTACAGGGATCATCAAACTAAATCAGGTCAAAGAGACCGCCGGATTTCTGATCGAGATCATGCCGGTCATGTTCATACCTGCCGCAGTAGGACTTCTTGACTCATGGCCCTTCTTAAGGCCCGTCTGGATTCCTTTTATTGTGATCACCCTTATTTCTACTGTCATTGTGATGGCGGTAACAGGACAGGTTACACAGAAAATGATTCAGAAAGATAAGAAAAATGGAGATGGAGATAAAGACAATGATGAAAGAATTTCTGATTGATTCTGTATTTTTCGGCGCCGTGTTAAGCCTCGCGGCATATGAAGCCGGCGCATTATTAAAGAGAAGATTCAAGCTGGCGCTCTTCAATCCCCTGCTGATCGCGACCGCGGCAGTTATGCTTACGCTGACGTTCATGAAAATAGAATACAGCCGCTACCACGAAAGCGCCAAATATATAAGCTATCTGCTGACCCCTGCCACCGTATGCCTGGCAGTCCCTCTCTACCAGCAGATGGAGCTTCTTAAGAAGAATCTGAAAGCCGTAGCCGGAGGGATTACCGCCGGAGTGCTTGCAAGCCTTGCAAGCGTCTTCCTGCTGGCAAAATTATTTTCTCTGAACCATGAACAATATGTGACGCTGCTGCCCAAGTCCATCACCACCGCGATCGGAATGGGCGTCTCCGAGGAACTTGGCGGTATCCAGACGATAACCGTCGCCGTCATTATTATCACGGGGATCTTTGGCAATGTAACCGCAGAATTTATCTGTAAAATATTCCGTATCTGTGATCCTGTTGCAAAAGGACTCGCAATCGGAACTGCTTCTCATGCAATCGGCACGGCAAAAGCGATGGAGATGGGCGAAATCGAAGGCGCCATGAGCAGCCTCGCCATAGCCGTAGCCGGCCTTATGACCGTCCTGGGCGCTTCTGTATTCGCAGTTTTGATATAAAGCGTTCTCCTGATATATAATTCCTTATGCCGCCCCGGCTCTCGTGTTATCCTTTACAACAATTACAGCAAATAATTATTCTCCCGATTTGCAATCTGTAAACCGACTAATTTATAGGTTGCATATCCCCCCATAACCAACGGCTCTGTCTTACAAATCTCCTCTGCTTCTTCACGGCTTTCTGTTTTCAGGATATACATACCTGCCATTCCCGGATACCCTTTAAAGACACCGCAGATTTCCAGCTTCCCCTCGTCATCCAGCTTTCTTATATTCTCGACATGATCCATAACGACCTGTTTTGTCATTCTGTTATAAGTCTTGCTTTTTTCAATCATCATCATATACATTATTTTTTCCATTCGATATTCTCCTCTACATTTTATGATTTTTCCGGAAGCAAAGCGCCGTATTGCATTTGAAACATAAATAGTTTATCATAGAATGGTGACAAAAGATGTCACCATTTAGAAAGAGGTTTGAAAATGTCAAAAGCAGAACGGTTAATTGAAATGATGATAACAATAAATGCAAAAAGGAATTTTACAGTCGGCGAATTAGCGGATGAATTTTCCGTATCAAAAAGAACTATACTTCGGGATCTGCAAGAATTAGAACAAGCCGGATTCCCTCTTTATTCTGAAGTCGGAGCGGCGGGTGGATATCATATCTTAAAAGAACGTATTTTGCCGCCTATTGCCTTTTCAGAAAACGAAGCAAAAGCCATCTTCTTTGCCTGCCAGGCCCTGCAATTTTATCGTGACCTGCCTTTTGAACAGGAAACCATATCCGTGTTGAAAAAATTTCTGAATTGTCTGCCATTAGATATACAAAACAGTATCTCGCAGCTCCAAGACAAAATTGTATTTTGGATTCCGGACAGGCATCGTGATTCGCCGCTGCTTAAATCCATGTTTCTTATCGCCATAAAAAATCATGCCGCAACAATACGGTATTCCTCGGCAAATTCTGAAAGTACGCGTACAATTATACCCATCGGCTTATATGCTATGAACGGGTTATGGTACTGTCCCGCCTATTGTACCGCGGCAAAACAAATCAGAGTATTCCGGGTTGACCGTATCAAGGAAATCTTAGAAGAAATCTCCTATCCAAAAGGAAAATATCCTATCCCTGCGTCTATTCTGGAATATCTTGAAAACACAGAAGTCCAGAATGATTACCGCCTGAAAATTCAACTGACGGATGTAGGCGTTAAACGCTGTGAAAGTGAATGTTTACTTGCAAACGGATTAAAAACATTACCGACAGGAGGCGGCATCATTGATATGAAAATAAACCGCGCCGCTTTAGAATGGACGGCCGATTATATCCTCCCGTTCGGCAACAACGCCACTGTATTGGAACCGGCGGAACTAGCAGAGCTGATACGGCAAAAAATATACGAATTACAAAAACATTATTGTAAACCTCAATAACCTCAGTATTGAAAAGAAAGGTATCTAAGCGGTTCTGCCTTTCTTTTCATTTCTTAAAAAAACTCAGAAGATCTTCCGAATATCTTTTCGCCATACTGGCCGCCAGCCGCTCCCTTGCGGCATCGCAGAATAATTCCATATTCCTCTTATATCCCTCGGAAATACCTTCAAAAAGAGCCTCGTCTACTTTGTGTTCATCCCCGGCGCCCCCTGCTTCGGCAGTATTCTCTGTATAACCACGCAGGAAATCAAGATCATCTTTCCATTGCGCCGCCTGCCCTGCATGGCCGATTCTTTTCCATGCATTGATCAGAGTCCGGGCCCCGGCAACGAAATTGAATCTTTCCCGAAGATCCTTTTCCTGTCCCTGCATACAGTCGTAAGGATTACTCGCCACTTTATATTCTCCCGGCATGATATGTGACAACGCCTGCAATTCAAGGGTGCTTGTATTATATGGATTGATTTGTTTCACGTTGATCTTTTCTTCAAAATATGTTCCGTGAAAATCCACGCCTCTTGCGATCAAGACAGGATTGTCTTCCGTAGATTCGGCGGCATGAAAAAATTTATACACGCTGTTGCCTATGCTATGATAAACTGAAATTGAGTTACCGTCTTTTAAAGGATACTTACTCGGTATTTTCTTTATATCGTCCCAACTGAGTCCCTTTCCGACAGACGTCTGTTCAATATAAACCGCATTACCGATTATTTGAGTCTTGAACATATCGTTAGAGCTGTTTTTTCTGCTTCTGTTCGCCGCCTGGTAGCTTGATTGATCCGCTGCAGAAAAATAGCTTTTACAGAAAATATCGTTCATTTAATATCTACCTCCTGAAATTTAACTTATTCTAATCCTACATACGTTTTATGCTGCCTTAAGCTAAATACCGCAAAAAAGTTTCATAAAAATTTTTCTCTTTTTTCTCCTCATTATTTTGAGGGATTCCCAATCTGTCAAGCGCTTTTTGAACCGTTACCTTCGCCGAATATACAGTATTTCCCAGGATATCCTGTCCGCCGCCGTTATACCTGCTCTCCAGTGACATCGCAAATAAGGTTGTCAACTGGGTTAGCTTCCCCTCAGAATTCATCCCATACCCATTCACGCCGCTTGTCTTCTCCGCTTTATTCCAGGCGTCTTTCACTTCTTCCGGTGATGATGAACCTAAAATATCCAGTCCGTTATATGATTTTCCGGCCCTGACTCTTTTATTATTGTACGAATTTGCATAATTATTTGTTATAAACCTTACTTCCATAAAAAATGGCCCTCCCTTATATAGAAATATAACTTGCATTTCTCACATTATAGCATATTTTACGGTCCGGTCCGGCACAAGTATTATTAATACTTAACAGGTTCCTCTGTTTTCTCGCCTGCTTCCATTTCCTGATCTGTGTTCGGTTCAGCTCCCTCATACATCTTTCCGGCATGTTTCTTCACTTCTTTCGCCGCGGACAGGGAAATTATTCAACAGTTTCAATAGAATCCACAATATTCATCCTTGCAATAGAACGCAGCGGAATTGCCGTTGCAAGCAGGCAGGCCGCAATAGAAATGACCGCGGCTTCGGCAATCGCCGCAGCCGGAACAGCGACAAGCTGTAAAGCGTCTGTCTGCGCCGCCCCGATAAAGATACAGCAGATATACCCTGATACTGCCCCGATCACTGACGCAAAGATACCGTAATAAGCGCCCTCCCACAGAAATGTTTTATAAAGGCCGGCGACACTCATTCCAATAGCCCGCTGCATCCCGATTTCACCCACACGAGTATGGATATTGCTGTAGACGGTGTTAATGATGTTCAGGATGCCAATAATACCGATAAAGACGATAAGCACCCAGCACAGCATTTTGATCTGTTCAAAACTTTCTATCAACTCATTGCTGCTTTGGAGATAGGAAAGCCAATGTGTTCCCGGATATTCGCTGCACCAGCCTTCCAGCCAGTTTTCAAAGGTATCTGTATCGGCGTTATCCTGTAATGTCGGATAGACTTCTGAATAACTGTCTTTTCCGAGCAGTGAACAGTATATTTCATCATTCACGATAAGTTGAACGCCATTCGTAAAACCTTCATTATTGATCATGACCGCCGAATCGATCACTCCTAATACACAAAGCGTTTTGCCTTCCAGTCGTATGGTATCTCCCACGGCAAGATTAGTCTGCTGAACATCCGTGTCTCCATAAGAAAAGGCAATGGGATTTTTTACAAGGCAGCCTGTTCCATCGTTTAAAGCCTGTTTATCCTGATCAGACAGATTAGGAGCATAGGTTTGTAATCGTGCTTCATCCACATTTACAAGCTGCAATGTTTCATGGCTCTGTACAGAAAGATCCGTTTCAAAGGGCGGCATATCGCCGGCGCCCGGCATAAATACAGACAGCCGAGTAGAAGAAACACTTTCTACCGCATCGTTTTCCGCCAGTCTTTTTACGGCTTCCGCCGGGATGCCAACGGTTTCGTTTGTAACCGCATAATCGCCGGAATACATATCCTGAACGGAACTGCTGGTATCAAGCAGCCCTGTAAAGCTCTGCAAGGCGACGAATACGGTAATACTCATAACCAAAGACAGAATGGTAACTGCTGTTCTGCCACGCCCGCGTTTTAAGTTGAGCCTTGCATAATAGGCTTCAAAGTTACGGATTTTGCGATTTCTTTTTACCCTGCGTCTGACTTTTACGGTTTGCCCCGACATAGCGACCGTCGGAGATACACGGGATGCGTACCGGGCGGCAGGAAAAGCAGCCAGCAGAGCAAACAGCAGTGTTACTGCAATACTGGCAAAGAGCATCGGCAGTTTTACCGAACTGGCGGCATTGATCGCAAAGTTCAATTCGGAATTGCTGTCTGCCATGAACAGATCAGGATTGAGAATCCCCGCAGCCGCAATCAATACGCCTTTTGCCGATAAAGTACCGAGCAGCAGTCCGACAGGAATACCGGCTCCGCAGAGAATCAAGAGCTGCAAAGAAACCAAACGATAGATTTGCCCCCGCTCTCCGCCAATGGCACGAAGCGTTCCGTATTCTTTGATGCGTTTTGTGACAGAGATTTTCAGAATGTTGTAGATTACCAGCCCGGCCGCCATCAAAACCAGCACGCCCACCAAAATACACGCCGCAGTCATAAACGAAAATCCTGTGCCGGTATCGCCCTCTGCCGCTTTATCATAGGAAATACCGATAGCGTCAAGCATGACCCAGTTATACTGGATATACCGTTCATCCACATTCAAATCTTCCGCGAGATCGTAAACGATGCTTTGAAAATTCTGCTTGTCATAAGTCTTAAAATCAGTGGAATAAAGCAGATATTCTTCCGGCAGCAGTTCTTCTGCGGCTCCCTCTCCGACAATCCCCCCAACCATACCCGATGCATAGCCGATATAGCTGCTTTCCAGAATACCGGTCAATACAAAATCGGCAGAATACTCTAACTCCGGCAGCGATCCGTCCATAGCGGACACACGCAAATCCAGGGAAACGGTATTCCCAACGGAATCGTTCAATCCAAGATATTGAAGCGCATCTTTCGACAGGGCGATCTCATTCGCTTCTTCCGGTAACCGCCCCTCTTTTACGTTCCCGATGGCCGGATACATAGATAACGCGTTATCGTGATATTCACGAAGATATAAAGACAAACTACTGTTGCCTAAGGGCGTGCTGCCGAGAAAAATAATATCCCCTACATCATATAAGCGATCATCTTCATGCAGATTTTGTCTCTGTTCCTTGCCAAGCTGATGAAAGGACGCATAACGGTTTCCGTTCAGACCCGCCGCCTGACTGATACGCATAGACTGCAGTATACCGATAGACTGACCCACCACTGTTGTCATAATTGTGGACATGATAACCGCGGCCAAGATCAGAATCCCAGTGATCTTCTGCGCTTTCAGTTCTTTCCATGCAAGAGCTAAATATGATTTCATCTTGTTGTCACCTCCGAAAGAACACCGTCCACAATTACAAATTGCCGATCTGCCATTTTTGCAATGCGGCTGTCGTGAGTAATGATTACGAGCGTTTTTTTCATATTCTTCCATATATTTTGCAGCATTTCCATCACCTCTCCGCCGCTCTTACTGTCCAGATTTCCAGTGGGTTCGTCAGCAAAAATAATATCTGGTTTTGCAATCAGGGCTCGGGCAATCGCTGCACGCTGCTGCTGGCCGCCGGAAAGTTCATGAGGCAGATGCGTCAGCCGTTCACGAATACCCAGCAAATCCGTAAGCTGATTTAGATATGCTTCGTCCGGCTGCTTTTTGTCCAGAAGCAAGGGCATAATAATGTTTTCTTTTGCGGTCAGCACAGGAATCAGATTGAATTGCTGAAAGATAAATCCTATACGCTGACGGCGAAATGCGGACAGTTCTTTGTCATTAAAACGATAGATGTCTTTTCCATCGTATAACAGGCTGCCGGAAGACGGCTTATCCAGCCCGGACAGCAGGTGAAGTAAGGTACTCTTGCCGCTGCCGGACGGCCCCATAATAGAGATAAAATCGTTGGATGCAATTTCAAGGCTGACTTTATCCAGCGCAACGACACGGCTCTCGCCGCTGCCGTAAATTTTTGATAGTTCCTTTGCTTCAATGTTCATAAAAAGCACTCTCCTTGTTTGTAATTATGAGAAGAATGTTCATAAAAAACACTCTCCTCATTTGTAATATGAGAAGAGTGTAAAACAGAAATCTCAAAAATCCCTCAAGATTTCTGTTTTATTTGGAAAGAAGCAGAAGCCGTCGCGCCACAATCCTTTCTGTTTTCCAGTGTAAGCGTTCCTCCATGTTTCAGGCAAAGTATCTGGCTGCTGTATAGTCCCATACCAAAGTGCGCGGAGTCTTCCTTCATTTTTCCAAACGGTTTCGGACCGCTCTGTATTAACTCCGCAGGATAACCTGAACCATCGTCTGTAACTGATAAATGCAGAAAGCTTCCTTTCTGTTCCAGAAGAATTGTGATTTTACTTTTTGCAAAACGAGCCGCATTTCCAATCAGATTTTCTGCAACGGTTAGAAACAATCCATGATCTAATAGTATTGTTCCATCATCAGGTATGGAAAAAGACAGTTTTAGCGCTCCTGCAAGAATTTTTGCCGTTTCTTCTAACTCAGAATGTAATAGAGAACAGGAGCATTCGTTTATCCGCACCGGCATTTGTTCTAATCTCTGAATGCTGCTCATAGCTTCTACATACTGTTCAATCCGTAATGTGTAGCTTTCCAATCTGTCAACGGCCTGTTCGTCTGCCGTGCCCCGACGCAGCAATTTTACCGTCCCCTTTAAGACAGTGATCGGATTGCGTAAATCATGGGAAAAGGCGGCGTTTAGTCTTTTGCGCTCTTCTGCCTGCCGCCATAGTTCCTGATTTGATTTTAGAAGTTCTTTACGCATGGTGTCAAAGGCGGCGCAAAGCTGACCTAATTCATCATCAGAACGAACCGGCATAACAAAGTCAAGGTCGTGGTTCTGAATTCGTAAAATTCCATTCCGCAGTGTGGAAATCGGCTGTTTCAATTTAATATGGTAATAAAAAATGCCGGATAGAGCCAGTCCGCCCATAGGGAAAACGATGCAGGACACAATTTGAATAATACCAAGCATGGACAATATATTTTTCTGGGATTTAGTGGGCGTTTCCATCTTAACGACTGAACCGTCTGCCAGAATTTCTATTCCGCCGGAAGGAAAGTCGCTGATAATCGAATTGCATACCATAAAGACCAGGCCCAACAGCAGGAGAGCCGCCAAGACACAGGAAACCGACAGGACGAGAAAAGTTTTCTTCAGCCCCATATTCTTCAAACGTTCCATCGATAACCGCACCCCCAAACCGTATCAATATAACTGTGAAGCGTACACGCAGCCAGCTTCGCCCGGATTTTTCTGACATGTTCCATGACGGTATCACTGCTGCCCTCGCCGTCAAGCCCCCACACCGTTTCATAAATCCGCTCCCGGTCAAATACCTGCCCGGCGTTCAGCGAAAGCAACTCCACAATATCAAATTCCCTTTTTGATAAAGCGACAGGTTCACCCGCCGCCGTGACGGTCCGGGCTGAATAATCAATCGCCAGTTCACCAAAGAAACGAACCGTCACTTTACTCCTATGGCGCTGCTCCCTTCGCAGATGCGCGGCAATTCTCGCTCCTAATTCGTCCAGATCAAAGGGCTTAATGATGTAATCGTCCGCGCCTGCCTGAAAGCCGATGATTTTATCGGCAGATTCGACCCTTGCCGTCAAAAAAAGAATGGGACAAGTAATAAGCTCCCGAATTTTCCGGCAAAGGGTCAAACCGTCTATGTCCGGCATATTAATGTCAAGCAGGATTAAATCAGGCTGTCCCGCTAATTTCTGAAGCGCTTCCTCTCCACCAGAAGCGGTCAACACCTCGTATTGAAAAGAAAAATAGCCTGCCATCATATCTATAATTCCTGGTTCATCATCAACAATAAGAATCCTTTGTTTCATCCAATCATCTCCATTTGCAACCCATAATATTTGTCGTAATATTTAAAATAATATTTATCGTAACAGACAAATCTCAAAAAACGCTCAAACTTTCGCCGTCAGGAAAATATAAAATCAATAGACCGATAAATATATTATAATACTACTAATCCGAATATATCTATTTTCTTACATAATAGGCTGCGGTTTACTCTCTTAACAGTTGCAACAGTATACAAAGGGATACACATACAAAATAATGGACTGCCAATCTACTGAAAAACCGCTCTTTCACAACGAAGGGCAGTAATATGCTTTGCAAACAGTTTCCCACACGCAAGAACAATTCGTTTTTATCCCTGTCTGTAACAGTTGACTTTTTTAACACTATATGAATTTCCTTTTGCATTCTTCCAGGGTATCCTTTCCCATTGCGCCCTCTTCTTCGGGTCAGGGTCATTCATTCCCGCCCAGGCTACCGGAACGCAAAACACAGCGAACGGGAGGGGGAAATCAGGCTAAAGAGCCATGCCGCCGTTGCTGCCAGAGGCGTCCTGCGGACAGCGGATGATTCTCGTGGATTTTCAATCTGCTCCAATCATCACAGGGAAAGCTGCCCCTTTGCGGACTTGCCACCCGAAAATTTTTCAGGAAGCATATTCCATTTAGCAAGTTAAGGCTGTATAATAGAGCCAGCGACAACTCAGAATTGTTGGAGGATACTTGACTATGAATAAGATATGGTCAGAACTGAATAAAACAATGCAAGCGCAAATCAAAAAGAAAGATACCTATAAAGCAGGCATTGAAACATTATTTAATTTGCGAAATCAATTAATGGATACCTTAACATCATTTAATAAGGAATTAAGCAGAGAAGATTTTGACGCAATTCCATTCATAAATGCAGATGGTTATCATAGTAAAACGATTGCATATTCACTTTGGCATATTTTCCGTATTGAAGACATAGTGGCACACACATTAATAGGCGAAAACGAGCAAGTGTTTTTTTCGGGCAATTATCAAGAACGTATCAATTCTCCTATAATTACAACAGGAAATGAACTTGTAAAAAGGCAGATTGCAGATTTTTCAAAACAACTTAATATGAAAGAACTTTATTCATATATTTTTGAGGTAAAGGATAGCACCGAAAAGATAATCAATAGTTTATCCTATGAACAAACGAGAAAGAAAGTGTCAGAAGAAAGAAAAGAACAATTAAAATCATTAAATGTTGTAAGTAATGATGAAAATGCAATTTGGCTTATTGATTATTGGTGCGGTAAAGATATTCGAGGGTTAATACAAATGCCATTTTCAAGACATTGGATTATGCACATAGAAGCAAGTTTGCGTATAAAAAACAAGATACATTCATAAGTGCAACTTCCTATTTGTAGGAAACTTATATGATTTATTTTCTATCAATACTGTTGTTAGGTTGTTGATTTCTTTATCAATTTCTATACAGACAATGTTATTGATAAAATTAAAAAAAGAGAATTTTAGTTTAGGGAGTGTGTGACATGGAGAACAAAATAATTATAGCAGAAACTGAAAGGTTAATTTTAAGAAGATACAAAAAAGAAGATATTCAGGATTTATTTGAATATTTATCTGATGAGGAAGTTGTTAAATATGAACCATATAAACCGCAAACCTTTGATGAAACAAAAGAAAATCTTGAATGGCGTATTGGTACAGATGAAATGATTGCTGTTGAATTGAAAAAATCCCATAAAATGATTGGAAATGTATATATGGGAAAGCGTGATTTTGAAGCACTGGAAATGGGATACGTATTTAATCGAAATTATTGGGGATATGGTTATGCTGCTGAAAGCTGCAAAGCTTTGATTATGCGAGGGCACTGAAAAAGTCCGATTCTTTAAAAAAGAATTGGGCTTTTTTCCGTGG
>CAJUFA010000028.1 GCA_910585725.1 uncultured Dorea sp. | reverse complement strand
CTGATTTCGCTGCTGCTGGGGAAGAAGGTGAGACTGTTAAAAGTGCTTCCGAATGACAACACGCGCATTGCGGATGAGACGTCGCTGTTAATTATGGATTTTTTGGTGGAGCTGACGGATGGAAGCATCGCTAACGTGGAGATTCAGAAAGTGGGGTATGCCTTTCCGGGGCAAAGAAGCGCTTGTTACTCGGCGGATCTGTTGCTGCGTCAATACAGGCGGGTAAGGAATCAGATGACGAAAGAAACTTTTTCTTACCGAGAGATTTCCAATGTCTATACAATTGTACTATTTGAAAAAAGTACTCCTGAGTTTCATACATTTCCGGATCAATATATCCATAAATTCCGGCAGAGATCAGACACGGGACTTCAGATCGATCTTTTACAGGAATTTGTCTTTGTTGCGCTTGACATTTATCGGGAAAAGCATCAGAATAAGAGAATAGAGAAGCGGCTGGACGGATGGCTAACTTTCCTGAACAGTGATGAACCGGAGGATATCATTGCGTTGATTGAGAAGTATCCGGACTTTAAGGCAATGTATGAGCAGGTCTATGAGATCTGCCGGAATATTGAGCAGGTGATGGGAATGTTTTCAAAAGAGTTGTATGAGTTGGACAGGAATACGGTAAGATACATGATTGATGAACTGCAAGAAGAATATCAGAAACAGAAGGAAAAAAATCAGAGACAGAAGGAAGAGAATCAGAAACAGAAGGAAGAGAATCAGAAACAGAAGGAAGAGAATCAGAGACAGAAGGAAGAGAATCAGAGACAGAAAGAAGAAATCGAATATCTGAAAGAGCAAAATAAGAAAAATAGGGAAGAAAACGAGCGGCTGATGAAAGAAATCGAACACATAAAGCACATTTTAGGATAAAGCTATAAAAATATTACGAAAGAAAAATAAAAACCAGAGGCTGGCCAAAGTTATCATTTTTGAAAGTCAGGGTAAAATCGGTGAGGAAGGTTTAGTTATTGAAAAGAGGGTTATGAATTATTTCACAGCCCTCTTTTTAATAACTTTTCATTTTCACGAACAACAAGCCGGCCGAACCTGCGTGTACATTTGTGCTTAAAGATTGCCGGTCTCCTGCATCTTCATCGCGCGGACTTTAAGGGGCAGTCCGAACAGATTGATGAATCCGTCGGCGTCGTGATGGTCATACAGATCACCGGTGGTAAAGCTTGCGAGGGATTCGCTGTACAGGGAATAAGGAGAAGAGGTTCCTGCTTTGATGATATTTCCCTTGTAGAGTTTGAATTTTACTTCGCCGGTTACGTATTCCTGAGTTTTTTCGATAAATGCCTGGACGGCTTCTCGAAGAGGTGTGAACCATTTCCCTTCATATACGATCTGAGACAGTTTATTTCCCATCTCTTCTTTCACTTCATAAGTGGCGCGGTCTAATACCAGTTCTTCTAATTGTTGATGCGCTTCGTAGAGAATAGTTCCTCCGGGCGTTTCATAAACGCCGCGGGATTTCATGCCGACTACACGGTTCTCTACGATATCGCAGATACCGATTCCGTGTTTTCCGCCGAGTTCATTCAACTTGCGGATAATGTCAGATACCTTCATCTCTTTCCCGTTAATGCTCTTAGGAACTCCCTTTTCAAACGTCATAGAGACATACTCGCCTTCATCCGGGGCTTTTTCCGGAGTAACGCCAAGTACGAGCAGATGATCATAATTCGGCTCACAGGAAGGATCTTCCAATTCCAGACCTTCGTGGCTGATATGCCACAAGTTGCGGTCGCGGCTGTAGCTGTGGCTCGCGTCGAACGGAAGATGGATTCCGTGCTGTTTGCAGTACTCAATTTCTTCTTCACGGGAATTCATGGTCCAAACGTCGGTCATACGCCATGGAGCAATGATCTTAAGATCCGGCGCGAGAGCCTTGATACCAAGTTCAAAGCGGATCTGATCATTGCCTTTTCCGGTTGCTCCGTGGCAGATTGCAGACGCGCCTTCTTTTCGGGCAACTTCCACCAGTGTTTTTGCAATCGCAGGACGCGCCATGGATGTGCCTAACAGATATTTGTTCTCATATACGGCATGTGCCTGTACGCAAGGTACAATATAATTGTCGCAGAAATCATCGATAATATCTTCTATATATAATTTCGAAGCGCCGGATAATTTGGCTCTTTCTTCCAGACCCTCCAATTCTTCGCCCTGACCGCAGTTGATGCAGCAGCAGATTACTTCATAATCAAAATTTTCTTTAAGCCATGGGATGATGGCTGTGGTATCCAGTCCGCCTGAATATGCCAGTACAACTTTTTCTTTCATTTGTGTAGCCTCCTGATTTTTTGTATTCTGTATTTGATTTGAATATGTTTAAAGTTTGATCTCTGTATAGGGAGTGATCTTCAAACATGTTCTGGACAGTTACATAATTCTGTATTCACAATTGCAAGGAATACTATAACGCATTTTTTATAATTATGCAAGAATAAAATGAAAAATATAGAAATATACACTTTATGCACAATATATGCAGTTATTATGCGGGATATACAGGAAAGTTGAATAAATGTATGTAACTTTTTGTATCCAAGCCGGTTCCAGGGGTGTATTCAGGTCAATTATGTCGGCGCCGAAATAAAGTGTTGACATATATAGATAACCGATATATAATGCAATCAGATAATATGTATCGACTATCTATATATTATAGATAAATGATATATGCAATTTATTAAAACGTCGGATTGTCAGAGAAAGGGGAAAACAGATATGGCAATTGATAAAAGCCTGGTCTCGGGTAGTACGTCCATGCTGATCTTGCGGTTACTAAAAGAGAAGGATATGTATGGGTATGAGATGATTGAAGAACTTCGCAGGAAGTCGGAGAATGTATTTGAGTTAAAAGCGGGAACGCTATATCCTCTGCTTCATGGAATGGAGTCAAAGGGAGTGTTAAGTTCTTACGAGAAAGAAGAATCCGGGAAAACACGAAAATATTATCATATGACGGAGGACGGATGTAAGCTTCTTGTACAGAAGAAAGAGGAATGGACGGCGTATTCCCGGGCAGTTGTGAACGTATTAGAAAGTCATGGTGTTCATCCTGAAGTAAGGGGTATACTCTGCACGGAGATTAATATGGCGGCGTATTAGAAAGGAGGCATTTTATGGGAGACAGAAAAGAAGAATATATTCGGATATTGACGGAGCAGATTCGTTGTAAAAAGGCCAGGAGTCAGGTAGCACGGGAGATCCTGAATCATATGGAAGAGCAGGAAGAATTCTTTGTAAGCGAGGGAATGACCAGAGATGAGGCCCAGGCGGAGGCGGTAAAAGAGATGGGAGATCCGGTGGAAGCAGGAGCGGCTCTTGACATGGTTCACCGGCCGCAGATGATAGGGGGATTTTTTGCGTTGGTGGGAATATTATACGCGGCAGGTTTTCTGGTTTCCTTTTTTCTGCAAAAGAACTTTGCGGAAGCGTCCCTTCTGCCAGGAGCTATATCAAGTTATATTTTGTACATGTTAATAGGATTTATGATCATGACAGGAGTCTGTTATGCGGATTACAGCAGGCTGGGGCTGTGGGCAAAAGAGCTGACTGTGCTGCTGACGATGATGATAGCCGCCGGGATTATGCTGTTTGGAGTTCCGGTGAATGGAGCGTCAGTATTTCTTTGTCTGCCGATTCCCGGAGTTTCCTCTGTGAACATTAAGATGCTGTGTTATCTGTTTTTGCCGTTATACGGAGCAGTCATGTACGGATATCGGGGGCAGGGATATTCTGCGGTTGTTAAGGGTGTCTTGTGGATGTTTCCTGCAATGTGCATAAGCCTGTATATACCGAGTATAAGCACGGCTATGATGCTTTTCCTGATGTTTGTTTTGATTCTGTCATTTGCGGTCGGCAAAGGATGGTTTGCAGTGTCCGTAAAGTATACGTTGGCAGGAATATGGGGGATTGTCTTGCTGCTTCCGGCTGCAGTTTGTGCGTGGGTGATTCGCACAGGGGCAGATTATCAGGCGGCGAGGCTTCGGGCGGTTCTGCATCCGGGAAGCAAAGAAGCAGGATATCGGTTCCGAATGCTCCGGGAGATTCTGGACGGAAGTGTGTTAAGCGGCGCCGGTGAATCTGCGGTCAGCGCCGCAGAAGGGTTTCCGGGCGGGGCGGAATTTGGTCTGGTTTATGTGGCGGCATACTACGGAATACTTGCCGCCGTGCTGCTGATCGGAGCGCTGACATTTCTCTTTATCTATTTTCTGGGGATATCTCTTCGGCAAAAGAATGAACTGGGGATGATCATGGGCGTCAGTTGTTCTGTGGTATTCTTTGTACAGTTATTGTTCTATGTGTTGGTGAATACAGGATTGTTCCCGGTTGGCGGTGTTTATTGTCCTTTCTTTACTTATGGAGGGACGGGGGTAGTTGTGACGAATGTCTTGTTAGGGCTGCTGCTCAGTATCTACCGTTATCAGGAGATTCCGTTAGATATGAAGAGGAAAAGGCGGCTGAAGGTTTCCGTTAAATCGAATATCTGATATGATGCGTATCCAATCTAAAGACTTCTTTGCCGATTAAAAAGAGACTGCTGCAAAAAAATTGATATTTTTTGCAGCAGTCTCTTTTTAGAGAAAATCCAATACCGGCGCCGTAAGTCCAAGATTTTGGTATGCGGACGCCCTGCTCTTTCGGGTGGTTTCGAAATGCGTCTTGTCATCTGAAGCTTTATAGTTTATCAGGAGAAGCTTCCACGCGTTTTCACAGAGAGGGTCGATATCCAGAGCCATGGCGGCCTGAGAGTTGGAGGCTTCCAATTGTCCGGCGGACGCATAATAGGATGCGATCTTCACGCGGAGACTGGCATATCGGATGTCATACTGATCTCTTAAAAGATTGGCCCAGTCGCATTTTACATCTTCAAAATATTTTCCCCGGTATAAAGAAGCGGCATACAGGACGTCCGGGAGGTTTGTTTCTGATAATGAAGAAGTCTGTGATTCCGCATGCTTAAAGACGTCGGCGTCGCATACTACGCTTCCCAGATCCAGAGAATAGTATCCGCGTTTGTAATTCAAGGAGATATCTGTCTTGGTCTCCTTCAGGAATTTCCGCAGGTAATAGTTGCATGTATTAAGGTTGGAAAGGGCTTTTTCCTCAGAAAGGTTTCCCCATAACGTCTTAAGCAGAGTCTGACGGTAGATGCCGTTGGGGCGGTTCTGGAGGAAAAGCGCAAAAAGCTCACGAACTTTAGCCGTCCGCCATTCCGGCTGTATTGTTGAGCCGCCTGTGATCTCCAGTTTGCCGAAGGTATGAAGCATAGGCTGTGATAAATATGCAGGCGCGGAGCCGGAAGAAGCCGGCGACGCATCTGAGAACATATTTTGTATCCGTAGGATAGATTTATGGAAGCGTTCTTTGCTGACAGGTTTGAGGAGATAATCGGTTGCGTTGATCTCAAAAGCAGAAACGGCATATTGGTCGAACGCAGTGATGAAGATAATCTTAATTCTGTCTGTTGAACGGGACTGCAGAATGGAAGCCAGTTCCATTCCATTGTGGCCGGGCATAGCGATATCTAAAAAAGCGACCTGGGGACGCAGTTCTTCGATGGAATCAAGGACGTCGTCGGCGTTATCGAAAGCGCCTATCAATTCAAAATCATTATAGGGTTCTAAGAGATAGCGTAATTTTGTCAATGCGGGCAGTTCGTCATCCACAATAATTGTTCTGTATTTCATGGCTTACCTCGATGAAAATTATTTTTTCCCGTATATATGTGTCTTGGGGATTTTGATCAAAATACGGGTGCCGTCCTTAGGAGTGGTATGGACCTCCAGGGGGATACCGTAATGAAGCTTCAGTCTGCGGTTTACGTTGTTTAATCCGATCCCTCCTGTACGGCGGGAAGGGCAGTCGTCCATCAATTCGGAGATGGTAGACGGTTCGATCCCTTTACCGTTGTCCCGGATGGTGATATAGATAAACTGTAGATTCTCCGCGATAGACAGCCGTATCTCAATATCTGCATAGTTGTCCAGGGTAGCGTGGCGGATAGAATTTTCCACCAGCGGCTGGATTGTCAGCGGCGGAAGGAAGAAGCTGCAAGATGTCTCGACGGCAGATACAAATTGCAGACGTTTCCCGAATCTTGCCTGTTCGATGCGGACATAGGAATCAACAATTCCCAGTTCTGTTTCGATTGGAATAAGCCCCTGGCTTACGTCGCTGTTGAAGCAGCCCCGCAGATATATCGCCAGATCGTCAATTAAGTCGCTGGCTTTCGGACCGTCTGTCAGGGCGACCGCGCTGATGGTGTTAAAAGCGTTATAAAGAAAATGCGGTCGGATTTGAGCCTGGAGAAACAGCATCTCATTTTCCAGAGCCGCGTTCGCAGACTGTTTCAAGGTCACCAGACTGAATACGCGGGTCCGCAGCTCTGTTCGGTCGGCGGGCTTTACAACATAGTCGTTCGCGCCTGACCAGAAGCCGGTCAGGATCTCTTCCGTAGAATCACAGGCAGTCAGGAGAAGTACCGGAAGTTCAAAATGTGAGTATCGTTCCCTGATTGTCCGGCACAGTTCAAATCCGCTCGTCTCTGGCATCATTACATCTAATATGATGATATCATAAGAACGTTTATCTAGCAAGTCCAAAGCCTTCCCGGCATTTTGGACCAAATCCATGGAAAAACAACAGTCTTCAAAGAGCGTCCGAATGATATGGAGGTTGTCTTCATTATCGTCTACGACTAATAAAGAAGCGGATGTTCCGCGGAAGGTTTCCAGATAATTCTGTCCGTTATGGTCAAGAATCTGTTTTGCGGTAGTTTCCTGGTTGATCATTCTCAGGTCGCATGCTCCCAGGTAAAAGGTAATACAGGTTCCTTTTCCCGGAACCGACCATTCTACATAGATTTCCCCCTTCATCCGTTTTACAAGCTGACGTACGAGATAGAGTCCATAACCCAGACCTTCAGCTTTTTGAGAGGCATTTTCGAGGCGGACGGATTTGTCGAAGATATAGTCCATATCCCCGGCGGGGATCCCTATTCCGGTATCGGTAACAGATACATAGATTTTTCCGTCTGCTTTCCGGCTTGTAACGGTTATGGAACCGGCTTCCGTGTATTTTACCGCGTTTCCGATAATATTATTTAGAATTTCCCAGAGGCAGGATTCGTCGGCGTTCACCCAGAGGGCGTCCGGGGAAAGATCGTTGATTAATGCGAGTTTGGAATTACCGGAAGTATAATGAAATACTTCAATGGCCGCGTTGACTTCGATATCAAGGTTGATTGGCTTCAGGCTTGTATTCAACTGTTCGGATGAGGAATAAAAACCATATAGATCATCGATGACGCTGTTCATCTTTCGGGCAAGATTCAGAGCCATATGAAGCTGTTCTTTGGCGCGGTCGGGCTGCTCCAGGCGGGAGGCGGCCGATTCGATGATGTTCAGGATGCCGTGAAGGGGCGTGCGCAGCTCATGTGAAGCGGCGGATATAAATTCACTTTTTAGTTTATCGGAGACGGCCATTCGCTGGGCCAGTCTTGCATTGCCGGTATAGATCCGCGATACTTGCAGAGAGACATAGGCAAGCTGAGAGGCGGCGTAGGCGACTAACAGGAAGATATAAATGCTGTTATAGGCGTTCGCGGTAACAATCCCCTTGCTGTAGAAAAACTGCAAAGAGAAGTAATAGCTGCAAAAGGTCAGCGACAATAAAAGCATCAGCGCGCTGTAGCTTCTGTTGCGGGCTTCTATAACCAGTATAGAGCAGGCGTGAAGAAAGGACATGGTCAGATATAGGTCTGCCAGCATCTTGGCGTACAGAAGGTGCTTGCCCGGGCATAGTATGGTGAAGCATAAGAGTACGGGAAGCATATAATAATAGATTTTGAGTGTTTTGCACAATATCCTTTGGGAATAGCAACTCTGTCCGGCGAGCAGAACCATACCAAGTCCCATCAGGCCGAGGGAGGAGATATTAATCCGGGCCAGGAGAAGGTAAACGTGGGACCGTATGGGTTGCGTAAGCAGTTCGTTGCTGGAATAAATCAGCTGGAACGCCAGCATAATAGTACATAGGAGCAGATGCAGGGTGCTCCTTATCTGGATCTTGAAAAATAAGATAAAGATCAAAAAGATGATCAGGAGGCCGACACTGATAAGTCCCACGGATTCTGCGAATTTAAACTGCGACGATAGTCGATAGCCGTCGATTTGCGTGCCGAAATAAATAGGGTTCGTAATACCGGACGGATAATTGCTGAAATTCGACACATGGATGATCATTTCATGGGTGCGCCTCATGATATTAAGGGGAAACACAATATATTGGCTGTCCTTTGAAGTCTCTGAACTCGATTCCAGAGAAGAAGTAAAACCGATGTCGGAGATAAGTTTTCCGTCTATATAGATGCGCGCGGCGCTCTGGATACCGGTAAGACGCAGGGAATACAGAGATTCTGAACTTAAGAATGAGAAAGTAAGCCGGTATGTGCCATATCCATATGAAGAAGGACGGGAGCCGGGGAGGGTACGGTAGCTCTTTTGGGAGACGCCGTCGGTGTTCCCGGAGAAGTCGGAAGGAAAGAGAAACTGTTTGTCATAGTATTCCCATTCCCCGTTCAGCGCAACCGGCGTCCTGTTATTAATGCGGGAGGCATACTGAACTCCGGCATGCGCCCGGTCTGCGTTTTCCAGGCGGACAGCCCAGAAAAGAAATACAGCGATTAGAAGAGCAGAGGAAAACAGCCATATGGTCAATGGATGGACAAAAAAAGAATGTTTATCAAATATTTTTCTCATAGCAACCTCCTGCATAATGATTTTCCTGTATTTGTAATATTATACCACATAACGAAAAATTAAAAGAAATAATTGTATAATTTGTCTAAAATCTGATGTTAATATTTATGTAAAACGCCAATGTTTATTAAAATGATTATTTTGATGTTGACTAATATGTTTATTATTGTATAATAAAATCAACAAAATTACAAGGAGGAAAAAAAGATGAAGAAATGGTGTGCATTGTTCTTAGCGGCGGCGCTGATCACGGCTACATTAACCGGATGTACGGTTGACGGGCAGGGGTCGGGAGATTCGGTAGAGAAGAGCGAAGAGAGTCAGGATGCGGGATCCGAGAATGAGACTGTGACGGAGAGCAAGACGGAAGGAAACTTTAAGATCGGGATAGCGGCCAGAGAGATCACGAATGATTACAACCGCGGTGTTGTAACGGCATCTCAGGAGGCGGTTGAGGCCGCGGGAGGAAGCGTTGTGATTGCGGACGCGCAGGCAGATGTGCAGAAGCATAATGAAAACATTGAGAACCTGATCAACTCAGGAATCGACGGTCTGATCGTTCATCTGGGAGACGCAGAACAGCTTGAGCCTTTGATGGCGGAAGCGGAGAAGAAAGGGATACCGGTTATCACACAGGGAATAGGCGCGCCGGTGGCGCATACGCTTGGCGATACGAACGGAGACGATCCACTTATGGCTACCCTGGCTTCAGACGCACTGCTTGCCGGTATCGGCTACGAAGGAGACGTATATGTCGTGTGGGTTCCGGGCGCGCCGCTTCTGGAAACCAGGAAGAGAATCTTTGAGGCTGTTGCGGCAGACTTCCCGGATGTGAAGATCCATGAAGTTCCGGCCGAGCACAACCCGGCTAAGGTACAGACCCAGATCGAGGAGATACTGACCGCGAATCCGGAGGAGGGAAGTATCGCCGGTATCTTTGGAACGTATGATCAATTAGTATCAGGAGCCAGCGAGGCGATTCGGCGTGCCGGAAGAGGGGATGAGATCAAGATGGTCGGCATCGACGGAGATATCATCGGATTCCAGATGCTGTTTCAGGAAGACAGCCCGTTTGTAGCGACTGTTGTTCAGGATGCGGAAAGTATCGGCCAGCAATCTGCACAGATATTGCTGGGAGTGATGGATGGAAGCGTGGATCCGGAGACGATCTCGCCGAAGATTCCGGCAAGCTGTTATGTAGCTACTGGAAAGAACGGCGTAGAAGCCGCGGAATTAAAATGGGGCGAGAACTTCTGGGAAGATGCGGGACTTGAAAAAGAAGAGATCGAGAAGATATATCCCAAGAAGGAGGATGTGCTTGTGGCGCTCCCGAGTATTCCATAGACATGCCGTAACAGAGGAAACGTGAAGTAACGCTTGAGGCTGCCGGAGACGGATATTTTCCGGTAACCTCAATATGTGGGAAAGATGGTGAGATAATGGCGGACAGCCAGATATTACTAGAATGCAGGGAAATATATAAAAGTTTTGACAAGAATAAAGTGCTTCAGGATATTAACTTAAAAATAAAAAGAGGAGAGGTACATGCCCTGTTAGGGCAGAACGGCGCAGGCAAATCCACATTAGTAAAGATAATCACAGGGGTGTATTCCATGGATTCCGGTCAGATTCTGGTTGACGGACAGCCGGTTAAGATGAATTCTCCCAAGGATTCTGAGAAGGCGGGAATTTCGATTATTCATCAGGACCAGCAGCTGGTTCCTTACTTCGATGTGACGAGAAACGCATTCTTGGGTTCTGAGCTGACGGGTAAGTGCGGTAAGATGGATTTTAAGAAGATGCGTTCATTGGTACAGGAGAAGCTGAAGCTGATAGATTCTGACTTTACGGCAGACAGGCAGATATCTTCTCTTAGTGTGGGACAGAGGGAGCAGGCGGCGATCGTTACGGCGCTGCTTCAGAATCCCAAGTTGTTGATTCTGGACGAACCTACGGCCTCCTTAAGTAACCGGGAGATTGAAAAGCTCTTTGAGGTAATCGGGAAGCTTAAGGAAGAGGGAGTTACGATCATCTATATTTCACATCATCTGGATGAGATATTTAGAATTACGGACAGCATTACGGTTCTTCGGGACAGCAGGGTGCAGGGGACGTTTCCTACCGGCCGGACAGATCATAAGGAGGTGGTCAGTCTGATGATAGGAAAAGAACTGAAAGAATTCTACCCGAAAGAGGAAGTCGTAAAAGGAGACGTGGTTCTGGAAGTAGATGATTTATATTCGGGAGAGCTGGTAAGAGGGGTGAGCTTCCGGTTACATAGAGGAGAGATATTAGGACTGGCCGGGCTTGTCGGCGCGGGACGTACGGAAACAATGCTGGCTATGTATGGAGTGGAGAAGATAAAGAGCGGTTCCATGAAGATAGAAGGGCAGCCGTTTGCGGCAAAATCACCGCTTCAGGCGTGTAAGGCAGGAATAGCGTTTATTCCTGAAGATAGAAGAAATGAAGGAATCGTGGCTCAGATGGATATCGGTGAAAATCTTTCGCTTTCTTCTACGCGACTTTGGGCAAAGCGGGGGTTGATAGACAGGAGACGGGAAAGTACATTTTTTGAAGATATCCGAAAAGCATTGAATATTGTGTGTACCGGTAAGAAGCAGCTGGTAGGAGAATTGTCCGGAGGCAACCAGCAGAAGGTTGTAATCGGACGTTGGATGGTGGGTGATTTTAAGATATTTGTGTTTGATCAGCCGACGACGGGTGTGGATATCGGGGCAAAGACAGAGATCTATAAGCAGATGGTATCATTGGCAAAGCAAGGCTGCGGTATTATATTTATCTCTTCGGAAAATGAGGAATTGATGGGAATCTGCGATCGTATCGCCGTTATGGCGAAGGGAAGGATCGTGAAAGAATTTGACGCCGCGCAGGTGAATGAGCAGGATATATTATACTGGGCGGCCGGAGGAGAAGAAGATAACAGCGGAAAGGAGGCGGAGGGCGTTGGATAAGAAGAGACTTCGTCCGGCAAAGGTCGGAACGCTGCTGCTGGGCAAGGGTACCGGAGTGGGAATGATTGTCATATTGTGTTTGTTAGGTTTGCGTGCTCCTCTTTTTTTTGATATCGCGAATATTATGACGATATTGAAACAAGGAAGCGTACTTACTATGATCGCGCTTGGGCTGACGGCGGTATTGATCGGCGGCGGATTTGATATGGGCGCGGGCGCGTTGGTGCAGCTTACCTGTAATCTGACGGCAGGTCTGCTGATTGCGGGAACCGGTACGGCGGCGGCGCTGACTTCCGGGATTGCGGTAGGAATCGGCGTGGGGGCCGTGAACGCGTTCCTGGTTATCGTTATTAAGATACCGACCTTTGTCGCAACCCTGGGAACGATGTTTATCATGCAGGGAATTACGTCCTGGTATAACGGAGGAAAGGCGCTGACGATTAATTCGATTCCTGGATTCGCGATGCTGGGGCAGGGACGGATTGCGATCATACCGGTGATATTCCTGATCGTTATAGCGGTATGTATTTTAATGAATTACTTTTTTAAACATACAAAGACGGGACTTCGAATGTATGCTACAGGAGAGAATCCGGCGGCGGCCAGACTGAGGGGATTGAATACCAGGCGATACCTTCTTCTGTCCTATGTGATATCGGGAGTGATTCTTGGATTTACGGGTGTGCTTCAGTGTTCATATAATTACGGGGCGTCCGCGATTACGAGCGGTATGGATTTTCTGATACAGGCGCTTTCAGCGGCTTATCTTGGCAGTACGTTTTCGAAGACGGGAGAGCTTAGTGTGATAGGGACTGTGATATCCGGTATGTTTATCGCGGCCTTATCGAATGGATTGATTATTAATGGTATTTCCAATCAGCAGATATCGGGGGTACTCGGCGTTATCTTGATTTTATCTATATTGTTGACCGTTATTAAGAAACGGGAGATCGGTCAGGTAACAATTTTCTAGGAGGGACAGGCGATGACAGGAGAGAAAAAGGCCCTGAATTTTATAGCGAGACATGGGGCGATCATAGGGATATGCTGCGTGCTGCTGATATTTCAGATTATTGAGCCTAGATTTATGCGGATTGATAATATTCTTGGGGTGTTGAATTCCAGTTCTTTACTGATTGTAATGACGTTTGGTATGAC
Source organism: uncultured Dorea sp. (assembly GCA_910585725.1). Taxonomy (GTDB): domain Bacteria; phylum Bacillota; class Clostridia; order Lachnospirales; family Lachnospiraceae; genus Sporofaciens. The sequence goes on along the minus strand of CAJUFA010000028.1, from coordinate 30,041 downwards.
TATGGTTATGGCGGTAAGGGGGATTGATCTGTCCATTGCGCAGGTGGCGGACGCGGCGGGCGTGATTGCGGCAATGTTGATTCTTTCCGGGAAGAATTTTGCTGTAGCGATCATAGGCGCGCTGCTATTCGGTCTGTTGATAGGGATTGTGAATGCGGTATTGATCTCTTATCTGGGAGTTCCGGCGATTATCGGTACGCTGGGGATGATGTTTGTCGTAAGAAGTGTGGAGCTGACGCTGACGAACGGCGCGCAGCCGCAGATATTGTTCACGCTTCCGGCCGCCAGGGTGAAGTATTTCTTTTTTATCGGACAGGAAAATATCGGTCCGGTATCTGTGCTGATATTACTTACGATTATCGTGATTGCCGTCATGTATTTTGTAAAAGAGCGGTCCGTATTTGGCAGATATATGGATGCGATCTGTAATAATGTAAGATCTTCACTTTTGGCGGGAATTAATGTGCGCCGAGTCTTTGCGGCAACATTTGTAATCAGTTCGCTTCTTGCGGCGCTGGCGGGCGTGATGTTGGTTTCAAGGTCCGGAAACGCCGTGCCCAGGGGAGTAGAGACGTATCTGACGGACTGTTTTGTGGCAGTATACATAGGGACATTGGTATCGTCAAGAAATAAATTTAACATTATCGGGAGTGTGATCGGGGCGTTGTTTGTGGGATTCCTCAGTAATTTTATCACATTGATGGGTATGGGAATCGCATATAAAAATATCTTTAACGGAGTATTTATCATATTGGCGGTTATGCTTGGAGTTTTAAAAAGCAGAGTAAATGCATAGGAGGTAACGGAGTATGTGGAAAGTAGACGCACATTCACATGTAGGAAGCGGAGCGGCGGTTTGGAGTGGTCAGGATGTAGTAGACCGCATGGACACCGTGAAGGTGGATAAAACAATTATTTTCCCATTTACGGAGGGAAATTGGGATAATGGGGAGATAATGAAATATGTGGAGGAAAATCCGGATCGTCTGATTCCGTTCTGCGCGGTGAATCCATGGGATGGGCAGGCCGCGATCGATGATCTGGAGAATTGTCTGAAAAGAGGATATAAAGGGGTAAAGCTGCATCCGACGATCTGTGGTTTCCGTCTAAGCGATAAGAAGCTTGTGAATCCGGTGTTTGAAGTGGTGCAGGCATATGACGCGGTTGTGATCGTACATGGCGGATCGGACTTATATAACTGTCCTCTGGAGTTTGACCGTATGGCGCGCAGGTTTCCGAAGGTGCCGCTTATCATGGCGCATTGCGGGTGCTTCTGGGAATGGGAGCTGGCGATAGAATTAGCCTTGGAGAATGATAATCTGTACCTGGAGACATCTAGAGTTCCCGGCTTTGAAACGGATAAGGTGATACAGAAGCTGGGAGGAGATAAAGTAATATGGGGAACGGACGGACCGTTCTGTGATTATGAATGGGAATTTAATAAGATCCGGCGTTATGCAAAAAGCGACGAGGAGTTCGATAAGATCATGGGCGGTACGATTATGGAGCTGCTGAAATAATACACGGAATCTGCAGTATGCCGGTATAGGTGTGAAAAGTAACTGTAAAATAGGGAAACAGTAAAAAGAAAACAAAAATACTTGCATAATATACATATAAGATGTATAATTATGCAAGTATTTTTGCTTTTATTAAATGATATACTGGACAATACATGAAATTTGGTTTATATTGAGTGTTGCTATAGATTGAGAGATAAGCAGGAAAAATTGAATTGTAGAATCGGAGCCAGAAAGGATGTTTTGCGGATGATAAGAGTAGGGATTATCGGAGCCACCGGTTATGCCGGGGGAGAATTAGTGAGAATTTTAATGGGGCATAAAGAGGCGGAGATCGTGTGGTATGGCTCCAGAAGTTATATTGAGAAGAAATATGCGGACGTATACCGGAATATGTTCCGAATCGTGGACGCGAAGTGCATGGATGATAATATGGAAGAGCTGGCAGATCAGGCGGATGTGATCTTTACGGCTACGCCCCAGGGATTCTGCGCGTCTGTATTGACGGAAGAGATACTTAAGAAGACAAAGATTATAGATCTGAGCGCGGATTATCGGATTAAAGACACAGCCGTCTATGAACATTGGTATAAGATAGAGCACAAGAGTCCGGAATTTATCAAGGAAGCGATATATGGACTGTGCGAGGTGAACAGGGAAGATATTAAGAGGGCCAGACTGGTGGCGAATCCGGGATGCTATACTACATGTTCGATTCTGACGGCGTATCCGTTGGCGAAAGAGGGGCTGATCGATATGAAGACCCTGATTATAGACGCCAAGTCGGGAACTTCCGGAGCGGGCAGGGGAGCGAAGCTTCCGAATCTCTACTGCGAGGTCAATGAGAATATCAAAGCATACGGGGTAGCGTCTCACAGGCATACGCCGGAGATCGAAGAACAGTTAGGATATGCGGCAAAGGAGAAGGTCGTAGTTAATTTTACTCCGCATCTGGTGCCGATGAACAGAGGGATTCTGGTAACGGAATATGCGTCTTTGAACAGAGAAGTTACATATGAAGAAGTAAAAGCGGTTTATGACAAATACTATCAGGATGAAATGTTTGTGCGTATATTGGAACAGGGTGTCTGTCCAGAGACAAAATGGGTGGAAGGCAGCAATTATGTGGATATTAATTTCCAGATTGATCCAAGGACAAATCGGATCATCATGATGGGCGCCATAGACAATCTGGTGAAAGGCGCCGCCGGTCAGGCCGTACAGAATATGAATTTAATGTTTGGATTTGCGGAGAATGAGGGGCTTAAGATGGTTCCGATGTTCCCGTAAGTTATGTAAGCTATATTCAAATGGTTCTTACAGTATAAGATTAATTTGCAGAGGTAGATTATGATTCGAACGATGACGATGGAAGATTATGACGGTGTATACGCGCTTTGGACAAAGATCCGGGGGTTCGGCTTAAGGAGCGTGGATGATTCCCGGGAAGGGATCGAAAGATTCTTAAGGAGGAATCCTGCAACCAGTGTCGTGGCGATAGAAGACGGCAGAGTGGTAGGAAGTATCCTCTGCGGACATGACGGAAGGCGGGGGTGTCTCTATCATGTGTGTGTGGATGAAGAATACCGGAGACGGGGGATCGGAAAATCCATGGTAGTAAAGGCAATGGAAGAGCTGAAAAAGGAGCAGATTAATAAAGTGTGTCTGATTGCATTTACGAAGAATGATATCGGGAATGCATTCTGGAATACCATAGGCTGGACGAAAAGGCTTGACTTGAATTATTATGATTTTGTGTTGAATGAGAAAAATATCACGGCTTTTAACGAACAATAAAAAGAGGAGGAAGAGAAGATGGAAATAATCAAAGGCGGCGTGACCGCGGCAAAAGGATTCGAGGCGGCTTCGGCGGCAGCGGGGATCAAATACAAAGACAGGACGGATATGGCGATGATATACAGTCGGAGACCATGTGCGGCGGCAGGGACATTTACTACCAATGTGGTGAAAGCGGCTCCGGTAAAATGGGACCAGCATATAGTAAAGAGCGGCGCGCCTGTGCAGGCGGTCATCGTTAATTCAGGAATTGCCAATGCCTGTACGGGGGCGGAAGGATTCGGATATTGTAAGGATACGGCCCGGGCAGCGGCAGAGGCGCTGGGAATCTCAGAGGACGGGGTTCTGATTGGTTCTACGGGAGTAATAGGGAAGCAGATTCCGATAGACCGGCTGACGGCAGGAATCCGCGTACTTGCGAAGGAAAAGAATGACACGGCCGAGAATGGGACCGCGGCTGCCAAAGCGATTATGACTACGGATACCTGTGAGAAAGAATTAGCGGTAACCATTGACGTGGGAGGGAAGACGGTGACGATCGGCGGTATGGCGAAAGGATCCGGAATGATCCATCCGAATATGTGCACTATGCTTGCCTTTATCACGACAGACGCGGTGATCCCAAAGGAAGTACTTCAGAGCGCCCTGAGCGAGGATGTGAGGGATACTTATAATATGATCTCGGTGGACGGGGATACGTCCACGAATGACACGGTAGTTCTGCTTGCGAACGGCCTTGCGGAAAATCCTGAGATCGTATATGGAAGTGAGGAATATCATCGGTTTAAGGAGGCGCTTCATGCGGTGAATGAATATCTGGCGAAGAAGATTGCGGGCGACGGTGAAGGAGCGACTGCACTTTTTGAAGTGAAGACGGTAGGCTGCGAAAGTATCGAACAGGCGAGGACGCTTGCCAAATCTATCGTATGTTCGAATCTGACTAAGACGGCGATTGCCGGCCATGACGCGAACTGGGGAAGGATTCTGTGCGCGATGGGATATTCCGGCGCTCAGTTTGATCCAGAGAAGGTAGATCTCTTCTTCGAGAGTAAAGCCGGAAGGATTCAGATTATTGAAGCCGGAACGGCAGTTGACTATAGTGAAGAAGAAGCGACAAGGATTCTCTCCGAGCCGGAGATTACGGCGATCGCTGATGTGAAGATGGGAGATAAGACGGCGACGGCATGGGGCTGCGACCTGACCCACGGATATATTGATATCAATGCGGATTACAGAAGTTGAGCCTGATCTTTGGACTGCTAAAATGTGCGTGCAACTGGAAATGAGAAGATAAAAGGAGTCGGAAGGATATGAATCAATCGATGCAGAAATATCTGGATAAGGCGGAGGTTTTGATCGAAGCGCTTCCTTATATCCAGAGATTTAACCGAAAAATTATTGTTGTGAAATATGGCGGAAGCGCGATGGTGGACGAACAGTTAAAAGAACAGGTCATCCAGGACGTGACGCTTCTGAAGCTGGTAGGATTTAAGCCGATCATCGTCCACGGGGGCGGTAAGGAGATCAGTAAATGGGTTGGAAAAGCCGGTATGGAACCGGAGTTCGTGAATGGACTTCGAGTGACGGATGAAGCGACTATGGAACTTGTAGAGATGGTGCTTGGGAAGGTGAATAAAAGCCTGGTACAACTGGTGGAGAGTCTGGGAGTGCGCGCGATCGGAATCAGCGGAAAAGACGGCGCTTTGCTTAAGGTTGATAAAAAATACGCGGACGGAGAGGATATAGGATTCGTAGGTGAAGTGAAGGAGGTCAATGCAGATATATTGTTTGATTTGTTGGAGAAAGATTTTCTTCCGATCGTATGTCCGGTAGGAATGGATGACGGATTTCAAACATATAATATCAATGCGGATGACGCTGCGTGCGCGATCGCGAGAGCGGTTCATGCGGAGAAACTGGCATTTCTGACGGATATCGAGGGAGTTTACAAGGATCCGAAGGATCCGGACACGTTGATATCGGAACTTAGAGTATCTGAAGGAAAGGCTCTGATGGAGAAGGGATATATCGGAGGAGGAATGCTGCCGAAGCTTCAGAATTGTATAGACGCGATCGAGAACGGGGTGTCAAGGGTGCATATTCTGGACGGAAGAATCCCGCATTGCCTGCTTCTTGAGATCTTTACGAATAAAGGAATCGGTACGGCGATGCTGGGTGACGGCGAAGAGAAATTCTATCATGGAGAATAGTATGCCGGCACATCTTAGTGTTAATTCTTAAGTAATCATTAGAAGATACTTTTTTATGGAGAAAAGAAATGAATCAATATATAGAAGAAACAAAAAAAGGACTTGTTCATACATATAACCGTTTTCCGGTTGTGCTGGAAAAGGGGGAAGGGGTATACCTTTACGATACGGAGGGAAAGAGATATCTTGATTTTGCGGCGGGAATTGCAGTGTGCGGTTTGGGATATGGGAATCAGGAATTAAACCGGACGCTGAAGGAGCAGATCGACGCCCTCACACATACTTCGAACTTATATTACAATACGACTTGCGGGAAGGCGGCAAAGGCGCTTAAAAAGGTCACAGGTATGGATCGTGTGTTCTTCACGAACAGTGGAACAGAGTCGATCGAGGGAGCGCTTAAGGCGGCTCGTAAATACGCATGGAAGAAGGGAACCGGGCGGTATGAGTTTATCGCGATGGAGGACTCATTCCACGGCCGAAGCATCGGGGCGGTATCTGTAACAGGAAGCGAAGCTTACCGTACTCCTTTTGAGCCTATGCTTCCAGGAGTCAGATTCGCGAAGTTCAATGACCTGGAAAGTGTCAAAGCACAGATTACGGATCGAACATGCGCGATTATCTTAGAGCCGCTTCAGGGCGAGGGAGGTATACATCCGGCTTCGCAGGAGTTCATGGAGGGAATCCGTGAGATTTGTGATAAAGAAGGAATTCTTATGATCTGCGACGAGATTCAGTGTGGAATGGGACGAACCGGTTCTATGTTTGCATGGCAGGCATATGGAACAAAGCCGGATATCATGGCGATGGCTAAAGCAATCGGAAGCGGAATTCCGGTAGGAGCATTTGCCATGACGGAAGAGACGGCGAGGTATTCTCTGGAACCAGGCGACCATGGGACAACCTATGGCGGTAATCCGCTGGCGTGCGCGGCAGTAGCAAAGACGGTGGAGATCTTTGAAAGAGAAGATATAGTCTCCCATGTGCGCAAGGCAGGCGCGTATCTGACGGAGAAGCTGGACGCCCTGACTGGGGAATCGGATGTGATAGAGGAGCGGAGAGGAATCGGGTTGATACAGGGGCTTAAAATCAGGAAACCGGTAGGAGAGTTCATTGACAAAGCGCTGGAGGAAGGACTTCTGATCATCAGCGCCAAGGATAATGTCATACGGTTGGTACCGCCCCTTATCATCGAAGAGGAGCATATAGACGAGATGATAAGGATATTAGAAAATATCATGAAATAATTTCCAATTGCGATAAAAAGCCATTCATCGGATATACTATTTCAGAAAAAGAGATATTTTGCAGAAGAAGGAAAGTATCTATGATTCAGACTGGGAGGTATAGAAGAATGATTGGTTTTTTTATTGCGCTTTTATCAGGCGCGCTTATGAGTGTACAGGGAGTATTCAATACGCAGGTTACAAAGACGACGGGGATGTGGGTCAGCAATACATGGGTACAGCTGACGGCGTTTGCGGTGTGTCTGATTGCATGGCTGATTGCCGGGCGCGACAATATAATGACGCTTACGAAGGTAGAGCCAAGATATGTTCTTCTCGGCGGTGTGATCGGCGCAGGAATCACGCTGACGGTGATTAAGAGCATGGAACAGCTTGGACCTGCGAAAGCGGCGCTGCTGATTGTGATCGCGCAGCTTATCGTGGCGTATGTAATAGAGCTTCTGGGACTCTTTGGAGTGGAGAAGGAACCTTTGGAGTGGAGGAAGATAATAGGAATGGTAATTGCGTTGATTGGAGTTGCAATTTTTCAGTGGAAATAGTACAATGATTAAGACATATATATGCGGGGTATTTGCAGTTTCGGCAGACTGTAAAGGAGTAACAGATGCATAGAAAGATGTCAAAGAAATTATGTATTATCTATACCATTATTATAACAGCCGCTATTCTGCAGTTTTCCGGATGTTCGAAGGGAAAAGAAGGATATGGGGAAGAACTTGTAGAGATTGGGGCTGTAGAAATACCTGATGAAGAAGCCGAAGAAAAAGAAGAACAAAAAGAAAAAGAAACGCAAAAAGAGAAAGAAGCACAAAAAGAGAAAGAAGCACAAAAAGAGATTGAAGAGTTACAAGAGTTTGCGCAGGAAGGAGACGGTGGAAACGGAACAGATGAACCGGGCGGTATCTGTGTTCATGTGTGCGGAAGGGTAGTGAATCCCGGGGTATATATGCTTTCATCCGGCAGCAGGATCTATGAGGCAGTCGAAGCGGCAGGCGGACTTTGCGAGGACGCGGCCGGAGAGTGTCTGAACCAGGCGTCACAGATGGAAGACGGACAGCAGATCTATGTTCCGTCCAGGGAAGAAGCGGCGCAGGGAACTGTAAGCGCGCAGAAGGCGGAAGGAAACCCTAGGCATACAACATCCTCGGACAGTACGAAAACAGAGGAGGGCAAGGTGAATCTGAATACGGCGTCGGAAGAACAATTGATGACACTGAGCGGAATCGGCGAGGCAAAAGCGGCGGCTATTATCCGTTACAGGGAGGAGCACGGCGGATTTCAAAAGATTGAAGAATTGAAAGAAGTCGAAGGGATTAAGGAAGGCGTATTTAACAAAGTCAAAGATCAGGTCAGAATTTAAGTAAGTAAGCGGTTGAGGGAGAAAGCAAATGGGCAAGAGGGTATTAGTTGTAGATGATGAGAAGTTGATCGTGAAGGGGATTCGTTTCAGCCTGGAGCAGGATGGAATGAAGGTCGATTGTGCCTATGACGGAGAAGAGGCATTAAAATTAGCACGGGAGAATGCCTATGATATGATTTTGTTAGATATTATGCTGCCGAAGCACGACGGGTTTGAAGTATGTCAGCAGATTCGGGAATTCTCGGATGTACCGGTAGTAATGCTGACGGCCAGAAGCGAAGATATGGATAAGATACTGGGCCTTGAGTATGGGGCGGATGATTATATTACGAAGCCTTTTAATATACTGGAAGTGAAAGCGCGGATTAAGGCCATCATGAGGCGTACCAGCAAGAGAGACCAAGAGAAACCGAACGATAAGATGATTTTAAAGGGAAGTATGAAGATTGACTGTGAGAGCAGGCGTGTCGTCATTGATGATAAAGAAGTGAATTTGACGGCGAAGGAATTTGATCTTTTGGAACTTCTTGCAATGAATCCGAATAAGGTGTACAGCCGGGAAAATCTGCTGAATATCGTGTGGGGATATGAATATCCCGGCGATGCGAGAACAGTGGACGTACATATCCGAAGGCTGAGAGAAAAGATTGAGACGAATCCGAGTGATCCGAAATACGTCTATACAAAATGGGGAGTTGGTTATTATTTCAGGGGTTAAGAAATATCTGAAATGGAATGTTTTAAAGAGCCTCCGTGTTCGGATCCTCCTGTTGGTTCTTCTGGCAGGAGTGGTTCCGACACTGGTTTTATACGAAGTAATATTGAGTAGTTATGAGAAAAGGGAAGTAGAGATAAGAACCGCGGAGATACAGAATCAGTGTACCATTCTTTGTAATCAGTTGAGCGATTCCAATTATCTGACCGGCGAGATATCTGATATAGTGAGGTCGGAGCTGGTCCAGATATCAAATATCTATAGTGGACGAGTCCTGGTGATCGACCAGGATTTCCGCATTCAGGAAGATACCTATGATATGGACAGGGGAAAGACGATTGTGTCGGAAGATGTGATACGGTGCTTTGAGGGAAAAGGCACCGGTAATTATGATGCCGAAAATCAATATATTGAGGTCACTTCGCCGGTGTACAATAAAGGCATGGAGAAGGTGACGGGTGTTATGCTGATCAGCGTGTCGACAGAGATGATCATGGACAGTATGCAGATTATGGCGGAACGGATTAAGGTTATGTGCCTGGCGACGGCTCTGGTGGTTGTGATATTGGCTTTTGTGATGGGGTTTGTCATGGTTCGGCCGTTCCAGCGGATCAACCGGTCGATTGCGGCTGTGACGGAAGGATATGAGGACGACTATCTTCATGAGAATGCATATACCGAGACGATGCTGATATCGGATTCCTTTAACAAGATGCTGGGAAGACTGAAAGTCTTGAATGATTCCAGGGATGAATTCGTATCAAATGTATCGCATGAATTAAAGACACCGCTGACTTCAATGAAGGTGTTGGCGGATTCTCTGCTGATACAGGAAGATGTGCCTGCAGAATTGTACAAGGAATTCATGGGCGATCTGTCGGAGGAGATTGAGCGGGAAAATAAGATTATCAACGACCTGTTGTCTTTGGTAAAACTGGATAAGACGGCGAATACTTTGAATATCAAATCTGAGAATATGAATACGCTGGTCGAGAGGATATTGAAACGGCTCAGACCTATTGCGGCAACGCGAAATATCGAATTAGTGTTTGAAAGTTTCAGACCGGTAACGGCGGAAGTGGATGAAATGAAGATTACTCTTGCAATTTCTAATCTGGTTGAGAATGCGATCAAATATAATAAAGAAAACGGATGGGTTCATGTATCTTTGAATGCCGATCATAAAAATTGTTATATTGAAGTGGCAGATTCCGGAGTCGGGATTCCCAAAGAGGCTGTGGAACATATCTTCGAACGGTTTTATCGTGTAGATAAGTCGCATTCAAGGGAGATCGGAGGAACAGGCTTAGGTCTTGCAATTGCAAGAAGCGCAGTGGTTATGCATCGGGGAGCGATCAAGGTTTACAGCCAGTATGGGGAAGGGACGACATTTACAGTCCGTATTCCGCTGACATATGTATCTTAAACGGAGGTATATATTATGGAAGAGAAGAGAAGGTACAGGAGGATGATATATATCTTATCAGTTCTGTTTTGTCTGGGAATACTGGCAGGCTGCAGTAAAGGAAAAGAACCGGTGAAGGGAGGAAACTTCATCTATTATGTGAATGCAGACGGTACTTCTTTGGTAAAGGAGCCTTTTGAATTGAAATCGAAAGCGACACAAGATAGTATTCGCGACGTCCTGCGTGCAATGACTGCAGAGACGGATTCGATTGATTATAAAAGTGTGTTTCCAAAAGAAATTAAGATCAGAGACTGGTTTTTGACAGAAGATAGGTTGGATATTCATTTTAACAGTAAGTATAAAGATATGAAACCGGCGGAGGAAGTCCTTCTGCGGGCGGCGGTCGTGCAGACTTTAACACAGATTCATCAGATAGAATATATTGGATTTTTTATCGAAGATCAACCATTGACAGATAGCGCGGGGAATGAGATCGGATATATGGGAAGTGAGTATTTTCTTCAATATAAGGGCTCCTCGCTCCATCTTTATCAATTGGGAGAGTTGAAATTGTATTTTGTTAATAAAAATGGAGACAAGCTGGTAAAAGAAGATGTAAGCGTCCGTTATAACAGCAATATTTCTACGGAACGTCTGATTATTGACCAGTTGATTAAAGGACCGGCTGTGGAGGGGCTGAATCCGGTGATTCCGCCAGAGACAAAGGTTATCGGTGTATCCGTCAAAGACGGAGTGTGTTATGTGAATCTCAATGAAAGTTTTATGAATAACACGTATGTTACAGATCCTAGAATTACGGTTTATGCAATTGTTAATTCTATCGTAGACGGCGGAGCTTGCAGTCAGGTTCAGATATCTGTAAACGGGGAGTCTAATATAGAGTATATGGGAAGCGTCGATCTGAGTAAGCCGTTGTCACGGGAACAGGATTTTGTGGAAAGTATAAAGGAGAGTGAGAAATGAGAGACAGACCTTTGCTTTATCTGTGCCTGGCTATCGTGTCGGCAGTGGCGCTGTCTGTACTGTGCGGCGGGGAGAGGTTCGTTAAAGATCTTCGCCCGTCTGCCCTTGAAAGGAATGTCCCGGAGGGGGATTCGGTTACGGTCAGGGGTCGAGTATATCGTATAGAACAGAAAGAAAGCTGTCAGGCATTATATTTGGAAAAGAATATCGTAAGATACCGGGGAAAGAAGGTCCGGGAACATAGCTGGGAACAGTCTTATCGGGAGCGTCCAGTTCAAAATCAAGTATATCAAAATCAAACAAATCAAAATCAAGCATATCAGGAGCAATCGGATCAGAATCAATCAATTCAGAATCAATCGGATCAGAATCAATCAGTTCAGAATCAATCGGTTTGGAAAGAATCGGTTCGGAAACAATCATATCAAGAGCAATCTTTTCAAGAATCCAGGATTATCATCTATACAGATTCCAAAATACAATTTCAGATGGGAAATAAAGTTGAGGCAAAAGGTAAAGTTTCTTTTTTTCAGTACGCAAGGAATCCGGGTAATTTCGACCAGAAACGTTATTATCAGATTCTGGATATTCATGGTACGGTATGGGCGGATGAGATTCGTGTCGTGGATGCCTGTGTCTGGAAATGGAAAGCCAGGCTTGCGAATTTCCGAAAGCGTTGGATGGAGGTAATGTCGTTTTATCTCAAGGAAGAAGACTGCGGGGTTATGAGTGCGGCAATGCTGGGGGATAGGAGTAAGGTGGATCAGGAGCTTAAGACCCTGTATCAGGTGAATGGGATTGGGCATATTATGGCGATCTCGGGATTGCACCTGTCCTTTATAGGGATTGGGATGTATAAGATACTGCGGAGGATTACGGGGTCTTATCCGGTTGGAGGGGCGTTTGGTATTTTATTTCTGGCGCTGTATATTCTTATGGTTGGGCTTACTGTATCGGCGGTGCGGGCGCTTACGATGTTTCTCTTCCGGGTGGGAGCGGATATGGCGGGAAGGCATTATGATGCGCCGACGGCGCTTTCTGCGGCGGCGGTTGCAGTACTGTTGTGGAGGCCGCTCAGTTTATATGACGGTGGGTTCTGGCTGTCCTTTGGGGCGGTGCTTGCGGTTCTTACTGTGGTGCCGGTGCTGCAGGATATATCCATAACTCATCCTGCAATCGAGCAGCAAAGGTGCAGGAAAACGAGTATACAAAGTTTTCACAAACAGAATACAGATAGAATCACATTAGCCGTATATCTAAAAACAATCTGGGGATATATATGGCAAGGGATTTTGAAGGGACTTACGGCGAGTATCGGTGTTAATCTAATAATTCTCCCAATTTTGCTCTATTATTTCTTTGAATTTCCAATTTACTCTTTGGTTTTAAACCTATTTGTGATACCGTTGATGTCTGTGCTGTTGTTCATGGGAATGGCAGGAAGCCTGTTTTCTGTCGGTTTCCTGCCAGTATCTGGCATATGCTTTTGGATATGCGGCGGGATTCTGCGGTTATATAAGATAAGCTGTAATCTGGCGCTTGCTCTTCCGGGAGCGCGGTTTGTGGCGGGAAAGCCTAAGATGTGGCAGATTGCGGTATATTATGGGATAATGGTTATCGTTTTGTTGCTTTTGAGAGAAAGGGAAAGGCTGATGGAGCATGTGGATTCTTCCCCAAAGCAGGCAGGCTGTGGATCAGGAGTGGGTATGCAAAAATATGCGGTCAGCAAGTCAGATATAAGTATGCAAAAACATGTGAAAAGGCTTAGAAGATTTGCGCTTACGCTTGGGATGGCAGGTATTATTGTCCTGACGCACCGATGGGGAGAGCAGGGAAAGCTGACGACGGTGGTTTTAGATGTAGGACAGGGAGATGGGATTTTTATGAGAGGCCCGGAGGGCGGTACCTATCTGGTGGACGGAGGCAGCAGTGATGTGAAAAAAGCAGGGCAATACAGGATAGAACCGTTTCTAAAATCTCGGGGCGTCGGAGTGCTTGACTATGTGCTGATATCCCACGGTGATAGTGATCATATAAGCGGTGTGGAGGAGCTAATTGAGAGACAGGATACAGGGGTAAAGATTGGGACATTGGTGCTGCCGGTGCAGGAAGTATGGGATGAGGCATTGGAGGGGCTGGCAGAAAAAGCGAAGGAATATGAAATTCGCGTAATTGTGATAGAACCAGGGCAGAGTATTAAGGAAGGGGATATGGTTGTTACATGCATACAGCCGGAGAATCCAGGAACAGAAGCTGAGAATGGGGAAGCAGAGGGACGGGATGTAGAAAAAGGATACGAACCGGGGAACGTAGCGTCTATGGTATTGGCGGTTAAATTCGGAAAGTTTGATATGATGCTGACCGGAGATGTGGAGGAAGAAGGGGAAGAACAGCTTACAAAGAAGTTGGAAGAACGATACCGGGATTGTACATGGGAAATCCTGAAAGTAGCGCATCATGGCTCGAAGAACTCGTCATCTGAGGAGTTTCTGCGACAGGTTAAACCTGTGTATGCGTTTATCTCGGCAGGTCAGAAGAATCGGTATGGGCATCCCCATCAGGAAACGATAAAAAGGCTTACAGATGCAGGGAGTAAAATCTATTCAACACAGGAGAATGGAGCTCTTATCGTGGAGGTGGAAGATGGGGAGACAATGAAAGTTGGGAGAGAACAGTAACAGTTGGAAAATGGAAACGGATAAGAACCGGCGGGTTTCTATGGAAATGCCGTTACTTAATTGTTATAATGTAATTAATAATCTAAGGCAGGCAATGGCTTAAGAATAATGGAAGGGGCGTGGAAAGAGATGGAGATGCGAAAGAAGAAACTTCCGATTGGAATTGAGAATTTTGAAGAAATAAGGAAAGAGGATTTTTACTATATCGATAAGACAGGGCTTATTGTCGAATTACTTCATAACTGGGGAGCAGTGAACTTATTTACTCGCCCACGGAGATTTGGGAAAACGCTTAATATGAGCATGCTGGAACACTTTTTCTCACTGAATGGAGATAAGAGTATTTTTGACGGACTGGAAATTTCAAAAGAAACAGCGCTCTGTGAGGAATATATGGGGAAATATCCGGCTATTTCAGTTTCTCTGAAAGGGATTGATGCGCTCAATTTTGAAATGGCCTTTCGGATGGGAGTCCGGGCCGTGAGACGGACAGCGTCAAAAGTTCAGTATCTTTTGGAAAGTGATGCGTTGAGTGATAGTGACAAAATGGAATATCAGAGCCTTTTGGATAGCAATATGGACGAATCTATATTTTGTGACAGCCTGAGAATATTGTCAGAGATGTTAGAAAAGCATCATGGTACAAAAGTTGTCCTATTGATTGACGAATATGACGTTCCATTGGCAAAAGCTCATGCGAATGGATACTATGATCAGATGATTTCCTTGATCCGAAGTCTTCTTGGAGAGGCACTGAAGACAAACAACAGCCTGAAATTAGCGGTGTTGACAGGATGCCTTCAGATTTCAAAGGAGAGCATCTTTACCGGGTTAAATAATCTGAAGGTATTGACGATTGCAGATGAGCGTTTTGATGAATACTTTGGTTTTACAGACAAAGAAGTGAGAGAGCTTCTGGAGTATTATGATGTAACGGATCATTATGAGGAAGTAAAAAGATGGTATGATGGATATCAGTTTGGAAATGAGGAAGTGTACTGTCCGTGGGATGTGCTGAATCATTGTGACAGGATCAGAAGCGAACCGCATGTGCAGCCGGAAAACTACTGGATCAATACTAGCAGCAATGATGCGGTGAAGAGGTTTATTCAGGAATCGGCAAATGCTGCGACCAAACGGGAGATTGAGCGCCTGGTAGCGGGTGAGGTCATTATGAAGGAGATTCATCAGGAACTCACATATCCAGAGATTTACCAGACGATAGATAATATCTGGAGCCTGCTTTTTACCACCGGTTATCTGACCCGGCGGGGAAAGACAGAGGGAAGGCAGATGAAACTGGCAATCCCTAACCTGGAGATCCGGGATATTTACATGACGCAGATCATGGAATTTTTTAAAGAAAATGTCCGGGAAGACGGGGATACGCTGAACCGTTTTTGTGATGCCCTGCAGAATAAAGATGCAGAAAATGTAGAGAAAATTTTCACGGAATATTTAAGAAGAACCATCAGTATCCGGGATACGGCTGTAAGAACAAACATGAAAGAAAGTTTTTATCACGGTGTCCTGCTTGGAATTTTAGGTGTGAAGGCTCAGTGGGGGATTTCTTCCAACCGGGAAATGGGGGAAGGCTACGCGGATATCCTTGCGGAACCGGATACGGGAGATATGGGGATTATCATAGAAGTGAAATATGCACATGACGGAGATATGGATGCCGCCTGCAAAGAAGCATTAAAACAGATCGAGTATACCAGATATGAAGATGATCTTGAAGATGACGGGGTAGAGAACATCCTGAAATACGGGATTGCATGTTATAAAAAGCGGTGCAGGGTCATGTTGGCACAAAAATAATAAATCAAATAAAAATAAGAGCCTTGAAGCGAGTATGTTTCAGGGCTTTTTTCATGCCGTCATGTACGGGGAGTGGCAATAGAAGGGATCAGCTATTGCTTCTTTTGCTAGCAGAGACAGGTTTTCGAATTGGGGAACTATTAGGAGTGCGCTATGTTGAGGATATTGATTATCAGGGATGCCGGATACGAGTGGAACCAAAAACGGACAATGAAAACGAGGTGCGCGCAAAGTATGAGGAGGACCGGTGGGCAAAGGTCAGTAAAGATACGTTTGATATTCTGCTCTTTTACTATGCCAAATACAGAAATTTGTTAAAAGAGTCGGAATATTTATTCATCACATTGTCCGGAAAGAATGCCGGGCGGGCATTGACAGAAGATGCGGTCAATGCCATGCTGTAGAGCAACTTTTTACGGTAGCCAAAAAAACACGATCGCAACAAATTATTTTCTTTAAATGCAGATTATTAAAGCACAAAACATCAGATACGTAAAGGCGATAGCATAATAGTTCTTAATCGCTTGTCTATACTCATACATAAAGATGCTGGAGTTGCAAGGACTGCGTAGCAGCTTGTTTATCCTTGCAACTTTTGCAGCTTTATGGCACACTCCATTAGCGATAAGAACATGCAGTTTACCTACTTGGACATGGAGATTTTAATTTGTTGTTTATGGATACGACAATGTGTCGTTCTACACCATGCTCCGCAGGTTACAAGAGAAGACGCAGATTGAAGTTACCTCCCATATGCTCAGACGTTATTTTGCAAACGAACGCCGGAAGAACAGGTGGAGCCAGGAATTGATCAGCCAGGCATTAGGGCATAGGAATCTGCAGACGACCATTAATTACCTGAATATTAGCAATGAAGAACTGGTTGAGACAAGCGAGGAACTTTTCCGTCAAAATGCAGCATTGTATATGGCAGATAAATTGTTATAGAAGTGGGTGAAATATGACAATGGTAGCAGTTAGTTGTTTTCAGGAAGAAAAAAGGAATATCGGATTTTTAGAAAGACAGATTGAAGAGTGCCCGGCAAGGGAAGAACGATTTATAAAACGCGGAGTAGAGTATTTGTGCCTACGAAATATATATGATGCAAAAGATTCTAAATTGATTGGGGACTTATTCCGTCTTAGGTTTGTAAAAGACAGTTACATCCTTTGTAAGAAAATCCGTATTCTCAGGGAATGCACTCGTTAACGTTATTCCTGATATCTTTATTAAGACATTTAAAGAAAAGTTAATAAGTATAGAATGTCGCTGATAATAGAATGAATCGTCAACGTCTTTTTTTATCGGAATATATTTTGATATTGAAAGTATAACAAATGAAGAAAAAGTATGCAAAAGGGACATCTGTCCTTTCAATAGATAAAGACATGGTTTAGAATTCACTTATAACATACAATAAAGGTAATTCAACAAGTAGTCATGCCGCAATGTGAATAGTACAAAGCATAAGGAAATGCGAGGAAAAGAATATGGGCGACAATCATTTAGACAGAGTATTACCGTTTTTAAAAAAAATTGACAAAAAGAGACGCGAGCAGTTTTGTGCTTATTTTAAAAACGCACCGCTTTGGCTTCTGGACAGTTTTTCAATTGAAAAGATGGAAAAAGGGAGAATATTTATCAGGGAGGGAACTCCGGTAGAGGCTATTTATTTTATTGGCGATGGACTTATTAAAGCAACGGATTACAGGATTTACGGTATCAAATTTGATTTTATTCTGTTTACAAATGTATATGCCTATGGAGGCATGGAAGTAATTATGGAGTTGGATAAATACCAGACGTCCATGCAGACGGTGACAGACTGTACCGTATTAAAGATTCCAAAGGCGCAGTTTGCCAAGTGGATGAAAACAGATATTCTTGCATTAAGGCATGAATCGAAGTTAATGGGAGAATATCTTTTAGAGCAGGCGCGTAGTATCAGGGCTTTTTTATTTTTACAGGGGTCGGACAGACTGGTTATGTTGTTTACCAACAGGTATAAAAAATTTGCAGTTAACGGAGTATTAAGACTGGATAATGACAGACAGGAATTGTCTGATTATTCAGGACTGAGCGTGAAGACAATTACCAGATCCATACAAAAACTTGAAAAGGATGGATTTATTACAAAACAGGGAAACCGGATTTTGATTCATAAAGATCAGTATGCCCGAATGAAAGAAAATTTATCGCAAATTCTTTCGGAAGACGATTAGAAACCTATCTTATACGGTCAAAGATAGATACATACATTTATTCCCCTAATAACAAAGCAATTAGTTATACATTGCTTTGCATAAAAAATTATATGTACAAGGAGGAGCAGTCATGCAAAATTATTCAGGAGAAGTGGGATTACAGTATCATTTACAGATCAGGCCCGGTGATGTGGGGAGATATGTGATTTTACCAGGTGATCCAAAAAGGTGCGCTAAAATCGCAAAGCATTTTGAAAATGCACAGTTAGTAGCCGACAGCAGGGAGTATATCACTTATACGGGATATCTAGACGGAGAGAAAGTAAGCGTTACGTCTACCGGTATCGGCGGCCCATCCGCGTCTATCGCATTGGAAGAATTAGTACTTTGCGGTGCGGATACATTTATCCGCGTGGGGACATGTGGAGGTATTGATCTTGAAGTGAAAGGCGGAGACGTCGTAGTTTCGACAGGCGCGGTCAGAATGGAGGGTACAAGCCGTGAATATGCGCCGATTGAATATCCGGCAGTCGCTGATTTTGAAGTTGCTAATGCGCTGGTGAAGGCATGCAAAGATTTAGATGTACCCTTCCATACAGGCGTTGTTCAATGTAAGGATGCATTTTATGGACAACATGAACCGGAAAGAATGCCTGTAAGCTATGAACTTTTAAACAAATGGGAAGCTTGGAAACGGATGGGATGTAAGGCGTCTGAGATGGAATCAGCCGCGTTATTTATCGCGGCAGGTCATTTGAGAGTACGCTGCGGTTCTAATTTTCTGGTAGTTGGCAATCAGGAAAGAAATGCGTTAGGTATGGATAACCCGATTGTCCATGATACGGAGATTGCGATTAAAGTTGCAGTGGAAGGTATCAGAAACTTAATAAAAGAGGATAAAGGGAAATAATACATAGGAGGAAAAAGCGATATGCGGCTCATATTAAGTTTACTCGGTATTGCAGTAGTTTTAGGTCTTCTCTGGCTGTTATCGTGGAACCGCAAAGCCATTAACTGGAAGATCGTTTTAAAAGCAGTTATTGTTCAGTTTATTCTTGCCATTATCATTATTAAAATACCACTGAGACGGAAAGTAGTTTCAGTTTTATCAGACGGCGTTACAGCAGTTGTCGGATGCGGCAGAGACGGTTTGTCGTTCGTATTCGGCGATCTTGCAGACAGCTCTAAGATGAGTGTGTTCTTTGTTCAGTCATTAGGCGGCGTTGTATTTGTTTCCGCGTTAGTTGAATTGTTATACTATGTAGGGGCGCTTGGATTTGTTGTAAAATGGCTTGGTAAAGCGGTTGGAAGGTTGATGGGGACTACGGCGGTAGAAAGTTTTGTGGCTGTTGCCAATATGTTTCTTGGACAGACAAGCAGTCCTGTGTTGGTGAGCAAATATATCGGTAAAATGACAGATAGTGAAATCATGGTAATTCTTGTTTCGGGCATGGGGAGCATGGAGGTGTCTATCCTGGCAGGCTATGCTGCCTGCGGTATTCCTATGGAATATCTCTTGATTGCAAGCGTACTTGTACCGGTTGGAAGTATCCTGGTAGCGAAAATGATTTTGCCAGAGACACAGGAGGCATTATCCATTGATGATGTGAAGATGGATAACAAAGGCTCGAACTCGAATGTCATTGACGCTGTAGTGGGCGGAGCTTCTACAGGTATGTCGATGATTATCGGAATTGCATCGTCATTGATTGCCGTACTTGGCCTTGTTGCGCTTATCAACCTTATTTTAGGAGTTGTTCGTCTGGATCTCGAAACGATATTCTCTTATGTATTTGCGCCGTTTGGATTCCTTATGGGACTTGATGCTGAGAATATTCTGCAGGAAGGCATGTTATTGGGACAGAAATTAGCGTTAAACGAATTCGTCGCATTTGGCAATTTAGGGACGTTTATTGAAAGCTTAGATCCAAGATTTGCAATGATTGCGTCTATCTCTATCGCAGGTTTTGCAAATGTATCAAGTATGGGTATCTGTGTAGGAGGTATCGGGGTTCTATGTCCCGAGAAAAGAGGAACGCTTTCAAGATTAGTATTAAGAGCGATGCTTGGCGGAATGTTGGTGAGCATCCTGAGCGCAATGATCTGCGGTATTGTCGCGTTGTTCTAAGGAGGGGCAAATAGCATGGGCAAACAAAAATACAACAGAATTTTTATTATCGTAGTAGATTCCCTGGGCGTAGGCGCATTAAACGACGCGTCGGATTATGGAGATGCCAATACAGATACGCTGGGGCATATTTCTCAGAATGTCGGGGAATTTAAAATTCCAAATCTTCAGAATCTTGGAATAGCGAATTTGCATAAATTAAAGCAGGTGGCGCCGGTTTCCCAACCCATGGGATATTATACGAAATTAAATGAGGCAAGTACCGGAAAAGATACCATGACAGGCCACTGGGAGATGATGGGACTCCATATTACAAAGCCGTTCCGTACATTTACAGAAACGGGATTTCCAGAAGAACTGTTGAAGGAGCTGTCAGAAAGAACAGGCCGCGTAATTATTGGAAATAAAAGCGCCAGCGGAACAGAAATTCTAGATGAGCTTGCAGAAGAAGAAATTGCTACGGGACATATGATTGTCTACACATCTGCGGATTCTGTACTTCAGATCTGTGGGAATGAGGAGACTTTTGGGCTTGAAGAACTGTATCGTTGCTGTGAAATCGCAAGAGAAATCACTTTGAAAGATGAATGGAAAGTCGGACGTGTCATTGCCAGACCTTATGTCGGCAAGAGAAAAGGCGAGTTTAAGAGAACAAGCAACCGTCATGACTATGCATTGAAACCATACGGAAGAACGGCGCTTAATGCGTTAAAAGACGCCGGATTTGATGTTATTTCTGTAGGGAAGATTTTCGATATTTTTGATGGAGAAGGAATTACAGAATCAAATAAATCAAAAAGTTCCGTACATGGGATGGAGCAGACAATTGAAATTGCAAAAAGGGATTTTGAGGGGCTCTGCTTTGTGAACCTGGTGGATTTCGACGCATTGTGGGGACATAGGCGTAATGTACAGGGGTATGCGAATGAACTGGAGAAGTTTGACGAAAAGCTTGGAGAATTGCTGAGTCTGCTAAAAGAAGACGACTTATTGATTATAACGGCCGATCATGGAAATGATCCTACTCATACGGGAACAGATCATACGAGAGAAAAAGTTCCTTTCCTTGCATATTCTCCCGCTATGAGAGATAATGGTAAATTAGAAGAGGCTCAGACATTTGCTGTGATTGGAGCTACGATTGCAGACAACTTCGGGGTAGAAATGCCGGAGAATACAATAGGAAGTTCTCTTCTTGACCAGTTGGTATAAATAAAAGGAGGAGTTAAACGATGGATAAGAAGGAGATTTTAAAGCGTCTGGATCATACATTGCTTGGACAGACGGCTACATGGGAAGATATTCGCCGGATATTGGACGAGGGAATGGAATACAAAACGGCGTCTGCATGTATTCCGGCGTCATATGTAAAACAAGCGTCAGAATATGTAGACGGGAAATTACCAATCTGTACAGTAATCGGATTTCCTAACGGATACAGTACAACGGCGGTAAAAGTTTTTGAAGCAAAAGACGCGGTTGAAAACGGCGCCATGGAGATCGATATGGTCATTAATATTGGTTTCTTAAAAGATAAAAGATATCAGGAAGTAGAAGACGAGATTCGTCAGGTTCATGAAGCGTGTGACGGAAAAATCTTAAAAGTCATTATTGAGACATGTCTCCTTACAGAAGAAGAAAAAATCAAAATGTGCGAGATCGTTACAGCCGCAGGAGCCGAATACATTAAAACTTCTACAGGATTTTCCACATCAGGAGCGACATTTGCCGATGTGGAACTTATGAAATCTCATATTGGCAAAGATGTGAAAGTAAAGGCGGCAGGTGGAATCGCTACGCTCGACGATGCAAAGAAATTTATAAGCCTTGGAGTAGAAAGGCTTGGAACGAGCAGGTTAATTAAAATAATAAAGAATACTGACGATGGATTTGGTTATTAGATTTATCAGGAGGATTAGGAGATGACGAACGCAGAATTAATTTTAGAAGCAAAAAAAGCCAGGGAACGCGCGTATGTACCCTATTCACACCATAGCGTGGGAGCGGCGCTTGTAACAAAAAGCGGAAAAATATATCATGGATGCAATATTGAAAACGCCGCATATGGGCCGACAAACTGTGCGGAGAGAACAGCATTTTTCAGGGCCGTGTATGAAGGAGAAAGAGAATTTACCAAGATTGCCGTTGTAGGAGGAATGGAAGGAACAGATGGGAATACGCTGTGTGCTCCGTGCGGCGTCTGTCGTCAGGTAATGATGGAATTCTGTAATCCAAAGACATTCAAGATTGTTTTGGCAAACGGAGAGGACAAGCAGGTAGAGTACACGTTGGAAGAGTTGCTTCCCCTTGGTTTTGGTCCGGATAATCTTGATAAATAATTGGTTCTTAGGACAATCAATATATCTATAAGGTTACGTTGATGTCCCTGCGGAACCGGATATTGGCGATAAGGAACTATCATTGCAATAAATTGTGATATGAAAGCTCTGAGGCAAATATGTTTCAGAGCTTTTTATAATCCGCTTTTTTATAATAAGTGATAAAGCGATGATCAGGATTTGCCGTGTAGGGTAAGACGGTGTGAGAATATTTCATTAAGCACGGATTACAAGGCGGCAAACTCGTTAGTGAATGGGGCTTTGAAAAGCAGGGGAATTAAATAAATTATTTGTTCTAATTTTCGTATAGGGTGGAAATTTTCTGTATTCTGCGTTTCATTTCTGTGCGGATATGCATCGGCTCTAAACATTCGCATTTATCCCCGAAACTAAGAAGAATATTATAGTAGTATTCATTCTCTATAAAAGGGAAACTGACAATATAATGTTCTTCACAGTCCGGTGAGAAGTGTTCATAGGAGCAAAAATCAAGCACCCTGTCCAGGATAGATTTATGAATACGGATTTTGATTTTTATTTGTATGGTTTCCCAAATTTCTGTAAAGTCTAAAGCCGGTTTCTGATATTCTCGCGGTGTAAAAGATTTCTCTTGTATTTGCAGATTTGACATACGGGACAGCCTGAACATGCGGTAATCATTTCTTTTGCGGCAATATCCATGTAAATACCAATGACTGCTTTTTAATATGAGCTGATATGGCTCAACCGTTCGCGCTGTTTTATTTCCGTGGTGGGCTATATATTCAAACGAAAGCAGTTTGCTTTCCTGCAAAGCAGCTTTAACGATTTCTATGTACAGTTGTATGTTTCCGTTTCCCATCCACGGACTTAAATCTATACATATTTGATTTACTTTTAATTCAATATCTTTTGCTCTGTCGGCAGGGATAAAACTCTTTACTTTTGCAAGGACGTTTGCCAGTTCATCTCCTTGTATCATGTTGGAAAGGCCGGAAAGCCCCGTTAAGATGGAGGAAAGGTCGGCAGATGAGAAGACCTTTTTATCAATCTTATAATTCTGCATGATTTCAAAGCCTCCGCCCACTCCTGGTGTTGCATGGATAGGAATGCCGGCCATATTAATAGCGTCTATATCGCGGTAAATTGTACGGGGTGATACTTCAAACATATCGGCTAACTCCTGAGCGCTCATATGCTTTTTGTTAAGAAGTATCATTATAATACTGACAAGCCTGTCAATTTTCATCTGAAAACCACCTTTTTATCCGAATTGCTGACATATAGATGTCAACAATTATATGGTACAATAAAAAAGCAGACGAATCAATAAAACAATGAAAATGGAGGGGACTCATGTATACGATCTATGTTTACGTTCTTGATACTTTAGCCGACTGGGAACTGGGGTATGTTACGGCGGAGCTGAATTCTTGCCGGTTTTTTAAGAAGGACTCGCAGCGTGTTACGCTCACAACAGTCAGCGGTTCTAAAGATCCCGTCAAAACAATGGGCGGGCTGACAGTAGTGCCTGATTGCTTAATTGATGATATTGTCGTGAGTGAGACAAGCATGCTGTTTTTGCCGGGCGCAGACACATGGAATGATTCAAAGCATAGAGCTATTATTGAAAAAGCAGAGGAATTACTCGCCGTAGGTGCAGCGGTGTGTGCAATCTGCGGGGCTACGGCTGCGCTTGCTGATTATGGGCTGTTGGATAAGCGGCGGCATACCAGTAATGGACCGGGATTTCTTGAAATGTTTTCTCATGGTTACAGGGGGCAAAGTTTATATGTAGACAAGCCGTCTGTGACAGACGGCAACCTTATTACTGCAAGTTCCACCGGAGCTTTGCTGTGGGCGAAACAAATTATTGAATATTTAGATGTTTTCCAATCCGATACATTGGAAGCGTGGTATGAATATTTTAGTACCGGTAAGCTTGAATATTTCTTTGCGCTCATGCAGACTTTGCCGTCTGGTGATGAAAAGATGTATAATAAGTAACAGCGTATTGTGATGTAATATAGTACTATTTGATAATAATATGCTGCTGAAACAGCCAGTCCGGATTTTTTGAGGAATGGCTGTTTTTGTATCTTAGTGGTTTATTCCGGCGCTATCTGGTTATTCAACCACATTTTACTTGACAAATCCATTAAATATATAATCTCATATTTATCTGTAATATTTTTGTTTTATTAGGCTGATTCACAGATTGATAAGTTGTTCTGTCTGATGATATTCTGTATATTCAGTGTTAAAACTTTCTACATGAATTATCAAAATAGTATTTATAGGTTACATGCCGCATCTCATCCTGTGAAAGATTCATATGGTGTTCTATTTTGTATATATAAATTGCCGGCAGGGCATAGCTTTATTCATTATCGGGCTTTATATGAAATACAATCGAATCCTTCATAATTCTTCCATCCCCAATATCTTTCGGCGCTATTAAAAAATGGTAAGAAAACAAAGGGAAAACTCTTCCCTCTGATTTCATTACCATTGATAAACCTCTTATATACCGGCGCGCTTTTTCCCACAGGATATGCCGCTTTTACACCGGCCGTTACGCTCCCATATTCTCATACGCCGCTTTCAGCATCATAATAATCTGCTCCTGCGTAAACCGGCTGCTGTCGATGCATACATCATAGGTACTCATATCCATCCACTTTTTATCCGTAAAATATTCGTAATAGCTGCGCCGTTCCTTATCCGCCGTCTTTACGTGTGTACGTGCATCCTCTTCCGAAATCCCCATACGGTTGGCGGCTATCTGCACCCGATATTCAAAAGGCGCATGGATAAAAACCTTTAAACAGTCTTCTCCCAGAATCTGACCTGCACAACGGCCGATGAAGATGCACTCCTCCCGCTTGGCGATAAATCGAATAATATCCCGCTGGGTTTGAAAGAGTATATCATTCATCGGATAGAAAGGGTACTGCGACTCTGTCTGCGGCGGTTTATCCGATAGATAGCGCCGTTTGCTGGCACATTTTTCATCCACTTTAAGAAGTTCCTCGTAAGGAAGTCCCTGTTCGTTACTTGCAATCTGTATTAAATCCTTGTCATAGCAGTGTATTCCTAGATCCTCAGACAAAGCCTTTCCTATGTTCCTCCCGTTACTACCGAATAATCGGTTTATAGAGATGATTCGTTTTGACATAATAAAATCTCCTTTCTGCTATATATTTTACTATAACTATTATACCGAAATGTTCTGAAAATTGCTATACTTGTCGGGCGGTTTATTTCCTGTTGCCGCCCCCTTCGTCTTATCTGACGGATGCGTCATAGAGTTGGTATTTCAGCATCTCTGCTGAGGAATCGAACCGTGAAGAATATTTTAAGAAATACCTTGATTTTTACTGATATATCGGGTACATTTCATTCAGGACAGCAGAAAAGGAATATGTTATCGCCAGGAGAATTACTATTTCAAATTTAGGCTTAAATGGATGAGGAAAATGGAAAAATGGAAGGTAAGGCTGTTTTGGCAGAAAAATAGTAATTTACTGTCACACAGGCAGAGGAGATGTGTCTAATTAAGTAGGAGGTAAGATCTATGAATAAAAAAACAAATGAAGAATTGCAGGCTTTGGTAGAAAAGGCCACGGCAGGGGATAAAGAAGCCCTTGAAACCCTTGTGGCGGGTGTACGGGACATCGTATTTAATTTGTCTTTGCGTATGCTTGGCACGTTTCCGGATGCGGAGGACGCCACGCAGGACATTCTGTTGAAAATGATTACTCATCTATCCTCTTTTAGAGGCGACAGTTTATTTACAACATGGGTGTTCAGTATTGCCGCTAATTATCTGAAAAATTACAAAAGGCATATGTTTGCCCAATATCCGTTAAGTTTTGAGTATTATGGAGACGACATAGAAAACGGAAAGATAGAGGATGTGCCGGATTTAACCCAGAATGTGGAGAAAGATATTTTGGCTGAGGAGCTGAAGATGTCATGTACAAATGTAATGCTGCAATGTCTTGATACGGAAAGCAGATGTATTTTCATATTGGGTACAATGTTCAAGGTTGACAGCCGTATTGCGGGAGATATTTTGGAAATGACCCCAGAAGCGTATCGCCAGCGGCTTTCTCGGGTACGTAAAAAAATGGCGGATTTCCTTGAGCAGTATTGTGGAGAATATGGCGGCGGAAGATGTAAATGCAAAGATAGAGTGAATTATGCTATACAGAACCATAGGATTAATCCGATGCAGCTGGATTATACGACAGCCACGGAAATCTCCGCTCAGACTATGATGGATGTGAAAAATGCTATGGAGGATATTGACGATTTGTCACAGGACTTTTCTTTCTGTAAACCCTACCAGTCTCCCGAACGCACGAAGCATCTGATACAGGAATTTCTAGAATCCACGCAACTATCCATTGTCCAGGGACCGTAAAGGAGGTAACAGTATATGAATACACAGTGTATTATTGATTATTTATCGGCGTTGAGCATGAATAATAACCGTGAATGGTATCATGCGAACAAGAGCGACTTCAAAAAGGCAAATGAAGAGTTTGAAGAATTATTACAGGCGCTGATGTTAGAAATCGGAAAATTTGACAGCAGTATTTTACACAACAATCCGAAGGACCTTACATTTAAGATTGTAAGGGATACCCGGTTCAGTCATGACAAATCGCCGTATAATCCTGCGTTCCGAGCCCATATATCCTCTAAGGGAAAACTGCCGGTTCCTGTCGGATATTATCTTATGATTAAGCCTGGGGATCAGTCCTTCTTAGGCGGCGGCTTGTTTGCAGATATGTTTAAGGATGCGACGTCGATGATAAGGGATTATATTGTTCAAAACGGTGAAGAGTGGGAAAAGATTATACATGATCCGGAGTTTGAAAAATATTTTACCGTGCAGGGTACGGCATTGAAAAAAGTTCCTGCAGGATATGATAAAGAACATCCTCAGGCAGAATATCTTAAATTCAAGAGTTGGTATTTAGAATATCCGTTAAAAGACGAAGAATTGATCAATCCGGAGATATTTTCTGCAAAGGCGGCGGATATTTTTCGGGTCATGAAGCCTTTTAACGACTATCTGAACAAGGCGCTTGTGGATTTTCAGATGCCGGTCAGGTAACAGAATAAAAATCTGTAATATTGCTGTAATATTTTTAGTTTGCTCTTGGTATTCTATGTATAATGTGATATGATATTTATGCTTATCAGAGCAAATTTATTGCAGAGGTTGAGTTTATGTCCTGGAAAGTGATATATTTACAACTCAAAAAAGGTTTCATTTTTCCTTCTTACGGGGATAGTGCGCCTTTTTTGAGGGTAATTTGTCATAAACATACTCAATTATAATATTAACAGAGATGTTTCTGCAAATGGAATAGGTTGGCGCATTATCTTCTTAACGGTTATTAAACTTAGTTAAGGAGATTTTTTATGTTTAAAATAAAAGAACAATTATCAAGACTATATTTGTCGTCCGCACTGGGAAATTTATCCCTGACAGGCGCTTGGGTTGCGATTTTAGCGGCGAGAGGTTATAATTTAGTAGAAATCGGTATTGCAGAAACTGTCTTTCATATTACCAGTCTTTTTTTTGAAATTCCCTCGGGAATTCTGGCTGATGTATTCGGCAGGAAGAGAATGTTGATTGTAAGCAGCATTATGAGAATGATTGGGAACATTGTTATGATTGTTTCAAATAATCTTTTTATGGTGAGCCTGTCTCTTGCGTTTTATGCATTAAGCTATAACTTTTTATCAGGTACAGGCGATGCATTGGCTTACGATTCATTAAAACTAGCTAAGATGGAAGCAGGATTTGAGAAGTATATGTCGAACCAGCTGACGATACAACGTATCTGCGGCGGAATTTCAACATTATGCGCCGGGTTTGCTCTTTTTATAGGGTATAAGATGGCTTATGGAACAAGCCTTATTACGAATGCGGTCCAGATTATGATCCTGTTGTCCCTGCAGGAAGTATATGTTGTGAATTCGCAGGGCGGCAAAGAAAACAAAATTATCAGTAGATTGTTTGCCTGTTTCAAGAAAAGCATTGTTTTTCTAAAGGAAGTTAAAAAAATAGTGGGGTTAATGCTGTGTAATTCTTTAGTTGGGGCGATAGATGTTTTGCTCTTGTTTTTCCTGCAGGCAAAACTTCTTGAAAAGGGAATTCCTGAGTGGGCGCTTGGATTGGCTTTGTTTTTAATGGAAATGGGCGGTGTTGTGGGTTCGAGGCTGATATTGAAATTTTCAGAGTTCAGTTACAAAGGAGTGTTTGTTATCACGATGTCCTTAGTTTTAGCCGGAGTTTTAGCGGAACATTCACCGTGGTATGGAATTATGGCTTTGGGAGGTTTCCTGGCTGCAATAGGAGACGATGCGCTTCAAGTTCGTACTAATGCAATTCTCCAGAATATGTTTCCCTCAGAACAGCGTGCAACGCTCACCTCGGTGGAATCATTTACATTTTCTATTATTATGATTGTTTTATCACCGGTTGCAGGATTTGTATTTATGTATTGGTAAATTAAAAAAGAAATGTCCCGAAACAAGTTTGTTTTGGGACATTTTATTAGTTGGATTCTATCATATAATGTATGTTTTTATTCTCCTTAGCCGACGCGGCGAGTACCTTCAGAAATGCAGCGGCATAATTCCCTAGATTTAAAGTCAGGTCATTCTCGTTTTGAATCTGAATCCATATCTCCTCCTGTATATCTGTGAGACTGTCGTGCAGAGCGTCAAGATTTCTTCCGTACCATTCTGGGAATCCAAGCAGGTCTGCCAGAATTCCATGCAGCGTTTCTCTGTCTTTAATCGTTTTGCCATCTAATTTACATATGCGCATCCTTAGTCTTCTCCATATAAAAGTTCAAAAGATTCATAATGGTCTTCCGTATAATAGATCAAGCCGTCGTTGGAAAATACGATTCGCTTTGCGCCGCGTTTGTCGCTCCCTAATGTGTCGATGTCGCACTCCGTGTATGTTCGACCATCCTTCTCAGGCAAAAGACCCTCATAGTTGCCGAAATGGCTGCCTCCAATGCATTTGCCCGGTGAGTAGGGTTCAAGCGAACCTCCCTGCCAACCTAGCTTTTCGGCCTCTTTCTTTGTTATATAATTGGACGGAAGATGTCCGTAAATATAGATATATTGTGCTACCTCATCTTTACTGCTGTACGTTCCGTCTTCCGAAGGTTCTGTTGTTTCCTCGTCTGTCGATGTATCTGTTTCATCCTCTACAGTCTTATTAACGGCAGCGTTTTCTGGGTTCTCATTGTCGTTCTCCTGAACCGCTCTGCATCCGGTTATGGACAATACGAAGACCAATATGGATATCAGAAAAAATTGCATCCACTTTTTGTTTTTTATATGATTCTTTATATTGTTCTCTGAAAAATGCATCATATCAAATCCCCCTTTTTTACATTATTATATAGGATATAAGGGAATGTGACAATGGATAAAATGAGATTTGGAAGTGTTGTTCAAGAAAAGATTAAGAGTCTGGACTGTGAAGTATGAAAATGTGTAAAAGCGGATATTTGTAATAACAATTCACAAGTGTGTCCTGTTTTTAAGCATTTTTTAATGAAACATTCTAAATCCCCCAGCAGAGCTGGGGAGACTAGCAGACGCAAG
>CAJUFA010000027.1 GCA_910585725.1 uncultured Dorea sp. | reverse complement strand
CTCTGTCCTACCATCTTCAGAAGACCTCTTCTGGAATGATGATCCTTCGGATTATTCTTGAAATGATCTGTCAAATCATTGATTCTTGCCGTAAGGATCGCAATCTGCACTTCCGGTGAACCTGTATCTCCGGGTGTCCTGCCATAATCTGCTACGATCTGTTCTTTCTGTTCTTTTGAAATCATTTGTCATATCCTCCTTAATCTTGTTCCTAACGCCTGATATTAAGTAATGGTTGGAGCTTCCATTTACCGAACATCGGCTCTCATACCTGCAAAGTATAACACACTCTCCATCTCTTGTAAAGATGGATTTTCCGCCATTTCATACCATTTCATACGAATATATTTAATCTTCGTCGTCGTCCTCTTCTTCTCCCATCGGTTCTAATATGGCAAACGCAATATTGGTCGCATGGTCGCCCACTCGTTCCAGACCGGACGCCGTATCCGAGAACATCATACCGGCTTCCGGAGTGCACTTATTCTTTGTCAGCCTCTTTACATGCGTATTCTGAAGCTTCCGCTCCATCTCGTCAATCTCATCCTCCAACTGCAATATCTCCTGCATATGCTCGTAATTACGATTTCCAAACATTTCCAGAGAATATTTCAATATCATCAGAGTCTTCTCATTCAACTCACGAAGCTGTCTCTTTGCTTTGTCGCTGAACTCTATACCGCGCTCAATCCTGTCCTTCGCGGAATCGGCAAAATTCTCCGCATGATCCCCGATCCGTTCGATATCATTCACAACATGGAACAGACCTCCGATCAGCTTTTCATCCGCAATGGGCAGAACCAGCTCGTTAGCCTGCACCAGATAATTCGTAATCTTATGGTTCATAAAATCAATGTATTTCTCACGCTTATAGACTTCCTTGATCTTCTCTTCATCCGGTTCACACAGCGCCTCCATCGCTACTTCCAGATTCTTCATCGCAACATGTCCCATATGTACAATCTCACGGATTCCGTCCAGAACCGCCGTCGTCGCCGAAAGGATCTTCCCCTTTCCGATAAAGAGAAGTTCATATTCATCCTCTGCCTCGTCGGTACCCGGAACAATCTTATAGGTCGCCTTGACAATCCATCCCATGAACGGGAAGAGCATCGCAACCTCCACAACCTTCATCAACGTATGCACATTCGCCACGGCTCTGGCAAGGCTTCCGCCTGATATACCAAGCATTATATCCGTAAACGGACGGATCGCGATCATCAATACGATGAACATAATCAGCGAACCGATTACGTTAAACAGGAAATGGATCATCGCCGCCCTCTTTGCATCCTTATTTCCACTTAAACTGGCCACCAGCGCAGACACACAGGAGCCGATATTACATCCGAGAATCATAAACGGGCAGATCGTGAATTCCAGAAGTCCCTGGGATACCATCAGCAATATGATTCCCACAGTCGCGGACGAACTCTGAAGCACCGCCGTTATCACAAATCCCGTCAGGATCGCCGCAAACGGATTCGTAAGAGACGCAAGGAAATTCAATATCTTTGGAGACTCCTTCACCGCCTCCATGCTGTCGCCCATAATACTGAGGCCCATGAATAAGATACCGAAACCTAATATCACTTCGCCTATCTTCTTAACGCTCTGTTTCTTACAGAACATGACCATAACAACCCCTATGATCACCACCAGCGGCGCTATATCCGACAAGTTAAACGCAATCAACTGCCCTGTGATCGTAGTACCGATATTCGCCCCCAGTATTACCCCTGACGCCTGCATCAGGCTCATAAGGCCCGAATTCACAAAACTGACAACCATCACTGTCGTCGCGTTCGACGACTGAATGATCGCCGTAAATATAATACCCACGATCATTCCGATAAACCGGTTCTTCGTGAAAAACTCCAATATACTACGCATCTTGGCGCCCGCCGCTTTCTCAAGGCCCTCGCTCATCAGTTTCATTCCATACAAGAAGAAACCCAATCCGCCCAACAGCATAAAAATCGTCGTGATTCTCATTCGTACTCTCCTCTACTCTCCGTATCCAAAGAAACGTTTCCCATACGCAATATCTTTGTCTATACACGCTTTCAGTTCTTCAATGTTTTCAAACCGCCGTTCCGGACGGCAGAATTCCAGCAACTCTACAGACACTGACTTTCCATATGCATCCCCGTCATAATCAAACAAAAAACTCTCTGCCAATACTTTCTCTTCTTTGCTAACCGTCGGTTTCACACCTACATTGGAAATTGCATGGAAACCGCGCCCGTCGATCCGGACGTTCGACAGATATACTCCTCTCGGCGTGATAAGTTTATCTTCCGGCCACGCCACATTCAATGTCGGGAATCCCAATCTCCTTCCCAACTGCCTCCCGTGCTCTACCCGTCCTGTAATTCCGTAGGCATATCCCAACAGCTCGCCCGCAAGCTTCATCTCTCCACGGCATAAGACTTCTTTGATATAGGTACTGCTGATTATCCGCTCCTCATGGCGTTCTTTCTCGATAACAATTAATTGATATCCGTACCGCCCGGCATATTCCTCAAGCATTCGGATATCCCCCCGCTTCTCATAACCGAATCGGAAATCTGTTCCAACTACGACATATCTTGCATGGAATACCCCTTTTACAATATCCCTGATAAAATCCTCTGCCGTAATCCGGCTGAACTCCCGGGTAAAAGGGCACTTTACCAGCACATCCACTTTCCCATTAAGACGCGCCTTTCTCTCTTCACAAGTCATCAGAATCTGCCGCGGCTTCATATCAAACGCACACACGATACTTCGGATTCCCTCCCGGTTTCCAAGCTCTCTTACTTTTTCAGTCAATTTCTGATGACCTTTATGCAGACCGTCAAATTTACCAAAAGTTACCGCTGACTCTCTGCTGTCCCTGTACTCAGACAATCTGTTGATGTATTGCATAGTCGTTCCTCTTTACTTTTTCATAACTTCTCGTAAAACATCTTAACAACCTGATAAGATTCTTTCTTCTCCTGCCACTTATATACCGCGATAAACTGTCCTTCCTTATCATATACTCTGACAGACTGCAGCCTCTCCGCCTGATTTTCATCATATGGAGAAAGCATACTCGAAGACAGGGGATTCCCGTTCTTCGCCAGCGCCTCGCCCCTTCCTTTTACCTGCATCCGGGGATAATCGGCGAACATCTCGTCAATCGGGATTATATTCTCCATAAGACTTCCGTCTTCTTTCAATCTTTTGATCTCTTCCAGAGTCAGACCCTCCTCCAGCCGGAATCCTCCTGTCCTGGTACGGAGCAGATCTTCCATACAGCCCAGACAGCCTAACTTCTGACCGATATCGTGACACAAAGTACGGATATACGTGCCTTTTGAACACCTGACTTCCATCCATATCCTTGGCAATTCTATCTTTTTGATCCGGATTTCATAGATCTGTACGATTCTGGCCTTTCGTTCAATCTCTTTTCCCTCTCTGGCAAGTTCATACAGCTTCCTTCCATTCACCTTTATGGCAGAGTACATGGGCGGAACCTGTGCGTACTCTCCGACAAAACTCTGCAGGACGTCCGAGATCTCTTCCGGCTTAAACTCTGGTACTTCCCGGCTCTCAAGAACGGTTCCGGTAATATCCTGCGTGTCCGTCGCGCATCCCAATAAAAGAACCGCCTCATAGGTCTTATCCTTGTCTGTCAGCATATCGCACAGTTTCGTCGCCCTGCCCAGACATATTGGCAGGACTCCCTCCGCGTCCGGATCCAGGGTGCCTGTATGGCCGATTTTCCTCTGGCCTACAATTCCCCTAAGCTTCGCCACCACATCATGGGACGTATAACCCTTTTCTTTTCGCACATTCAGAATACCGTGTATCATATGTATCCTCTTTCCTACCTTCCCTGGGGATTCTCCATCTGCGCTTCTATCCGTTCCGACAGATTATTGATCACATCACGGTATGTACCCGCCATCGTGAGCCCCGCTGCTTTCCTGTGACCGCCTCCTCCAAAATATTTGGCGATTTTACACACGTCGATCCGGTCTTTTGAACGGAGGCTGACTTTATATACATTCGTTTCCACCTCATACATGAAGATTGCCACTTCTACACCTTTGGTCAACCGAAGCTGGCTTACTATCCCATCCATATCCTTGATCCCGACCCCGTAGAAATCCATGGTTTTCTTCGTCACATAAGAGGCGATGCATCTCTTATCCATGAAAAGAATACTCTCAAGCAGCGCTCTTCCCAAGATCTGATTCTGGGCATAAGTCTTCTCGTAAAAAGTATCCTGGATAAGCTTCGGTCCGTCCACACCCTTTTCCAGCAGCCTTGCCGCTGCCCTGAAGGTAGACGGAGACGCACATGAATACTGAAATACCCCCGTATCATGCACGATACCAAGATACAGCGCCGTCGCCGTATCTAATGATATCTTCTCATCCTCCAGCAGATTATAGACCAGTTCAGAAGTAGAACTGGCGTCCGGGACGATATAGTCCTCCTGTGCAAATCCTAGATTACTGATATGATGATCGATGCAATAAGTCCTCGCGGCCGTGTCAAACAACGTCCCCGAAAAACCAAGGCGCTCTTTATCCCCGCAATCCAGGGAGATAAACAAGTCGTATCTCACATCCGCCGGGATCTCATGACGTATCTTACCCACATCCGGCAGGCACTTCAGTGATTCCGGAATATCCTCCAGATATACGTCTGCCTTTTTGTCTTTGTAGTTATCTCTGATATACTGGTACAATCCCATGCACGAACCCACACAGTCCCCGTCCGGACGTATGTGCCCGCCGATTGCAATCGTTTTTGCATCCTTCAGAATCTTATTCAGCATCTGCATCCCCTTCTACTTCGATATTTTTGGTCACTTCATCAATCTTCTTCGACATATTGACGCCATACTCAATAGACTGATCCAATATGAACTGAATCTGCGGCGTATTCCTCATATTCAGCGTGCCTGCAAGCTCGCGCCGAATGTACCCTTCCGCGCTCTTAAGCCCCTGAATCGTATCTTCCTGCGCCTTTTTATCTCCCAGCACACTGATATAAGCGTTACACGTCTTAAGATCAGGCGCTACCCTGGCCGCAACCACGGAAGTCCATGGCGCGACGCGGGGATCTTTCAAATTCCTGATTATATTACTCAACTCCCGTTGTACTTCGGTATTGACTCTGGTATTCTTTATACTTCCTTTTTTCATTTCTTCACACCTCTTCTTGCAGCCAGCGCGTCATAACATGAATCCTCTGGCCTAACTGCCTTCACAAAACGGGATAAAACTTACTTATCTTGGTATCTCTACCATCTTGAATGCTTCAACCAGATCGCCTTCTTTAATATCGTTAAAGTTCGCGAATACGAATCCGCACTCATATCCCGCTCTTACTTCTTTCACATCATCCTTGAAACGTCTCAGAGATGCAAGCGGTCCCTCGAAGATCACGACTCCGTCTCTGGTCAGACGAACGGAACAATCTCGCTCGAAAGTGCCGTCCTGCACATAAGAACCGGCAATGGTTCCAACACCGGACGCCTTGAATGTCTGACGGACCTCCGCATGCCCCAGTACCTTTTCCTCAAATACCGGATCCAGCATTCCCTTCATAGCTGCTTCCACATCCTCTATCGCATTATAGATTACACGATACAGACGAACGTCAACGCCTTCCCGTTCCGCGGTCTCTTTCGCCGTTGCGTCCGGTCTTACATTGAATCCTATAATAATCGCGTTAGACGCCGAAGCAAGGCTTACGTCAGACTCATTGATAGCGCCGACGCCTCCATGGATGATCTTTACGACAACTTCTTCGTTTGTAAGCTTCAGAAGGCTCTGCTTCATCGCCTCTACAGACCCTTGCACGTCTGCTTTTACCACAATTCCAAGTTCTTTTAAGTTTCCTTCCTGAATCTGGGTGAACAAATCATCCAGAGATAATTTCGACTTAGTATCTTCCAGAAGCTTCACTTTACTCTGTGAGATAAATGTCTCCGCAAAGCTTCTCGCTTCTTTATCATTCTCGCATCCTACGAACACTTCGCCTGCATTCGGCACATCGTTAAGACCCAGGATCTCTACCGGCATAGACGGACCCGCCTCTTTCACACGCCTTCCCTTATCATCCATCATTGCACGGACTTTTCCGTATGCGGAACCTGCCGCTATGGAATCTCCCACATGCAGGGTACCCTTCTGGACGAGTACGGTGGCTACGGATCCTCTTCCCTTATCTAACTGCGCTTCCAATACCAGACCTCTCGCGCGCCGATTTGCGTTCGCCTTAAGCTCCAGAACTTCTGCCGTCAGGATAATCATCTCCATCAGATCCTCCAGACCTTCTCCCGTCTTAGCCGATACCGGTACAAAGACCGTGCTTCCGCCCCAGTCTTCCGGGATCAGCTCATATTCAGTAAGCTCCTGCTTTACACGCTCGATATTCGCGCTGGGCTTATCGATCTTATTCACCGCTACGACAATCTCTACCCCCGCCGCTTTTGCATGGTTGATCGCTTCAACAGTCTGGGGCATCACGCCGTCGTCCGCCGCTACAACCAGAATAGCGATATCCGTAGAACTTGCTCCGCGCATACGCATCGCCGTAAACGCCTCGTGTCCCGGCGTATCCAGGAAAGTAATCTTCTCCCCGTTTACATCCACCACATAAGCGCCGATGTGCTGAGTAATACCGCCTGCTTCCTTATCAATCACGTTCGTATGACGAATCGCATCCAAGAGAGAGGTCTTACCATGGTCGACATGACCCATGACGCAGACTACCGGCGGACGTTTCTTCATCGTGCTTTCATCTTCTTCGTCTTCCTTCAGAAGCTCCTCGATCACGTCTACGACCTCTTCTTTCTCGCACAAAACGTCAAATTCCAGCGCGATTCCTTCAGCGGTCTCGTAATCAATCTCCTGATTCACCGTTGCAACCTTCCCCTGCATGAACAATTTCTTTACAATCACCGACGGTACGATTCTCATCTTATCCGCAAGCTCCTTGATCGTCAGAACCTCCGGGATGATGATAGACTTGATTTCTTCCACAATCTTCTGTTCTCTCTGCTGCGGTTTCTGGAACTGCTGCTTCGGCTCGTTCTTTTTCTTTCCCTTTACTGCTCTCTCTTCTTCATCCCCGCGGCGATAATCCTTCTTCTTATGATCATCCTTACCTTTCCCTTTACTGCGCTGCGGCTTCTGTGTCTCCACTGCAGGCGCCGGAATACTGTTGTTGCTTCCTCTTCTGTCATTACGCCGATCCGGCCGTTCGCCCGGTCTGCGTCCCTGTCCGCGGTCGCGGTCACGATCATTCTGAGCGCGGTCGCGGTTTCCCTGGGGTCTCTCTCTGTCTCGATCACGGTCTCCCTGGAAACGGTCCCGATCCCTTCCTCTGTCGCCAAAAGTACGTTCCCGATTCCGGTCGCGGTCTCCCTGGGGTCTCTCTCTGTCTCGGTCACGGTCTCCCTGGAAACGGTCCCGATCCCTTCCTCTGTCGCCAAAAGTACGTTCCCGATTCCGGTCGCGGTCTCCCTGGGATCTGTCCGGACGTGTTCCCTGAGTACGGTCGCCCCTTGACGGTCTTGCCCCAGCGCCTCTGAAATCTTTAGAATCCCGCTGTCTTTCACCGCCTCTTTCCTGACGTTCCCCGCGGTCTTTCATCCTCTGGGGCTGTTTTTTCTCTATAGTTCCTGTTTTCTCAGGCTTTCTCTCTGCCGGACGCTCCGCGTTTTGTACGTTCTGTTTTTTCTCGGAAGTCGCCGCAATCTCCGGTGTCTTTTCAGATATTGCTTGTTTGGATACTTCTGTTTCCGGACGTTTTACAATTTCCTCCGGTCTGGCAGTTGATGCCGCGGCCGAGCGCTTTACTATCTTAGAAGCGTCTGTCGGTTTGGCGGCCGCTGCAGGACGCGCCGCTTTCGCCGGACGGCCGTTATTTACCTGCATCGGCTTTCCCTGCGGCGATGCAGGACGGCCGCCGCCATTCGCCGGCTGCCCTGCGTTCGTTCTTCCGCCCGGTCTTCTGGCCTGTTTGCTTCCGTTCTGCGTATTCTGCGGCCGGAATACATGCACGATATTCTTCTTCTTCGGGGCCTCTGCCTCCGGCTTCGCCGCATCCTTTCCAGCAGCCTTGGCCTTCACGAAACCTTTCCTCACCACATCGGCGTCCGCCTCTTCAAGCGCGCTCATATGAGTCTTCACTTCTATATTCTTTCCGCTCAGGAATTCAAGGACTTCCTTACTCGGAACATTCAATTCCTTCGCTAATTCATATACTTTGATTTTTGACATCTTAACTACCTCCTCTATGCAATTGTATGATCTTCTGTATCCATATTCTTTCTGATTCCTTTTGCAAACCCCTCATCCAATATCGCAAGAGACGCCCGGAATTGCTTTCCCATTGCATGCCCCAAGGTATCTTTATCCTTATAAAAACAAATCGGCACGTGATAGTAATCACACATATTCTTAAATTTCTTCTTCGTATTATCAGACGCGTCGTCCGCTACAATAACCAGGGAAGCCCTTCCGGACTTTACTTCCTTCTCCGTGCAAAATTCTCCGCTGACCGTTCTTCCTGCCTTTGTAGCCAGACCAATGAGTGACAACGCTTTACTCTGTCCCAATCAACCCCATCTCCTTTTCTAACGCTTCGTATACCTCTGCCGGAATAGACTGTTTGAAAGAACGTTCCAGCCCTTTATTCTTAACCGCCTTTTGAAAACATTCCTTCGAAGGACAGATGTACGCTCCCCTTCCGTTCTTCTTCCCGGTAGCGTCCAGAAGAAATTCTCCTTCTTTCGTCCGTATGACACGAATCATCTCTTTCTTATTCTTCATCTCCTGACAGCCTACGCACCGCCGCACAGGAATCTTTTTATTTCCACCCACACACTCACCTATTCCTCATCATCTATTTCTTCGAATACGATCTCTTCTTCATAATTTACATCATACTCGTCATCCGGATATGTCTCCTCACGCCCTTCTTCGTAATTCTCCTCGTAATTCTCTTCGTATTCCTCATAAGACGCGTCGTATTCTTCTTCATATACGCCTTCGCTTAATTCCAGATAATTCTCCGGAAGATCTCCGGACTCTATCGCCTGCGTTTCGCTCTTAATGTCAATCTTATATCCTGTAAGTCTTGCCGCCAGCCTTGCATTCTGTCCTTCCTTACCAATTGCAAGAGATAATTGATAATCCGGAACAATTACGCCCGCCGTCTTATCGTCCGGATCTGCCATGACCGAGATAACCTTCGCGGGGCTTAACGCATTCTCGATCAGAATCGCAGGATTATCGCTCCAATTGATAATATCAATCTTCTCGCCGCGCAGTTCGTTTACGATCGCATTTACTCTCGACCCGTTCAGCCCGACGCAGGCGCCCACCGGATCGACATCCGGGTCATTCGACCACACCGCGATCTTCGTTCTGCTTCCCGCCTCCCGGGCTATACTCTTGATCTCAACGATTCCGTCCTTTACCTCCGTCACTTCCGCTTCAAACAATCTCTTTACCAGTTCCGGATGGGTACGGGATACCAGAATCTTCGGTCCTTTCGTCGTGTTTTTTACCTCTACGATGTACAGCTTAACCCTCTCTGTCGGCTTAAAAACTTCTCCCTTAACCTGTTCGTTCTCCGTCAGCATCGCGTCGGCCTTCCCCAGATTGATGCTGACATTCCTGCCTATATAACGCTGGACGATTCCTGTAACGATATCTTTCTCTTTCTCAAAATACTGATCATATACTACCTTACGTTCTTCCTCCCGGATCTTCTGCAAAATAAGATTCTTGGCGTTCTGAGTAGCTATACGCCCGAAGGATTTTGATTCAATCGGTATCTGCACGATATCCCCCAGTTCATATCTGCTGTCGATTCCTTTCGCATCTTCGTAACTAATCTCTTCCAGCTTATCCTCCACCTCTTCTACCACAACCTTCTCTGCGTAAAGTTGGTATTCGCACGTCGTTCTGTTCATATCTACTTTAATATTGTCTGCTTTTCCAAAATGATTCTTACAGGCGTTCAGCAGAGAATTTTCGATTGCATCCAGCAGAGTCTCTTTGCTGATCTCTTTCTCTTCCTCCAATATATTCAACGCCTCTAACAATTCTGTGTTCATTGTATTCTCCTCCTAACTCTGATACTTAATCTATCTCCACGAAAACTCTTACAGGTTTCTTAAAAATCAAACGCCAGACGAATCAGTGCAATATCACTTTTGTCAAATATCTTTTCAGTCCCATCTCCCGCCTCTATCGTTACCGTATTCTCATCATATCCTTTTAATATACCGATAAATTCCTTCTGCTTCTCGATCATACGGTATGTCCTGATCTCAACTTCCGCTCCCAGGCTCCTTTTATAATCCTTTTCCTTCTTCAAAGGTCTTCCAAGTCCCGGAGAGCTAACCTCCAGAATATACGCGTCTTCAATATAATCCTTTTCATCCAACTGATCCGAAAGCTTTCGGCTCACCGCCTCACAATCGTCGATCGTGATACCGCCCGGTTTATCAATATATGCCCGGAGATACCACGAACTGCCTTCCTTCACATATTCCACATCCACGAGTTCGAATCCATGCTCTTCTATGATGGGCAGCAGAATCTCTTCCGTCTTCTGTTCGTACTGTTCTCTCTTTGTCAATCTCAAATTCCTCCTTCAAGAAACCGTAAAATTTCCGGCTGAAGTTGAATGAAAACCATCTTTTACTAAAAATGAGTGGCACTCAACAAAGAAGAGTGAACTTACGTCCACTCTTCTGCCGATTCCCTTATGTAACTGATTGCAAGTATAGCACCTTATCCTAGTAAAATCAAGGCTTTTTTGAAAATTATCCCTCTCGTCATGAAAATCGTTACCCATGTATCTGAAGCAGTTTCGTCTTTAATTCCTGCTCAAGCCTCCGCATCTCCTGCTCTGCCTGCGCCCTCTTCTGCCTTCCTTCCCGCTGAATCTGCATCACCTCATCCAGTGTTGAGATCAGCGTCTCATTCGTAGCTTTCAAAGTCTCGATCTCCACGATTCCTCTCTCGGATTCCCTGGCTGTCTCGGTCACCGCAAGTTTCAGTTTCTCCGCATTCCTTCTGAGAAGCTCATTCGTCATATCCGTCACTTCTCTCTGTGCCGCGGCAGCCTGCGCCGAATGTTCAATCCCAAGGGTCAGCACCATCTGACTCTTCCAAAGGGGAATCGTATTGACGATCGTGGACTGGATCTTCTCCACCATCAAAGTATCGTTGCCTTGTACCAGACGCATCTGCGGAGCCGTCTGCATGGAAATCGTCCTGGTAAGCTCCAGATCATGAATCTTTTTCTCAAACCGGTTACACATACCGTCCAGATCCCTCGCGGCCTGCGCATCCTCCGCAAGTCCCGTACGGGACGCTTTTTCCAACAACTGCAGGAGACGGCCGCCTCTCACTTCCGCCAGCTTCTTCTTACCCGCGAGAATGTACATGGTCAGCTCTTTATAATAAGTCAGGTTCAATTCATACATCTTATCCAGCACCGCGATATCTTTTAACAGACGAACCTTATGAGATTCCAGAACCTTGCAGATCTGATTGATATTCACCTCTGCCTTAGCATATTTGGCCTTTGCCGATCGTATCTTTCCTGAACTTTTCTTGAAAATACCCAGGAATCCTTTCTCATCTTCTTCGTCAAAATCCCGCAGCTCCTTCACAACATCTGAGAGCAGTTCGCCAATCTCTCCCAAATCCTTCGTTCTCACATTCTCAAGCGCCGACTCAGAGAAATCCGCCATCTTCTTCTGAGTTCCCGCTCCATACTGCAGAATCGCGCCGGAGTTCGTCAGATCAATCTGCGCGGCGAATGCATCCACGGCTCTTCTCTCATCCTCCGACAGTATACTCTCGTCAAATACCGCCGCTTTCGGTTCCGTCGCCGTATGCGTCTCTTTTTCTTCCTTCTTAAACGGCTCCAAAGTAAGCTCCGGAACCGTCTGAAACTGTCCAAATTCATTGTCCATGCGTGTTTCCCTCCATCTCCATCTCTCGCACTCTAACCGTCAAACTCTTTATTTTCTCAGACCGTCGTCTGTAAGCCCTTCCTGCGCCAGAAGAGTTTGCAGAACTGATATATCCGAAGATACGTCCCACGCCGTCTCCTGGAACATGCCGTCTAAAAGCTTTTCAAATGCTACGTTCAGTGTATCCAATGTCGCTTCGATCTCTTTCATTGAAGAACGAATATTCTCACCGACAACCGGCTGCGCGTCCATCTCCTGATACGCCTCTAAAAGCTTTACCGTCGTCGGCAGATAATACTCCATCAACTTATGGATATCGTCTACGGATTCCGGATTCTGTTCTACCCTATGGAAGATCCGGTTCACCAACAGCTCCATACGCGATATCTTTGCGGAGATCTCCTCGCCGTGAATCGCGTCGTTACACGCATGAATCTTCCTGATATAAGTATCTCCTTCTACGATTACTCTCTGCACCTCCGGCGGAAGCTTTGTTCTGCCCGACGCTTCGGTTTTCCGGTTCTCTCTGACCCTTTCTTTCGTTCCTCTTCGTTCTGGATTCTTCCACGCTTCCCGCTCATACCCTTCAGGCGTTCCGCATAATCCCGACGCTTCGGCCTCCTTCTCGTTCTCTCTCCTCTGCGCCTCTATCTGCAAATACTGCCGGTACATCCCGTCGCTGACGATGAGACATTTCCTCTGTTCGTCAAGATGCCCCTGCAGAAACCACCCTCTCGAAAACATATCTTCCAAATCTCTCGCCACATACCCGGCGCTTTTTTTCACCGCCTTTGAAAGCTCTTGAATATTACAATACTCTCTCTTCCCCAGAACACGGATATATGTTCGGAATCTCCGGATTCTGGCGCGGATGCCTGTCCCGCACCCGCACATCACAAACCCGGCGATTCCCATGCTCAGGAAGAGAGCCATAGCCGCAATCTCAGAAATTCCATATTCGCCCGCCAACCATACAATAACGGCTAAGAATAAAAACGCAGTGGAGCACATGCCTCCTATAACTGCTCCTAACACTGTCGTAACCGTTCCTCTTACCTGTACAGAAGTAATCTGACGATACAGGACGGGCGGCTTAGGTCGTCGATTCACAGCCTGTACATTCTTGATATTTCTCGAAACGGCCCCAACCGCATCGTTGATCGTATTCGTAATCGTCTGATTCAGTTTCCTGAAATCCTGAGAATCAACCGCATTCTGCACTGCACTGCGGATATCCTCCCCGAACCTTTCCAAATCCCGATAAATCATCTCATCCACCACTCTCATTGCTATTCTTTTCCTTAGAATGTTTTTATTGTATCACAATCATTCTTTGTCAGCAACTTAAGTTTCGGTATGAATACTTTTAATCTTCCAACATGATCTGCGTAACCGTCGATTCCAGTCCCGCCTGTTTTCTGACGTCCCCCGCGCAGATCGTATAAGTTTCGCCGATCTTTAATTCAGGTGAAGATACGGAGAACCACTGCGCCGTTTTCTCTGTAGTAATCTCGGCGATTGACTCGTCGTTACCGTTATATACTGAAAAGACTGTACCGGCTTCCACCGGTTCATTCACGTTCCATACAAGTACCGGCTGCGTGGAATCATCACTTGGATTCTGCGCCATTCCCGCGCTTCCTATCCCCGTAAACGACCCGCCCGTCACTTTACATACGGATGCGAAGTCCAACGTACCGTTCCCGCCGCTGACAGGACCATGAACAGTGAGAACCCCTCCGTTAATAAAGATATCTCCATTAGCATCCAGCCCGTCGCCGTCGGCATTGACGTACACATTCCCGCCGTTAAACGTCATAACGGCGCCCTGGTCCTCTTCTGGAAATCCTTTTGCCTCCATGCTCCTTTGAACCTCTTCGGTACCGTTATCCTTAGAAGCAGCCGCGTTGATACCGTCATCAGAAGCTATAATCCGAATATCCCCTCCGTTTATCGTGATCTCAAATCCTTCTAACCCTTCGTAGCTTTGTGAAATATCAAGAACGCCTCCGTTAACCGTCAGTTTTTGCCCCGCATGGACTCCGTCGTCTCCTGTACTGACTGAAAACGTGCCCGACTCAATCGTTATATTCCGGTCGCTGTGTATCGCGTCGTCACAGGAATCCAAAGAATATTCCCCGCCTGCAATGATCAGATCCACATAGGATTTCAAAGCTTTTGAACTGCCGGAATCAGACTCGTTTCCATCTGTCGGTACCATCCCTTCTTCCGGCTGCGCCATTCCTGTTTCCACAAGACCTCTCGGAGCTCCCTTCGCAGGAATCCTCCTCTCTCCTGAATTTTCCTCCGCCGAGACCATCTGCTCTCCTGATTCTCTGTCCGGCGGCGCCACTCCTTCTCCCGGCTCCCCTTCCGGTGGAATCATCCCCTCTCTCTCGTCTCCTTCTTCCGGCATATTCTCTGGAGGCGTTCCCTGTTTTCGACCTCCCGGCATATCGGAAGACTTCCCTGCATTCCCGCTTCCTCCATTCGTTGTGATATCTATATTGCCGTCATTGATCCGAAGAAGCGTCTCCGCCTGAATCCCGTCGCCTCCCGATGTAATTTCAAACGAACCTTTTTCAATCAAAACATAACCTTTATCCGACTCTTCCGCATTTGCCGC
This sequence comes from uncultured Dorea sp., assembly GCA_910585725.1. GTDB lineage: Bacteria > Bacillota > Clostridia > Lachnospirales > Lachnospiraceae > Sporofaciens. Next base: position 29,569 of record CAJUFA010000027.1, on the reverse strand, counting down.
TTTTACTCCGTCGTCGCCGCTAATGATTGTAAAGTTCCCGTTTTTCACCGATACGCTGTCCTTCCCCACGATCCCGTCGTCCGCCGCCGTGACGACGAATGTGCCGGTAACAAATTTCAGATCGTCTTTACAATGAACCGCATGGTTATAATTTCCGGTAACATTCAAAATTCCCGTTCCGTTAAAAGTCAAATCATCCTTGGAAAAGATTGCCGCGTCCGGCTCGTCATCCCCTTCATTCTCATACTGATAATCCTCAGCGTCTGCAAAAGTATTCTCCGTACCCTCTGCCAGAATAACGATCACATTACCGCCCTTGCTGTAAAGAGGCGAAGAATATCCGCAAACAACACTGACGCCGTCAAGAACCAGCCTGACCGTCTCATCCTTTTCTGCATCCACAATGATCTGTCCATCTTCAAGTGTTCCTGATAAGACATACGTTCCTTCTCCTGTGATCGTAACTACGCTCCCCTCAACCTCTATATGATCCATACCATCGCCCGCAAGAGATGAGTCGTCGTCAGATACAGAATCCCCCGCCTCTGTATCCCTTCTTTCCTCAACAGATATCCTATCGCCCTTAAGCTTCAGATAAACAGCATTATCCTCATCCCAAGTATCATCAAGCTTATCTTCGCTGTATTTTCCCTCTGTCAGCGTAACGGTACTGACAGACGCGTGTCCGGCGTCATCCTGACCGCTTCCGGCGTCTGTCTCCTTCATTTCTACTTTCTGCGTGCACCCGGTCATACTGCTTATCAATAATAAACTCGTCAACAGTACCAGTCTATTCCTGTTCTTCATTCATCCTCACCTCTATAATTCTTCCTGTATCGCGGCTCTTCGCCCGCAGACAATCGTCAGGTTGCCGTTCCTGCACCGAATCGCGTCCAGCATCTCCTTTTCCTTGGCGATATCCTTAAGCGTGATATGATATTCCAGCTCGTACATACTCCCAAGATTCGTCGTCTTCACCCTCTGCAGGCTGCAACTGTCCGTATACTTTCGAAAAATATCGTCGAAGATCTCCGTATAATCCAGATGTTCCGCTATCGTAATCCGTAGATCCTTATTCTCCTGCTTAGATTCTCCAAAACGTGTCTTCCCTAACACCAGAAACACCCCGCCGATCATAATCGTCATTACGACGGCAAAACTAAGGAAACCCGTCCCGGTAGCCAATCCCACCGCCATGGCAAAGAAAATAACAGCCATTTCCTTCGAAGAACCCGGAACCGAACGAAACCGCACCAGACTGAATGCTCCAAGCACCGCGACGCTGGTTCCAAGATTCCCATTCACAAGCATAATAACCATCTGAACCAACACCGGAAGCAGCGTAAGCGTCAACATAAAATTTTTACTGCATGTTCCCTGCGCGCCATAGATCACCGCGATCAGAAGCCCCAGCAATATGGAAACCAACATACACAGCAGCGCATTCTGAATCGTCAGACTTCCCTCCGTCCCTGTTAATATACTTGAAAACATATCTGTTTCTCCTCTCTTCCCATTTCATTTTCTGCTAATCTATCGCGTTTATACTCCGCCAAACGACCGTACGCCGTCCCGTATTTTGAAAAGGATATCGGATAGATCATGAGTTCACCCAAAAGATTCGCAAGCCACATAGGATACGCATCCGATACTTTGATTTCCATCAGATATTCCCCTGGGTTCAAGATATCACATTCTCCGTCATAAGAAAGTTCTAACCGGTGGCTGCGGCTTCTGATATTTCTGTCTACCGTAATTCTTAAATTTTCAGTCTCATTTCCTGTAAACGCCTCTCTGTCATAGGCAAGATATATCTTCGGTCTCGGTTGATAGAATCGGATAAAATAGTCTATCTCTCTTAAAATCTGAGACTTCTTTTCCGTAAATATTCCCGATTCCAGATATAAACGCGCCTGCGTCACAGGAAGCTTCGCCCTTCTTTTATAGACTACGCCCCGATATTTCTTCTTGATCTCAAGGAATACCTCGCTGTCGCCCCGTATCTCCCCGTAACCTCGCAGACGCAGCTTCTCTTTATATTTCGGTTTATCTATTGATCTGCGGATCAGATCATAATGAGAAGTGTCATAATAAATGTTACGGATCGTATACAGCCCATATTCATCCCTATGGATTCTCTCCCCTGCGGCATTTAAAAACATATCATACTGCTTCTGGTTCAGACGATACTTTTTTTCCACTCGTTCGAATACATTCTGGTCCCTCATATTTTGACCTCCTTTACAAATTATAAATCGGAAATTAGAGTCATTGACAGACTCCGTCGCCCGTTCAATATAAATGTGTCGAGTACTTGAGACATTGTAATTATAAAATATGGGAAAAATATGGTGAAACTGTGAAAAAAAGGTGAAGCATAGATCTGGTCGCATATAAAAATGCATATAAAATCACATATAAAAAAACGTAATGAAATGTTGTAATTCATTACGCTTTTTATAAAATATATTGCTATATATAAAGTTTTCCCAAACTACTCAAAGCATCCAGTCCTCAAATGTATCTGCCAGCGCGCTCTGGTAGCTGATCTCTTCTACAGACTCAGAAGCAACGATATCCCTGCTTCCCACTTCTGTATCATTCAGATAGTATTTCGCCTCCCCCACTTTATCCCCTTCTTTAACCGGCGCCTTTAATTTCTTCTCGACCGATACTTTCCGCTTCATTCCTTTCAAATCGACCCCTGTCGTGTCAATATATGTAAATGGTTCTTTTTGCTCCGCCTTGACGGTTGATTTTACGCCTCTTTCAATCTTGACCGGCTGAACAGGTTCCGCCTTATCTTCCTGGTACTTATTGCATTTTCCAAATCCATAATTACAAAGTGTGATCGCGTCTTTGACGCGGGCTTTGCTGTCCTCAGCCGCCATAATGACTGCAATCAGTTCCATATCATCCTTTTTTGCCGTAGCCGACACGCAGAATTTTGCTTTACTTGTAGAACCGGTCTTAAGTCCGGTTGCATATTCATATTGACGTATCAATTTGTTTGTATTGGTCAGTCCAAACTCGGAAGTTCCTTTCTTCGTCGTATGCGTGATATTCTCCATCCAGATGGTACAGTAATCATGAATCTGCGGATATTTCATAATCAGCTCCCGCGACATCAGAGCAATATCCCTCGCTGTCGTCAGATGGCCGTCCGCATCCAGACCGTTGCAATTTACAAAATGTGTATTCGTCATCCCAAGCCCTTCCGCCCTCTGATTCATCTGCGCTACAAACTCTTCTTCATTTCCGCAGATTTGTTCCGCCATGGCCACACAGGCGTCGTTAGCGCTTGCCACCGATATACACTTGATCATCGTATCGACCGTCTGTACTTCTCCCGGCTCCAGGAACACCTGAGAACCGCCCATAGAAGCTGCATATTCCGAAGTAGTCACCTGATCTTCCAACGTTATCTTCCCCTCGTTCAGCGCGTCAAAGATCAGCAAAAGCGTCATAACCTTCGTTACACTTGCAGGAGGACGCTGAGTATCCGCATCTTTCTCAAAGATAACCTGCCCTGTGGAAGCTTCCATCAGAACTGCCGACGGCGCGCTGACGTCAATCCCTCCCTGCGCCGCTTCCTCTTGTTGTGCGGTTCCTTCCTGTTCCGTAGCTTTCTCTGAGCCGTCCGCTTCCTCCTGCGCACCGGTTCCTTCCTCCGTTTCTCCCTGAATCTCCGGTTCTCCGGAGCTTCCCGCTTCTTCTGGCGTCTCCGCATATAAAATCGGTTCATGCACTGACATGGCGTATACTGGCTGCATACACAAGAAAGCGCTTATCAATATTGCCACAATTGATTTCATATACCGACTCCTTGTAAGTCTATTGATATTATTACTATTCTATCAGAACATAATTAAAATATGCATATATTATATATACTTATTTGACGATCTGTCATTTTCACACAGATAATGAATTTTAATAAAAATATGTAGCAAATTGTCGAGAAAAGGAGACGGATAATAAAATAATATCAGACAAATTATTGTTTTTTATGATAAAAAGTAGTATTATATTACTTAAGTTACATGAGAGAAATTTCGGAGTAGAAAAATGCGAATGTTTCTTGTCGGGTATCCTGTCCGATTTTGAAACGGAAATACATATATGCATTCCGTTTTTTCTACCGCCCGTATCACGGGACATATCTTCAAAAGCAGGCCTAAGCGCCTGCCTTTTTCATAATTTTTATACTCTTGACAACTATATCTTACACGTGTAATATATACTCAAAGCCCCTCCGCAGGCAACGGGACGTCAAACTTGCTGCGCTGCAGAGCAGCGGGATATATAAAGATAGAATTGGAGGAAACCTATTTGATTGAAAAAATAATAAAAATCTTAGCTCTCATCATTTTCATCCTGGCTGCAGCCGCCGGCCTGGTTACCGTATTTTTTACATATTATCTGTACCCCAAAGAAACACCGAAATCGAATATCAATACCGCTGCAGAAGAAATCCCGGATACAGAAATATATGAGGATCCGTCGGCCAAAGCCCTGCGTCAGGAAGCGCCAATAAAAAAGTTAGATCTTCAGATCATGGAAAACAGAGACAACGAGCTGGTGTTTCAGGCTTCTATAGATGATTTTATAGACAGCTACAATGGATATTATTGGAAAGATAAAAATATACGTTATCTATTGCCCTCTTTAGAATGGAACGCATACTTGTATGATAAAGCCGTCCATTCCGACCATGAGACGTGCTGCTATATCTTCTCAAAAGACGAGGAAATCCTTCCGTTTCCGACAATTACGGTTTATGCGCCGTCAAATGACGATTTTATACAGGAAATTACGGTTAATTTCGACGATCATAGTTATATGGATTCTTTATATGATATTTATGAAGAAATGTGTTTTTATACACTTAAGGTCTTCTTTCCGGATATTCCGGACGAAACCCTTGTCAATCTGTATACCACCCTTAATCAACTTGCATATGAAAATGTATCGACCATAAAATATACTTCCGAATCTGTTCCATGTGCATTATATTATAGGGGAAATATTGGCGTTTACCCCTATTTTGCACTTGGAGACTGCGTTCATATGTGTGTGATCCCTGTTACGCAGGAATATCTGGAGGAGCTTCAGGGGAAAGGAGTCGCACTATTTCCTATATGATCGATCCCTGCGCCGCTTTTTTAATTATATCATATCGCCGACAGAAAACCAGGCGGTCCTTAATTCGACAGATTACCAGAAAAAAGCACCCAACGGATGTTTTCACCCGCCGGATGCTTTTTCTCATTCATTACTGCTTATTTGCCAGCCATCTGTTTTTCCTGCTGCTCGATCATCTTCTTAACCATATAACCGCCGACAGAACCGTTCTGTCTGGAAGTCAGGTCACCGTTGTAACCTTCCGTAAGCGGTACGCCCAGTTCGTTAGCAACCTCATATTTGAACTTGTCTAATGCTCCCTTTGCTTCTGGTACTGCTGCTCTGTTTGATGAACTTGTCATAGTTATCTCCTCCTTTTTGTAACTTGTAACTTTTTTGATTTTGTATCTTTGTAACATTTATTTTTGTTACACCGATAGTATATGGAGGATTTAAATTATTACACTAGAAGTTCCTTCATAATCTGGAAGATTCTTCATCCAGTCATTTTCTGAATTTAAAAGATCGTCTGCAGCCTCATTTGCCACCTGGAGAATCTTCGCGTCCTGATACACATCCCCAAGTTTAAAGTCCATCAGACCGCTCTGACGGATACCAAATAGATCCCCAGGTCCGCGAAGCCTCAGGTCTTCACTGGCGATCTTGAATCCGTCGTTTGTTTTATTCAAGATATCCAGCCTCTCTTTCGTTTCTTTTGATTTAGAACTGCTCATGAAGATACAATAAGACTGATACCGTCCTCTGCCGACTCTTCCCCTGAGCTGATGAAGCTGAGCCAGCCCGAAGCGCTCGGAATTCTCCACCATCATAACCGTCGCGTTGGGTACGTCTATCCCCACTTCGATCACCGTAGTGGAGACCAGGACCTGTATCTCGTTTCTTCCGAAACGCTCCATGATATCATCCTTCTCCGTCTGCCTCATCTTTCCGTGGAGATATGACACCGCTATTCTATCGCCCAGCTCCTCCTGAAGCATGGAGGCGTAATCCGTCACGTTCTCCGCCTCCATGGTCTCACTCTCCTCCACCATAGGACAGATCACATAACACTGACGCCCTTCGGCAATCTGTTTTTTCATAAATGTATACGCCGTCTTCCTATATCCGGTGTCTACCACGCAGTTCTTAATCGGCAGACGGTTAGCCGGAAGCTCGTCGATCACGGAGATGTCCAGATCCCCGTACAGAATAATCGCCAAAGTCCTCGGTATCGGCGTCGCGCTCATGACCAGCACATGCGGCACGCTTCCCTTTTTGGCAAAAGCCTCTCTCTGCTTTACGCCGAACCGGTGTTGTTCGTCCGTTACCACAAGCGCCAGACAATCGTAGTTCACCCCGCCCTGGATCAGTGCGTGCGTTCCTATGATGATCCGTGCGTAACCGCACTCAATCCTGTCATAGGCCCTTCTCTTCTCCTTCGTCGTCATAGAACCAGTTAAAAGCTCCACCTTGATCTTGATATCATAAGTCTCGAACAGCCGGGTAATGGATTCGTAATGCTGTCTTGCCAGAACCTCTGTCGGCGCCATCATAGCCCCCTGATAGCCATTTAACGCCGTGTTCATCAGCGCCAATACCGCCACAATCGTCTTCCCGGAACCTACGTCGCCCTGTATAAGCCTCGACATCACCGTATCTCCCGCCATATCAAAGCTGATCTCCCGCCATACTTTCTGCTGCGCGTCCGTAAGCTGATACGGAAGTCCCCGCAGAAAAGTGTCTGTTTCCGCCTTCTTTTCCATCACATACTCATTCGCAAACTTCTCATTCTTGTCCTTAAGCTTCCGTATCGACAAGATGAAGGTCAAAAATTCTTCAAATACCAGCCGCTCTCTGGCATGATAGAATACTTCCTTATCCTCTGGAAAATGAATCCCCCGGACCGCATAATTATATTCCGCCAGTCCATAACGCATCCTGATCTCTTTCGGCAGTTTCTCGGACGCCAGATCCATTCCGTCCAATGCCTGACGCACCGCCTTTGCCACGGCATTATTCGTAAGTCCGGCCGTCAGGCCATAGAGCGGCTGCAATGTATTCAGTTTCTCCTCATACTTAGCAACAGGATAGAATATCTCCGGATGCTCCATCACAAGCCCGTCTTTTCTTCGGACCACTCTTCCCCGAAGCGTGACCGCGCCGCCCTTTGCAAAAGTACTGCGAAGAAAAGGCATGCGAAACCAGATGGCTTTCAGAGTCCCCGTCAGATCCTTCACGTACAGCGTTGTCACCTGCATCTTTGTACTTCCTGATACCTGGACTCTTCCGTAAATCGCCCCGCTGACCGTCTGCGTCCGACCCTCTTCCACTTCGCTGACAGGTACCGGATCCTCATAGACGTCATAGCCTCTTGGATAGTACCGGATCAGATCGCCCACCGTACTGACTCCGACCTTTTCGAATAATCTCTGAGTCTTCTCTCCGATTCCTTTCAATTCTTTGATACTTGTCTTCTCTATCATGATTACCTCAACAAACCTTTTTCATTCTTTTACACTTACCAAAAACAGACAGAATGCCAGAATCTGTCTCTCAGACAGATATCTGGCATTATAGTTATATTTCCTCAGCACTTCCGGCGGAACGCTTCCGACACGCCGAATACACCTCTATTCTACCGCTAGTACATAATAATAGATCGGCTGTCCGCCGTAATGAGCGTCCACGTCCACATCCGGATAGATTTCGCCTATCTCTGCAATAAACCTCTCGGCGTCCTCTTCTTTAACCTCTTCACCGTAATACAGGCTGATTAACTCAGAATCCTCATCTACAAGCTGCGACAATAGTTCTTTCGTAGTCTCTTCCACACTTCTTCCCACCGCCATGATTCCTGCGTCGCCGATTCCCATGATATCGCCTTCATGAATCTCTTTATCGTCAATGTGGGTATCTCTGACCGCATAGGTTACCTGACCGGACTTCACGTTGCGGATTCCTTCAAGCATCGCCTCTTCGTTCTCTCTGACGTCCGCATCCGGCATAAAGCTGATGACTGCGGTGATTCCCTGTGGAACAGTCTTCGTAGGAACAACTACGATCTCCTTATCCTCTACCAACGCCTTCGCCTGATTCGCAGCGAGGACTATATTCTTATTATTCGGAAGGATAAATACACAGTCTGCATTCACCTGGTCGATGGCATTCAGCATATCTTCCGTACTCGGATTCATCGTCTGTCCGCCTTCAATGATATGATCGACTCCCAGTTCTTTGAAAATATCATTCATTCCTTCCCCGATAGACACTGCAATAAATCCCATCGGCTTTCTTGGCTCTCCCGGCTTCTTGGCCGCCTGCTTCTTAGCCTTAAGTTCCGCTTCCTTTGCCGCCTCGTCGGCCGCCAGCTTCTCGGCGTCTTTAATCAGCTTCTCCTGATGCTCTTCACGCATATTATCAATCTTCATCCGCGACAATTGCCCGAATGTTAATGCTCTCTGAATCGCAAGCCCCGGATCATTGGTATGCACATGAACCTTTACTACATCGTCGTCCGCCACGCATACGATAGAATCTCCGATAGAAGAAAGATATTCCTTAAACTCTCTCTCGTCTGTATCCGAGAATTCCTTCTCTGTCAGAATGATAAACTCCGTACAATATCCGAACTTAATCTCCGCCGTATCCTGCGCGGTGACCTTCGTAACTTTCGTTCCTGTTCCCGGGGCGATAGCGCTGTAATCAATCTCTTTTCCAAGGAACGCATCGTAAGCGCCCTTAATCACCTCTAGTAATCCCTGTCCGCCGGAATCCACTACTCCGGCTTCCTTCAATACCGGAAGCATCTCCGGCGTCTTAAGAAGAACCGCCTCGGCATGTTCGATTACGGCCGGAAGGAATACCTCCAGATCATCCGTCTCCTCCGCCATCTCCGCGGCCTTTTCCGCAATCCCGCTGGCAACCGTAAGGATCGTACCTTCTTTCGGCTTCATGACTGCTTTATATGCCGTATCTCTTGCCCTTGCGCAGGCCGCTGCAAGTCCCCGGACATCGATCTGCCTCTCTTCGCGGATAGATTTGGTAAATCCCCGCAGAAGCTGCGACAGGATTACACCTGAATTTCCTCTGGCGCCCCTCAGAGATCCGGATGAGATCGCCTTTGCCAGATCCTTGATATCCGTCTCCCCAAGAGCAGTCACTTCCTTAGCCGCCGCCATGATCGTAAGCGACATATTCGTTCCCGTATCGCCGTCCGGCACCGGAAATACATTCAATTCATTAATATATTCTTTCTTTGCCTCAATATTCTGCGCACCTGCCAGAAACATCTTTGCAAGCATATCCACACTTATAATTTTCGTAGCCACTTCTTACGTTCCTCCTTAACTTAATCGATGACTCTGACACCTTCAATATAAATATTAATCTTATCTACCGGCATTCCTGAAAATTCTTCTACCCTGTACTTGACATTACTGATCAGATTCTCCGTAACGGCTGAAATGCTTACGCCATACGCGACAACAATATGAAAGCTAATACTGATATGATTCTCATCCGATATCGCTACTTTGATTCCCTTGGTTAAACTCTCTTTCTTAAGCAGATGAACCAGTCCGTCCTTCATATTAACCGCGGCCATCCCTACAATTCCAAAACATTCCACCGCTACGGTTCCCGCATATTTTGCGATAACTTCCGAATCAATCGTGACAATACCAAAATCCGTGCTCATACATCCTTTCATACCCGATGCCTCCTATCATTCCATTCTACAATCTATTAATCCTTAATAATAAAAATATTATACACTTTTTTTCCCTATATTACAACAAAAACTCAGATTTCAAGTGAAATCTGAGTTTAACTGTCACTTCCCTTATGCACGCTCGACTTTTCCTGACTTTAAACAAGAAGTACAAACATACATCTTCTTTGTTCCACCATTTTCTGTCTTCACACGAACGGATTTTACATTTGATTTCCACATCTTCGGTGTCTTTCTATGAGAGTGGCTTACGTGATTACCAAAGTGAGCACCCTTTTCACAAATAGCACATTTTGCCATGACTGCACCTCCTAACGCTCCATATATAGTCTGTCCCACAGACTCACAACACTGATATTCTAACAGATACAATTAAGAATTGCAAGTACTATTTGACAATTCTTAACAAAAAAACAAATTGTATCCCATCAGCACACATAACATGATACATAACACTTCCACAAACATGTTCGGAAGGACCAGTGCAATAACCATACCTATCGCCACACAGAACAAGGCGAACCCTGCCACACGCTTCATATTCCTCACCTTTGCACAGGTTTTCTATATCATATGCGTCCGCTCCCGAAAAATGACGTTTATTTCTGTTATTTCTCTTCATTCTCTACAGAATCCAGAATGTCCATCACATCCTCTTCCGTCATTTTCTCCTCTTTCTTAGAACCGAAACGATCGATTACATCCGGCACCATATCAAGAATTTTCGTCATGGTATCCTGATTCTTCACATTCACAAGTTTCGTGTGTCCGTTTTGAATCACAAGTACAGCGCTTGGAGTTATCTTACCGCCAAGCCCCCCTGCGCCCTTCTCCTTCTTGTCTCCGTTGAATGCTCCCGCGCCCACCGCAAAGGATACGTCGACCAGCGGAAGGATAATCGTATCGCCGATATGAATTGCCTCTCCTACCACCGTCTTTGATGAGATCACACCGTCCATCCCGTGAAACAAAGCCTCCACTGTCCCTTTAAACTGATTCTCTGACATACTTAACCCTCCTAATAATTCCCAAAAGTATATTTATATTTATAATTCAAAATTTCTCACATGCTTATATGTCATACGCACTTCTTTACACCAGATAAGCTTCCACAATAATCTTGCAAAATAACTGACACGAATTCTTCCGACAATCTTTAAGTTTCCTTCCAGCACCTGCCGCTCAAAATCAGGACTGACGTCCACATTTTTTCCCAGAAACGGATAAGCCATACTAAAACCCGCCAGCAATTTTCCGGTTATACACGGGTCTTCAAAGCCAAAATGAATTTTAGCCAGAAACTTTTTCGGCTTCAGCCTTTTAAGCAGATATAATCCTTCATCCTTGACTTTTACAAAAGCCTTCTTATGAACCTCATCTGTTATAAAGTCTATGATTTTATTCTTTTTCTCAGATAACATCTTGATTCGGTCAGAGAATCTTTGATAAATCTCTCCTATCTTTCCGGGTATCTCGGTTATCTTCCTGTATAGACCTGTTATTTTCCGGATAATTTTCTGGCAGCCGTCTGCAATCTTCCGCCATATACGCTTCCACCTTTTTTCGCCGCCTTGCTCATCTTCTGCCATCCCTTTGTCAACGCCGGCTTCTGCTTCTTCCAGGTCCTTACAAACGCCGGTTTCTGCTTCTTCCAGGTCCTTATCAGCGCCGGCTTTTGTCTCTTCCAGATCCTCACAAACGCCGGTTTCTGCTTCTTCCAGGTCCTTATCAGCGCCGGTTTCTGCTTCTTCCAGAAATTCTCCGCTTTCCGGAAGCTTTTCAATGCCTTTGACTTCTTTCCTGTCCTCAGAAGACTTTTCCCCGGTTTTTTCAGAAATCTGCTCCACCCTTTTGTCTTTACCGGTTTCCTCAGCAATCTGCTTATTCTTCTCGGTTTCTTTCGAAGTCTCCACAACTTTTTCATGTTTTTCGGCTTCTTCCACGCCTTTTTCAAGATCTTCCCATAATTTTCCCATTTCTTCGTCATACGTTTCCACCTCTTTTTTTATCTTTTTCTTATCTTCCTGCCCGCTTTGTCTGTTTTTCCATGCAATACGAAGTCCCCAGGTAAGTTCCTTCTCTTCATAACACACATTCAGTCTGACCAGGTTCAAAAACCATGTCAACCTTGCCGCCGCCCGGATTCCTGAGAAAGAACCGTCACAGGACGCCTCTATATCATATCTGCCGGGGACAAATAGAACAACACAAACCAGCAATACAAGTATCCCCAGTATCGCCGCAATTATAATCCCTATGATCTTCAAGATAAACAATAGAATATGTAACATATTACTCTTCCTGTTCTCTCTTTAATATATAGGAACGAATGTCTGCTCCTTTTGTCTTATTATACACTTCCTGCGAAATTTCTTCCACCATTTCTATCGCATCCTCATAATCTTTTGCAATGCCGATTACAAAAAAATTCTCATTTGGAAAATCAGGCTGTAAAAACAGCATTGAATTATAAATCTCAAGTTGATTCTTCTCATTCTGAGCCAGAGTTATAACATGGATATTCATCTGCATCTTATTCTCATTTAATTTCCGGATGATCTTCCTTCTCTTTTTTCTGATTCCCTCTGACAGATAAAGATACTTATAGTATCTCATATTCCACCCCTTTTGTATATAAAAATTCCATAAATTTCTAATAACTAATAACTAATAATAATAACTGTCCAATACCTGTTTCGCCACATTCACGGCCTTAGCCGCGCCGTCCGCCGACTCTATAATAACGCTGATTACCAGTTCCGGGTTATCCACATTCGTCATGCCGATGAACCAGGAATGATCCTTCTCCTTATCCGAGCTATATTCCGCCGTACCCGTCTTTCCTGCCGCCGTGTAACTCTGACCGCTTAAGACAGACGCCGTGCCATAATCCACGACCCCTGACATAAATCTCTTCAATTCCGCCGCCTCGTCGGTAGCCATCAGCGTCTTATACTCCTTCGGCAGATTCTTATCCACTTCCTGTCCCGTATAATTTGTAACAGAATCAATCAGATAAGGCTTCATCAATATCCCGCCGTTAGCGATCGCGCATGTGATCAGCGCCATATGATAAGGGCTTACCTGCGTTTGTCCCTGCCCCATGGCAGTCATCATCTTTGCCGCGCTCCCGTCCGTATCATTCAGCATAAATTTACTGCTGCTGTAAGGAAGAACTGAGGGAAGCTTAGAATCAAACAGCAACTCCTTAGATGTATTGCGGAAGCCAAGTACGTCTAACGCCAGACCGATATTACAGAACGAAGCGTTGCAGGAATACGCAAAACTATCTTCAAGGGAAACCTGTCCGTGCACATGTCCTCCAAAACAGCTTATCGTCGTTCCGTCCTGCTCAATGGCTCCGCTGCAATTGTAACTATACAGAGGGTATTCCTCCAGATTTTCCCGCATATATTCCAGCGTCGTCACTACCTTGAACGTAGATCCCGGCGCATACTGCCCCTGAGTCGCGCGGTTCAGGAGTACGCTGTTAACGTCTGAATTCAGCAGATCCCAGTTAGAATCTACCAGATTAGGATCAAAATCCGGTTTTGAAACCATCGCCAGAATCTTTCCTGTGCTCGGTTCTATTACTACAACCGCCCCCTTCAGACTTCCAAGCGCGTCGGAAGCAGCCTGCTGAAGATTCAGATCCAGCGTCGTCACCACACTGTCTCCGTGATGCTTCTGATCCTGGAATTCATTCTTTAATTTCTCCAGGAAAAATGCATTCGAAGTAAGAAGTTCAAAGTTCGCAACCGATTCAAGCCCCGATGTACCGTGTTCACTGTAACCGATCACATGTGCAAACAGATTCCCATAAGGATACTCCCGAACTTCCGTCCCATCTTCCGCAACTACCGTTCTTGCCAGCACCATCCCGTTCCGGTCCAGAATATCTCCTCTGACCACCTGCTCTGCATAGGAATCCTTTCTGGCATTATAAGGACTGTTGACTAGCTCCTGGCTTTTGACCACCTGAAAATGCACGATATAACCCATCATTCCCAGAAACAATGCTACAAAGATATACGTAACCCTAGCGAATTCTTTGTTCCTTATACGTTTTACCTTGGCTTTTTTCTTGTCGTTTCGGTCTGCCTTCCGGCGCTCTTTCCAACTCATCTCCCGTCTTTCCTCTTCTCTCCGGGAACGCCTGTCTGCTTCTTTTTGCCCGTAACCTTTCCTTTTTCCTTCTTTCAATATCCTCTTCCTCGTCTTCTCTTACTATATACAATCCTTGAATAATCGCAAACATAATCAGCGTACTGAGAAGTGAACTACCTCCGTAGCTTACCAACGGCAGCGTCACTCCTGTCGAAGGGATAAATTTCGTCACTCCGCCGATATTCAGAAACGCCTGAAATATATAACAAGTTCCAAGCCCCAATGCCACCATCTTGTAGAAAAAGTTGTGCAGCTGCATGGCAATATTCAGAAACATCACATAACAACTGACGCAGACCAGGATCATACACAACGCAAATATCAACCCCAGCTCCTCTGATATGGCTGAAAAGATAAAATCCTCGTCCGCAACCGGTATATTATCCGGCATTCCCTGGAATAATCCCATTCCAAACCAACCGCCTGTCCCGATGGCGAATAAAGACTGAGCCACCTGATAACCTCCATTGTCATAATTGGCAAAAGGATCCTTCCATACCACCACCCTGGTCTTCACATGGTTGAACAGATAGTAAGCGGCCACGGACGCGACACTCCCGGCTCCGACTCCCGCCGCCACATAGAGAAACTGATGCGTCGCCACATAGAGCATAACCAGATAAACTACAAAGATGATCAATGCGGCGCCAAGATCCTTAGAAACCACAAGAATCAGCACGTGAAACGCGGCAAGAGCCGTCGTGATCACGATATCCCTGAATTCCAGAGACATCTTAAAACTGGAGGCAACGAAGAATACAAAGATGATCTTCACCAACTCCGAAGGCTGGATACTGATTCCTCCGACAGAAAACCCCAGCTTCGCCCCATAAGATACCTGTCCTACAACTACAACGATCGCCAGCGACGCGATTCCTGCGACTGCGTACAGCTTCCTCCATTCCGAAAGCAGTTTAAACTTCCGAATGATCACCGGAACCGCAAGACTTATGGCAATGCCTCCCGCTGCGATCACATACTGCTTTACTGCCTTCTCATAATTGAGCCTTGTCAAAATAATCATACCGATACACAACAACATACACATATTGTTGATTACCAGTCTGGAAGACTGAGGATAAAGCATATGATACAGCAATATCACAGCCATGAATAAGATGACCTGAATCGCATAAAAGGCAAGTATCTTCACGTCCTTCTTTTCCAGATACATCACTGCAAACGCAACAATATGTATCATAAACATTAGCACATTCTGCCTTCTTAACATTCTTTTCTGTATATATGGATCGTAATATCCGAATATGCTGAAACACAGATACGTATACATCACGATCAGAAGTATCATCAGATATTTCGATAATTCAACAACAATATTTACCAAAATCTCACCTACCTTACTCCCCGTTTAAAATGCCCTCTCGTAAAATCCGCCTTTGGCGGCGCCGTATTCTTCCTGTGGATAAAGGCGTCTATATATAATCCCGCGACCTTCTTTAGCTCTTCTCCCGACTCGATTGTAAAATCTAGCCTTAATTCCCCCGGCTCTAGCCTCCTGATCTCCTCTGCCTTATCTGCAAGAAAAAGAGGCGCGCTGTTATAGATTACATTATAGCAGCCGGCGCAGCGCGTCTGCACCGTAAAACGCTTCTGATACCGATCCCGGAGATAGAGATATCCTTCTTCCCTCGAACACCGTCCGGTCGTCTTGCGTATACAATTCGCCGTAACCATCACCGGCTGATATCCGTAAACCGATAATACCGCATTCTGAACCCCCAGCATCTGCAGTTCCCCCGCATTCAGCTCAGCCGGTGCCGTAAATATCCCTATCCCCTGCTTCTCTATAAAAGTCTTGCCATATCTGTTAAATACATACAGATTAGAATCGGATCGAATCTCGCCTTTATATCCATGCCGCTTAAGCCATCGAAAACTCTCCCAGTTCCGTATCAGCACACCGTCATAGATTTCTTCCAGATCCGCATAATACCTGTCCCATCTCCTGGAATCCAGACTGCGGAAAATGTAAGGCATCGCAAGAAAATACTTGTGCTTCTTTCCGGCTTTCCCTATCAGTTCAGCCGTTTCTTCTCTGAATCCCGACAGACTGTCTATATAGATAATATCTGCGTATGCGCAGCCAACCGCCGCCTCCAACTGCTCCCCGGACTGAACCATGAGAGACAGCGACTCCCTTTCCTGCCGCCTCAATTTTCCTCTCTCTTCCTGAATTCGGTCTGCAGGTCCACCTTTAACTGCCTCCGGCTCCTTCCGCCGATATTTACGTAAAATACTCTCCGTAAGCTCCTGGATTCCTTTCCTTCGAAGATCATTCAGCGCCTGCACCGGCAGAAAAACCTCTCCGTCTGCCTCCACGCAGAACCGGTCAAACCGAAACTCTGTATTACCTGTTTTTCGCATCTGCTTCTCTGTCCTGTCCTGATCCAAAGGCTGCCGCAGGGCGGTCTGTACCGTCTCACCCTCGCACTCTGTCCGTAATCCCCGATATTCCAATATTAGTTTAGCACGCTTTCCCAAAGAAAGTATTAAATTACCATTAATTTTTTCTTGCATTTTATATTCCGGATTCTTTTCTTCATTCAAATACTCGTTCGGACGCCTGAACGAGATCATTTCCCTGCCGTTATGCCGCCGGTAATAACCCTCCGTATATCCTCGCCGCTGGTAAGCCGCCAGAAGCTCCTCCCTGTCCGCTTCCGCCACCTCATATCCTTCGGCTCCCTTTTCAAGATACAAATCCACGTACTTCCGGTACATACCGACTACTGTATATACATAATCCGGCTGCTTCATCCTCCCCTCAATCTTGAAGGAATCTATTCCGGATTCTATAAGTTCCGGCAGAAGATCAATCGTACAGAGATCCTTAAGACTCATCAGATCTGCCGTTTTCCCTCCTTCAACACGATAGGGCAGACGGCATGGCTGGGCGCATTGACCGCGGTTTCCGCTTCTGCCGCCGATCATACTGCTTAGCAGACATTGGCCGGAATAACAATAACACAGCGCGCCATGCACAAAACACTCTATCTCAAGCTCCGTATCTTCTTTCATCCGCCGTATCTCTGAAAGTGACAGTTCCCTCGCCGGCACCACCCTGGTAATTCCCTGCTCCTTAAGAAAAGAAGCCCCGTCTGCACCTGTAATCGTCATCTGTGTACTCGCATGAATGTCCAGCCCCGGGAAATATTTCTTCACATACTCGATCACCCCGATATCCTGTACGATCACACTGTCCAGTCCACGCAGATAATATGGATACAGGTAGTCGTACAGACCGTCGATTTCCCGGTCTTTCAACAATGTATTCACCGTAAGATACAGTTTTCTTCCGTGTATATGTACATAATCAATCGCATCAAGCAGTTCCGCCTCTGTCAGATTCTTCGCGTACGCCCTTGCCCCAAACATGGCGCCTCCTGTGTAAACCGCGTCCGCACCCGCGCAAACCGCCGCCTTTAAGCTCTCCATGGATCCTGCCGGCGCCAAGATCTCAACCTGTCTGTCCATGTATTCTCCTTTCCCCAAATCATTTTTCACTACAAAATCCCCTCGCCTATATGCAATCAAAATAAGCTGTCTTTTGACAGCCTATTTCTTACGATTATTCTTTATCTCTGTTTCCAGCTGGACAATCTTCATCTGGAATTCCTTATTCTCTTCCTTAAGCTTGTCCATAGATTTCTCAGCATTTTCTAATTTGATCTGCACAGATATCAATTCATGTTTGAGATCATACATCTCCTTGTCTTTTGCCTCTATGTCGCTTTCTAATGTGCCGCCCTGCTTCTTTGCTTTAAAATAATCATCCGCGATATTCAGCGCCAACAGAATGCTTCTGGTCTCGGCACTCTGTTTCCGGTATCCGTCGCTGTTACTGCACTCTTCTATCTTATGGTTCAGATATGTAGATACCTTCTGAAGATAATCTTCACTTTCAAATCCACTCAGGGTAAACACCTTGCCCCCGATTAATACTTCTGTAAAGTTTTTTGATGATGCCATTAGAAGCCTCCTCGAAATTCTTAATCTCTGTTCCTTATTATAAACTAAACTACTACAAAAACCAACTATTTTTCTATAATTTCATGCGAAATTCCCAGATGGCGGTATGCGCTGTCCGTCACAATCCGTCCCCGCGGCGTCCTTTGGATAAATCCATTCTTCAAAAGGTACGGCTCATACACATCCTCTATCGTTCCGGCGTCCTCGCCGATGGCGGCGGCCAAGGTATCTAACCCTACCGGCCCTCCCATGAATTTCTCAATCATTACAATCAGCAGACTGCGATCCGTCTGCTCCAGCCCCTCCTTATCCACGTCCAGAAGATCCAGCGCATAATTAGCCACCTCTTCCGTGACATAGCCGTCGTACTTTACCTGGGCAAAATCCCGCACCCGCTTAAGCAGCCGGTTCGCAAGCCTTGGAGTCCCTCTCGACCTCCTTGCCAGCGCATATGCGCCGTTCATATCGATCCCGACCTCCAGAACTTTCGCGGACCGGAGTATGATAGTCTTCAACTCCTCTATCGTATAGAATTCCATGCGGTTGATCACCCCGAACCGATCTCTTAGAGGCGCCGTCAGCATACCTGCCCTGGTTGTCGCCCCTACCAGCGTAAACTTCGGCAGATCCAGCCGGATAGACCTGGCGCCTGCGCCCTTTCCGATTACGATATCAATCGCATAATCCTCCATTGCCGGATAGAGAACCTCTTCTACCTGACGGTTCAGCCGATGTATCTCATCTACGAACAGAACGTCCCCCTCCTGGAGATTATTCAGGATCGCCGCCATCTCTCCTGGTTTCTCAATGGCAGGTCCCGAAGTAATCTTAATATTCACATTCATCTCATTCGCAATGATTCCCGCAAGCGTAGTCTTGCCAAGCCCGGGAGGACCATAGAAAAGTACATGGTCCAAAGGCTCCTTTCTGGCTTTCGCTGCTTCAATATAGATTTTTAAAGTCTCCTTCGCTTTCTCCTGCCCTACATAATCTTCCAACAACTGCGGACGCAGATGACTCTCTATCTTAATATCTTCTTCCAGATTCTCTGTCGTCATAATTCGTCTGCCCATGTCTGTCCACTCACCCTCATCTTAATAATCTTTTCCCTTACATAATCCCAATATGCCGGCCGCATTAAGAAGCCGTCTCAAAAATCTCCTGTCTAAGCGTCATATCATCATATGCTTAAGCGCAAGCTTCAATACGTCTTCTACTTCCATAGACTCCTTAAGCTCTACCTGCCTTACGGCTTTTAACGCCTCTGTACTCCCATATCCAAGAGCCACCAATGCCTGGACCGCTTCGCTTTGAATCTCTCCATATATAGACGTATCTTCTGATACCGCAGATTCCGCCGCAATATGATCCAAGGCATCCTCAAGCTTAAGCTTGTCTCTTAATTCCAAAATCAGTTTCTCAGCCGTCTTCTTTCCTACCCCGGGAGCCGCGCAGATCGCTTTCACATCGTTCGATAAAACTGCAAAGCGCAGATCATCCGGACTGAGAACCGATAAAACTCCAAGCCCTCCCTTAGGACCGATTCCGTTTACTCCGATCAATAACTTGAAGACCGATAAATCATCCCTCGTAAGAAAACCATACAGCTGCATGGCGTCTTCCTTGACATTCAGATATGTATGTATCTTCACTTCCCTGCCTATCGGCGGCAATTTTCCCATTGCCTGGCCGGACATATAAATCCCGTAACCGACGCCTCCCACATCGACGACTACTTTCTCTTCTTCTACCGCTGCAAGAACTCCTCTCAAATATGATATCATAAATTCCTCCCTACACTATTTCACGGCTGTTAACCTTTTCAATAATTCATTCGCTGTAACCCCTATCACAAGACCCGTAAGCGTTCCTGCTAAGAGAAGAACAGGAACGTAATAGATTACGCTGAACGTCTCCACCACTAACATCGCCACGACCAGCTGTCCGATATTATGAAACGTCCCCCCGGCAATACTGACCCCGATCACACTAAAGCCGCCCGCTTTCTTAAGAAGCGCCATCACGGTTAAACTAAGGATTCCGCCTGCCAGACTATACAGAATACTAAAATAATTTCCAAAGATAAACCCTGACAACACCACTCTCACAACGGAAAGCAGAAACACCTCCGAAAGTCTCATCTTATATAACCCAGTCACAATGATCAGATTAGCAAGCCCTAGCTTCACTCCGGGAATACCGAAATTCACAGGTATCAGCGTCTCCACATAACTAAAGATCAGCGCCAACGACGTAAATACGCCAAAATACGCAACCTTATTCCCCATAAGAATCCCTCATTTCTTTCGAATCATCCGGATAATCCTAATTCGTTACCGCGTCATATTCACTTTCTTCTTTTGACTTAACCTCCACAACGACTCTATTCGGAAGGCAGATAAGGCTTTCATGACTCAGCGACACCGGTTTTTGATTGACACAAAGCTGATCCGGACAATCCGCTTCAGTCATATCCGCCTGCCCATTACTGATCTTAAGCATATTCGTCCCTTCGTTAATCATGATTTCCTGATCCTCGGATAAGCTGTATACTCCCTGAATCGCGCCGTTTACCTTAATCACAATCCTGTTCGCACCGGCTCCGCCGATATATGTTCGTACCAGAACCGTAAGACCGGTTACACACAGAATAATCAAAACCAATATCAAGTCTTTTTTCTTCAATCCTTTTCTCATACCCTCCACCTCTTTTTCTCTACGCATTATTCTAACACAAGAAATCCCTCTCTTCAACCACATGTTCGATTGCATATCTTCTTTTTTATGATATACTGTTCCTATACTCGGGCAAATATCCCGCGGAAATAAATATATGAGGTGTTTTATGAGATATAAAAGATTAACCGCACTATTTACATCTGCTCTTCTTCTCTTGTCCGGCTGCTCCGGTCTTCCTAGGAAACAGAATCAAGTTTATACCGACGCTCTGTTTGATACGGTGATACGAATCGAAATCTATGACTCCGCCGGCGAAGAGATATTAAAGGGCTGTGAAAAAATCTGTAAAAAATATGATTCCATGTTCTCCAATAAGGTAGAAGACAGCGAGATCTCCCGGATCAACAATGCGGGCGGCGCTCCCGTCGAAGTATCCTCCGAGACGGTCACTCTTATCAAGAAAGCCGTCTACTACAGTGATCTGTCAAACGGCGTCTTTGATATTACCATTGCCCCCGTATCTAATTTGTGGGATTTTCATGCCGACGAGCCTGTTCCCCCCGCGGCAGAAACTATTGCGGCGGCGGCAAGCCATGTGGATTATAAGAATATCCTGATCAAAGACAATACCATTCAGCTTCTGGATCCCTATGCCTCTATCGACGTCGGAGCCATCGCCAAAGGCTATATCGCCGACAAGCTGAAGGATTACCTGAAAGACCATGGCATCCGCCACGCCCTCATCAATCTCGGCGGCAATGTCCTTGCTATGGGTAAGAAATTAGACGGTTCTGAATATAATATCGGTATCCAAAAACCCTTTGACCAAACCGGAGAACCGATAACATCTATCCGGCTGTCCGATAAATCCGTCGTAACCTCCGGTACTTACCAACGTTACTTTGAGTCGGAAGGGAAAATGTATCACCACATACTGGATCCCCATACAGGGTATCCCTGCGAGAATAACCTCCACAGCGTTACGATCATTACAAACTCATCCCTCACCGCAGACGCCCTAAGCACTACCTGCTTTCTGCTGGGTTACGATAAAGGGCTTCGGCTGATAAATCAGCTGGATAACGTGGACGCGGTTTTTATCACAAAAGACAACGAGATCCATTATTCAAAAAATTTCCAGCATAAGCATTAAAGCATACCAGATATTAATACAGAAAAGGGGGCTGCGGGGAAATATAATATTCCCTGTCAGCCCCCTTTGATCAACTGTTAATAAAACATTCCTGAATCAAACGCACTGAAAATCATCGTACCAAACAAAACAACAAATATCAGATAAATTGCCAGCACAATTCCCATGATAACCAACTGAGCGCGGCAGAAATTCCGTCGGTTTATATTCGTAGACTTGCTGAACGCCCATATAAAATAGATAACGATCCCGCCGCATGGAATCATAGCCGCCAATATCGTAAGAATCCAGTCTCCCATAGACATCGGTGAAGTATCCTGTCCCTGTCCGTATGGGTTATAATTCCCGTTATTCCCGGTATTATAGCTATAATTGTCCTGGTAATTGTAATTATTCTGCTGATTATAATTATATCCATTACTCTGTTGGCCATAACTATATCCGCTGTTCTGCTGGTCTTGCTGACCATAACCATATCCATTGCTCTGCTGATTATAATTATAGTTATAACTATTCTGCTGATTTCCGTATGGCTGCTGACCGGCATTATTCATACCTGTCTGATTCGCATTAGGATCCGTATACTGCTGACCGGCGTCCGTCTGTGTGTTCCCGGAATCCATATTCTTTCCTTCAACGCCTGTTTCTTTAGATAAACTCACTGGAGCGCCGTCGTCTTTCGGTGTATTATCAAAATTATTGTCCATGGTGAATATCCTCCTCGTAAACTCTTAACATCTCTTTGTCTATTTTACCACGGGAAGTGTAGAATATCAACAAAAAATCTTCGGCCGGCAATGCCGACGCATCGCAGAAGATTCCTCGAATAATAGCTCATCGGCGGATCTCCGGGGAAAAATTTCAACATTCTCCATATGTAAAACAATATCATAGCCACCGCCGACAAAAGCACCAGGGCCTTAAGTAGACTCCCCATATTCTGCTTCCTGATATATCGGTTCCAACCGAAAATCCCTGCATAAAAAGCGATAGGGTATATAAAAGGATGCATCCGAAAAGCCCCAGAAAAATCCAGCCGGAGCAGGCAGAAAAGCGCCCTAGTCAGTCCGCATCCCGGACACGGCAGCCCTGTAATCATAACCATCGGACACAGGCTGTGCAGATATTTTTTCCCAAACACAAAATAGGCGACAAAAAATATAATCGCCCATTTCATATCTTTTATATCTTCCCATAATAACTTCAAAGCATCCTGTACTACCGATACAAAAGTTCGTCTCATCTAAATCCAATCCCACATTGCAAAACCGCCGCCTACATAATAATCTTCTTCGGGCACTTCTCGGCGCATTTACCGCAATTCGTACATTTTTCCGGATCGATATGCGCAACATTGCCTTCTACCTTGACGGCGTCTGATTCACAGACTTTCTCGCACATCTTACAGCCGATGCATCCAACGGAACATGCTTTCATAACGTCCTTGCCCTTATCGTGAGAGCTGCACTGTACCAGATGTTTCTGATCATACGGAACGAGCTCGATAAGCTTCTTCGGACATGCAGCTATACACTTACTGCAGGCTTTACACTCTTCCTTATCCACAACGGCAACGCCGTTCACGATATGGATAGCGTCGAAAGGACATGCCTTCACACAGCTTCCCTCGCCGAGACATCCATAATTACAGGACTTCGGTCCTCCGGCCTGCATCATGTTAACCATCACACAGTCGTTCAGACCATGGTATTCATAATCCTTTCCTGCCTTATCGCAGGTTCCCGCACATTTCACAAAAGCAACCTGGCGGGCCTGTGAGCCTGCCTCTATCCCCATGATAGCGCCGATCTTCTCTGCAACCGGAGCTCCGCCTACCGGACAGCCGCCGATCTCGGCTTCTCCTTTGACGATTGCCGCCGCAAGACCGGAACAGCCCGCGTAACCGCAGCCGCCGCAGTTATTTCCCGGAAGCACCCCAAGGATGGCTTCCTCCCTCTCGTCAACCTCTACCGCAAATTTCTTGCCTGCAACTCCCAGGAACACACCGATGAACAAACCGGTGCCGCCCACGATTACCGCAGCAATGATAATACCTGTAACACTCATCGTTACATCCCTCCTATATCAGTCCTGAGAATCCACAGAACGCAATCGCCATAAGGGTTGCTGTCACCAGCACGATCGGCGTTCCCTGGAAGGACTCTGAAATATCGTTGTATTCGATCTTCTCACGAATTCCCGCCATGACCACAATAGCGATCAGGAATCCGACAGATGTTCCGATACCGTTAATCACACCCTGAAGGATATTGTACTCCTTCTGTACGTTGGTGAGCGCTACGCCAAGCACCGCACAGTTCGTGGTAATCAAAGGCAGATACACGCCGAGCGCATTGTAAAGCGGCGGCATCGCTTTTTTAAGAAACATCTCCACAAACTGAACCAACGCCGCGATAATCAGAATGAATACGATAGTCTGCAGGTATTCAAATCCTAACGGCATCAGGATAAACTTATAGATCAAACTGGTAACTAAAGACGCTATCGTAATAACGAATACTACGGCTCCGCCCATACCCGCCGCGGTATCTACTTTCTTAGATACGCCAAGGAAAGGACATATTCCCAAGAATTGGCTGAGTACAACATTATTCACGAGAGCAGATCCGATTGCAATAATCAATAATTCTTTCATCTATGTACCCCTCCTACTTCTCATTTCCTGTCGGAAAAACTTTACCACTGCATCCGCCGTTGCCGCAGGAACCGCAGCCTTCTTTGCATCCCGACGCTTCCGGAACCTTCTTGCCCTTCTTCGCCGCATTGCTCCTTACCTTATTCTGCAAAGCTACAAGGAACGCCAATACCAGGAATGCTCCCGGCGGAAGGATGAAGATCGTTACCGGCACATAGCCGCCCGTTCCTGCCGCTGCATCCGCAAGCGGAAGGATCTGCTTTCCGAAAGCCGCTCCCGTACCGATTACTTCACGCACGACACCGATCGCCGTCAGACCTACCGTAAATCCAAGTCCCATACCGATACCGTCAAAGATGGACGGCAGAACCGGATTCTTGGACGCATAACTCTCGGCGCGGCCAAGGATAATACAGTTTACCACGATAAGCGGAATATAAATTCCAAGGGAATCATACAGGCTTGGAACGAAACCTTCCAGCAAGAACTGTACGATCGTTACAAATGACGCCACAACTACGATAAACGCCGGCATTCTGACAGAATCCGGAATAATCTTACGCAGCATGGAGATCAGCATATTTGACAGCACAAGTACGACCGTCGTAGACAGTCCCATACCTACGCCGTTAATGGCGGACGTCGTTACCGCCAGGGTCGGACACATACCCAACATCAGCACGAAGGTAGGGTTTTCTTTGACCAGACCGTTATAGATTCTTTCGGTACAATTATTCATCTTACTACCTCCCGTCTTTTATTGAAATGCAGCCTGATAATATCCAAGCGCAGCGTTAACCGCACCGGTTACAGATCTTGAGGTGATGGTAGCGCCGCTTAGAGCGTCGATGGGCTCCCCGTCTCCTCCGTCCTTAGATACTACAAACTTCTCCGCCTGTTTGCCTTCATACTGTCCATAGAATGAAACCTCTGCCGCCTTCATTCCAAGACCCGCCGTCTCATTGATGGACAGGATGGACACTCCGTTCACCGTGCCGTCGCCGGTAATACCGACCGTCACCTGGATACTGCCGCCAAAACCATCCTTATCCGTAGCCGTTACAACATATCCCATATCGCCCACGGTACAGGCTTCATCAATCGTCCCGTTTACACCCATGTCGGCAAGCGCCTGATCGGCGGCCGCCTGGTCGATATCTACCTGCTCGAAATCATTAATATCCGCCTCCGGAAATACCTTCTGCCACGCCTCTTTCTTCTTCGTCTCCTGCGCCTGTGCAATAGGAGCTTTCGTGATCTCATATACAAGTCCGAGCCCCAGGCCCGCAACCAGCGTGATCAACGTCAGAATCAACGTATTCTTTAATATTTTATTCATTACTTCTCTCCTCCTTTACCAAAGGGCTTTGGAAGAGTAACTCTCTCGATCAAAGGCACCACAAGGTTGCTGATGATGATCGCATAAGATACACCTTCCGCGGAACCGCCGAAGAGACGGAACAGACCTGTCAGGATACCAAGAAGCATACCATAGACGATCTGACCCTTCTTCGTGATCGGTGAAGTCACATAATCGGTGGCCATAAACCATGCTCCGAGCATCAGTCCGCCTCCGCATAAATGCGCGGTGATATACTGGGGATCGAAGAATCCCACGTCAGAATTCGCAAAATGCCCGAAGATACCGATGAATACTATAAACGTCACAATATAAGTTCCAGGAATCCGAAGATCAATCACTCCCATCAGGATCAGGAAGATCGCGCCGATAATAATCGCGATCACGGACGTCTCGCCGATGGTACCCGGGATCCGCCCAATCAGCATACTCATGCTGTCAACCGCTTCCCCCGCCTTTAACTGCGCAAGGGGCGTCGGTCCCGTCACGCCGTCATAGATAAAAGTGGTCATCTGACTGGTAAATGAAATCAGAAGGAAACATCTTGCGCCAAGAGCCGGGTTCATGAAGTTCTGACCCAGTCCTCCGAAAAGCTGCTTCACGATCAGGATTGCAAAGACACCTCCGATCACTCCCATCCACCACGGCGCTGAAGCCGGCATATTCAGTCCAAGCAATAAACCGGTAACCACCGCGCTGAAATCGTCTACCGTAATCTTCTTGTGCATTAATTTCTCATATATGTATTCTGTCAGGACAGATGACGCCGTCGTACAGATCAGCATCACAAGAGCCGACAATCCAAAGTTCCAGATACCAAAAGCAGATGCCGGCAGCAACGCAATCGTCACATACAGCATAATCTTACCAGAAGTATCCTTGGAACGTATATGTGGTGAAGATGACATTTTTAACTTGTTCTCACTCACGTTCGTTCACCTCTTCCTCTCTTTTTATTTCTCCTACTTCTTCTTACGGTTCGCCAGGGCTATCTTCCTCATAGAACCGATCGCCTGTTTCAGCGGCCTCTTCGCCGGACACACGAAGCTGCAGGAACCACATTCCATACATTCCAGACCCTCGTGCTTTGTAAACGCCGCCTCGTCGTGATGCTCCGCATAATCCGCAAGCCTGGAAGGAATCAGCCGGCTCGGACATGCATCCACGCACCGCCCGCAGTTAATACATGCCGTCGGTTCATACTTCGCAACCTCATCCTTTGTAAGACAGAGGATCGAAGAAGAAGTCTTTGTAATCGGCACGTCAAGCGTGAACATAGAAAATCCCATCATCGGACCGCCGGAGATTACCTTCTCAGGCTCATTCTTGTATCCGCCTGCCGCCTCGATAAGCTCCGCCTGATTCAGACCGAAAGGAACCTTAAAATTCCCCGGTTCATTCACCGCGTCGCCGCTTACGGTAGTCACGCGCTCCATAGAGGGCCTGCCTTCCGCAACCGCTTCATATACGCTGATCATCGTCGCAACATTATCAACCACACATCCTGCGTCCGCAGGAAGCATCGCTGAATTAATCGCTCTTCCCGTGGTTGCATAAATAAGCTGACGCTCGCCGCCCTGAGGGTACTTCGTCTTAAGCGCAAGCACTTCCATACGCGGCTCGTCTTTCGTAAGCTCACGCAACTTCTCGACACAATCAGGTTTATTATCCTCTACCCCAAATATGCCCTTTGCGTTGTCAAAAAGCTTGAGGATAATTCTCATCCCGCCTACCAGTTTCTCCGGAACCTCCAGCATACATCTGTAATCTGCCGTGATATATGGTTCACACTCCGCACAGTTTGCTATAATATAGTCTATCTTATCCGGCTCCTTCGGAGAGAGCTTCACTCTGGTCGGAAATCCGGCGCCGCCCATACCTACGATTCCCGCATTGCCGATCGTATTCAGAATCTCCTCCTTGGTCATCTCATCCAACGGTTTTACAGCCGGATATTCTACCTCTTCATACTCTCCGTCATTCTCGATCACGATACTGTTCACCGTCCCGCCTGTCGGGTTCAGATGAGGGGCGATCGCCTTCACCTTACCGGAAACCGACGCATAGATCGGAGCCGATACAAAGCCTCCGGCTTCTGCTATCATCTGGCCCTTCAAGACACGGTCGCCTACCGCGACGATTGGATTCGCCGGGGCGCCGATATGCTGGGATACCGGATATACCAGATCCCCTTTGGGTTTTACTTCGACAATGGCCTTCTCTTTTGCCAGGCTCTTGCCGTCATCCGGGTGAATACCACCCTTAAATGTTAACAATGCCATCCCTATATCCTTCCTTCCTTTTTTCTCTTTTATTACTATACATCAAAACCCACTATTTATCTAGTAAAATCGTGGATTTCATTGTACATTTTCATAAACATCTTGTCGGATTTTTAACACTATTATCGTTTTTGTGATAATAAAAAACGAAGTTTCCTATATCACAAAAAAATAGAGGCCGTACGACCTCTATTTCACATACTTAAGCATTTATTCTTCGTCTTCGAACTCGTCCGCGCTTACTGCCTGTACAGACGCCTCGTCCGACGCTGACTCCAACACCTTCATGCTCAGGCTGATCTTCTTCTCCGCCACATTCAGATCAACGATCTTAGCCGTGATCTCCTGTCCTACAGACAATACATCGGAGGGCTTGTCCACATGTGCTCTTGAGATCTGTGAAACATGAAGTAATGCGTCTACTCCGGGCGCTAATTCAACGAACGCACCGAAATCTGTCATCCGCGCTACTCTTCCGTCTATTACATTTCCGACGGCATACTTCTCTTCCGCATTCGCCCATGGATTGCTTTCCGGGAACTTAAGACTCAAGGCAATCTTCGTATCATGAATATCCTTGATCATAACCTCTAAAGTCTCGCCGACTTTGAATACTTTCTTCGGATTTTCTACGCGTCCCCATGACATCTCTGAGATATGAAGAAGTCCGTCGACGCCTCCAAGATCGACAAAAGCGCCGAAATCTGTTACATTCTTAACAGTTCCTTCCATCTTATCCCCGATCTGAATCCTTGCGAAAAGTTCACTCTGCCTCTTTGCGCGCTCCGCAACAAGCAGCTGTCTTCTGTCTCCGATCACACGGTTCCTTCTTGGATTGAACTCGCTGATTACAAACTCAATCTCCTGATCCTGATATTTGTTCAAATCTTTTTCATAAGTATCCGACACAAGGCTTGCAGGAATAAATACTCTTGCCTCTTCAATCACAACGCTTAAGCCGCCGCCAAGAATCTGTGCAACAGGCGCTTTCAGCACTTCATGATTCTCATATGCTTCTCTTAATCTCTCGTTTCCTTTTTCGGCCGCCAGTCTCTTGTACGTCAACAACACCTGGCCTTCGCCGTCATTCACCTTCAAAACCTTTGCAGTCATGGAGTCTCCTACGGAAACCATCGTAGTCAAGTCTGCATTCGACTCATTGGTGTACTCGCTTCTTGAAATGATACCGTCTGCCTTGTAACCTATATTCAAGATGATTTCATCGGGCTTTACATCGATGACAGTACCATCTACTACCTCTCCATTCCTTATTGTTTTGAAAGACTCCTCCAACATTTGTTCAAAAGTTAATTCTGACATTGTTTTGAACCTCCTCAATTATATTATTGGGCGTGGATGCCCCTGCTGTAATACCTACTGTTTCCACGGACCTTAATTGATTCATATCCAAATCGTCAAGTGTCTGTAT
>CAJUFA010000026.1 GCA_910585725.1 uncultured Dorea sp. | reverse complement strand
TCTCTTAGAAATTTTCAGGGATTGTTGTCTATTGTTTAATTTTCAAGGTTCTGTGCTGTCTCTTGCGACAGCTATATTAGATTATCACATCTCTTTTTACTTGTCAATAACTTTTTTTCAATTTTTTTATTTTTTCTTTTTTATTTTAAAATCCGGGAAAAGCCTTAAAAAAGAATCTTTCCCGGATTTCTTTAAATAATCGGCATAAATATATAGTCAAACTGCCGAGTTCATATCTATTTCTACTGTGAAGGTTTCCATCTAACCTTTCACACCGCCGGAGGTTAATCCCGCCACCAGATGTTTTTCAATTATAAGGAACAGGATAACAACTGGGATTGTTGCAAACAATGACGTCGCAAACAAGTACTGCCATTGAATAAAGTTAAATCCATAGAAGACATTGATACCGACAGTGATAGGTTTAAAGATATCGGTAGAAATCAACGTCAACGCAATTGTATATTCATTCCATGCATTAATAAATACAAAAATTAAGGTTGTGATAATTCCGGGAAGCGCCATTGGCAGCAATACTCTGACCAACGCTTTCACCGTCCCGCACCCGTCAATCTTCGCCGCCTGCTCCATCTCAGGAGAAATTCCCATGAATGTTCCTCTCAGCAGCCAGATCGCAAAAGCCTGGTTAAACGCTGCATTCAAAAGAATCAGACCCAGAATCGTATTATTCAGATTAATATTGACCATCATTCTGTAAATACCAACCAGGAGTACCACAGGCGAGAACATTTGGCTCATAATTACAGCGCCCATAAAGATACCTTTTCCTTTAAACCGCATACGGGCAAGGGCGTACGCCGCCGGGATTCCGCATAAGATAGCAAGCACGGTAGCGCCTCCCGCAATGATCATGGAATTAATCAGGTATTTGAATACAGGAGCTGCCTTCCAGATATCTGCAAAATTAGACCACTGCCATATATTCGGCAGAATATGGTCTACCGCATACATCTCCTTATTATCTTTCAGCGCCGTGATAAACATAACAAAATACGGATATAAAATTACAACGCAGAGAACCACTATAAATACATATAAAAGTATTGTCTGCCATGTTTTTCTTCTTGACGTCATTTAACTTTCCTCCTCTCCGCGAAGCGACAGGATCATATAGATGCTTGCGCAGACCGCTAAGATAACGAAGCCGATCACAGATACGGCCGCCGCGTGACCACCTCTTCCATCTGTAAAGGATAATTGATACAGATAGGTAACCAGAGTATGTGTCTGATCCGCCGGAGCGCCTTTGGAAATCGTCCAGACGATAGGAAAGGAATTAAATACATAAATAATATTCAGTACTGTTGAAACGGTCAGACTGGGCGCAACCAAAGGCAGCGTAATCTTAAAAAGTTTCTGCCAAAAATTAGCTCCGTCAACCGACGCCGATTCATACAAAGCAATATCAATACTCTGTAAACCGGATAATACACAGAACGTAACAAACGGAAAAGTAACAAAAATACCTACCCAACACTCCCATGAAAACATAGAACCAGCCGTCTTTGTCCAGTTTACAAAAGCGTCGATCAATCCGATCTTTTTTAACAAAACATTCAGTGAACCATAATCGGCATTGATAATATATTTCCAGATAACAGACTGGATAACAAGAGCCGTCGCCCATGGGAAGATTACCACTGCCCGGACAAACTTACGTCCATGGAATTCCTGGTTTAAAACCATCGCCAGAACAAAACCGAAAACAGTAGATACACCAACCACCACGACAGTCCAGATAATTGTATTCTGCAGCGTATGCCAGAATACGGGTTCTTCAAAAATATCCAAATAGTTCTGAATACCGTTCAGACCTCTTACGATACCGCTTCGTCCCACCTCTGAAAATGAAATCTTAAACACGGAAATAATCGGAATTAAAATCATAGTTACCATAAGTATTACACTTGGCAGTAACCAAACATACGGCTGGATTTTTACCAGCGTCCTTTTTTTCATCACCATGCCTCCTTAGATAAAGCACAAAACTATTGCTTTACATATCAGCTTATAAAAATCGGGGCCGAAGCAATTCGGCCCCCTGCTCATACGTCATATAATCGTCTTATTTTGCAACAGAATCCTGAAGCTTATCAAGCGCTTCTTTTGCTCCGATCGTTCCGTTACATACCTGCTGTTCAACGTCAATAACGCCGTTTCTTACGTCCATCCATTCTGCTTTCTGCATCGGATAGAATTTGCAATTTGGAAGAACCGCACAGAATGTTTTAAAGTATTCGCTGTCTCCTGTAGCGTCAGATCCGCCGACAGTATACTTTTCAGCATTAGCTGCAAGATTATCGGAACTATCCTGTGTTGCAGGCAAGAATCCCTCATATACCATATAGTCAGAATATGTCTCGCACTCATAGAATGCGTCGAAGAACTTCGTAATAGCTTCTGTACGGGCATCTCCGGCTTCCTCATCCTTAAATACCATCAACTGATCGCAAACACCAAGAGCCGTCTTCTCACCTGGAAGATCTGCCGCAACATAATTAACCTCAGAATCTGCCGCAACCATGTTCATTGGTCCAATCATCATAGCAAGTGTTCCGGCGCTGAACGCATCCTGAAGAGGATAACGTGTATCGGTAAACGGAGCTGAATTACAATACTCAGAATCAATCAGACTCTTAATATATTCAACAGCTTTTACATTTTCTTCACTGTTAAGAGCCCACTCGCCGCTGTCGTCAACAAATCCGCCGCCGAAATTCCATGTATAGTATGAAAATGCTGCCTGACCTTCATCTGTAGAGATATCAAGACCCCAAGGAACGATCTCGCTGCCGAATTTGTCTTTTACTGCTTTACAAGCCGTAATCACTTCATCCCATGTTGCCGGAGGATTCTCAATTCCGGCTTCCTTAAGCAGATCAATATTACAGAAAAGTGAACGACAGGATGCAAGAATCGGAAGCGCCCAAACTGTTCCGTCCATCTCATTAGATTCCCAGAAGCTTGGAATAAAATTAGCTTTCAAATCAGCAGATACATAATCCTCTGCCGGCATCAGCAGATCATCCAGTACATAATCAGCAAAACCACTGATATTTAAGATATCCGGTTGTTCATTACTTGAAATACGAGTATTAACGACACTGTAAATATCGTTCCAGGAAACAATCTCTATATTGAGATCAATTCCCTCATTGGCTTCCTCAAACGTCTTCTCAAATTCTTTCCACCAATCCTGCGTATAATTTCCATACTGAGAAATGATAATGTCTAGAGTAACACCTTCTGAAGAGTCGCCGCCGTCATCCCCACTGCCGCTGTCGCCTCCTCCACTGTTTCCACATCCTACTGCGAGAGAAGCTACCATCGCTGCAGCAAGAAGCACGCTTAAAGCTTTCTTTTTCATAATACTTTACCTCCCTTTAGTGATTTGTATTAAAATACATTTTATATGCTTTTACTATATAATAATAGTGCACAAAAATCTTTATCTTATAATCGTATTAATTTGCATTATCTGCACATTTTTATAATTTATCGTATTAAAAACCGCTTATTATTGTTCAAATTAAATAAAACAATGATGCGAAATTTGCATTATCTGCTTTTCAAGTCTCAAAAAATGCGGTAAAATAATTTTATAAAGATATACCAAGGAGTTTTTGTATGGGGTACAATGGAATTGCATTTGAGAAAAGTATAACAATTAATAAGATATATAGTGTTCATTACTTCGAATATATGAGTGATTTCACATTCGAAGGCGAATCCCATGATTTCTGGGAATTTGTCTGTGTAGATAAAGGAGAGGTTCTTGCTGCGGCAGATAATAAAACGATACATCTAAAGAGAGGTGATATTATATTTCACCAGCCCAATGAATTCCACAATATTCGCACAACAGGAAATATCGCCCCAAATCTGATTGTGATCTCTTTTCACTGCGGGGATGAAGCCATGTCCTTCTTTTGCAAAAAAGTACTTAAGATTGATGAGACAGAACGCAATATCCTTGCAAATATTATCATCGAAGCAAGACAATGCTATGACTGCCGATTGGATGATCCGTATCTTCAGAATATGCCCTGCAAAGAACCGCGAACATTTGGCGCCGGTCAGATGATCTGCATCTATCTAGAACATTTGATGATCCATCTGCTTCGGAGATACTTCAATTCATTTGCTTTACCGAAAGAGCTTGAAAAAAATGACGTCCTTAAATCCAACAAAAGCAAGAGCGACGCAGAAATATTTGACCGAATCACGGACTATCTGACCTTGCATTTGAATTCTTCTCTTACGATTGAACAGATCTGTAAAGATAATCTGATCGGAAGATCTCAATTGCAGAAACTCTTCAAATATCGGCGCGGACTTGGAGTGATTGAATATTTTTCCCTACTGAAGATCAACGCGGCAAAAGAGATGATCAGGACAAACAATCTAAATTTTACACAGATTTCCGAACAGTTGGGTTTTTCCTCTATTCATTATTTCTCCAGAAAATTTAAACAGATTACTGGTATGACGCCGTCGGAATATGCTTTATCTATCAAAGCCCTCGCAGAGGGGCAATTCTAATTTTCGATTTATCAGTGTACTGTACACTAGATTTTATGCTGGATTTAGAATTTACAGCAATCTGCATTAACTAAATTCAGCATAAAATCCAGCGTCTTCCGGTACCTGGCTTAAATAACAGCTTAAACCAGATGAGCAATTTTGTTCGTCACCTGCACAAACGGTTTACGTGACACAATCCACACAATTATGAAGCAGAACAAAATCAACAATATACTCTCTCCGTTACTTTCCACTGTTTCCAAAACGGATGAACCATATTTCAGGCAGCTATAGATTACGCCGTGAAATATGTACACCGCCATCGTCCTTTCCCCCAGATACGAATAGAATTTTTCCTTTTCCGGAAGCGCCATCATAAACAAGTAAATCAACAGAAATGAAATCCCATAACAAACAAGACGAATCAAGATCCCATCCGCAGCCGACATTCCCAACTCCTCGTAAGAATATCGTCCATAGAAAATCTTTACAGACAGTTGTCTGTGATATCCGTCCGCAAACAAAAACAACGCCATACTCCCTATTATTCCAAGCACGCCCACATAGCCCCTCCTGTTACGAAATCTGGCAAGCCAAGCGCTGTCAAACATGGTCCCTGCCAGAAAAAACGGAAAGAAAAATATGATTCTTGGAATAGACAGAAAATTCCCAAGCCCGACCAGACCGATCAACAATCCCGCCGCTAATGAACACGGCAGATAATATGGAATCTTCTTTACCACAGGAGTCATAAGACGCCATACGCACAGCGCCATAAGATACCATAAAGAAAATTTCGGCCTAGTTAGATACAGCTCGGTTTCCTTATCCAGAATAAAAGTATACAGCAGATAGTACAATACTTCATATACAAAATACGGTATTACCAATCCGCTGATCAGCTTCCTGACCGGCTGTTCTTTCTTCGAAAAATATCCCGATATAAAGATAAATGCAGGCATATGAAACGCCACAATCCCCCATTTTAATTCATACAAAAATGGATTCTGATCATAACATGGTTCTATAAAATGCCCGATTACTACCAGTATGATTAAAAATACTTTATAATTATCAAAAAGATATTCCCTCTGTTTATTTTCCATTTTCATCGCTTTCACTCCCCACAAAAGAGACAGCAGAACTCTGCTGTCTCTTTTGTCTATTCTTCTTTCTATTTCTTTAAATATACATCGGCATAATTCACGCCTAATTCCAATGCTCTCTGATGACTATTCACATAAACGTCTATTCTGTTTCCTTTGATCGCCCCTCCGCAATCTTCTGCCGTAAAGATATGACCGCCTATGATAATCTGGGTTCCATAAGGAATCACACTTGGATCTACCGCAATCGTCCTTCCCTCTACGACCGGAGCGCCGGTCGCTGTGATACCCGTTTCCACATCACAGCATAATTCACAAGAGCAATAATATGTCAGCTTAAACTTTCCGAGATTCAGACCATACATATCCTCCGTCGCATTAACCTCACCGATATTTCCTATCGAATAGCCGTTATCATCAAGAATACGTGTCGCCCATACGGCGTCTCCTTTTTTTAAGTCCGCCTGGACAATTCCTGCATTTGAACTCATTGCCTCGATTGTCTTACCTTCTCCTGCATACATTACCACATGATGAACATAACCATCCTTCGCATAGAAAATCAAATCTCCCGGCAAAGCATCTTCCACCGGAACCTTCACCCCGTACTGCGCCTGATCACAGGCTACTCTTGGAAGCTCATATCCATACTGCTTATAGATACTCTGCACGAATCCCGAACAATCCGCCCCTTTCGTCAGACTCGTACCGCCCCATACATATGGATTTCCGATAAACTGCGCCGCATATTCTATCATAGATTTTCGTATCTCACCGCTTGGAATTCCAGGCTGGGTGGACGTCAACGTATAATAATACGCCATGTTTTCCTCAGGTTTTACGGCTTCCTTTGCAAAAACGTACCCCTGCTCGCCCTTCTCCTCTACCGCTTTCGCGACCTCTTTTCCCGACACGATGCTCTGGCCTTCCACAAATCCCCGAACATCCTCGGACTCTATATAAATCCAGTCCTGATCTTTGTCTTCAAGAATATAACATAATCCGCCTGAAGGAATTATACCAACCGTACGACTATCTATACTCTTATCTTCCTTAACCTCAACCTCTCCATCCGACGAAAGAGCATAATTCTTCTCTATCACCGTCTGGTTCACAGTCGCTCTCAGATAAGTAAATGCTTTATTCTCCTGGAAACGAACTAACTCTTCCGCCATAGGCGCTATACTTTCGATCCCGTTATACTCCGACTTTGTCTTTTTTGCCTGTTTTCGGGCTTTTTTCTGATATTTCTTCAACAGTTTGTCCGCTTTATCACCTGTGAGAACATCCTTATCCTTCACAAATCCTCTGACTTTACCGGATTCCACATAATACCATCCGTCTTTTTCTTCTAATATGTACAGCAGACCATCCGAATCAATTCTACCGATGAACCTGACCTTATCTCCGTCGGCATCTTCTTCAAGCGGTTGTTCACGAATCATGATATCTTCTTTTGCAAATGCATACTTTCTGGCTACTGTCCAGAAATGAAAATTCTCCACGATCTCCGGAAGTTTCACAATCTGCTGGCTCGATATCAATTCTTCATTACTGATCTTCCCGGGCAGTATTTCCTCCGCTGCATTATCTGCCTGGTCGTCAGAAATATCACTGACATCAGCCTCGGCTGGACCATCCGATACTTCTGTTTCCTCTGACGCGCCGGTTTCATCTTCTACGATCATATTCTCTGTCCCGGCTGTATCTTCAATCCCGGCTTCTCCATCCGATACTACCGAATCCGTACCCGCATCATCTTCATTCGTATCCTCCGAATCCTGGTTCATATCATCTCCGTCCGGATCCTTCGGGTCTGTCATATCTCCGTCTTCAGCTTCTTCATCCGGGTTTT
Source organism: uncultured Dorea sp. (assembly GCA_910585725.1). Taxonomy (GTDB): domain Bacteria; phylum Bacillota; class Clostridia; order Lachnospirales; family Lachnospiraceae; genus Sporofaciens. The sequence continues at coordinate 41,089 of CAJUFA010000026.1, read as the reverse complement.
CCAAATCGTCGGACTCTCCGCCTTCGACTCCATCTTCCGGGTTCCCAACCACATCTTCTTCGCCTGGATTCTCTGGATTCCCTGTCTCGTTCTCTGGATCCGAATTCTCTGGGTTGTCCAAAGTACCAGATCCGTCTTCCGGCCCCTGTCCCTCCGTTCCGGCTCCTTCCCCGCGTTCCATTGCCTTTTCCGCCAGTTCCCTAAGGCGCTCCCTCTCTTCCTCCGGCAAAGCCATACGCTCTTCTTCCGTCATACTCTCCCAGAGTCTTACTTCCTCCGCGCGCTTTTCTGCCTCTGCTTTCAGACGTTCCCTCTCCTCCTCCGGCAAAGCCATACGCTCTTCTTCCGTCATGTCTTCCCAGAATTTCTCCTCTTCGACCTCAGCCGCAAGAACATGACCCTCTGGAAATGCTGTCGTTGGATCCATTGCGCCCATACTCGCAATTAACGCACTTGACACTCCGACAACACATACTTTTCTGATTAATTTTCTTTGATAATTCAATACATACCACTTCCTTCTGTGTCTGCTATTCTACAACTTTTACTTCTTACATGTCAATCTATTTTCCTAATTATCACATATTATTGTACACACCTGACGAGATGTTAACAATTGTCTGTCTCGCTGCCGCCGCGTCATTTACATTCTCCGACATTACACACAGAATATATGGATTATTATCTTTAAAAACAATTGCCGCATCATTTTCTACACGATCTAACTCACCCGTTTTATTCGCCACCACAACTCCCTGAGCCACGCCGGCGGGTATCTTTCCCCTTCTCTCTTGTTGTTTTAGAAGATTCATCATATCTTCTCCATACGGAATCTCCCCCTGATAAACTCTCTTAAGAAACATGCCGCAGTCTCTCACAGATGTATAATTTTCCCGGTCTGTACCCGTCTCCAACAGCATCCTTCCCATGTCTGAATCCGTATAACCGTTTCTGCTGCAATATTCATTCACTACTGATCTTCCTGCCACGGGATCTCCATTCCCCAACATATCCGTTAACGTATTGGCTGCATCATTATCACTGACCGTAATCATCGACCTTAAAAGTCCGTCCACCGTCTCCTTCCCGTTCTGGGTCGTTACAGCCTCATAATTTTCATACACAGCTCCCATAATATAGAGCTTGATCAGACTGGCAGCCGTCATTCTTCCACTGCCGATCATTTCTTCCGCCTGGTCTGACAAACGACAGGCATACACCTGCCACGTCTCTCCTGCTTCTACTCTTCCTGATATATTCGCCTGAATATTTTCCCGTACCGCATCTAAATTCACAGGCGCCGGAGTCCCTTCGTCCGGCGAAGGAGATGCCGCTTCTGTGTTTTCTGCCGCCTGTTCTGCATTATCCTCCACGTTATCTGCTATCTCGTCTTGCTTCATCTCAAGCTCTTCGCGATCATATATCATCTGCATCCGTTTTTCTTCCAGGAGCTGTATCTCTTCTTTCAAGTCTTTTATCTGTCCTAACCTCTTTTTCTGATCTTGCTGTAAAAATACAAAACCCACCAGACAAAGCAAGATCAGTATTAATAAAATCAAGATCAATATCATTTCTCTTCCGGTATTTTTCTTCATCGTTCTTTCCCTGCTAATTCCCTGCGGCAAAATACTGATCGATACCATTTGCTATTCCCTGCACCATCTGTACCTGAAATTCAGCATTCTGCATTTTTGTATCGTCGCTCCGATTCGTCATAAACCCCATCTCCAAAATTATGACCGGCACCTTACTCCAGTTCGTCCCGGACATATTATCTGCAAGCATAACTCCTCTGTTTGAAAGGCCGCATGACTGGCAATATGCGTTAATTACCGCCTCTCCCAACGCATAACTCTTATCATGCAATTGGGCAATATACGGATTCTCCGCAGACGGCGCCATCGTCAACGCTCCGCTATCATCAGGATTCTCGCTTCCGTTTGCATGGATTCGAAGATAGATATCCGCTCCAAAATCGGCTGCCAGAAGAGCGCGTTCCCGGTTGCTGATAGCAGTATCATTATCCTGCCTGGTAAGCATCACTTCGTAGCCCCGTTTCTGCAGCTCCTCGGCAAGCTGTTTTGAAATCGTAAGATTTAACTCATATTCCGGTATTCCTGTGAATCTCCCCTCTGTTCCCTGCGTCGCCTTCGCTTTCATTTCCTGCGAATCGGGTCCAACCGGTTCCAATTCACTCATATCAATATGATACCCCTGATGACCGGGATCAATTGCTACCTTTTTCCCATTTCCTTCTGCCGTCATATCGTTCTGCGCCGCTTCTCCTCCCGCTGCTTCTGCCGCTTCTTCTTCCTGTTCCGCTCCGCCTTGCTCCTTATCTTCTTCCTCCGACATTACCTGTTCTAATACCAGAGATTCTTCTTCTTTTTTTATGTCAAGTTCCAACGATTTTTTCTGTGTTTTCATCGCGGAGACCTCTTTTCGCATATCCAACGTCACTTTCACCTGAAAAAAGACGCCTGCCAAAAGCGCCGCCGCCAGCGCTGCCAATATCCCAATCAACCACTTATGAATGATCTTCATCCTGATCTTCCTTTACATTTTCCATAAAAAGGAGCTGCCGGAAAACATTTTCTCACAATATATGGCACAAACATTCACACTTAATGTCACTATATTGTATGAACATGAAATTTTCCAACAACCCCTTACCAATCTACTCTGCTTCTCGTATATTTTAATTTTCCATAAAATCATATACCACGCCGGATGTTCTCGATATAAATCTCTGTGCGCCGTAATTATCCGACAAATCTTCCGACATTACGCATAATACAAAAGTACCTCCTCCGCCATATACAATCGCCGCATCATTCTCTACGTCAGACAATTCACCCGTCTTATTTCCCACTGTTACACCTGACGGAATACCCGCGGGGATCTTACTTCTGCGCTGCTGCTGCTGCATATATCCAAGGACACGCGACGCTCCCTCCAACTGTCCGGCATTCGCCAGCTTGAGATAATTGCAGCAATCATAGACAGACGTATAGTTATCGTCTACGTCATTAGGCTGCAGCATCAGCCGTCCCATATGCGTATCAGAAAAGCCGTGATTCGCACAATACTGATTCACCTTTGCCATTCCCGCCTGCGCGTCTCCGTTTCCTAATCTGGTCACCAGCGTATTGCAGGCGGTATTATCGCTGACTGTTATCATGACGCTCAGCAAAGATTCCGTCTCTCCGCTATAAGACTCTTGTGAGCTAACAGTCCCGTAATTTTCATATACACATCCAGCCACATATAACTTGATCAAGCTTGCCGCCTGCATCGCTCCACCATTGATCATAGCCATATCACTTTCGTCTGCTCTTCCGGTGCAGACCGCAACTTTACCCCCTGCCTGATACTCTGTATTGATCAGATTCTGAAGTCCGTTCTGTATCTCCGACACACCTGCGCGTCCTGCATCCGAAGAATCTTGTTCTGCCTGGGCCGCTTCCGAAGATACGGACTCCGAAGACTGCCCGGTATCTGCAGGGAGATGTTCCTCAGATACCGAATCCTGTTCTGCCTGCGTAGATTCCTTAGCTTGCTCTTTCTCTTCTTTGCTCTTGCCGCCATCTGCAGCTTCTGTAACGTCTATCACACTTCCTTCGATCACAGATGCTTTTTTTGGGGTAACCGCTGCATCAGCATGCTTTTTGAAGATTATAACAGCTGTCAATGCCGCCAACTCTATCAACAATACAATAACTGCAAACGCGATCCATCTACGCCTACTCATCCGTTACCTCCTGAGATATTCGCTGTTGACATAACCATAATCATTCAAAGCCGGCACATATACATACCAATACGTACCGCTTGACGAATCAATAACAATAACCTCCTGTCCATTCGCAATCTTGCCTATTTCATTGGACGAATCGTACGCCTGAGCATCACGAAGCGCAAGATAACCGGAAGCAACATTTGCATAATATATATCTCTGTAAGAAGAAGCCGCGCTGCTGGTAGATGAAACAAGATATTCGCTGTTCGTGTAACCATATGCTCCAAGGCTGGGACTGTATACATACCAATAAGTCTCGTTTGTCCGAATCGCCTGTACATAATCTCCATTGTACATTTTGCCGATTTCATTCGACGTGTCAAATGCTTTCGCATTACGAAGCGCAAGATATCCTTTTGCTACTTTGACATAATATATTCCCTGATAATTTGCCGGAGGACTGCCGGCTCCCAATACATCCGCCGAAGGCTGGGCGGTATTTGCCTTGTCATCCTCCTTTTTATCTTCTTTTGAGTCTTCCTTAGCAGGCTCGTCTTTGATCTCGTCTTCAGACAGCTTACTCTTTTCTACATAACCATATGCGCTTTCATCCGCCGCATAAATATAAGAATATGTATCGTCAGGTTTCGCTAAAACTATTACTTCATCCCCTCTTTTGACCACGCCAAGAGACGCTCCGTCGCTATCCGGTGTGCTTAATATAGACAGCGATTCCTCTTTCTTTATATTGACATACCTCGTTACCGGCTCCATTACCGCGTCGCTTTTATTGGTCAGATAGTGATAATCAACATAACCCGTCACTTCTTCGGCTTCTATATACACCTTCCAATAATTGCCCTCGCTCTTTTCAATCAGGGAAACCTTTTCCCCATTGTCAAGCTTCGTCACGACTTTACTCTCTTTATCCTCTTCCTCGCGAACCTTCATAATCTCTTTGCAGCCAGTCACATAGTAATCTCCTATCGTCTCCACTTCCTTGTCGCCGTTCAGCACAAATTTCCAACCCAATAAAAGAAGGACTACGATTATAATGATAACTAAAATAAATCCGCCTATTATGATCGGCAGCATAAACTTATTCTTCTCCGGTTTTTTATTCAATCCCTCTCCGACCGGAGGATTAGAATAAGACGGCGTTCCCCAATCCATACGTCCATTCTGTTGTCCAAAACCTCCTTGTTCCGGATATCCTCCCTGTCCTGAATATCCTCCCGGACCCGTATATCTGTCTTCTCCTGTATTTCTGCCCTGTTCCATATGACCTCCTAAAACTTCCTCACCCGTATATCTATCCCTTTTTCTCTTCTGTCCGCAGCATAATCTCTTTCAAAACGCCGCAGTAAATAAACCGGATTGTACCGGCACATTTATTATAAAGCAGTTATATTGAAAAGTCTAGCTAAAAATGCCCCGATCCACGGAGGGATCAGGGCGTTTTTAGTTATTCTCTCTCGCTATAATGATGCGCTTCTTCAAGCATCATATCTTTTACTTTCATCAGACGAATCTGTGAACTTCTCTCGTTCTCGTCCAGTTTCATCGTGATATATTTGATCGTTGCCTGAGCTTCCGGGATTGTAACGTGCTCTAACGCATTTACGCGGCGTCTGGTCTTCTCGATCTCAGCCGCCATAAGCTGGCACGCTTTCTCTGTCTCCGCAAGTTTCAACATATCCGGCAGAATATCCGCCAAAGATTTTACGGCGCCGTCCAGGTCGCTGGACGTAAATGCGAAACCGTAGGAATAAATATCGTTCGCATCCGCAGTTCTTGTCTTTGTCTCGAAAACCGGGATATTAACGCTCATGACGTTCTTCTGGCCCACCTCGAGACTAACTTCCTGTTTCGGCGTCATAAGCGCTGTATTCAGTGTTGCCTCATCCATACCGGCCTTGGCTATAACAAAGTTCTTATTTGCAGAGAGGATTCCGGCTTCTACTTTCTGGCGAAGCGCCATATTCTCCTTAACCAGATCCAGGAACTGACGCATCAACTCATCACGTTTGTCCTTCAGGAGCTTGTGGCCCCTTCTGGCCGTAACCAGCTTTCTTTTCGTCTTTGTCAGCTCCATACGGGTAGGAGTGATCTGTTTAGATGCCATTTACTTGGTCCTCCTTATATCAAAATTCCCGACATGATGTTTCCTTATTTACCATAATATTCATCTAAGAACTTGTCGTCGATACGTTTCAGCTCTGCCCTTGGCAGCATGGATAACAGTTTCCAGCCTATCGCCAATGTCTCTTCGATTGAGCGGTCATTGTTATATCCCTGGGATACATACTCTTTCTCAAATGCGTCTGCGAATTCCGCATACTTAAGATCTATCTCAGTAAGAGCTGCCTCGCCGAGGATGGTCATAAGCTCTTTCGCATCCTTACCACGTGAGTAAGCCGCAAACAACTGGTTCATAGTATTGGCATGGTCCGCCCTCGTCTTACCCTCGCCGATACCTTTATCTTTCAGACGTGAAAGTGAAGGCAGTACGTCGATCGGTGGCTGAAGACCTTTACGGTACAGCTCACGGCTTAAGATTACCTGTCCCTCTGTGATGTATCCGGTAAGGTCAGGAATCGGGTGAGTCTTATCGTCTTCCGGCATGGTAAGGATCGGGATCATGGTGATACTTCCATTCTTTCCTCTCTGACGTCCGGCTCTCTCATACATAGTTGCAAGGTCTGTGTACATATATCCAGGATATCCGCGGCGGCCGGGAACCTCTTTCTTAGCGGCGGAGATCTCACGAAGAGCGTCCGCATAGTTTGTAATATCTGTCAGGATAACCAGTACGTGCATATCCTTCTCGAATGCAAGGTATTCTGCTGCGGTCAGCGCCATACGCGGAGTAGATATACGCTCTACGGCCGGGTCGTTCGCCAGGTTGATAAACAGGACGGTTCTGTCAATGGCTCCCGTCTCCTTGAAAGACTCAATAAAGTAGTTAGACTCTTCAAAAGTGATACCCATAGCGGCAAATACAACCGCGAAGTTCTCGTCTGTTCCGCGAACCTTCGCCTGTCTTGCGATCTGAGCCGCAAGCTGTGAATGCGGCAGACCGGAACAGGAGAAGATAGGAAGCTTCTGCCCACGTACCAGTGTGTTCAGTCCGTCGATTGCAGATACGCCTGTCTGGATAAACTCCTCAGGGTATACACGTGCCGCCGGGTTCATAGGCAGACCGTTGATATCTCTTCTCTCCTCCGGCAGGATCTCCGGACCGTCGTCGATCGGACGTCCCAATCCGTCGAAGACACGTCCCAGCATATCGCCGGAAACTCCAAGCTCCATGCTTCGTCCGAGGAAACGCACCTTACTGTTACTTAAGTTGATACCGGCAGCATTCTCATAGAGCTGTACGACAACTTCGCTTCCGTCTACTTCCAGTACCTTACAACGGCGTCTCTCGCCATTGGCAAGCTCGATCTCTCCAAGCTCGTCGAACGCAACGCCTTCTACACCCTTTACCATCATAAGCGGTCCGGCAACTTCCTGTATGGTTCTATACTCTTTTGGCATAATTTAGAAGTCCTCCTTCCCAAACGCACCGGCAATCTCTGCGCTTAATTCATTCATAATCTTCTCGTATTCTGCCTCGATATTCTCTGCCGTCGTATATTTGTAACGACCGATCCGTTCTCTTACGTCCATTCCAAGGAGAACCTTCATGGATGCTCCCTTAGAAAGAGCCTCTGTAGCCTGCTCGTAGAACGCAAGAACCAGCTTCATCATCAGATACTGCTTCCGAAGCGGCGTATAGGTATCTACTTCATGGAAGGAATTCTGATGCAGGAAGTCCTCACGAATAGAGCGTGCCGCTTCCATCTTCAGACGGTCGCCTGGCGACAGAGCGTCCATACCTACCATCTGTACGATCTCTTCCAACGCAGCTTCTTCTGTCAGAAGGCTCATCATCTTCTGGCGGCCTTCCATCCAGTCCTCTGACACGGTTCCGTTGAACCAGTCGTGCATGTTATCCAGATACAGAGAATAACTGGTCAGCCAGTTGATCGCCGGGAAATGTCTCTTATAAGCAAGCGCCGCATCCAATCCCCAGAATACCTTAACGATACGCAGCGTTGCCTGGGATACAGGCTCGGAAGTATCACCGCCCGGAGGGGATACCGCACCGATTACTGACAACGCGCCCTCTCTTGCATCCTTACCAAGAGAAACCACACGTCCTGCTCTCTCGTAGAACTCTGCCAGACGGGAACCAAGGTACGCCGGGTAACCTTCCTCACCTGGCATCTCTTCCAGACGTCCCGACATCTCACGGAGCGCCTCCGCCCAACGGGACGTAGAGTCCGCCATCAGCGCTACCGAATATCCCATATCACGGAAATACTCTGCAATCGTGATACCTGTGTAGATAGAAGCCTCACGAGCTGCGAAAGGCATATCTGACGTATTCGCGATCAGAACGGTTCTCTCCATCAATGAACGGCCCGTCTTCGGGTCTTTCAGTTCAGGGAACTCGTTCAGAACGTCTGTCATCTCATTACCACGCTCACCACATCCGATATATACTACGATGTCAGCCTCAGCCCACTTTGCAAGCTGATGCTGGATAACTGTCTTACCGCTTCCGAACGGTCCCGGAACGGCTGCAACACCGCCCTTGGCGATCGGGAAGAACATGTCTACGACTCTCTGTCCTGTTACAAGAGGAGCATCCAGAGGAAGTTTCTTCACATATGGACGTCCTTTACGAACCGGCCACTTCTGCATCATGGTAAGCTCTTTATCGCCGTCTTTGGTCGTAACAACCGCCACTACTTCCTCTACCGTGAATTCGCCGGACTTAATCTCCTTCACAGTTCCGGCAACGCCATAAGGAACCATGATCTTCTGTTCAACTACCTGTGTCTCCTGTACCGTACCCAGCACGTCGCCGGCTTCTACTTCGTCGCCGATCTTGGCAACCGGAACAAATTTCCATTTCTTATCTCTCTTCAGGGAAGCAACCTCAACGCCGCGCTGAAGGTTATTTCCTGAAATCTTCATAATATCATCAAGAGGACGCTGAATTCCGTCATAAATACTTGTGATAAGACCAGGTCCAAGTTCAACGGACATAGGCGCTCCCGTAGATTCTACCGGTTCGCCGGGTCCAAGACCTGATGTCTCCTCGTATACCTGGATAGACGCCTCGTCTCCATGCATCTCGATGATCTCTCCAATCAGACGCCGCTCGCTTACACGTACAACGTCAGACATGTTCGCATCACGCATACCGGATGCGATGACAAGCGGTCCTGCTACTTTTTTAATCGTACCTTTACTACTCATTTTTTTGCACGAATCTCCTTTCTTACTTATGCAGCTTAGCGAGGTACTTTCGAGCTTAGCTGCAAAGTACATTCTGCCGACTTAGCAAGGTCTTTTCGATCCCAGCGGCATGAATGTTTTATTATTACTGCTGAGAAAATACGATATCCGAGCCTACCGCTATCTCTACCGACTTCTTGACTCCTGCGACTCCGGCTCCGGTATTGCCCGCAATACCCGGAATCTGGATTATCGCCGGCGTAATCTGCTCCTGATATCTCCCAATCTCATGTTTCAGCTCCGCAGCCCATTTCTCCGTAACATAGATCACTCCATATTTGCCGGAAGCGAGCCGTCCGAGCTTCTCTGCTGCTTCTTCCCGGGTACTAACTGGGAATGTGTCAAGACCCAGTGTCGCGAAGCCATAGATACTGTCATAGTCGCCCAAAACTGCAATCCTATACATACATCTCCCTTACCCTTTCCCGGATTGAATCATCCGGCAAATCGTTTAATTTCCCGGAAAGTATGATTCGTACCGTTTTAATCTCATTCTGTCTTGCAATTACATAAGCCACCACCGGCCCTATGGTAAATGCATTATATTTCTGCGGACTGATCGTCTGGATGATTCGGTTATCACACCAACGCTCGAACGCTGACGGAGAATCGGCAAGAGCCTCTGCTCCTTCTGCATAAGCAGTTCCCATCAGATATTCGCGGATCGCATCCATGCCGCTTAGCGCCGCCTTGGATAACTGGTCCACGCTGATGCTGCTGCATTCAGCCATCGCCCGCTTCATGAATTCCATTGATTTCGCGGTTTTTTGTGAACGTACGGCAATCTTGATGTCGGCAACCGCAACTGTAGACTCCGCATAATCACGAATGATCGGTGCTTTCGATGCTTTGCCTGCCGCATAGACCGCGTCAAGCGCAGCCTTATCAATGATCACATCGCACAACTGCCCGTCTCTGGTATGAAGAAGAGCCTCATATGCTTCTTCTGCCGCATGCTGCATATTCGCCGGAAGCTTCCCGAAATTCTTCTCCTTGACAATCTCTATCATCTCGCTGCCGGGAATCTCTACATCGTCGTAGAAGATATGAAGTCCGTTATCGCTCGTGCACACTTCCTTGATTGCGGCTTTCAAATTATGAAAAAGTTTCGGATATGAGAGGACCGCAAAGTTCTCCATATCGATGGACAGCTCTTTTACGACCTCCCAGATCTTCTCTTCTTCCCTGGTCAGTATTGCCTCCGCATTTCCCGAAGTCTCGCTGTCTCCCCAGCCTTTTTCCTCCAAAAACTGCAGGCACTGCCCGTAATCCTGACAGGCAATGAGCTGATCAATGACGGAGTTCGAGAACAGAGACACCTCTAAAGCACGTATGCGCGCAACCGCGTAGGTATATTGTTCACTCATTAGCGCCTCCTACGAAAATAACATACGATGAACCTTATCTGACAATTCATCTCTCTTTGCATCAAACATTGCCCTCAGTGTGCAGTTCTCTTCTATACCGCCATAGACAAGGACAAAACCATTCTCAATGTTCTTTGCTTCTCTGGATACCTTGAGAGTTCCGCCGTTCGCTTTTGCACTCTCCTTCGCATCCTGTTCAAATCCTGTCGGCATCCTCTTAAGATCGGCAGCGGAGAAATAGATCTCTCCGTCCTGCGGCAGCGTGTATTTGCCAAGCAGCTTAAGGAGCATATCGAAATATTCCTTATCGCCCAGCTTGGTCACTGTCTCATACGCTTTGTCAAGAACCGATGCGATCATCTCCTGCTTTGCGCCCAGAATCTTCGTTCTGCGCTGCAGGTCGATGGATGATATGACACGTTCCTTATAACCTGCCACTTCTGCCGCCGATTTCTGAGCGATGCTGCTTTGCCTTTTCTCTGCCTCAGCTTTCGCTGTACTTAGGATATCTTCTGCCTCAGCTTTCGCTTTCGCTGTCTTCGCGTCAGCAGCCGCTTTCGCTTCATTCAGGATCTGACTTTTCATCTTATCTAATCCAGCCATAGCTATTCGCTCCTTTATTCTTTTAGATCTGAACTGCGTTTACAGCCAAGATAGAGATCAGAAGTGCAAGGATCGCGTATGTCTCAACCATCGCCGGGAACAGCATAGCTTTACCAAACTGATCTGGTTTCTTAGCTACAATACCGATAGATGCAGCGGACGTCATTCCCTGATACTTACCGGAGATCAGACCTACGATACCGATCGGCATACAAGCTGCCAGAATCAGAAGTCCCGTCTGCGGATCTAAAGCAGCAGCGCCGCCGCCAAGAAGACCAACCTTAGACAACGTAATAAATCCAACCAGCAGACCATAGATACCCTGTGTACCAGGAAGAAGCTGCATGATCAGAACCTTCGCAAATTTGCTTGGGTCTTCCGTTACAACTCCGGCCGCCGCCTGACCTGCGATACCAACGCCGATCGCCGAGCCTGCTCCTGCAAGAAATACTGCTACTGCTGCGCCAAGTAACGCATAAACAAGTCCTAAATTACTCCAAATACTCATGATAAAGTTTCCTCCTTAATATCTACATATTTTGTATCTGATTTGAATGGTTCAAATGGTTTGCCGCCGCCCTCATAAAATTTACCGAAGAATTCCACGAACTGCAGACGGTTTGTGTGCACATACGCACCCAGCAGGTTGATCGCCAGGTTCAACACATGTCCGATGACGAATACAGCTATAAACCCGATCACACCTACGATTCCTTTACCAAACATACTTCCCATCTGGTTTACTACGGACGCGATAACTCCCGTAGCAAGACCAAGAGCCAGCAGACGTGAGTAAGACAACACATCGCTGAGCCATCCTGTAATATTGTAAATGTCATATGCCCCCAGAGCAATCCGAAGCGCCGGATTCTTACTCTCACGTCCGGACATCAGCAAAAGCCCCAGCGCGCCGCCGATCGCCAGTACCTTGGCGAGCATATTTAAAAACGGCGGAAATACGATCTTTGCCTGTGCAATAGACGCAAAGATATCTGAAGGGATAAGCAGTAAAAGCAGTCCGATCAGAAATGCGAACCACAGCACGACGTCGCAGAAGAAATCCAGCACCTTTCCGTCCTTAAGCTCCATATATCCCTTGATCCCAAGTCCCACGAACAGATGGACAACTCCGAACGCCAGCGAATATACCAATAAACGCATCGGGTCGTTCAACGGAATAAACCACAACGCCGGAACAGTAACCGTCTTGCCGAAGAACACTTCAGACACGATATCCACAACATTTCCGAAATATCCGCCGAATAAAACGCCCCATACCATTGTAGATACACCGCAGTACATGAACATCTTCATTGATTTGCGAAGCCCCGCTTCCATACGCGGGAATTTCTTCAGCACCACGAAACAGGCAATCGCGATGATCGCGCCGTACGCGGCATCTGATAACATCATACCGAAGAAGAACACATAGAAGAACGACATGATCGTCGTCGGATCGAATTCTCCCTTGTGAGGCAATCCGTAGGAACCAAGCACGCCTTCCACACTTGATGAAAAACCGTTGTTCTCAAGGATTACCGGCGGCTCCTCATCTTCTTTCAGTTCCTCCACATCAATTACACAATCAAAGGACTCTCCGACTGCTTTCTGCACTGCCGGCACGGTCTTTGCCGCGGCATAACCACTGATCACGAACGTCCTCTGCGACTGCGGAAGAGTTCCAAGAACTTCGTATTTATTCGCTCTCATACGGAAATAATCTCCGATGATCCTTAGGTCTTCCCGATCTGCCGCATATCCTTTGATCTCTTCCTCGATTCTAATTATCTCGCTATTTAATTCTTTAATCTTTGCTTCCAGGTTCGCCTTCTTAACAGAAGGAACCTTACCTGTCACTTGTGAAGGTCTTGCAAACCCTCCTGACCTTAAGGCGTCTTCTACCTTTGTCTCTTCTTCCCTAAGACAAAAAACGGTCAGATAGGCCGCGTCCTTATCGCTGTTGATAATCTTAACATCAATAGCTTCTACTTCCGGGCAGCGCTTTGCAACCAGTTCATACACTGATTCCATCGTTGTCTCTCCCGGCATGGTTCCCAACAGCATCGATACTTTGTCTGTGCCCTTACACTTCATCGGCACATCCAATGCAAGCCATGGACGAAACGACTCAATCTGATTTTCTAATTTCAAAATATTAGCCTTATTCTCCGCTATCTCTTTATTCAATGACACCAGACGGTTCGCTTTTGAGATAATCTCGCTCTTGTTGTCAGTCACTTCGCCAAATCTCTTCCTGTCAACAAGTTTCTTGCCTTCCAGACTTGCAAGCATCGAACGCTTTTCCGGTGCATATTCATCCAACACCGTCAATGCCTGTTCCGAGACTTGCGCCTGCTTCTCAAAGTTCTGTCTTGCCCCCTGGGTATCCATCTTCTCGAAGCCTTCCTCATCTTCGGCGATCTGGTTCATCTCCATCACGCCCATGGACTGAAGCTTCTCTAAGATAGCCTTACGGTCTTTTTTCAGCGCGCAGATACTTATTCTTTGCATCTGCAATACAGCCATAGCCGCATCCCTCCTTTACTACATTTCTTTCCTCTGTCTGGCTGTGCCACCTGCAGAACGCTATACCAATTCTGCAATCACAGCAGCTACCACTTCAGACTCCTTTGCCAGCGCCCCCTTCTTCAATGCTTCGATCTCTTTCTCCACACCGCTCATAGCTTCCTGCTCTGACTTTCTTCCGGCTTCTTTTGCCGCCTCTAGGTCCGCTGCCGCTTTTGCTTTCGCCTCAGCACCGGCCTTTTCTACCATCTCAGCAGCGTCGGCCTTCGCTTTTTCAAGGATCTCGGTATATGCCGCATCTGCTTTTTTTATAATTTCTTCTGCCTCATTCTCCGTCTCCTTGATGGTCCTAATGGTCTCTTCTACCATCTGTTCACCACCTCTCCCTTAATTAAAAGTATATCTAATACAATTCCCGCTGACACAATTTTATTCAGCGAAAATTTTATTAACATAAAAATTATAATATACTATTTCCAAAAAGTCTACAATATTATGGTTTTTTCTGGGCATTTCCCCATAAATACCATATAATAAAATAATATTTTATCGCATATATGGTAATTGTCTAACCATTAACAATCTCATGCCTCCATTCAAGGCGATGCAGTTCTCCTGCAAGCGTCATATCCGTAAACCCTGTCTGGCGAAGGGCTTCATACAGTACAATCGCCACAGAATTGCCAAGATTCAAAGAACGTATATCTCCCGCCATAGGTATCCGTATACAATCGTCTTTATGTTTTACCAAAAGCTCTTCCGGTATTCCCGCGCTTTCTTTTCCAAACATAATATAGCAGTCCGGTTCATAACCGACTTCCGTATAAAGCTTCGGCGCCTTTGTTGTAGCCATATAAATCTTAGCCCCCGGATTCCGATTTAGAAAATCTTCATAGTCGATGTATGTCGTTACATCAAGTTTCTCCCAGTAATCCATCCCTGCACGCTTTAAGTTTTTTTCGTTCAGCCGGAATCCCAGCGGTTCAATCAGGTGGAGTCTGGCATTTGCGGCCACGCAGGTCCGCCCTATATTTCCCGTATTCGCAGGTATCTCCGGCTCATGCAGTACGATATTCAGCATGCTTTTCCTACCTCTGCTTCCTTCTTTACTTTCAACATTTCACTCATTACCGCTTATTTGCCGGCCGTCTGCTTTTCCTGGCTGTCTGAAATTCTTAATTTCTCAATGAATCGTTCGAAACGTCCGACGGCTTCTTTCAGATCTTCCAGGGAATAGGCGTAGGATATCCTTACAAAACCTTCTCCGCATTCCCCAAACGCCGTACCCGGAACAACAGCCACCTTCTCTTCCTCCAAAAATCTCTCGGCAAATTCTTCGGACGTCATTCCAAATTCTTTGATACAAGGAAACACATAGAAAGCTCCGAAGGGTTCGAAGCACTTCAGCCCTATCTTCTTAAATTCACTGAGCAAATACCTTCTTCTTTGATTATACGAGGTCCTCATCTGTGAAACTTCGTCCTCGCAATTGCGCAATCCCTCGATCGCCGCGTACTGACTGTTAGTCGGCGCGCACATGATCGCAAATTGATGAATCTTCAGCATCTGTTCCGTGATAATCTCCGGTCCGCAGATATATCCAAGCCTCCATCCCGTCATGGCAAATCCTTTGGAAAATCCATTGATAACCAGGGTTCTCTCTCTCATTCCCGGAAGCGACGCAATTGATACGTGCTCCGTTTTATAGGTAAGTTCCGAGTATATCTCGTCCGAAAGTACATAAAGATCGTACTTTTTCACCAACTCCGCAATAGGCTCCAAATCTTCCTTCGTCATGATCGCACCTGTGGGGTTATTCGGAAACGGCAAAACGAGAATCTTTGTCTTTGGAGTAATCGCTGATTCCAGCTCCTCTGCCGTCAGTCGGAATTCGTTCTCTTCTTTCAGAGGAATCGTTACCGGAACTCCGTCCGCCAGTACCGTACAAGGCAGATAAGATACATAACACGGCTGCGGGATCAGGACCTCATCTCCGGGATCCAGCATGGCTCGAAGGGCTATATCGATCCCTTCGCTTCCTCCTACAGTTACAATAATCTCACTGTTAGGATTATAAGAAATATTTATCTTTCTTTGTAAATATTTCCCAATCTCTTCTTTTAATTCTTTCAAACCGGCGTTAGAGGTATAAAAAGTCCTTCCTCTTTCCAGAGAATAGATTCCCTCCTCTCTGATCCGCCATGGCGTATCAAAATCCGGCTCGCCCACACCCAACGAGATCGCGTCGGGGATACTGCTTACCAGATCGAAAAATTTTCGGATTCCCGAAGGCTGAATATCAACAATTTTCTTTGATAATGGATTTCTCATTATGGCGTCACCGGCATCCTTTCTGATTTATTTTTGCGGAACATCAAGGTTCCGTGGTCTTTGTATTTTTTTAATATAAAATGTGTCGTCGTACTTATCACATCCTCGATGGGAGAGAGTTTGCCGGACACGAATCTTGAAACTTCCAGAAGTGTCTTTCCTTCTACCGTCACAATCAGGTCATACCCTCCGGACGTCAGATAAACCGCCGTCACTTCAGGATAATTACAGATCCTCTCGGCTGTTTTATCGAATCCCTTATCCCTCTGAGGCTTTACGCATACTTCGATCAGCGCGTTCACATGATCCTCTCCAGCCTTCTCCCAATCTATCAGGGTATGGTAGCCGCAGATGATTTTCTCCTTCTCCATCTTCGCCATCTCATTGGCGATCGTTACTTCGTCTGTGTCCAGAAGCACTGCCAATTCTCCTAGTTCTACACGACTGTTTTTCTCCAGATACTTTAATATCTGCCTTCTCATCTCTTCCATGATTATCTTCTCCTTATCTTATATTTTTCTTCTTTATCTCTACACTGCTGATTTCATATAAACAGTTTATAGATCTCATCCGGAGCCGGGCGGTCAAGATACCGTACATCCCCGCCGTTATGAATCACCTTATTCTTCCCTGAGGTAAGCTTTCCTATGATAGACGCCTGAATCTGATTCTCCTGCATCGCTTCTGTAAGTCTCCCGCCGTCTTCTGTCAGCATCAGAAAACTCCCTGCCGACGTAAGCTGATAAGGATTCATCCTGAAATGTTCGCATACCTCAATGGTTTCCTGCAAGACAGGCATTCTCTTCATATCCATATCGAGCCCCATCCCCGTCTCTTTCGCTAATTCCCACAGCCCGGCCAGGATCCCCCCTTCGGCAATCTGACGAATCACGGTAACTCCGGCTGCCCTTGCGATCTCCATTTCCTTTCCTGCGAACAATTCTTTTTCGTAAGAATGTATCTGACGCATGAAGGCCGGCGCAAACCGCTTCCTCAGTTCGTCTTCCTCTTCTCCGGAGATTCTCAGCATACCTTCCATGCCGACCCATTTGGTCAGAACAATTTCACACTCTCTCCTGCCTGATTCCAGCCTCTGCAAATACGTCTCTTCCCCGGATTGTCCAATCTTTTGGCTCCCTCCGTCCTCTGCCGCCCTCCATCCCATACCTGTAATGATAATGGATGGAACCGATAGTATAGGCTTTCGCGTAATATGTAAGCCCAATAATTCTATCCCCTGCTTTATACAGATACTTCTAAGCACTTTTTCAATCCCATGCGCAATGCTGCCTGCAGTCTTTTTCTCCTGACGGAATTCGACCCTCTCCTTAAAGGCTTCACCTTTGCTTCCACATGATACTCCGACTGCTTTCTCCATACCGGATATATCCACGGGTATCCCGATATCAGCCTCTACGCCCAGGCATCTTACATCTGCCGCGGCAAATTCATTATATACGGCCGCAAGGGCATACATCCCTGTCCCTTCCGCCCATCCGTACGCAGTATGACTCTTGCAGACTAACCGCGCCTTTGCTGTATCTATCTTCATACCAAACTTCCATTCCTTATCTCTTATTATCTGTTTATCAGTATTCTTCCTCCTGAAAATCTGATATTGTCACTGCGTCGATTGCCTCTTCAATCTTCTTCCACTCCTGACTTTCAATCGCTTCTCTCACGTAATCCGCCGCCCTCTGATCCGCCGTCGCAGTCCCGACCTCTACGATCTTATCCGTCTTCTCATATTTGCTGCTGTTGATCTTCTCTCTGCTGATCTCCTGGCCATTTTGATATATGCTCTTCCATAATCTCGCCGTCTTCCCCTCATGCGGCTCGCTGACACATACGACGCTCCCAAGGGGCTCCTTATTATTCTCCTTATATATCACCGTATACGCTTCTGCTTCCACCGTCTCGCTTTGAAATTCCAGCCTTCTTCCCGCCGGTCTTGTCTCCTTCCCATAGACCGTAAAGCAAAGCCGATTCTCATCATCAATCATGCCTTCTATATAAACAGGATCGTCATATGGATTCTGCAGTACAAGATCCATATAATCCCCTGCAATCGCTGCGTCTCTGGATAACTCTATATAAGAGACCGGCATCGAATGGGGGTGCCGCTCCACAACTTTAAGTTCTGCCAATAATGCCGCGTTATACAAAGTCGTAGAGACTTGACAGATTCCGCCTCCATAAGAGTCTACCACCTGTCCACCTTCATATGACCCTGCTTCCACATAGCCGTGATCCTCATCATAGGGTGCGGTCATGTCATGAACAGAAAGCTTCTGTCCCGGCATCAGCACACTGCCGTCAAGCATCTCTGAACCCCTCTTTAAATTCAGCCAGCGCCGCCCGCCGCCTGCATCTGTAGAAAACGTCCCCAGCTCATCCTGTATCTGTTCCAGTTCTTCCGCCGTAACGGAAGGCTTCTCTGACTTCTGCTTCATCTTGACTGTGACGGCTCCCTGCCCCCATCTTTCATTCAATATCTGCTCGATTACAGATATGGAACCTTTGATATCAATCGTCCGTCCCTTCTTCTCCGGAGTGATTCTGAATTCCCCTTCCTCTCGTCTGATCTGTGCATCCTCTGCATGATCCGTAAGCGGCACAACCCTTTCGGTCATAACCTTTTCTGCCTTGTCGTAATCCAGAATCAAAGACTCTTTAAGCACAAGTCTCCTTTTTTCCAGGCGCCGGATCTTCCAGCACCTGCTCCAAAGGTTCCCGACCTTCCCATAATCCTCTGCTGCCTGCACCAGTCCGCCGATGTCCCGATACCCGACTCCCAATTCCTCCAGAGTCGCTTCCGCGCTTCGTTTACCGACCGCCATGGTCACTTTCTTCTGCCTGTTCTCGTCAAGGCGCCTGCGAAGTATGTTCTCCGCCTCGGCTGCCGTCATCCCCGAGACATCCGTCTTTCCGATATAGATGTTATAAAGTATCCTGTCTTTGGGAAGTCTCCCCGCATATTGATACAGAATGCCATAAACCGTACAATAGACGATTCCCGCGCATATTACGAATCTAAAACAAAAAAAACGAATCTTCCTGGCCTTCTCCTGAGAATCCCTTCCTCTTCCTTCTTTATTCCTGCAAAATATCCTGGTCATACGACAGCGTCCTCTTTCCGACATAAACCAGGACGGTATCGCTACATCATCATATACGGTATAATCGTAGTCGCGACCATCGCTACTACGACCACAATCACAACGATCGCTATGATCTTCCTGGTCTTTTTATTATTAAAATCCATCTTCTTACCTTTTGTGTATCCGGCTAAAATACATGCACGAATACCTCTCTCCTTTTTATTTATGTATATTCTCTACATTTTATACTCTTTACTTCACTTTTGCAAGACACAAGTTTATCCTGACAACTTCTGACAATTTCACAGGTTCTTGCATCCTTGCTTAGCACGTCCCTCTCTTTATAATCAAATAAGACATATTTCCCCGACCACGCAAAATACTCTAAATGTGTCATCTTACGCATCTGATTCCGGTCGTATCCCGTATATGACGGCAGATATCTGTGTTCCGTTTCTTCCTTCTCATAAAATGACCGGAGGATCTCCTTTGAAACTTTATACTCCCCCGCAAAATCCGGACGGCTCTTGGCATTCTCCCGCAGGTAGTAATCAAAAGTCAAAAGCTCCCTGAAATATTCCTTGTCACGGTCACACTCACTGACGCTGCTCTCAATAAATCCCAATAATATCTCATAACGCGCGCCGCGCTTATGCTGCTGCTTCTCGTATCCACATTTCTCATAAAACCTATACATACCGTCATACATCAGGAATGCCGAGGAAAACTTTGTCTCCAGCGCCTCCAGCGTATTCCTGAACTGCCCGCTGTTATAGTAGACTTCCACCATCTCTTCCACGCCCTTGAGACGTATCATATCTTCATAAGACATCCATCTGGTATAAAGCGCCTCATACGGCGTTCTGTCCTGACAGACAAGCCCGTACTCTTTCTTCTTCTCCTCCATGTGAGAGCCCTTCAGCACTTTTAAAAACCCCAACTGCAACTGCTCCGGTTTAAGAGCATAGACATCGTCAAAGGATCCCGCAAAGCTTTTGATGTCCTCATAGGGCAGGCCGGCAATCAGGTCCAGATGCCGGTGGATATTTCTCCCTATCCGAATACGGTTCACTGCACTCCTGACTTTGGAGAAATCCATCGTTCGTCGAATCTCACGGATCGTATCAGGATTCGTAGACTGCACTCCGATCTCCAACTGCACCAGACCCGGACGCATCCTGCTCAGTATTTCAAGCTCTTCATCATTCAGGAGATCTGCCGCCACCTCAAAATGAAAATTCGTAATCCCTCTGTCGTGCTCTGCGATATAACGCCATATAGAAACCGCATGTTCATGCTTACAGTTGAATGTCCTGTCCACAAACTTCACCTGCGGCGCTCCCTGGTCGATAAAAAACTGCAGTTCTTTTTTAACCAGATTAAGATCCCGGAACCTTAACTGCTTATCAACAGAAGACAGGCAATAACTGCAGGAAAACGGACACCCCCTGCTGCTCTCATAATAGATGATCTTATTATGCTGCTCGATTCCGGACATTGCATACACAAAGGGAACCTTGTTAAGATCCATTACACGGCGCCATCTGTTGCTCTTGATTCCACCGTTCCTATCCCGGTACGAGATACCTTCGATCTCCGCCAGACTTTCATCTTCATCCGCCTTTGCATATCCGGCGTCTGTATCTCCCCTCTCTTCCGTACCGTAAGTACAATACATCTTACATAATTCCGCGAATGTCTCTTCCCCTTCTCCCTTCATGATTCCTTTGACAGCCGGAAGACGCGTCAATACATCTTCCGCGTCATAAGACACCTCCGGACCGCCCAGCCATATCGGCATGTCCGGCCTGATCTTCCCCAATTCCCTGACCAGAGCCTTTGCATACTCCATATTCCAGATATAGCAGGAGAAGCATAAGACGTCCGGTTTTCTCTTATAAATATCCGCCAGGATATCGTCGATCTGCTGATTGATCGTATATTCTGCAGTTTCAATCTCTGCATCCCGCAGTCCTGACTCTTTCTGCCCGCTCAGATACTTCTGCGCGTATGCCCGGAGGCAGTATACGGCCAGATTGGAATGTATGTATTTTGCGTTTACCGCCGCCAATAATATCTTCATCACTAATATACTCCTTATCCCTGTAGGTATCATATATTCCGGAAAATTCCCCATATATGTTACTATAACAGTATTCTCCTTCCGATACAATACGAATTAAATGCAAAAACCGCTCCGCACCCGTTGACATTTTCCCAGTTATACAGTACAATTAATTACCGTGCAGCCGGGGTGTTAGCGGTACCTTGTACCTGCAATCCGCTATAGCAGGGGTGATATTGCGCTGAGGGCATGGATTTGTGGAGCTGCCCTTGATAAGTGGCGTTGATGTTTGGGTCTTACGCGACGGAACTCTGTGAACCGTGTCAGGTCGGGAACGAAGCAGCACTAAGCAGAACCTTCCGGGTGCCGTAAGGGCGCCTGGGCTGAGTTAACTGTCAAGGTAACGTCTGGGAATCTGCGTTCGAAGCGCAATGCACGTAAAAGAGCAGGATACATATTTCTATATATCTTGCCCTCAATGAACGTATTATGGTGATATCTCATCCGGGATATCACTTTTTTTATCTTGTTTTACCTTTTTCTCTTTCTTCGATTCCCTTAGTTCTCTGAAAAATTCTTTCATCATCCGGCTGCATTCTTCCTCTAAAACTCCCTTTGTCAATTCCGTCTGATGGTTAAACTCTTCCACCTGAAGCAGATTCAAAATGGAACCCGCACAGCCGGCCTTAGGATTCATACACCCTATGACAACTCTTGGTATTCTGGATTGTACGATCGCTCCGGAACACATCTGGCAAGGTTCCAGCGTTACATACATCGTACAGCCTTCCAGCCTCCAGTCTCCTATCTTCTTACATGCCTTTCTGATCGCAATAAGTTCCGCATGTGCCAGCGTATTCTTATCAACCGTCCTCCTGTTATATCCTCTGCCTATGATTTTATCTTCAAATACAATCACACAACCAATGGGCACTTCTCCGATACCATAAGCTTTTCTCGCCTGCCGGACCGCCTCTTTCATGTACTTCTCGTCGATACTTTGCATGTCTTTCTCCTGAATCCTATCTGTTTTCTGCTCTTTTTACATCTTCAGAGGTCTCTTTACCGGTCTGCACCAATATCCGAACTGATCTCGTCCGTTCCCTTCCTCGTCTGTCAGGTCAACCTCCATGTTCCGAACGGGAATAAATTCCGTGAATCCGAACACACTCGCTGCCTTCGCTTCCTGCGGATGATAGATTCCCGGAACTCCCAGTAAGAATCTATTTCCCTCATGTATTAACGCCAAATGGTGATAATTATAATATCCATGGAGCAGGAAACTGTTATTCGCCCATTTCCATTCACATCTCGGAAGCCTTGCAATATCATTTCTCTGGATCTTGGTACATTGACAATCTCTTTGCACCGGCGTCTCCTGTTCATCCTCCTGCCCGCAGGTTTCCTGCGATTTTGCATCGGCTTTCTGAGAATTTTCCTCTATTTCCTCTTCCGGCATCGGCTCTGATTCATCCCGCATCTCATCCTCAAGTACCGACTCAGCTATTTTCTCTGATTCATCTCCCTGCTGCGGCTCTGGATTATTCCGGCTCTCTTGGGGCTCTCTTTGCATTACAGATTCTAATCTATCCCAAGGATCTTCCGACCGCGCCGGATCGGCCCCCATGTCTGACTCCTCCCTGGAATCTTCTTCTATCGCAGGCTCAGGTTCTTCCTGCCTGATTTCTTCCCGTGGTATCCTTCCATCTTTCGCCGGATCCAGAACGCGCATATTCCCTATATCCACTGCTTTATCGTCCCAGACGGCGGCATACTTGTGTCCCATCTCGCTTTCCAGTATAATCCCGTCTATCTTCTGAAAATTATCCGGACTGCCTGTATCCTCTTCTGTATAATGCAGCCTGTAATTAATGGCAGGGTTCACATTATCTATGGTTCCCTGCCATATTCCCACACATTCATTCCCCGCATTAAAAAAGAGATACACCGTCAGCTTCCGCTCTCCCTTCATATGCAGCCCTTTTCCATGGATGTGCAGCGTACATTCATCTTCACTCTGCTCGGCTTTAACAAATCCTACGTTACGCAGTCTTCTTCCATGTTCATATTCGTACAGATAACGAATAAAACGCTTCAATCCTTCACTCCCAATCCTGGTTTCTTATCACAATCTATTCCCCAGGATCTTGAAAAATACCATTCTTTTTACAAATAATTCCATCTGTATAATCTCTAATCCAGGTATATCGGCGGATCATAATCCTTGCCAAGAAGCTGCTTCTTCCGCTCCTGATATCCTAAAAATGCCCATTCCGTCATATCCGTCCATTCATGGTTCGATCTGTCATACACCTGTACATAACCGATTCTGGAAGGATGCATCCGAACACTGTTCGATTCATACTCCTTTCCGGTATATGGATTCCGTTCGCCCTTCTCTTCTTCTTCCTCCTGGGGCGTTTCCTGTAAATATCTGGTCTCTGCGTAAGGATCTTCCGTATACTCCACACCCTGGCTGTCTTCCGTATATATCCCAACGTAACCATTTTCCGGATATGCATCCGCCATATATCCGCTCCCCCCATATCCGGATTCTTCATATGTATTCGCCGCATATCCGCTCTCCTCATATACGGTTTCTTCATATATATTCTCTGTATAACTTCTTTCAGCATAACCGCTTTCATCGTTTACATTCTCAGAATAACTGCCGCCCATATAACCGTCTTCTGTGTTACTGTTCTCCGCGCGCGTTTCCCCGCTATGAGCCGGTAGATCTTTTCCCTTCTTCTTAAACCGCTGCATAAAATAAGCTTTCCATCCATGGGGTCTCTCTGCCTGATTCTCCGGTATTTCTTCCTGCCTTTCTTCCTTTTTATCTTCTTTCTCCATGCTCTCTATCTCTTCCAGAAGTTTCTCAATCGGTTCACTCTCCTCTGCAGAAATATTATTCCCCGCCGCTTCTTCCTGCTGCGTCTGGATTTGCTGATCCGAATCGTCATATCCGGCCGGTTCATACGCTCTCGCCGGCTGTTCTTCTCTTTGTTTATCTTCCAAGTGTTTTTCCAGTTTCGGAAGTTCGCCGGTTGCTTTTTCTATCATCTCATCCAGTTCTTTATGTATATCAACCAGTTCTCCTATCGTAATATCCCTCTCATGTGATACGGCGGCCGCCTTATCATCGCCTGTGCCTTCTGTGCCGTCGCTTCCGGAATCCTCCGGCGATGCTTCTTCCGATGCCTTAACGCCTTTTCCGGCTGCCTCTCCCTCCGGCCGCTCTTCCGGCGCTTCTTGTGTCTGCTTATCTGCCTGCTCCAGACTTTTTCCTGATATTTCTTGTGTCTGCTTATCTGCCTGCTCCAGACCCTTCTCCGATATTTCTTCTATCTGCTTATCTGTCTGTTCTGACCATGTTTCTGTCGTCTCTTCTGTCGTCCCTTTCCCTTCGTCTTTCAACGGCTCTTCTGTCTTCTCGGCAGACAGACTGTCCCCAAGAATATCCAGTCGGAACGGGCATCCTAAGATCTCCGCAATCATACGCATATCCTGTTCCTGAAAATTATCTCTTCCAAGTCTCTGCGTCAGATTCTGCCGGGACATCTTTTTCTTCGTACGTATCTCAATCTTCTTGGCCAATTCTTTGATCGTCATATTCTTACGGCTCAAAACAATCTTAACCTGCTCACCAAATGTTAAATCCTGCATTGCTTAACCTCCCTACTAATTCGGAGCTCTTTGTAAACTTATTAGTTTCCAGGTAAACCCTGTTTTTTCCCCTCAGACTATTCTAACAAATACTTAAATGTCCGTCAACATCTGT
Organism: uncultured Dorea sp.; assembly: GCA_910585725.1. GTDB lineage: Bacteria > Bacillota > Clostridia > Lachnospirales > Lachnospiraceae > Sporofaciens. The sequence goes on along the minus strand of CAJUFA010000026.1, from coordinate 16,224 downwards.
TTCTGATTCAAATCTCGGACTGTATCGACATCCAATTTTAAAAATTTCCTGTCATACGTCAAGATTCCGTTTACTTCTTCCTCCACATCCGACAACTGCGTATATATCACGGCAGACAATCCTTTCTTAATATTGGGAAGCACACTTTTTTCAACCAATCCTCTGTATCCCTTCGTCAGCTCTTCCGTCTTTCGATAAATTCGGTACCCATAGATCTTTCTATACATCCGGTGCTCCGGCACACTCAGAGAATACCCTCCATATTCACTCAAAACTGTCACACGATCCTCCGGGATGATCTCCAACGGGAAGAAATAATTATGGATACTCCTCATATCTCCTCCCCCCTGGTCAAACCATCCGCTCGCCTGATCGATCAACCTGGTATCGTCTGCCTCTCTGGCAATCTCCGTCATCGTACCGGCATGAAACTGCCCCCATCCCTCATTGAAAATCACCCAGGTCACAATGGACGGATGACCATACAGGCGGCGGATCGTCTCTTTCATCTCAGAAACAAATTGCTTTCTTCCACGTTCATCCCGCCTTCTAAGAAGCCATAACATGGAATCCGGCATATGTAGATGAAAATATTCCATCGCTGTCGCCAAATATGTCACATACCAGGAACGATAAGACCTTCCGCCGTTCACCATATCCTGCCATACCAGCATCCCCAGCCGGTCGCAATGGTAATACCATCTCTGGGGCTCGATCTTGATATGCTTCCTCAGCATGTTAAATCCCAACGCCTTCATCACCTGGATATCATAGATCATTGCTTCGTCGCAAGGCGGCGTATATAATCCTTCCGGCCAATACCCCTGATCCAGCACCCCTTTTTGAAAATAAGGCTGATTATTCAGATATATTCTGGGAATCCCCTCTTTATCTCTCTCTACATGAATCTTCCGCATCGCGGCATAACTCCCGGCAGAATCTGCTCCCGCACAAACCCTGATATCATATAAGAACGGATCCTCCGGACTCCATGCATGGATCTCCCCCAGCGATATCTCTATCTCTTCTCCGGCATTACCTTTCGCCCGAACTGGCTTCATTCCGTCTGATGATACGGTGATCTCCACCTTTATGGACTGCTCCGCGCCGCCGCCCATAACCAGGACTTTGATGCGGAATACTCTCTCATCATAGTACGGCGTGACAGCTATATCTGTAATATACACATCCGGAACCTTCTCCATCCATACCGTCTGCCATATTCCGCTCTGCGCAGTGTAGAACATACCGCCTCTGTGCAGTTTCTGTTTTCCCCTGGCATAATAAAATGCGTCGCTGTAATCCCGTACCTGAATCAGGATCTCGTTCTTTTCATCCCGCAGGGCATCCGTGACGTCCACGGAAAACGGCAGATAACCGCCGAGATGCCGCGCCGCCATCTTTCCATTCACATACACCACGGCATACTGGTCCACCGCCCCGAAGTGCAGCATCCATCTCTTTCCGTCCTCAACTTTTACCTCATCCGGCAATTCCCTGTGATACCACAGCGTTTCCGTCGGCTGAAGCTGCCTGTTCACCCCTGACAGAAATGCTTCCGGTGAAAAGGGAACCAATATCTTTCCGTCATAACTTTTCGGACGCCCCCTCTCAATCGTAATCGCATAATCCCAGAGACCGTTCAGATTCACATGACTATCCCTTCTAAGCAGGGGCCTGGGGTATTCCTCCAGCACATGATCCTTATCCACCTGATCCGCCCATCTTGTCTTCAACTGTCTCATCTCAGCATCCTCCCTCTCACAATCTCCGCCAATGTAACCTCTTACAATTCCAGCACATATAGTCGTCTGTCTATCTCTCTGTCTGTCGTACAGACCGCTATCCCTGCGTCTACGCCCTCTCTTTTGTATTCCTGATAGTAATATTCCTGCGGATATTCTCCGGGCTTTCGTATCAAGACCGGGCTTTCCCCTTCCCTCCATCCGATCTCAAAAGACTGTATATCCAATGCCATCCCCTGGCGCGTCGCTTTCATAAAGCTCTCTTTCAGAACCCAGTAGCGATAGAATAACCGCGCCCTGTCTTTTTCATCTTTTTCCATAATATGCTCATACTCGCTCCGGCAAAAGAACCTCCGCGCCACCGGCTCCCGAAATTCTTTCATCTCCTCCAGGTCGCACCCCACCTTCGCCGTATTGTCGTCGCTGAAAGCACACAAAACATAATTTCCGGAATGAGAAAGGTTGTAAACGGTGTTCTCCGGCAGATCATATTTTCCGCGGACGTGCTCCCATAGACTCCACACACCCACGCTCTGCGCCTTTCCCCCGGCAAACCTGTAACGATCCGCCTTCTCCCTTCGCCAGGCAGGCGCCTTCTGATAGTATCGTCTATACGTTTCTTCTATTAATAACGGCGTAATATCCGCAAACCAAACCTGAACCATCCCTTTTTCCTTTCCTGTATCTATTTTCGTTAAAATATATCATTACATAATTACCGTTTATATTGTAACATATTTTAGGAAAAAGTGTTGACAACTGTTTTTTTGTGCTGTAAGATTATTTTGATTTCACACTTTAAACAACTAAAATTTCACAGTACGAATAATATTACATCTTAGGAGGATGACATAATATGATCATTGTACTAAAACAACGCGCAACGCACGATGATCTCACTCGTGTGGAGCAGATGATAAAGAAACGGGGACTGGATACTCATATCGTCGAAGGTTCCGAGATGACGATTATCGGGTGTATCGGAGATACCACACAAATCGATTCCAAATTATTTGAAGTCGATTCTGCCGTAGATAAAGTAATGCACGTCCAGGAACCCTACAAACTTGCGAACCGGGCGTTCCATCCAGAGGAATCCATCGTAGATGTTTCCGGTGTCAAAGTGGGAGGAGGCAGTCTTGCTCTGATCGCAGGCCCCTGCTCCGTTGAATCTTATGAACAAGTCCTGGAAATCGCAAACGCCGCCAAAGCTTCCGGCGCGAATCTCTTAAGAGGCGGAGCTTTCAAGCCCAGAACCAGCCCCTATTCCTTCCAGGGAATGGGCACCGACGGACTCGACATCCTGTGCAAAGTCAGGGAAATGACCGGCCTGCCCATCGTAACGGAATTAATGTCGCCGGAGCATCTGGATCTATTTAATGAGAAAGTTGATCTGATTCAAATCGGAGCCCGCAACATGCAGAACTTCGATCTTCTGAAGCAGTTAGGGCGTCTTAACCGCCCGATTCTTCTCAAAAGAGGACTCAACGCCACCTATGAAGAATGGATTATGGCGGCGGAATACATCATGGCCTCTGGAAATGAGAATGTTATTCTCTGTGAACGCGGCATTCGTACCTTCGAATCCTATACACGAAATACGCTGGATCTGCAAAGTATCCCCGTCCTGCGCAAGCTTACCCATCTTCCGGTCATCGTGGATCCAAGTCATGCAGGCGGTAAATGGTGGCTGGTAGAGCCTATGGCAAAAGCCTCTGTCGCCGCAGGCGCCGACGGATTGATGATAGAAGTACACAACAACCCGGAATGTGCTCTCTGCGACGGCGCACAGTCGCTGAAACCTCAGAAATATGACGTACTGCTTAAGGAAATAAGGCAGATAGCCGAAGTAGTCGGGAAAAACATATAGCATTTATCAGGAGATATCTATAACATGAAACTAAACGTAAATTTGGGAGAAAACAGTTATCCCATCTATATTGAAAATAACCTGTTATCTCAGGCCGCCGCATACATCAGGTCATCATTTGCCGGAAAAAAGATCATGATCATATCCGACGATCATGTCTATCCTCTGTATGGGGAATCATTGGCAAAACAACTGTCCTCAGATTACGAATGCCGTCATCTTGTACTTCCTCACGGAGAGCCTACCAAGAATTTTCAGACTCTTCCGGAAGTATACGCGGCGTTACTCGACGCCCGAATCTCCCGAAGCGACCTGGTTATCGCCCTTGGAGGCGGCGTGATCGGAGATCTGGCAGGATTTGCCGCCGCAAGTTACCTCCGCGGTGTAAAATTAATCCAGATACCTACCTCCCTTCTCGCCCAGGTGGACTCTTCTGTAGGCGGAAAAGTGGCGGTAGACCTGTCCCAGGGCAAGAATCTGGTGGGCGCTTTCTATCAGCCGTCGCTGGTATTGATCGATCCACTTGTGTTAAATACTTTGGATGCACGATTTATCACCGACGGTATGGGAGAAGTGATCAAGTATGGCTGCATCAGGGATGCAGAATTATTCCATACACTGGAATCCCGCCGCTCTTTTGCAGAGCTTGAGGATAAACTTCCTGCCATCATAGAACGCTGTGTGGACATCAAACGTATCGTCGTAGAACATGACCAGTTTGACACCGGAGAACGGATGCTCCTGAACTTCGGGCATACCCTTGGTCATACCGTAGAACAGTATTATCATTATGGAAGAGAGAGCCATGGAGAAGCCGTCGCAATCGGTATGTATCAGATTACAAAGCTAGCGGAAAAAGAAGATCTTACTTCTGCCGGAACCTCCGAACGCATCCTGAACGTACTGAGGGCTTACGGGCTGCCGTATGAATGCGGACTGCCTATAAAGGAGTTGATGGGCGCCATCACACTGGATAAAAAAAATCTGAATAATAAGCTGAATGTAGTTCTGCTGCATGATATCGGCGACAGCTACATCCACCCTACAACGGCAGAATTCTTCGAACAGTACAGCGACTCTGTCCTGTAAGGAACCATATATATGGAGGAATAATCAAACATGAAGAAATTAGAAGGAAAAATCGCAATAATAACAGGGGCCGGGAAGGGAATCGGACGCGAAACGGCTCTGGCTGTCGCCGCAGAAGGCGCGATTGTCGTTGCCGTCGCAAGAACCAGGTCAAACTTAGAAGAGACTGTCAAACTCATCGAAGACAACGGCGGATCAGCCGTCTGCTTCTCTCATGATCTTACCGTAGGAACCGAAGTGGAGGCTCTTGTCGCCAAGGTAATGGAAAGATTCGGACGTATCGATATACTGGTCAATAACGCCGGCGGTTATCCTGCCGAGATCTACAAGAATATAGAACATCAGGCGATTAAATTCTGGGAATGGACAGAGGAACAATGGGATCAGATCATCAAGACAAATATCCGCATCCCCTTCTTATGCATAAACAAGATCCTTCCTGTCATGATCAGCCAGAAGAGCGGCAAGGTCGTCAGCGTTTCTTCCAGAATGGGCCGTATCGCATCCCAGATGGGGGCTTACGCCGTCGCCAAGGGCGCGATCATTACCATGACCAAGACCGCCGCCATCCAGACAAAGGAATACGGCATCCAGGTAAACGCCGTAGCGCCGGGAATCGTGGATACGCCGGGACAGCGGGTATACAATCACTCCGTAGGCCAGGACGACGTCGCCATGGGAAGCGCCGCCGACGTGGCAAAGGCTATCATATATCTGTTGTGCGACGCCCCGGATGTAATGACCGGACAATCCATCGACTTATTCACAACCGTATAGCCTTTAAATTTCGTTTTCGATTTGTTAACAATTAATTTGCATTTTAATCACACTTTTAACACAGTTTCTGCTTATACTTTAATTGTCCGAAAGATAAATCGGACAATTAAAATTCTTTTTCATAACTTTTTCCTCAGGACTGCACTCCTCCCAACATGCAGTCCTTTAAAAATGTCAAATTTCTTATTTTCCCGGCTGTCCGTAATAAGCGTTAGCTCCATGTTTCCGATAGTAATGCTTATCCTGCAGTTCCTGCGGAGCCGGCTGATTCTGCGGATTGATCGCCTCACAGCGAGCCGCCATCTTTGCAACTTCCTCTAATACCACCGCGTTGTGGACCGCCTCATGCGCGTCTTTTCCCCAAGTAAACGGGCCATGGTTCTTGCACAATACCGCCGGCGTCGCCATATAGTCAAGTTTGCGGGCCTCGAATTCATCCGCGATCAAAACTCCCGTATTCTTCTCGTAAGCTTCGTCAATCTCTTCTTTTGTCAGATTCCTCACACAAGGAACTTCCCCATAGAGATAATCCGCATGGGTTGTCCCGTAACATGGAATCCCTCTTCCTGCCTGAGCCCAGCTGGTTGCCCAGGATGAATGCGTATGCACGATACCTCCCGCTTCCGGAAAACGATTATACAATACTACATGAGTTGCCGTATCAGAGGACGGATTATAATCCCCTTCTACTTTGTTCCCCTTCAGATCTACTACCACCATATCTTCCGGTTTTAACTTCTCATAATCAACGCCGCTTGGCTTAATTACAAAGAGTCCTCTCTCTCTGTCGATCCCGCTGACGTTTCCCCATGTAAATGTTACCAGACCATACTTGGGAAGCAGCATATTCGCTTCATACACTTCTTTTTTTAACTGTTCTAACATATCCGTTCCTAACTCCTGTTCTTAATTTATTTTATAGACTCATGCCTCGGCGCCTTTTCATTTAAGTCTCTCTAACAGGCACAATGCTGCTGCATCAGCAGACGCAAGAATGCAACAGCGCCGCCAATATACTATATCAGACTCTTAAGAGCTTCTTTCTCGATAGCTACGCCCTTCTTATATCGCTCGATAAAGACCTCGTATCCTTCTACGTCCTTTGGATCCGGCTCCATCTGGCTTCCTGCATTATCTCCGAATACTTTCTTCGCCAGATAGTCCTCCAGGCTCTCTCCTTCGGCCTTATTCTTCATATAAGCGGCCAGAAGCGCCATTCCCCATGGACCTCCCTCGCCTGCCGTCTCCATCACGGATACCGGCGCGTTGATCGCCGCTGCAAGAATCCTCTGTCCTACGCCTTTGGTCTTGAATAAACCTCCATGTCCCAGCATGGAATCGATCGCCACATTCTCTTCCTTCTGAAGAAGATCCATCCCTACCTTGATCGCTCCAAGGGCTGTGAAAAGATTCACACGCATAAAATTGGCCAGATTGAACTTACTTTCCGGAGAGCGCACGAATAACGGACGTCCTTCATCCACGCCTGTGATGAATTCTCCCGAGAGATATCCGTAAGACAATAATCCGCCGCAGTCGGCGTCTCCTTCCAGCGCCTTATTATACAAGGTTCCAAATAATTTATTCATATCTACTTCAATCCCGAAGCTCTCGGCAAATTCTCTGAAAATACCTACCCATGCATTCAAGTCTGAAGTACAGTTATTGGCATGCACCATAGCTACCAGACTGCCGTCCGGCGTGGTCACAAGATCAATCTCCGGATATACCTTCTTAAGATCTTTCTCAAGCACGATCATGGCAAATACACTGGTTCCCGCAGAGACATTACCGGTACGCTTTGCAATGCTGTTGGTCGCCGCCATACCGGTTCCGGCGTCGCCTTCCGGCGGACAGAGCGGAATTCCTGCTTCAAGATTACCGCTTTCATCCAAAAGACGGGCTCCTTCTTCTGTCAGGACGCCTGCTGCCTCTCCTGCCACCATGACCTTAGGCATGATATCTCTCAATTTCCAGGGATAGTTCTTATCTGCCACCAGCTCGTCAAACTTCCGGATCATTTCCTCATTAAAATCCTTCTTCTCTACATCGATGGGGAACATACCGGAAGCGTCCCCGATACCAAGCGCTTTCTCCCCTGTAAGTTTCCAATGAATATAACCGGCTAAAGTCGTAAAGTATGCTACGTCCTTCACATGGTCTTCTCCGTTCAGGATTGACTGGTATAAATGGGCTATACTCCACCGCAGCGGAATATTATACTGGAACAGATCGATCAGCTTCTCTGCCGCAGGTCCTGTGGTGGAATTTCTCCATGTACGGAAGGGTACCAGAATTTCGCCCTTCTCATCAAATGCCATATAACCATGCATCATCGCGCTGAATCCGATAGCCCCGATCTTTTTAAGCGTAACGCCGTATTTTGTCTGAACATCCGCCGCCAGTTTCTTGTAACTGTCACGCAGGCCTGTCCAGATATCATCCAGAGAGTATGTCCAGTTTCCGTTCTCCAGACGGTTCTCCCACTCGTGATCCCCAGACGCGACAGGCGTATGATCTTCGCCGATCAACACAGCCTTAATCCTGGTTGACCCCAGTTCAATACCTAAGACAGCTTTGCCGCTTTCAATAACTTCCTTCACATTGCTCATGTTGCTTTCCTCCTATTTACGGTATGCGACACTATTCCACAACAGTTCGTTCTTAAACTGACGGATGGTCGTATCCTTGTCGATATAGACGGCTTCAATACCCATACATGCCGCCCAATCACCCATTTGCTCGGAAGTCAGATCATAAGAGAATGCAGTGTGGTGCGCGCCTCCCGCAAGGATCCAGGCTTCAGCCCCTGTCTGAAGATTCGGCTGCGGCGTCCAGAATGCAGTCGCAACCGGAAGCTTCGGCATTGGCCTCTCCACCTTCTTACAGTCCACGTCGTTAATAATCAGACGGAACCTGTCTCCAAGATCGATGAGCGACGCGGCAATTCCCGGACCTGTCTTAGAAGTAAATACCAATCTCGCCGGATCTTCCCTGTCTCCCATGGAAAGCGGCTGTTCCTTGATACTGATCTTTCCCTCTGCAATAGAAGGGCATACCTCAAGCATGTGAGCCTGCAGGATTCCTTCCTTACCCGGCACCAGGTTGTAAGTATAGTCTTCCATAAAAGAAGTTCCCTTCGCATCCTTCATCCCCTGGGTCATAAGCTTCATCAGACGTACCATAGCCGCCGTCTTCCAGTCTCCTTCTCCCGCAAATCCGTAACCCTTCTCCATCAATCTCTGGATTGCAAGTCCCGGCAGCTGCTTCAGGCTTCCCAGATCTCCGAAGTGAGTCACGATCGCCTGGTAATTCTTCGCCTCTAAGAATCTCTCGAATCCAATCTCGATTCCCGCCTGTACCGCTACATGCTCTCTGAATTCCTTCTCGTCTCTTCCTTCCAAAAGTATCTCATACTTATCATAATATTCTTCGACCAATGCGTCAATATCTCCTTTGGAAACTGCCTCCACTTCCGCCGCAATTTCATTTACCGGATATGCGTCGATCTCCCATCCAAACTTAATCTGAGCCTCTACCTTGTCGCCTTCGGTAACGGCGACGTTTCTCATATTATCGGCGATCCTCATGACGCGGATATGGCTGCTCTCGATCACGCCCACCGCCGTACGCATCCAGGAACCGATCTTCTTCTGGATATCGGCATCCTCCCAGTATCCCATAATAACCTTACGCTCCATGCCGAGACGGCTGAAGATATGGCCGTACTCTCTGTCCCCATGAGCTGCCTGATTCTCATTCATAAAATCCATATCGATCGTGTCATACGGAATCTCGCGGTTGAACTGTGTGTGGAAATGAAGCAGCGGCTTCCGATACTCCTGCAGTCCAAGAATCCATGACTTCGCAGGGGAAAACGTATGCATCCAAGTGATGACGCCGGCACAATTCTCATCTGTATTCGCCTCATTCAATGTCTTTCTGATCAGCTCATTGGTAATCAGCGTCGGTTTCCATACCACTTCATAAGGAAGGTTCCCGGAAGCATTCAATACCTCCACGATCTTCTGTGAATGCTCCGCTACGTGTGCCAGGCACACGTCTCCATATAAATCCTGTGAACCGGTACAAAACCAGAATTGGTAATTTTTTGATTGTAACATATTGATTTCCTCTCTTTCTTGAAAATGTGTCCGGCGTTTCATGAGCATATCTGCGTCAGCCCGACCGGGTACGATATTCTATATTCTGTATTTATTATAATGCCGGCTGCAAACATGCCGCAAGTCCATAACTCCGCTGAATCAAAACAAAAGTTACCTAATCCGACTTAATTCTTATCTATTATACGCTACAATTTTAATATTATTGATACCCTGTGAACTATTACATGCTATAATTTAATTATCGTTGATACCCATTAAAACTATCTATATGGAGATGCTATATTATTTATGAAATATTCTTTTTCGACATTATCCGACCTGTGTACTTATATTACTACTTTAGAAACTCATCCTCTGCCGGCCGGCCACAAGCTTGGTCTGCGCCTCGTCTGCCCGGAATATTCAAAATCCGCCCATGAGGTCAAAACCTATCCTTTGCCTCCTAAAGAAAGAATCTTCGCCCTGTGCTGGTCCTTCGTCTCAGACGACGATTTAATTCCGCAGACATTACCAATCCTGCACGCCAGTCTATGCCCGGCGCCGAAGGCTTTCTGTTACCGCCTGTCCTTTCATACCGGCACAAAGACGCAGCTTCACACTCATGATTACATCGAACTGGCATACGTGGTGGAAGGAGAATTCCGCCAAAGGATCCTTGGGCGGGATATAATATTCTCTAAAGGTGACCTGTGTATGATCGATAAGAACTGTCTTCATCAGGATTACTTGTCTGACCGGCCTGCCACCATCCTGTTCTTAGGTATTGCCAACGACATGTTCTCAGAGATCATGGATGAAAATGTCGCCGCGCAGAAGATAATTTCCTTTCTCCAGTCCGCGCTATTAAAACAGAAAGATCTGCAGCAGTATCTGCATTTCCGCCCCGGTTCAGATCCCGGCGCAACCGATGAACTGGAATACTGTCTTTTTCTTCTTCTGAAGGAACTGCATGATAACGAGATCGGATTTTCATATATATGTAAAGGGCTGCTGCTGCGTATTTTCCGTATCATCGGCTCCAGGTATGATTTTTCGCTCTCCAAAGAACAACGCAATACCATGAACTGGATCATGTTCGAAGAAATATCAGATTATATTAAAGGACATTACGCTACGGTCACCATCCAGGAGCTGGTCCGGGAGTTTCATTTCCAGGAGGACTACTTTAACCGGATAATCAAGAACAAGACCGGACTTACATATTCCGCTTATGTACAGCAGATCAGGCTCGAGCGGGCTGCGCATCTGCTGACTACAACGAACAAAAGTGTGGACGAGATCACGGAACTTGCCGGCTATCATAATAAAGGATATTTCTACAAGATCTTTCAATCCAGATACGGTACGACTCCTTCGAAATATCGAATTGACTCGCAATACTCCTAACTATTGCTTATGTTAAAAATGTTTTCATAAAAAGACAGACCTTTGCAAGGAGATACGCAAAGGTCTGTCTTTTTACTTTCATTTATATATCTTTCTCGTAAGCACATTGTTTTGCAAGACTCTTTTTTCATAAATAATCATCCCACACTATTTATGAATACATTTTCCATCCGATCTACAAATATATTAGCTAAAGCCCGCATATCGCCTTTACGGCATAGGCGACAAATATACCGACGTAGTTTCCGCACGCTCCGGCGATTACCCCCATGATCAATCCCACGTTGATCAATGATTTCCAGTTTCCTCCGGCTGCTGTCAGAGACGCCGTAGGACCGTCAACAATACATCCAACCATGGATAACAATACATACTCGTATTTGATCTTGAAGAGACGGCAAACAAGGAAATGTAATAATGTACATCCAACCAGCATAAAGAATACATACAATGTCATCAGGAATGCCGAGCCGATGAACTGCTTCAGATCAACTGCGAATCCGATGGTCGCCAGGAAACACAGAGAGATAAAAAGTCCAAGGTCAAGATTACCACGAAGCTTCTTAATCGGTTTTAACTGTGCCAGGCAGATAGAAACTGTCGTCACCATAAGAAGTCTTCCCGCTTTCCAGAAAGCATCCGGGAAAATTCTCTGTGCGATCATCGTCGTAACAAACGCTACGCCAAAACCGATCGTCAAAAGCCATGCAATATCTCTGATCGCCCACTTCTTATCAGCCATCAACGGCTCTGTCTCACCGTCGTCCAGCTCTTCCGGCTTGAAAGAATATGGCCATAATTTGTTCCATTTCTTAGACGCCTTGAAGAATGCCGGCGCCGCAAACATCGCTACCATCAAAGGTGTGGATACAACATAATCCGCCGCGTTCGCCGCTGCAAGAGTTTCCCTTGAACAGTCGACGCCTGTAGCGATAGCCGTCAGGTTAGGCGTACCGCCGGTATAAGTTCCTACGAACATTCCCGCGCATTTCCATCCCTCTACCATTCTTGGAGCGAAGATGATTCCAAGAACGATCGCAACAATACACACGGATGCTATCGCAGATACCAACGCGATAACCGGTTCCTTATTCAGCTTCTTAAGCTCTGTAACATTCATACTCAACAGACAGATCGAAATACCTGCCTGTACGCAGTATGTAGAAATTGAGTCGTACAACTCATGTGAAATCGGTACGATATGGGTGTTCGAAAGAACAATACCGATAACTACAACCGTAAGCACAGGACCTAATGATCTGCATACTTTATATCTCTGCAGCCATAAGGAAAATGCTACCATCAAAAAAATAACAAATAATAATCCTTGCGTACTAGATATGAGAGTTCCCATCCAATTCTCCTTCCTTTCCTTCCTTCGTTCCGTAAAATTTGTACAACTTTACGACTTGACATTTACGTTTGTTTATTGTAGATTGTAAACAATGTACTTTGTTTTATCAATATAACATATTTATATATAGATTGCAACTATAATTTATCCGTTTTGGAGCAAAATTCTATAAAAAATATGTAATAATTGATAAACTTTAGGAGTCAAATGTATTTCTAACGTTTACATTTGATCCATTGCTTTGCAGAAATCAAAATTTCCACCTGTACGGCTGTATTAGCAGTCAGGCGCGGCAGCGCGGATTCTGAGAATCTACAGGCAGGTAGGATCAATGAAGGAGGTTTTATTTATGAATTTCAGACAGTACGAAGATTTTCTTATCAAGACAGCAGAATCTCTGCTCTCCATCGACAGCCCAAGCGGTTTTACCGACAAGGCTTCTGAGTATGTCCTCCATACGGCGACTGAACTCGGATATCCTGCATACCGTAATAATCTGGGCAATGTAATCGTTCCTGTGGAAGGCGAGACCGACGAAGAACCTGTCGCCCTGTCCGCACATATCGATACGCTGGGTCTTATGGTTCGCTCGATCACGAATGACGGCCATCTCATGATCACGGCGGTCGGTTCTCCTATCCTTCCTACCCTGGACGGAGAATACTGCAGGATTCATACGATGGAAGGAAAGGTATACACGGGTACTATCCTTTCTCTGTCGCCTGCCATCCATGTCTTCCCTGACGCTTCGACACGCCCGAGAGACGATCAGAACATGGCTGTACGCATTGACGAAATCGTACACAGCAAAGAAGATGTAGAAGCCCTCGGCATCCGCCCGGGAGACTTTGTCTGCTATGACCCAAAGACAACATTTACGGAGAGAGGATTCTTAAAATCAAGATTCATCGACGACAAAGGCTGTGCCTCCATCCTTCTCACCCTGCTTAAGATCATGAAAGAGCAGAATCTCAAACCAAAGAAGAAGAGTTACCTCTGCTTCTCTGCCCATGAGGAGATCGGATACGGCGGCGCTACCCTTCCAAAGGAAATTAAAGAGCTTCTTGTTGTAGATATGGGATGTGTCGGCTCTGACTTAAGCTGCACGGAAGAACAGGTATCTATCTGCTCCAAGGATACATTCGGTCCCTACGACTACGAGATGACCAGTCGTCTGGTTCGTCTCGCTAAAGAGCATGAGATTGATGCTGTTACGGATATCTATCCCCGGTATAACTCCGACGCGGCGGCAGTATGGAAAGCCGGATACGACACGCGTGCGGCGCTTATAGGCCCCGGCGTACATGCTTCCCATGGAATGGAGAGGACACATATTAATGGCATCATGCATACACTTACACTTTCCGCGGCTTATCTGGGATTATTGTAAAAATACTTAAAAAAGAGGGACTTCCTGACTGTTTCTTCCTTATTATATCGGCGATAAATAAAAATTTTATCCAAAATATAGTAATTTTTTTTATAAAACAAACGATATTATATAATAACAGTATATCTTTTATATAGCGATACAAGGAGGAATAAAGAATGAGCGGTATCTCTGGAATAAATAGAATAAATACTACCTCCCCATATCTGTACGGTCATATTGCAAGTGGAAACAGGCTGATGTCCGCTGCTAACGGGGCTTCTGAACTGGCTGTCACGGAGAAAATGAAAGCACAAGTTACAGGATATAATATAGGTACAAAGAATCTTGGTGCAGGAAGCAATCTATTAAACACATCTGATTCAGCGCTTGGCAGCATTACAGATTCTCTCCAAAGAATTCGTGAACTAGCTCTCCGTGCTTCTAATACGGCAACTATGAATAACTCGAATCGCGCAGAGATTCAGAAAGAAATCAATCAGTTGAAACAGGGCATTGAACAGACCGCAACACAAAGTACATATAACGGAATACATGTATTGAACGGCAGCCAAAGCAATGGTATTCAACTTGTAACCTCCGGGGACGGTACCTCTATTACTGTTAACAATTCTGTTAATTCCACACTGGAGGCTCTCGGAATTGCAGACTTTGATATAACCAAGAATTTTGACCTCCAGGCAATAGACGACGCTATATCAAAAGTCAGCGGAAACCGCAGCACCCTCGGCGCACAATCTAATGCTCTTGAACATGCTGTTAATTATAACGATTATGCTTCCGTTAATCTGACGTCATCTCAAAGCCGTATGGGTGATACGGATATTGCAAAGAAGGTTCAGGAACTGACGCATCAGCAGACATTACAGAATGTATCATTGATGCTGCAAAAAAGAAAGATGGAACAGCAAGGACAAAAAACATCCGGTCTTTTCCTCTTTCAATAACAAAACATGCCTATTATTTATCTTTAAATGAGAATCCGACGCCGCCGGATTCTCATTTTCGTTTCATTTTTCCTGCTCAAACAAATAATATAATAAAATAAAATAATGAATCTTGATAAATTTTATTTACTTTTCAAGAAATATGATGTATAGTTAAGTTAAATAAAATTTATCTCATACCAGAAAGAAGGTGATCATATTGGGAATTGGTAAACGTATAAAAGAAGCAAGGGAAAATCTGGGACTGACTCAATCCGAACTTGCCGCTCTGGTCGGCGTGACCGGATCAGCCATCACAAACTATGAAAAGGAGACCAGTCACCCGAAAGAATCTGTCATGTACAAATTATTCAATGCTCTCAAAGTTGACGCCAACTACCTTTTTCAAGATGTGACAGATATCTCAGAGAACACAAATAACGTCACGATCTCAGAATTCAAACGTATAAAAAAATACCGTCAATTGGATAGCCACGGGAAACTGATAATTGATCTGTTATTAGAAGAAGAATACAGACGCTGTACGGAAAACATTAGCATGAAACCGCCTGTTCCGGACATTTCTTATGAGGATACAGAATGTCCTGCTCCGATAATCGAGAAGGAAAAAACTGATCTTCTATTTCCTCAAAAAGATCTTGCTGCAATTAAAAAAGTCCTGGAGCAGCCTCGTATTAAGAAAGCATAACAGAAAATACCGGTTATTTTCTCTCTGTCATACGATGCTGATATGTATATATACTTCTTAACGGTGGAGTAATGTATGCGTTCATCCAAAAATGAAAATATAACAAAAGAAGAACATCTATATATAAAACTTGCCGCTTACAGCGCTTTGATAGAATTTAATCAACATATCCTGCCTGTATTATCCAATTTTAACCAGATTATCAATTCCACTGTCTACATACTTTCCATGCAGATGATTTCACAGAAACTTGGTTATAAAAAAAATTGCTTTTCAGAAGCAGGTAAAGGTCTTGCCATCTACGTCAGCGACAGCAAACATTATATTATTCTATATGACGAACGGCTTTCGTCTCCCGATATACGCTGGACGATAGCCAGGCTGTTCTACCTTGTTTGGTCAGAAAAATTAAAAGACCGGCCTGATATTTTTCATTACATGGATAATATTGAAGATATTGACAGATGTGATATATTTGCGTATTATTTTACCTGCCCGGACGTTATTCTGGAAGAATGCGGTATTAATAATGCCTCTGATATCATTAAATACTGTGATATCCCTTTTCCCTGCGCAGAGACAAAGAGCAGATTACTTCGCACAGCGGCAGCTTCCAAATCATTGCAGCCAATTGAAGAGATCTTGAAGAAAGATTTTGCTTCTGTAATAGAACAAATAAAATATATAAAAAAATTCTAATATACGCTAAAACGTATACACGTATCCTCAATGTAAGATATATGATATATAAAAAACCCCAAAGATTTTGTAAAAACAAAATTCTCGGGGTTTTTTATACTGAGCGTGCGGGGATTCGAACCCCGGACAACTTGATTAAAAGTCAAGTGCTC
>CAJUFA010000025.1 GCA_910585725.1 uncultured Dorea sp. | reverse complement strand
TTTGCCCCATTTCTGCCCCATTTTGAAATTTATAGCAAAGAAAAAATCCCGCAAGTCCTGATTCTAAAGGTCTTCGGGATTTTGATTCAATGCGGAAGATGGGACTTGAACCCACACAGCTCGAAAGCTACAAGATCCTTAGTCTTGCTCGTCTGCCAGTTCCGACACTTCCGCAATCGACATATCAACTGTCCGTAGATTATAATACTACACAGTTCTTAAGATGTCAACTAAAAAAACAAATTTTTTTTACTATTTTTCACGACAGCGTATATTTTCTTAATCTCTGTAAAAAATATCTCTTGTATACACTTTTTCCTTCACATCATCCAGTAACTTATCATACCGATTTGTTATAATCACATCCGACATTTTCTTAAATTCCTCTATATCAGTTATAACTCTTGACTTAAAAAATTCTGTCTCATGAAGCATCGGCTCATATATAACAACTTCAACGCCTTCTCCTCTCATTCTCTTCATCACTCCCTGAATAGAAGATTGCCTGAAATTATCAGAATTGCTTTTCATCGCCAACCGATAAACGCCTACGATCTGGGGCTTCCTCTTCAACACCTGGGTCGCTACAAAGTCCTTTCTGGTACGGTTTGCTTCCACAATTGCCCTCATGATTTCATTCGGCACGTCCTGATAATTGGCAAGAAGCTGTTTCGTGTCTTTTGGCAGACAATACCCCCCATATCCAAAGGATGGATTATTATAATGTGAGCCGATACGCGGATCTAAACCGACGCCCTCTATAATCTGTCTTGCATCTAACCCTTTTATCTCGGCATAAGTGTCTAATTCATTAAAATACGCCACGCGCAAAGCCAGATATGTATTTGCGAACAGTTTAATTGCCTCGGCTTCCGTAGCATCCGTAAGAAGAACTCTAATATCCTCTTTTACGGCTCCTTGTTTCAAAAGCTCTGCAAATACCTCGGCCTTCTCGTGAAGAAATTCATCATCTTTGGGCGCTCCGACTATGATCCTTGACGGATACAGATTATCATATAAAGCCCGCCCTTCCCGCAGGAACTCGGGTGAAAACAGAAACCGACAATTTGGATATCTCTTCACCAGTCTTTCTGTATACCCTACCGGCACAGTAGATTTAATCACGATTACGACGTCAGGGTTAATCTCATTCACTTTATCGACAACATTCTCTACCGACGACGTATTAAAATAATTCATCTCCGGATCATAGTTTGTCGGCGTAGCGATAACCACAAAATCTGCATAATCTAATTCCGATTCCAGTCTCGTGCCGCAGCGAAGCGACAACGCCTTCTGTTCCAGATATTCCTCAATCTCCCTGTCTATAATCGGGGATTGGCCCGCGTTCACCATATCCGCACGGCTCTGTACAATATCATAAGCATACACTTCATTCTTCTGCGACAACAGGACCGCATTAGACAAACCAACGTAGCCCAATCCTGCTACTATAATTTTCATTATTCAGACCTCTCAACCAGCTTTTTTATTTGTTTTTATTCTAAATATATCTATTATAACTATCTGCCCGCCGCTTTCAACAGCTTTCTTCCGCCGAATACCGCCAAAAGCGCCGCTGCGGCTCCCGCCGCGCCCCACACCCAGACCGGTATATCGTGAATATTATAGCACCGCACATTGATCCACATCTGATTGATCGCCTGATTCTGCTCGTCGTCAAAACATACCATAAGCGCCGACCGTAAGATGGCTTCCTGAGACGGATACTGCGCGAACAATTGCCGGTACACCTGATCTGAAG
Source organism: uncultured Dorea sp. (assembly GCA_910585725.1). Taxonomy (GTDB): domain Bacteria; phylum Bacillota; class Clostridia; order Lachnospirales; family Lachnospiraceae; genus Sporofaciens. Next base: position 53,193 of record CAJUFA010000025.1, on the reverse strand, counting down.
GCGCGGTGATAACATACCGGTCTTTCTCCTCTTCTGCATCGTTTCCGGCAAAGAAGTACCCCAGATCATATTCCGACACATCCTCTTCGCCCTCTTCCGCACCATAACACCAATCCGCGTATTCGAATATCCTCATATCGCCGCCTCCGGAAATTACAGACGTGTAACCGATGTAGTACATATTCCGGATTACATTATCCGCCCTGGAAGTAAAGTTCATGAATGCTTCCGCCGCATGCTGCTTCGCCGTATCCTCTCCGACTCCGTTCTTCAACATGACCCATCCGTCAAAATATATATTGGTGGACTCCTGCGGAACCGCAAAAGCAAGCGGGAAATCATCCTCATCCGCCTGATCCATAGTATAAACCGCGTCTCCGGACCATTGGTAATTCGCCGCCACCTTTCCGGTGACCATATCCGCTTTTCCAGAATCTGTCTCGAAGGAATATGCATTATCTTTCACATCCTGAAGATATTCCTGAACCCTGTCGATCGTCTCCTTTGAGGTATCATTCATCTCATTTTCCAGACGTTCCTGATAATCCGGAGACTTAAGAAACTCTTCCGAAGTCAGCAGTTCCGACTTGATTGCTCCCACTGCCGCAAAGTAGGAATCTCTCACATTATCTTTGATCGTAATCTGTCTGTGGTATGCCGGGTCATTCAGAATCCGCCAGCTGGAGGCATCTTTTTCCTCCACTAATGCAGGATTGTATACGATTCCCGTAATTCCCCACATATACCCGGCGGCGTAATCGCTCCACGGCCTTCCCTGTATCTCATTATTTTCGAAAACAGACCGGATATAAGGCGAGACTCCGTTAATATAATAATTGTTTTCATCTGCCGTATCAAAGAAATCTTCTGATAACGGCACCAGCTGATCTTCTGTCATCAGCTTCATAATCATATACTCTGACGGACATACCAGGTCATAGGTATCCCCAAGGGTCAGCATATTATACAGGTCCTCGTTCGTTCCGAAAGTAGAATATTCCACCTTTACCCTGATTCCGTAATTTTCGTAATACCATTCTTCAAAATCCTGGATCATCGATCGTTCTCCGATGATATCGCCGCTGTCAAGATCTATGACGTCTTCTTCGTCCCATCCTCCCAGATCTATGTATTCTTCCCAGTTACTGATTCGCAGAGTAACCGACTGTTCCTCTTCCTTTCCGACGGCGTCCGAGGCATATGCGTTCACAGGCATGCCGCACACGCACATTCCGATCATACCACTCGTTATCAAAGCCGCCCCTCCGGAAGAAAAAACGCCCCTTAACTTCTTAATCATACGCCGCTCCTTTCCTGACTGCCCCTTTCCGCCCGCAGATTCATCATTACGGTAAGGAGGACGACTAACAGAAAGATCACCGTTGATAATGCCCACAATGCAGTCTTGATCGTCGTCTGAGCGCCCTTGGTCGCGTTCACAACATAAGTACTGATCGTATCAAACGTCGCCGGCTTCGTATACGTCGCCACAAAATAATCATCCAGAGACAATGTAACCGCAAGCGCAAACCCCGAGACAATTCCTGGGAATATCTGAGGAATCACGATCCGAATCAGCGCGGTAAAAGGCGTCGCGCCCAAATCAAGCGCCGCCTCATAGATACTGGAATCCATCTGTTTTAATTTTGGAATCACAGACAGAAACACAAAAGGCGCGCACAGCGTTACATGTCCGACAACCAGCGGAATGAAGGTATCCTTACTGACGCCGAATACCACAACCAACAGAATACAGATCGAAAAACCGGTCACCACATCCGCATTGACCACCGGCACCTGATTCATCGTCGTAACTGCCGACGCCATCGTCTTCTTAGAGTAGAATGTACCGATGGCGCCCAGAGTTCCGAGAATCGTCGCAAGGAGAGCCGACGACAGCGCAAGAACCACAGTCCCCAGGATCATATGTACCAACTCCGGCGTCGTAAAAAGCGTCGCATAATTATGCAGGGAAAATCCCCTGATCGCGCCGATATTCGTCGCATCCGTAAAACTGTACGCCATCAGCACCAGAATCGGCAGGTACAGAAACAGAAGAACGAAGATAATAACCAGACTCTTCCAAACTTTCTTTATCACAACAGCATTCCTCCCCGTGTATTCTCTTCCTCAATTCCCCGGGTAAATAACGTAAACAAGCAGACGATCCCCAGGAGAATCAACGCGATCATGGAACCGCCGTGCCAGTTGTATGCCGCAAAGTAACTTCCAATCAGGCTTCCCATGATATAAGTACTGTTATACAGCATATCCAGTACGACATAATTCGTCATCGCCGGCAAAAATACCATAGATACTCCGCTCACTATCCCCGGCATAGACAAAGGCAGCGTAACCTTCAAAAAAGCCTGTATATTCCCCGCTCCCAGGTCTCTGGCAGCTTCAAGCAGAGCGTCGTCCAATTTAGAGATCGTCGTATAGATCGGCAGAATCATAAAAGGAAGAAAATCATAACTCATACCAAGCACCGTATTCAGAAACGGATGATAAGCCAGACTCCCCTCGATCCAGGTAAGGATCTCTTTCAACGCGGTAATCCGAAGAGAGAAATTAATCCACATCGGCATAACAAAGAGCATCAGGATAACCGATTTCGACCTCAGTTTACTGGTTGCCAGAACGTACGCCACCGGATAAGCCATAAGCAGACATACCGCGGTAGTAACCGATGCAATCCCAAAACTGTAGCAAAGCGTTCCCAGCGTATTCGGATCCGTGAAGAATCCCGTCAGATTCAACACAGTAAACTCCCCTTCTCCATTTGTAAACGCATAATAGAACAACACAAACAGCGGCGCCATCACAAAAAGCGCCAGAAAAAGCACATATGGAATTCCCAGATTCTTTCTGGAAAAAAGATGTCTGTACATGTATCCTCCCCCTATTTCTTCACTGAAAAGACCATCTTCTCCACCGGCATCAATAAGCCTACCTGATCGTCCATGTTCCACAGATATTCGTCGTTAACCACAAAATCCTGTTCCAAATCCGTATGTATAACATAACTATAATGGTCGCCCTTGTAAATCAGGTTACTGATATACCCCTGTACCAGCCCCTCTTCCTGCTCATCCGTCAGTTCGATATCCTGAGGTTTGATAGATATTTTGATCTTAAGCTTCTCGGTATCTATCTCTGAACCATTAGCGTCCAGAATCGTTCCGTCCTCCAACTGCCTGCTTCCTTTTATAACAGAAGTCAACGCTACGTCCAAAACATTGCCGTTATATTCCAGTTCATTGTTCTTATTGATCTCTGCCCGGAAGATATTCGTATGATCCTCCGCGATCATGATATGGATATTATCCGGATCAACACGAACTCCGACCAGATCCCCGGCCTTCGCCGAGTACACGGACTGCGCGACAATCTCATTCTTTCCGGATTCCACCGTGATCTCATAATGTATCCCCTTGAATATCACGGAAGTAACGATGCCCCGGATCTGTCCCCTGGCCGGTTCCGTCAGAATCACATCCTCCGGTCTCACCACCGCAGTAATATGCGTTCCCTCTTCTACGTCGTCCACACAGATAAATTCCCCGCCGCAAAAACGCGCTTTAAGCTTTCCTGTCATGATCCCGTTGAATATATTACTGTCCCCTATGAAATCCGCCACGAATGCATTGATCGGTTCGTTATAAATATCTTCCGGAGTCCCGATCTGCTGCATCTTCCCCTCCGCCATAACCACGATCTTATCCGACATCGTAAGCGCTTCCTCCTGGTCATGGGTGACATAGATAAAAGTAATGCTGAGTTCCCGATGCATCTCCTTAAGCTCCAGCTGCATCTCCTTACGCATCTTCAGATCCAGCGCTCCCAGCGGTTCATCCAGGAGAAGAATCTGAGGCTCGTTGACTACCGCCCGTGCGATGGCAACTCTCTGCTGCTGCCCGCCGGACAAAGTGTCAATACTCCTCTTCTCGAATCCTTCCAGGTCTACCAGTTCTAAGACCTTCCTCACCTTCTTAGCGATCACATTCTCCGGCGTCTTCTTCTGACGCAGCCCAAACGCGATATTCTCATAGATATTCATATGAGGAAACAGCGCGTACCTCTGGAACACCGTATTGATGGGCCGCTCATTCGGCGGCAGTTCTGTAATCGATCTGCCGTTTAAAAGAATCTCTCCATCCGTCGGCAGATCAAATCCCGCGATCATACGAAGCGTCGTCGTCTTTCCGCAGCCGGACGGACCAAGAAACGTAATAAACTCCCCTTTCTTCACCTCCAGATTAAAATCCGACACCGCCGTAAAACCATCCTTGTATGTCTTTGTAATATGCTTCAATTCAATAATATTCTGCTCCATAACCTCTCTCCACTATATCAAAATCAATAAAATGTCGTACTAAAATGTCGGCGGCGTGCTGACCCATACAAATCTGGCAGGTTTGCTGCCGGGATTCTCGATCCGATGTCTCCGGTTCGCCGGATAATAGAAACTCTCACCGGACTTCACCTGATAAGCTTTATCCCCAAGATAAAGCTTAAGTCTGCCTGTTATCAGATAACCAAATTCCTCACCGTCGTGGGGCTTATCCTCTTCCAGACTCTGATGCGGGTTAAGCGCTACCAAAAGCGGTTCCATTCGATATCTCTGCGCCGTCGGAACGATCCACTGAATACTGTTCCCCGCCTCGTCCACCTTTTCAAAGAATCCCTCTTCCGAATAGACGATATGTTCTTCCTCCGCCTCTTTAAAAAACTCAGAGGCAGTCGTTCCCAGACACTCGATCAGATCCAAAAGCGTAACGATCGACGGCGACACCTGACCTCTCTCCAGCTGTGAGATAAATCCCTTGGTAAGTTCCGTTCTGTCCGCTAACTCCTGCTGCGTCAGACCGTTTCTGTTGCGTAGATCCTTAATCTTCCTGCCTATGTGCTCATTCACATACTCCATTTCCATACGGACGTCCATTTCCTTTCTTGCTTTCTTCTACACTCTCTTTCTTACACACAATATCTCTAAACTTAAAATAATTTTTTACTAAACTTTTACACAAAATCTATTATACTATTATTAAACTTTTTGTCAATTAATAATGTTATTTTTTATAAACTTTTTTAATCAGAATCCGCTCTCTTTCCTAAAAAAACGCCATACGTTGCTGCCCTCGTAACGCCCGTATGTTTCTATAGCGCTCATTTTAGGAACAGGAAGCTGAAATAGTATTTCTTTCTCGTTACTCAGAAATAATATTTCATTTTCATTCAAACTGAAATTACAGATATAATCCCCCACAGCCTGATAATTCTTACTTCCATAGACCACGATAGATTCCCCTGCCTCCAACACAATATCCGGCAGCTGATATTTCATCAGATTATCGCCGTCGTCCGAAATATAATATCTTCGCAGATCAGCCGGTTCGCATCCCGCATTACTAATCCGGATCCAATCCGAAGAACCTTCTGCCGACAACTCACTGATAACGATCTGCGCGGTCCCGTCCCTGGAAGCAATCGCCCGGATATCCACTTTCCCCCCGAGGACCATCTCGTCCGTTACCGCCAATACCGAAGTATACACTCTCTTTCCGTTTACCAGCCAGTATTGAAACGCGTATCCTGGATATGCTTCCTGGCGCAGTACCATATCACAAGATCTATAGTACTGATTCTCATAACGCTTCTCTTCAAATATACTTGTCTGATTCCACATAACGGCGACGCCCTCTGACGTCTGCAGGCTGAACGCATACTTTTCATACAGCCCGAAATATCTGCCAAAATTACCTTCCATTTCATATGGCCGGCTTTTGGCCGCCTTCATGATCTCCTCTACATATAATTCTGCGTTTTCAACGAATTCGTCGTCATAATATAGCTCTCTTAGCTTTGCTATTTTCTCATCCTCTTCCCGAAGGACTTTCATTATACTTTCTTCCGAAAAAGAAGTATTCAGCAGATCCTGGATATAGACGACCAGTTTATCCCGGTAGTACGCAGACTTCATAACGTTAGAAAACAAGGATTTTGACACATAATTTATCCTCTCCATCAGGGATACAAATATGTCTCCTGTAGAGCCCATAAAAAATTCCGGGAACAGATCCGTACTAAATACCAAATCCGTGTCATAGATCAGGAACCTGAATCTTCCGTCGCTGTATTTATTCCCGGCGTCATACTGACCTGTATAACGCCACATTTCAAAATTATTTTCCGGCCAGTCCGTATTATTGCACAGTATATGAATGGCGCAATAAAACAGATAATTATCCATATCTACATATTGTTCTAAGATTCGGCGGTTATTCGTATCGTTCAGATCCCTGTTGAAATACTCCGAGACTCCCCCTTCAGAAAACACTTCGCTCTCAAGTCCCTTGATCTTCTCTATACATTCCGATGTCTCCAGCCCAAACCGATTTGCAAGATATGAATCCGAATAATTTTGCTGCATATCAAAGAGCCCATAATATTCGCCGTTCAGATATACCACGCAGCGCTTTGTCGCCGTACAGTGGTCCGACCCGCTTAATTGTGCAAGCCTGCTTACAACCGCAGATCTTATATTCCCATATTCCATATCCTGGCTCCCTGATCTTAATCGAATACTCTTATATTCATTTACAAAAGAGTATGGCGCCGTCTTTAACTCCTGGTTCGTCAGGTCATATCTGATCTTATCGTGTTCCTCATCGTAGATATCATCTGCGCACAATTTTAATGATTTTACTTCAAATCTCGGCGAAGTTCCCCCCGATATCCCAAGTCCGATGTTTTGATCTACCGCCAGATTACCTTCCGGGCTGAATATAGCGACATGTGCGTCGCGAATCCATTCCTTTCCTCTGTTATTGTAATTTCCACGAATATATCCTCCCTTATCGCCGTTTTCTTCTGCAGAATCGTCATACGTTTTTCCCGGTACCATTATACCCGTCTCATAATCAAACAGATTCTCCCTGTCGCTGGTAACGCTGACCACGTCTACATCTAATTCATTCTCTATATCATCGCACAATACATATGTCTTCTCATATATCTCGCTATATTCTCCGTCATAACAGACAACCGCTTTCAGCGGATATACGTTTACAGCGTCTTTCTTCCTCAAATATATAGGAGCCGTATATTCTTTCTTGTCTTCCGTCGGATCATCTCCGTCTAAAGTATAATAAATACGGGCAGAAGCCGGAACTTCCACATTCTTATTCAATGAGACAGATATGGATTCCCCATAAAAACCGCTGTCCTCACTGAATGTAATCATGTCGCCGTTCACATGCGTCTGCACCGCTTCCATCGATTTATAATCTTTTACATAATAATATCTGACGCAAGCCCATAATCCTATAATGGCAATAGTCAGATATCCTATCCTGTATCCAGCTTTTTTCCGCATCCTCTTTATCCTACGTTCTCACCTGATTCAGCTACCCAATTTACTGCTTTGACGCCCTTTACATCGAATATCTGATTCAACTTTTCTGCCCCCAGTTCTCCTCTGACTCTGACTTCAAAGATCATCTCCTGATGAGTTTCCTCTTTATTAAGAGAACGAAGCTTAATGTAAGGCGCCGCTTTCCGGATCGCCGCCATCAGCTCCGTATGATCGATCGACTCTTCTCTGCCCCGCACAATCATCAGATATTTGTTTCTTCCGCCGGGAATGAAACTGACGCCCGCGATCACTATTCCTATAAAAAGCGTCGTAACCAGCGCAAGCTTAAAATTCTGCGATCCTACGCTCAGCCCTTCTGCGATCGCCCAGAAGATAAATACCGTATCCCGGCTGTCCTTGACCGCCGTACGAAAACGCACGATGGACAGAGCGCCCACCATACCTAAAGATATCACGATATTACTACTGATCATCAGCATAATAACGACACAGATCAGCAATATAATTATAAGAGAAGCATTAAACTTTGCATTATACGCCACACCCCTGTATGTAATAAAGTATGTAAGGTAAATAAAGGCTCCGATCACCAATCCGCCAAACATAATGATTATCATACTATTAATTCCCAGATCAGCGCTATTCGTATAAAAATAGTTCAGAATCTCATCTTTTCCCATGACGGTTACTTTTCCTCTTCTGTTCTTTTTTTGTTTTTATCAGAATTCAAAATCACAAAAAATCTTTCTTCCTATGCAATATTTACTCACAGAGCATTGCGTCAAATGATACTGCTTCAGTATATCCGAGATAAACCTCGCCAGCCTCTGGTCGTATTTCACCTCTAAGACCATCTCTTCCTGCATAAAAACCGTATATAACGGCTCCTCGTCAAAAAGGTCAAGATTCCCCTCAGAACCCCGCAGATTCATATCTAAAGTAATCCTTGTATTATATAATGGATATGTATAGGCAACCCGGTCATATTCAACCAACGCCACCGGACGGTATCCTCCCATAACCATCTCAGTATAGATCTTTACGGCGGCCTGGGATTCGTCGAAATATTTCGTCAATACGCCATAGTCAAGCCTGGACAGCCTCTCCACGTCTTCTTTTGAAATCCGCAGGCTGATCTTCTGCTGCCGGTCGCCGTATTTCTCCTTCAGTTCCAGTTTACACGTACCTATGCCAGGCGGATAAGACCGGATGCGTATCTTCTTGCGCTTTTCTACTCCCGAAAGCTTCGTCTTATAATCCACATTATTAATCGAATCAAAATAAAGGCTTCTTACCACATACCCTGAAGTTCCTGAATGTCGGTCGCGAGATAATATCTCGTCAAATTTCCCCCGCATCGATACTGCCTTGCCCCACGGCACAAGATATTTTCTCTCATTTCGAAATACTGACAAAGCTGATTCCGCCATATCTTCCATCCCTCTATACAGTCTTTCCTCTGAAATCATACCCTGCATAAGAAGAAATCCATCATTATGACAAAACCTCTGACCGGCAGGATAAATACCTGTAATATTCCTTTAATCCTTCTTCAAAACTGCGTATATCTCCCTGATAATATTTCCTGATTTTAGAATTATCCAGAACAATCCTTTTCACATCAACGCTTCTTGCTTCCTTATAAACCACTTGAATATTCCTATCCAGGGTTTTCAGTATTTCTATAACTTTATTCTGTGTAACGCCCTCGTTCGAGCTGATATTGAATACTTCTTCTTCCCCTTCATAATCAACCAGAGTTTCCAGCATCTTACACACGTCTTCAATATAAATATAATCCCGGACGGTTTCCCCGTCTCCCCATATCTCCAATTCCTCGCCGCGAATCATCTTCTTAACCGCGGCGTCTACAAAACCCACGCCTTTCTGATAATCCTGTCCCGGACCAAAAGGATTTGATATTCTGGCTATCCGCATCTTCGTATGTCTCTGTGTGTTAAATGTGCGGATAACGTTTTCGATACACAATTTCAAACTTCCATAGTGATTGATCGGAACCGGCAGCGCCGTCTCTTTGATCGGCTGGGATTCCTGCACGCCGTATACGGTTCCCCCGGAAGAAAGAAATATCATATTTGCCTTCTGCTCCGCCAATAACCCGCATAACTTTACTGTCTGCAGAAAATCACGCCCATATCCCTGCATATACTTATCATTTGAGTTACCCGGATTCACCGTGCACAGAGAATGTATAATCAGATCCATATCTTCCACGTTCTTCTTTAATACATGATCGTCGAAGAAATCTCCTTCTTTATAAATAACTCCCGGGATCTTATCCGCAGGCATGCTTAAATCAAAACTGTACACGCTGAGATCATCTCTCTCGACCAGTCTCTTAAGGAAATTCCTTCCTATGAACCCATTCCCTCCGATGATCAAAACCTTTCTATTTTTCCCCATCTTCTGCGATTCCCTTCAATAATGCTTCCTTCACCTTAACAGCTTCTGCTTCCCATGACGTTGATCTGGCAAACTCAAGGCCATTCTTTCTGATCTTCGCCAATTCATCTTCATGCTTCAGATAGTACTCTAATGTCTCCGCCATATTACGCGGGTCATAATCTACAAGGATCGCATTCTCCTCATTCACAAGCCACGTACTGTTCTCTCCTTTTGAACATACCGCCACGGAATTAGACGCCATTACCTCTAACGGAAGCAGCGACAGATTCGTATTCGAGATAATCAAACACATATCGCACTGGGCATAGATATTCGACAGCTTACTGATCTCAACAATCCCGAGACTCTTATATTGAAACGGAATCTCCGCCGCAGTCAGATCCCATCCTGCAAATATGATCTCTACCTCCGGCATCTTCTTACACAACAAATCCAACGCCAGAAGCCCCAGCTCAAAATCCCGCCTTGGCGTAACAGGTCTTGCGTAAAAGAAGACTCTCTTTTTCCCGCTTTTCTTTTTCTTCGGCATATAGATATCCCTGTCATAAGAAAATCCAAAGCTATCGGCCTGCATATTAAATTCATTCGTCAGCTTATCCTTCAGCCAATCACCGGCCGTGATTCCCCGAAGTCCCAGCTCATAAGTGTGCTTTGCAAATTCATACTGAGATCCTCGCGCAAAGAAATACGGCTCGTAATCCTGCACAAAGTAAAACTTTGAAATCGCATTATCAAACCTGCTGACGTAATATGCCGTCTCCCAGGACGTAGCTATAACTCCATGAGCAAATTCTGCGAATCTGACGTCCCAGAACGCCTCTACTCTCTCATCCAGTATCGGAAAATTTTCTCTTAAGAAAGCAATCACCGATTGATTATCCCTGTAATTCGGAGTCTGATAGAGATACAATCTGCTGTGGAATCCCATGTTCTCTAAATTAGAAATAAAACGGAAGATATTCAGATGTCCGCCGGATCCCTTTCCCATCTCAGGGATAATCCAGTTCAATATCTTCACCTCGTCATCCTTATGCTTTTCATATTCCTGCCGATTGAGCGGTACCCTCGTCTGATCTACCACAAATTCATAATGTTCGATATACCGCGCCTTTTCCGGAATAACCTGCAGCTTCTGCATTACTTTTTTTACAGCGCCCTTTATTCCTCTTTTCTTAAGAAACGGAATTAATTTTTGAAAAAAAAGTTTCAAATCCTTCATACTCATATCTTATTACGCCTTTCTTTGCTTATACTGTTGTGATACTCTGCGGTCCAGCCACTGCTGGACTTTCTCCGGATAGCCGTCATACTTTCCTCCCAGATATCCTCCGTAATACCGGCTCAAATTCCTGCACACGGAATATCTAAGCCAATATAACTTTTCCCTTTTCGGCATATCAAGACGCCGGATATATTTTGCGTCCGCAAGTATATGCTTGGCGACCTGAAGCGGAAGCTTAAGCCAACTGGTGGAGATAAGAAAATCCTGCAGATAATACAATCCTTTATATTCGTCAAAGTATCTTGTAAAATAAGTAGACAATTTATAATTATGTGAATGATAAACCGGAGCATGGGGACAATATATCTTCTTACAGCCCATCTCGATCATCTTTCTTGCCCATATCTGGTCTTCGGCAAAATTCACGTCCTCATACGGGTATTTCTCGAACACGTCTCTCCTGACGCAAGAGTTATTATCGGAAAAGAAACACAACAGATGGCGGTAACCTTCCTCCGTCTCATATCTCTCTCTGTTCTCATCCGTAATCTGATAGATTGTATTATCCTCGCCGAAATTCTTAAAATGATAATATAAATCTCTCTTATCAATAATATTACAATCCGGATAAGGGTAGTGAATTCCAAATCCGCCTACAATTTCCGGATCAGACTTCATGGCGTCAATAAAATTCTGCAGCCATCTCTTTGACGCCGGTACCGCGTCCTGCGTGATGAATACAATAAATTCTCCGCTCCCCTTCGACGCGCCAAAATTCCGTGTCTTTCCATGACCGAATTCCGACGCCGGTATCTCATACAAAAGACACGGATATTTTTTAATCGCCGATACCGTCTGGTCGCTTGATCCCGAATCCACACAGATGACCTCGTATTCATATTCCGTCTCCTGTCTGAATACCCTGTCCAACACTTTGTCCAGGATCTCCCCCGCATTCTTTGTGGGAATTACAATTGATACGTCCATCTTAATCTCCTTTGCTATCTGAATAATCTATACATAAACTTGATGAATACCGCCAGATACGTCATAATTCCTAAGAAAACAATAAACGTCTCATAGTTAAACCTATGATAACGCAGCTTAATCACTCCGACTTGGTTCGAATCTTCTTCCCCGATTTTCAAAAAGCTGTCGTTTCCGCTTTTATTCGTTAGATAGACTGCCATCGTCTCTTCCGGCTCTACGTCCTTAGCTTCTATAGTAAACAGATATTCTTTCCCTTCGCTTCCCTTCTGATCCGGAATATCCAATTCGATATTCCCCCTCTTTAACGCGCTGGCGCTTTCAAATATCTTATTTTCCGTCATGCTTTCATCGATCATGCCGCTTCCCGCTATCGTTCCTGATTCCGTCTCCTGTATCTTCCAGCTGTATACTCCGATCTTCAGATGGTCTAACTTCGTTAGTTTTACTTTCAGCCCGCAGAATCCTTCGTCACTGCATACAAACCGCTGTTCAAAAACCATTCCTTCTGTCAATTCACCCGAATTCTCATATACGCTGCTGCTGACATCCGTATCATAGATCGCTCTTGGCCACTCGCCATAAGAATACGCAGCCGCTGACAGGATAATCAGGACGACAAGTATGATCTTCTTCCATATCTTCATGCCCGCTCCAACCTTCTATTATTCTAATTCACCCGCATAATAAGCTCTCTCGAATCTGCTACCGACTTCTTCACTTGCCCCGTCTTCACGTATATGTCCTTTCTCAAGCCATATCGCTCTTTTACAGATCTTCTTCACCTGCGCGATACTGTGTGATACGAACAAAATCGTAGTGTCTTCCTTCATCATGCCATGGATTCTTTTCTCGCATTTCTCCTGGAACCTGAAATCTCCCACCGATAAAACTTCATCCACAATCAGGATATCCGGTTTCCCTATCGTAGCAATGGAAAAAGCCAGACGGGCCAGCATACCTGACGAAAAGTTCTTAACCGGAACGTCCATGAAATCCGTCAGCTCAGAAAACTCTACAATATCATCATAATATGATCTCATCTGCTCCTTATTATAGCCCAGAATCGCGCCGTTTAAATACACGTTTTCCCTTGCCGTCAGATCCATATCGAATCCCGCCCCCAGTTCGATCATCGGCGCAATGCTTCCATTTATAGTCACTTTCCCCTTCGTGGGTTTCAAGACTCCTGCTATCGTCTTAAGCATCGTGCTCTTCCCACATCCGTTCAAACCGATCAACGCGACCGATTCTCCCTTTTCTATCTGAAAACTCACATCCTGAAGCGCCCAAAATTCATCATCCGTGTTGACCTTGCGTTTCAGTCTCCGGATGAAATATTCTTTCATGTTATCTACTTTCTCGGAAGCCAGGTTAAAACGCATCGATACATGATCCGCTTTAATGATAATATCTCTCATCACTCTACTCTCCAACTATCTATAGATTCAATATAAACTCATCCTGCTGCCGATAGAATACCCATAAGCCAAGCAATAACATGAAACATACTATCACAAATGAAACTATGAATTGAGCGGCGGAAGGCACTGTATTATATATTACCACACCTCTGAATATATCAAGAATACCTGTCAGCGGATTCAGCCTGACGATCGTCTTCACCCATCCCGGCAGCATCTCGATAGGATAGATAATCGGCGTAAGATACATAAGCGCAGTCATGAATACCCCGTAAAGATGTATGATATCCCTGAATTTCACGGTAAGAGCCGCGAGTATCAACCCTACCCCCAGTGAAAACACCACGATATAAAACAGAGGTATCACCACCAGAAACATTGTAAAATGTAACTCCGCCCTGGTAAACAGCATCACCAATATCAACGCGCAGAATGAAGACAGGACGTTAATAGAGCTGGATGCAATCCTTGAAACAACAAACAAATATTTAGGAATATACACTTTCTTGATCAACGACGCGTTTCCTAATATCGCCGTCATGGCGCCGGAGGTAGACTCATTGTAGAAATTGAATAAAATCTGCCCTGCCAGAAGGTACAAGGAGTAATTTTCAATTTCAAAACGAAATAAATTCGAGAACACGACCGACAATATTGCCATCATTAAAAGAGGGTTCAACAAAGTCCATAGAACCCCCAATACAGATCTGCGGTATTTGATTTTTACGTCTCTCGCAACCAATTCATACAAAAGTGGCTGAAATTTTTTGAAATTTTCTATATATTTAGTCATTTTCTTCCCTCTATGACCTTATTCTCTGCATTTAACAAAATAACATTTTGCATATTATAGCATTCCCTCTTTGAAATAGCAAGCTATGCCTGCGATCAATCTCTTGCAACATCTTTTCATCTCGCCGCCACTGTAGATACGACGCAGAGTACAGCCGCAATCTGCAAAAACATCACGCCGCTGACCAGAAATGTATCCAGCTTCTTTCTCAGGACAATCGTCTGATTCTGTATTGCCAGCAGCAAAAGCGGCAGTATCGGAAGAAAATACCGTCCCTGTACGCCCTCGACCACCGCGGAACCCTTCGGCGTCCAATCTAATAATAAAGACAGGATTACCATCCCTCCAATTCCCGCTGATAACACAATAAACCATATACGTTCATTTCTTCTCCACTGACGGACATCCTGTAACTCCAAAAGACTGCAGAACAATAATATTACAAAACCACATATAATGATATCTGGAATTTCTATTTCAAGCCATCCGAGCGAAGAGCCGAGCATGGACTGAAAATACATCGAACCATAGCGCTCTATCGTTTTAAAGAACATTACAAATATCTGGATCGGATTCTGGATACAATCCGTCAATGTATATTTGCTTATTCCCGTCCCGCTTCCTACCGATACGGCGTTTGAAATTCTCCCCCAATTTACGATTCGTATAATCAGCAAACTGGAGGCGATCACTGCGCCGATACAGCACGCTTTCTTTCTTATTCCGCCGAATTTCTCTTTCGGAATCAGCAATCCTATTCCCAGAAGCGGAATGTATATAAATTTGATCGGCACTATGATTAAAACGAGAACTCCTACCACCAGATAATCCTTTATCTGGATCTGTTCTTTTCTTTTGTCACAGACCAGATAGAAAAAGTATGCTGTCGCAAAGAAAGAAGCGCCAAGCAGCACAGAATCATAATTGTATGACACGATCTGCTGCACCGTCATCGGCAGCAAGCCGACGACAAACAGGATATTTTTTCCAAAGTCAGGTATTAAACGTATACTCCAAAACATAAGGAAACAATACCAGAATAGCGCCATGACCCTTCCCATAGCGAACAGGCCGATGCCCTTTACTTGCAGCAGGCGTCCCAGCATAAGCCCAGTCACCTGCGGCACATATCCCAGACTCTTTCTGTTCAGACTTTTTCTGCACGAGATCTCATTCCGGACAATATTCTCTTCTTTTCCAAAAAGACCCCGTATGTAAGTAGCATAACTACTTTTATCCGGATAATCCTTTCTTACAAAAAAAATCGCTCCATCCGGTTCAAATATAACATTTCCTTCTTCATCATCGACGTTTCTTCCCAATAACGTACTGCTTTGCGCGTACGCCGTTATAAAATGAGTCCCCTCGTCCGGCGCTGCAAAAGGAGGAATGACCAGCAAATAGAGACCTCCCAGTAACAATGCCATAAAAACAAAAACCCATTCCTTTTTTGGCTGTGTAACAAGCAGGATAAAAACAATCCCAATCAAGGCAAATATAAGTATTACTACAAATAAAAAAAAGTATTTTAAAGATTCGCACGTCCCGTCAAGGATCTGATAATCCAGTAAATACTCGCCTTCTATATTTTTTATCCCTGTTCTGCCATTTATCTTTATTTCACTGAACAGATCGTTTTTCATATAAGAAGTCCGCTGTGATATCCCCATAGGCACCGTCGTTTTATTATCAGAGTCCGCTGCGATATCAATAAAATATGTGTCTCCTATATTGACGTCTATCTTCGGAACATAAAAATTAAAAAAAGTATCCTCCGGTATATCGCTGGTACGAAATTCCCATTCTTCTACTAATTTTCTTGAAGCATCGAACAGTTTTACACGAATCTTTGCATCCTGATCCGTTTCATTCTCTTCAAACCATAAAGAAAAACCTGTAAAAGACTTGCTTACCATAGATATCTTCTGCTCGATATTCGTTTTCTCGGTCAGCATAACAAAATTATCCGGCGCCGCCTTACCGTCTTTTACCCGCATTACATTTCTGGGCTGCGGCAATACGTCCCGGATCTCCGTCCCATACATGATAATAATAGCGATACCTATAATACATGCAAAACAGAGATAGACGCAAGACAGCTTCTTATGCTCTTTTATACAACTTTTTATTCTATCCATGCTTCCTCCGATAAGATCTTCATATACCCGCTCTTCACTAAGAAGTTTTCTTCCCGCATATATCTATAATCTGTCCTGTCACTCGATTCCAGGTAAAGAAGTCTTTTACTCTTTGATAACCTTTAGCCGAAACCTCCCGCATCTTGTCTCTATCCGACATAATTTGACCGATCGCCTTCACTAATGTCTCAGGTCTGTTATCAGACAAGATCTTCCCGTAAGAACTATCTGAAATCAATTCCTGCGCTCCTCCTCTATCCGTTACCAGAGGATAACATCTGCAGGACATTGCCTCAAGCGTAGACGTTGGAAATCCTTCCGGATATGCCGAAGGCAGACAAAAAATATCCGTCTGGCGCAGCAATGAAATTACCTGTTCAAATTCCAATTTGCCAAGCAATACTATGTATTCTTCCTCCTGTTCCTCGATTTCATTCCTCAGTTCCCCCTCGCCGGCTATGAACAGAAAGATTCTCTCATATCTCTTATGTAGTTCTTTGACCGCACAAATCAGGGATAATACTCCCTTTTCCTTTATCAGGCGTCCCGTATAGGCTATAACAACCGCATCATCCGGTATCCGATAATCCTTTCTAAAATCTCTTACCGGGTCTTCGTATAACTTTTCTATCTGCTCCAAATCTACGGAATTATATAAAACCCCCTTTGCCCGAATATGAAAATGAGTCAGCCAGTTTACAGCCGCATTAGACACGCCGTAATAATCTGTACAAATTCTCCTCTCCACTCCGGTCAGCAAGTGTTCGTATACTTCGCCGACAACATCAAAAAAGCGGTTACCTGTCGCCAGATGCCCTGTCCCATGTTCTATTGTAATACATTTTATACCTTTACGTTTTGCGTAACACATCCCGTACAAAGACAGGAAATAAAAACGTGTGCTTACAATAATTAAGTCAAATTCCTTAGCCGACAAAACACGGTGAATCTTACAAAACAGTCTATTCGGCTTTGGTACGGGAAAACGGCCGTCCATCCAGTTAAAGCAAGGCATTCTATATACTCGCATCCTTTTTGAATGCTCATATACAGCCGCGTTTACAACATTTGACGTCACTATTGTAACTTCACATCCGCTTTCCGCCAATTTTTTCGCCAGATTATGAGTATGGCGCTCCAACCCTCCCATATGAGGGAGGTATTGAGCTGAAAAAATACATATCCTATGTTTTTTACTCATTTTATTATTTCCCTTATCCCTTTTCATGAAGCGCTATCTCCTGAGCCATCTGCTTAATTCTAATCGACATCCTTGATACCGCTACCGTTAGAACAAATATAATCATTAAAGAAAAACAAAAACCTAAAAAGAACAGCATATTAACAGGATCTGCTATTCCAAACTGCTCTGCCATCCAATCAATCAGATACGGAAAACAATCCAGGATCAATATCGATATTCCAACCAGAAGCCATGCCAGCGCATATCTAAGTTCCAGCCTTTTTTTTCTGATCATATTAACAATGACCGCCAACGCTAATACTACGATAACTCCAATGATTAATTGTATCTTAATATCCATCATACCGATATTCTCCTAATATTTTCTGATCCGTTCAATTAATATTGCAAACGTTACTTTAATCATATAATAAACAGAGTTTTTGAAAGAAATAGAAGACACGCCTCCCGCCCTTTCATGCATGATAACAGGTATCTCTTTCACTTTCAGGTTTCTTCTTAAAATAGCGACGACACTTTCCGGTTCCGGGTAATCCCTTGGATAATCCTTTGAAAAAATATCCATGACATTTCTTCCGACCATCCTTAATCCGGATGTTGGATCCGTAATTTTCTTTCCTGTTAATATCTTAATTAATATAGAAAAAAAACTGATCCCTATCCTTCTGGCCGCGGATGACTGGAATCCTTTCTTTTCAATAAATCTGGATCCAATCACCATATCCACGCCATTCTCCTGGAGATATACCGCCATTTTTTCCAAAAACTTAGGATCATGCTGTCCATCCCCGTCAACCTGTACCGCCACATCATACCCTTGCTCGTACGCATACCGGTAGCCTGTCTGCACAGCCCCGCCAATTCCTAAATTAATCGGCAGATTAATTACATTAAATCCATTTTCCTCACAGATTTTCCTTGTATGATCTGTAGAACAGTCATTAATAATAATATAATCAAAATCCAACGCATTCTTTTGGATTGACTCTACTGTTCTTTCAATATTTTCTTCTTCATTATACACAGGTATAATAATGATCTTTCTTAGTGTCATCTTTTGCATGCATATTCCCCTTGACTATTAGATTATGCCTAAACTCATATTATATCACAAAGACACTCCGTCCCATAAGATCTGATTCGTTGTGATGGAATCGATTCCATACTCCAACAGTATACCCGCCGCCGCCTTATCGTTAACGGTATAGACATTAACATCAATATCACTGTCAAAGTAGATCTTACTCTCTAATAATTTAGAATATTCAACAGATACGCCTACGTTGTTCGTTTTCAGCCAGTTAACGTCTACATATTGTGTGGAATTAACCCCATACGTCAGCCTTATACCGGGATCCATATTACGCAGCGTCTGTAAATACAGGTTATCGAAGGAAGTTATAATCGCCCTGTCCTGTACGCCATAATCCGATAATATTTTATACAGTTGTGCGACGCTCTCAATTGATTTAAGACATTTGATATCTAACTGCGGAATACAGCCATATGTTATACATACATCCAGATACTCTTCTAATGTCGGAATCCGCAATTCTTCATAAGAATACTTACCTACATTGCTGCCATAACTGATATGATACTTATTATAATCCTGCAGTTCTTTATATGTTAAATCCGAAATATTCACGTTCACGGCACATATATTTGACAGATTATCATCATGAGACGTAACAAAAACACCGTCTTTTGTTTCCATAACATCCGCCTCTATAGAATCAAACCCGGCTTTTCCGGCCAGATCAAAGGCCGGAATAGAATTATTCGGCGCCTGACTGCTCAATCCCATATGAGCCGTAAAAAAAGCGTCTCCCCGATTAATCGCTCCATGGATTATCTTAATCGAAATCTCCTTTTTTACTTCTCTCTGTCTAGCGTCTGCCGCAGTCATAGTAATTGTATAATCACCCGAGACAAGCGGCGTCCAGCTTATAGAATTTCCTAATAAAGTATCGCCGATGATTCCTTCTTCTCCGGTAGTATTGTTCTTCCATGTATAATAACAATTCACCGACTGACTATTCGTTCCTGCCGGCACGGACTTCAATTCTATCGGTATATTGACCGAACTCTCCGCTTTCTCCAGATTCGTCTTAACTTCTGCAACATCCCAATCGGCAGGTTCCGTCTGAGCGTCTTTTGAAACGAACGCCGTCTCATCCGAAAAGGTTCTTGCGCCCTTTGGAAGTAATAAGATCTCTATCCCCTCTAATCTATAGGAGAATCCTGAACTTCCGGCCTCCTCTCCGTTCTTGGCCCATCCCATCCATCCGATTCTCTGGCAATGAACGCGATAGTACACGTCAAGCTTCTCTGACAGCTCTCCCGTCAGGCGAATCCGTATAGCTTCTAATCTCTTTGATTTTCCTTCCGTTCCTGACAACTGCCCGTTTGAAGCCCATTGTCCTTCCCATCCATAGGTCTGTATATGCGTCTGATATTCGATACTGCCCGTGTACGGAGAATTCAGCAGATTAATCTTGACCGCTTCCAATCTTTTAGACTTTCCAACCGTACCTGAGGTATCGCCGTTTTTCTTATTCCCCTGCCATCCGAAAGTCTGCACATGCGACGAATATGATATCCCGATATTATTATCAATACAGGAGTAGTGTGTTTCCCCGGGGGCCGCTCCCCCCTTGTCAACCATTACGATCTCAATCGCTTCTATCCTCTTAGAGCAGCCGACAGTACCCGCGCTCGTACCGTTCTTTGCCCATCCAAGCCAGCCGTATGTCTGGGCATGTACACGATAATAAATATCGTATTTCTTTTCAAGATCTTTTGTCAGTTTTATCTGAATTGCCTCAAGTCTCTTTCCTTTTCCGGTCGTACCCGACACCTCGTTATTCTTCTTCCATTCTCCTTCCCATCCATACGTCTGTATATGACTTCTATATATAATATCTCCGGAATAATTCTTTATATTGTCAACATTAATCCGCAGCGCTTCCATTCTCAGGTTCAATCCCATTGTACCGGCACGTTCACCGTTCGCAACGGCGGCTTGCCACCCTTTTTTCTGCACGTGAGTCGAATAAGACACCTTAACAGATTCATTCGCCTTCAAATATTCATTGTATTGTCCTGCCTCTTCCTGTGCATAAACCGGCGCAAAAGCGGCAAAAATAAAAATCAAAAAAACACTTACATTAACACTTATTTTTCTCAAATTTCTTTTTCTTATCTTAAACATTGATGTAACACTTCCTTTATTCAATCAGTTTTTGCTTTTCTCACTTTTTTATTCATGACCCACCAGGCGAGAACATAAATCATCACGCCCGTCGGAACCAATATAAAAAGCTGCAGTACTGCGCTTTCAACAACATATAAACCTCCGTATACCCAACAGCCCATTATTACCGCCGCTATAATATAACAGCCTGTTCCCTCAAAGATCATTCTCAGGCTGATTATATTCTTTGTAAATTTTACAAAATAGAAAAAAACTACGCCTTCCGAGATCACTGTAGCGACCGCCGCTCCTTCCGCCTGAAACATCGGAATGAGAACGGCGTTTAAAATCAAATTTGCCACCGCTCCAGCTATCGTTCCGATACAAGCCTCTCTCTCCCGTCCGTTTGGAATTAACACTTGATTGTAAAATATATTATCCAATGCAGAAAAGACTAGCCTGACGGCAAGTATCTGCCCCGTTAAAACTCCCGGAAGAAAGTCTCTGCCGCTAAATAAAAGAATAATCTGCCTGCTCAAAATGGCTAATCCTATCGCGCTGGGTACTGAAAAGAAGAGATTCAAGCTAACTCCCTGTTTAAAAAGCTCTTTGTACTTCTTATGTTCCCCTTTCGCCAGATAGGCTATCAATCTCGGCATCAAGACCGCGCTGATCGACGTCAGTATATTTTTTACTACTACATTCACTTTCACCGCGGCAGAATAGATTCCTACCTGATAATCTCCGCAAAACATCCCCAACATTACGACGTCCATATTCATATAAATAGAAACGGATAAGGTCGCACCAAAGATAATCAAAATCGGACGTATATGCTTTTTCAGTTCTAACCGGATTCTGGTTTTAAAATCAAAATATTTCCACGCCTGAAAAAAATTCAAAAAGCAATATCCTTTAGAAGCAAATACAGTAATCACTGCATAGATCAGGACGTCCTCCTCGTTTCTGACAAAGTAAAACATCATAAATAAAGCGGCCATCTGCAGTATGATCGTACGTATACTGATATAAACGTATCGTTCCATCAGTTGATACAGCCAATCTATGCTCAGGGTAGTTCCTAAAATCGAAAAACTGCAGACAAACATTATGTCCCTTTTTCCCTGAAAAAAACCTGCGGCAAACAGCAAAATAAGTATGGAATAGGCGGCCGCGGTCGTTATCATATTTATAGTAAAAATTTCTTTCAGGAATTTTGAAAAAGCCTTTTGGTCGCTTCTTGCTTTTACACCTTCTCTGATAGAATATGTTCCGATTCCAAGAGACGCAAACAAAACAAAATAAGCAATTACAGACGTACAATATTGTACTTTTCCAACTCCGTCGACTCCAAGGACCCTTGAAATGTAAGGAAAAGAAATCAGCGGAAAAATAACGACCATAATAGTTTTAATTGTATTAAAAACAAAATTTATCTTTATTGACTTTTTTTCCATAACTCCTTATGCTTACAGCTCATCAATTAATTTATATATTTTTTGACAATGATTTTTTCCAAATTCTTTAAAAAACAATTCCACTCGTTCCACATATTTCTGATTCATACGGAAATTATTCTTATGCGAGCTTTCTATAGCGTCAACAACCTTGTCCACCGTATCTGTAATCGGTCCGAACCCATCTCTGCAATATTGGTAATACTCGCTTTCCGCATATTGATTTTGTGAAAACTCATCTGCGTCAAACTGAAAATATACCATAGGCTTTTTCATATATGCAAAATCGAAAAAGACCGAAGAATAATCTGTAACCAGAAAAGCGGCCTGTTTCAGCAAATCCTGTACAAAATATTTATTCTTTTTCGCAATAACCACTCTTTTGGAATCCGAGCGGAAAGTAGCCGAATATGCCTGTGCATAACCATGCAGATAAAAAATAATCTTCAGATCATTCTCTTCCAGATATCTTAATAACCGGGGATGATTGATCAGTTCCATATACTTTTTATAGTATGGGGATTCCTTATACCTTTTCTTTATTTCCTTTACCTTCTGTTCATCTTCTTCATGACGATAGTCCAACCATCTTCGCCATGTCGGCATAACAACAATTGTTTTTTTATCTAAAAGACTGTCGTCCAGATTATCATGTCTGCAGAATCCGACAGCTTTCACTTTTTCTTCCGGCTGGCCGTTAAGCTCTACCATAATTTTCTTTTCTAATTCAGACATTGCTATGATCAAATCATAATCTGTATTCCTGGCGTTGATAATATTTGATATCCCGCGGGCAAATCCATGATTTAAAAAGATATATTTGAACCGATGCAGTTTCATTTCAAATATTCCGCTGCACATTCTTTCATCCGGAAAACCGTGATACTTCGTCGTGCCGATAAATTTATGCGACGCCCAATAAAGGAAATAGTGTTTCCAGCCTCCAAATTCAATCACATTTCCTAATTGCGCCACCTTCTCATAATCAGAGGCCGTTCTCTTTATCGGATAAAAAACCCGTTTCTCGGGATAATTTTCTCTGACATATTTAAATAACCAATATCCGTTGTCCCTTGCATTTTCAGGATATTCCGTTATAATCCATATGTCTTTATACAAACGTTTGTATATTTTTGCCGGAGCAAACGTAAAAAACAACTTGACGATAGAAGGAATATCTCTCGGACGTATTCTAAGCACTCCGTTCAACAAACTAATCATAATCTAAACCTCTTCTTACTTTTTATATGATATATCCACCTGCAATCGTACGAACCGGACGCCTCGTCATCACTTCTTATAATCAAAGAAAATCCTACATTTATAGAGTATAACACCATTTTGACAATCTAGCAACATAAAAGATATTTGATTCTTTCCCTGCAATATCGTATAATAGATACATTGTCAAATAAAAAAGATCGGAGCAGAAAATCATGTTGGATAAATTTAAAACCTGGGCTGCCAGATGCCTGAAACAACTATTGAAAATATTAGCGATCGGATCTTTCCACAAGAACCGCATCGTATTTTTCAGCTACCACGGAAAGCAATATTCCTGTAACCCCAGATATATCTCCGAATATATCGCCGCGCGCCGTCTGCCTTTCGATATCGTCTGGGGATTCGAACATCCGGATGATTATATCTATTTAAAAAAGCAGGGGATCGTCCTGACGAAATATCTTTCCCTGTCTTTTCTGAGACTCTGCCTGACGTCGAGGTATATTATCACAAATGCCGAGATTCCGTCATGGCTCCCTGTCACGCGCAGACAGACTCTGATTAACACCTGGCATGGAGGCGGCGCTTACAAGCGCGTCGGCAACGCATATATGAAAGAAACAGCTGAAAAACAAAAACGCGCCGAACTGTCACGGAAGACTCCGTGTATCTATCTTTCCAGTTCCCGCGCATTTACCCAGATGACTATAAGACAAAGTTTCTGCCACACCGGAAAGGTCCTGGAGATCGGCATGCCGCGTAATGATATTCTCGTCTCCCAGGACAAACCTGAATTATACCATAAAATACGGAGCCATTTCGCCATACCAGACGATGACAAGCTCCTGCTCTATGCCCCGACTTACCGAAATGACAAGAAAGCCTCCGACTATTCGCTGGATTATGAAGCAATCCGTCAGGCGCTTACAGAAGCATTCGGCGGGAAATGGCATATATTGCTCAGAATGCATTATTTTGTCATGGATCAACTGCCGAAAACGTCGGCCTATATCGACGCTTCTCTATATCCTGATATGCAGGAACTCCTCTATGCTTCGGACATACTCGTTACGGATTACTCTTCATCTATATGGGATTTTGCATTGACCGGAAAACCTTGTCTTCTATATGCCACAGATCTGAACAAATACGATCTGAAGCGGGGATTCTACTCTGATATTCACACCTGGCCATATCCGCTGGCAGAAAATGTAGAAGAGCTTATCCAAAACATAAAATCTTTCGATCCAAAGCAATACGCCGAAAATATCGAAAAACATCTCCTGGATCTTGGAAGTTTTGAAAAAGGAAACGCCTCCAAGACCATTACAAAATATCTGCTGAAGAACTTATAACTTGACGTTATAAAACACAAAATCTTCCGTATACTCATTCCGACAAAATCAGTATACGGAAGACCAAAACTAATCTGCTTCTTCCAACTTCATATCCTCAATCATTCGTCTATATGTCTCCGTCAAATCAATGGCAGGCCTCCATCCAAGCGCCCTTAATTTTTCACCGGAAAGCTTCATCTTCACAGATGGGGCATATCCGTATGTCAGCGCCGACTCCGGTATATCGAACGCCACTTTGATCTTCCCTCCCGCGATCTGCCCGGCGACCATATTCGCCATATCTACAATCCTCATATGAGAATCTTCATTCACGACATTGTAAGCTTCACCACTCTCGCCTTTGACGCCTAAGAGTAGCAGAGCCTCCAACACATCCCTTATATAACAATAATTCCCTTCTGACATTCCGTCCGAATGCAGAATAATGTCCGTACCACGGATCGCGCTTCTCGCAAACTGTGCGTATACCCGATTGTCCGACCGGAGAATGCCGGCTCCAAATGTCTGGGCTAACCTGGCAGACCTGACCGGCACACTGAATTCAGCCGCATATGCAGAACACAGACATTCACAGATACGTTTCCCTTCCGAATAACTGCTTCTAACATTTCCTATGTCTATATATCCTAACTGCGGCTCCTTTACTTCTCCCAAAGAAGCGTCCGGTATCCCGTAAACCTCCATCGAAGACACGTATACCATTCCCTTTACCAAATGGTCTTTCGCCGTTTCTAATATATTTTTCGTACCTTCATACGCAGTCTCAATCGTATATACCGGATGTTCTACCATCATTTTGGAAGCCGTAACGCTCGCCGTGTGGAAAATATAATCGATCCTTCCCTCATATACAATAGGAGAAGTAACGTCTCCCACGTATAGCCTAAGCCCCGGCGCCGAAAGCAGGCCGCCGAATATTTCCTTTGCTTTTTCCGGATTGCGGACCGCCGCAATGATTTGGATATTCATATCCTTCTTCCGGTTGCAGCATAAAAATAATTTTACCAGACTCGATCCAATCAGTCCGGTTGCACCCGTAATAAAAACAACCGCATTTCTGTATAATTCAAGATACTCACTATGCTCTGCAAGCCACTCCAGATCCTCCTGCTGCTTCGAACCCGGCCTGCATTCTGTTACCGTCTGTCTTATTCCGTCATTCATCTTATTCCTCTCCAAAATCTATCTTCCAGGGCCTGTGATTAACTCTCTTTTCTTTCGGAGGCAATTCCATATAATCACCGAATATCTTGGTCAGATGCTGGTGCGTATGATTGGGTATACATACCGTAAAATCCCGGAACGGCATCTCCTTTAACGGGTAGATATCTTCTTTGCGCATCTTGTTAAGCCAGGGAGTCGGCGTCTCAAAGGCCGCATAATACTCTGTCTTCCTGCCTCTGTACATCTGTGATATCCTCTGAAACATCCGATATATCCTGATCGGCGTAATATGAAACATTCGCAGTCCCAGACGGGCCAGATCACAGATCTTTTTAGATATCCATTTTTTCACGCCTTTATAAGGGATTACCGGCTCTCCTTTTCCGCTCAGATACAACAGTCTTCCCAAAAACCAAGTCATAGCATATTGATATCTTCTGGCGAAAAATCCGTCCGCGAGATGATCATATATAAAAATATCAATATTAATCCCCGGAGTATAATCACAATTCTTCACATCATTTGAAATGAATTTGGTGCCCTTCTTCTGGAAATGTGTCACCGTACACGCATAATTGTGATTAATCCCGCAGGTCAGAAATTCATACTTGCCGCTAAGCTCCTTCCGAACTGCTTTTCGGAAACGCGGCAGATCCTCCCTGAACATTCCGATATCAACATCATCATCCCATGGAATGAAACCTTGATGACGCACAACCCCCAAGGCGCTTCCAAATATTATAAACGTATCGATCTTATATTTCTTACATAGCTTTAATACATCCTGCAGTATCTCGGCCTGTACCTGCTGTACCTTTTGCAGTGTTTCCTGATCATAATACTCATCCATATCCGTCTACCATCCTTATCATCCTTATGATTTCTTCGCTATATACCTAATATCTGTGAGTTTTCTTCTGCCTCCACGATTGCCCGGAACGTATAGAAATCAGAAGGCGTCGTAATCTTAATATTCTCCGGCTTTCCTATAACAGGGTACAGCGTATGACCCTTTGCCGACATCATAGTGGCGGAATCAATAATATCATACTCTCCTCTCCTGCGCGCCTCGTCATGCGCTTCAAGAAGATCCCGGTATACAAAACTCTGAGGAGCTCTCACTACCCTGCACTTCCTTCGATCTACGCTTTGAATAATGTCGCCGTTCTCGTCCATCAGCATAACCGTCTCAGTCGCCGGAACCACAGTAATACCGTTCCCTTTTTCTTTTGCCGTCCGGATATTTTCCGAGATCAGCTCCCGGTCAATCAACGGTCTTACACCGTCATGGATCAGTACGATGGAGTTATGGTCGATATCGTTCCGCATTGCGTTCAAACCGTTGAAAATTGATTCCTGTCCCGTGCTTCCTCCGGCAGATATCCATCCAACCTTCTTGATCTGATACTTATTCAGCAGTTTTTTCAGATATCCGATCCAACTTTCAATACACACAATGGAAATTCCGTCTATCTCCGGGTGATTTTCAAAATGCTCCAAAGTATATATAATGATTTCTTTTCCATGCAGAGTAAGGAACTGCTTCGGCCGGGTTTTCGTATTCATCCGCTTTCCCGTTCCCCCTGCGAATATTACCACATAATTCATACTATCCCTCTTTTAATAAAAATCTGCTTTCATATTCATAGAGTATAACATTATTTTTACAGTCTATCAACTGTCTGCAACTCAAAAAGATTTTCAGAAACCAAAAAAAGAAAGGAAGCGGCGATCCGAAGATCGCCGCTTCCCGCAACACTCTAAACAACACTCTAATTGAGTTAAAACCAATCTTTAACGCCTGATTAATATACTACGACTTTGGAACCTCTTGGTATATTATCATAGATCCATTTCGCGTTATCAATCTGCAGTCTTACGCATCCATGGGACAGCCCCATACCCAAACGTCCGTCCATTAATGATCCGTCCTTATTATACAGAACAGAATGGAAGAGATAGTTTCCATAGAATTGGGTATACCAATAACATCTTGCCGCCCCTGAATCAAAGTACATGCCCTTGCCCTGTACTGTGAATTCGCCGGTTACGGTAGGAGTACTCGGAGCTCCGTCCGAACACGGCCAATAATAAACATATTCCCAGTTTCCAAGGCTTCCCTGGAAAATACCTACTCTATGGGTATCTCTGTTCACCATGAGCAGATATGGCGTCATACTAGAATATAAATTCGCTCTCGCAAGCATATCCTGCTGATCCTGCGGCATCTTCGGTTTCTTCGTTTCGGTATAATAATCCGCATTCGCTCCCGGTTTGCCCGCATCTTTAGATACCAGACGAATCTGCAGCGCCTCTAATCGATAACTGCAGCCTGTACTTCCCGCAGCCTGACCGTTCATCGCCCAGCCTAGCCAGCCATAATCCTCAATACACGCCCTGTAATAAATATCATAATAGTTCGCCAGATCACCTGAAAGAGCTATCTTCACAGCTTCCAATCCATGCGCGTCATCCGGCGATCCGCTGGCGTTTCCGTTCTCTACCCAGTCTATCCATCCTCTGCCTGATACGTGGGTGGAATAAGTAATCGCTCCGGCAGGTATCCTTCCGTCGTCCGCCCTGTTCAAGTGTAACGTTATATGCTGAAGCTGAGAGTTTCCTTCTGCGGCTCCCATGGTGTTTCCCTGCTGTACATATCCTGTCGATCCTGCTCTTCTTATCTGACCGGAATAGAAGAAGTCTCCGCTCTCAAAGCCTCTCACATACCGGACTCCGCCTTGCGACGGCGCCCCTTCCGTCTCTTTTCTTACCAGTTGTATCTTGATGGCTTCAATACGTTTACTAAGCCCCGTCGATCCGGCGGTCTCTCCGTTCGCCACATAATCGCTCCAGCCGATCTTCGCCATATGAACGCTGTAATAGACGTCGTAATGTTCTGCCATCTCGCCTGTCAGGGCGATCTCGATCGCCTCTATTCTTCTGCTCATTCCGCTGGTACCTGCGACCTGACCGTCGCTTCTCCACTCCTGCCAGCCTTCTGACTGCACGTGGGCGCGGTATACGATACCTCCCGCATACTCAGGTTCCGGAAGTTCTATCTTGAGCGCCTCCAGACGCTTTGCTCTGCCTACGCTTCCCGCCAGTTCGTCGTCGCTTACTTTACCCTGCCAGCCTATCGACTGGGAATGAGCCTGGTATGTAATTCTGGGAGACAGATATTGTCTGTCTGCAGAACCCGGAGCTTCCTCTCCTTTTTTTACCAGCCGGACCTCCAAAGCCTCAAGACGTTTTCCATATCCCATACTTCCTGCTTTCGCCCCGTCCGACGCCCAGCCAAGCCAGCCATGGGTCTGTATATACGCCCGGTAATAGATATCATATTCTTCCGCGATGGGTCCTGTCAGATTGATAGTTACCGCTTCGATCCTTTTGGACTTTCCTACCGTTCCTATAAGTTCTCCGCCTTTTACCGGATCCTGCCAGCCTATAGACTGTACATGAGCGTTATACTCGATCCCGCTCCCCGCCAGCTCGTCTGTCTCTACATTCGTCAGGTTCATATATAACGCTTCTATCGCGCAGGCCTGTCCCATCGTTCCGGCCGTCGTGCCGTCGAATACCGGATCCTGCCAGCCTGTTCTTGCTACATGAGCCTGATACTCCACGCCCGGCTGTTCTGATTCAAGCAGCTCTTCTGTCTCAGCAGCATCATCTGCTTCTTCTTCCCGGACAGTATCATCCAAAGCTATGTCCTCTTGGTCTTCTTCCTCCAACGATATATCGTCCGGATCTGCTTCACCCAAGACGCCGTTATCCGTCGTCTCTTTTTCAGTCGAATCTTCTTCTCCATCCGCCTCGATATCCGGAACGATTATTTCCTCTTCATCGGTCCCGGTATCCGGAAGGGTTGTTTCTTCACCGTCTTGCACGATACCCGCGTCAGTCGCCGGAGTATTGCCGCTCTCTTCTTCACTTTCTGTCCCGGTAATAACCATGTCCGCCTCAGACGCATATACCTGACCCTCGGCAAATATACCTCCGAAAGAAAATACCAATGCCAAAATCCATGCCAGACATCTCTTTGTGCTCTTTGCTCTCATCTCATTCTCTCCTTTAACTACTCTGCCCGAAATATTGGTTTTATCTTAAAACCTTCCGAGCGTTCTTGTCTCCCCCTCTACTTTTTAAATGCATCCCCTACTGTTCCCGGAGGATTTCCTCCTTTTTCCACTAATACGATCTCTATCGCTTCTAACCTCTTAGACAGTCCTTCCGAACCGGCCGGCTCCCCGTTCATAGCCCATCCTAACCATCCATAGGTCTGTGCGTGCACGCGATAATAGATATCATAATCTTTCGCCATCTCATCCGTTAACTCGATACAGATTGCCTCCAGACGTTTTGATTCTCCTGTGGTTCCCGACATATTTCCTCCGGTTACCCACTCCTGCCATCCATGAGTCTGCACATGCGTTTTGTATCTGATCTGATTCTGATTTGGATGACTCTTCAGAGAGATTATGATTCCTTCAAGACGTTTAGACCGTCCTTCCGTTCCGCACATATCTCCGTCGTATACCGTTGGCTGCCATCCATAAGTCTGTACATGTGAACTATAACCTAATAATCTTTGCTTGAACGCTCCGTCCGTGCTTCCCGGAGCGGCTTCGCCTTTCTTCTTCACAACGATCTGCATCGCCTCAATACGTTTGCCGAATCCCTGCGTACCGGCAGATTCTCCGTTCTTCGCCCAGCCAAGCCAGCCGTAAGTCTGCGAATGAATCCGATAGTAGATATCATACTTCTCGGCTTCAGATCCCGTCAATTTGATCCGAATCGCTTCCAGCCTCTTAGAGAGACCCTCTGTCCCGGATATCTTGCCTGCCGTAACCGGAGTCTGCCACCCGATCCCCTGCACATGGCTGCTGTACTCGACGCCCAGATCTCCGTATCCGGAACCCATCTCGATCTTGAACGCTTCTACCCTCTTAGAAAGTCCTGTCGTACCGCTCTGATATCCGTTATTAGCCGGGTTCTGCCAGTTATAGGTCTGGACATGCGTCGTATAATTGATAACATCCGGCATATCTGTCGGTATCGGAGCCACATCCTGCGTCTCCGTCATCCAGAAGTTCAGATCAACGTCTCCGGTAATTCCGTCAACCCTTCCCTTACTCGTACACTGCCACATATCGTAAGAATATTTATAGTCGCATTTGTAATTATACTGTGCCATCCATCTTGACCATGAACTATTATCAAATACAGGACTTGTCAGATAATTATTCCACCATGTCAGATTCGAGTATACTCCGACTTTATATCCGGCCGCCGATACTTTATCGCAGAAAGACTTGGCCAGATTCGCCAGCATATCTTTACTCAAAGATAACATCTTATTTTCTTCCATATCAAAATATACCGGATAAGACGGGGTATGCCCTTTCAATAATCGAAGCACATGATCCGCTTCCCCGGCCGCCAATGCAGCCGTGTTGGCATAAGAATAGATGTAAACTCCGTAAGGAATACCCAGACGCTCGCATTCAGATACATTGTATTCCCACCAGTCGTCGTCCTGCGTCGCCCAGTCCTGACCGTATCCGCAGCGGATAATTGCAAAATCAATATCGGAAGCTTTCACTCTTGCCCAGTCGATCTTTCCGTTATGTTCGCTTACGTCGATTCCTTTCTTCACCGCGCCCGGTATAGGTTCGCCTCTGCTGTTGACATATCTGCCGTTTTCTTTATTCCAGGCATTCGCGTAACTTCTTGCGTACATCTCCTGCACAGACAGCTCACCGTCCGAATACCTCCAGCTATTCTCCTTCAATCCGCTTTCCGGCGCTTCTTCTGTCGTTTCTTCTGTATTATCAATACTCATTATCTCTTCCTGGACGGCCGCTTCTTCCCCTTCCGACTGTTCCTGCGCCGCTTCCCCGACTGCAGGATCTGTCTCCTCTGTCACAGGATTCACTTCCTCTGTTTCTGTGTCCGCTTCCTCCGCATTTGGATCGACAGCCTCTGTCTGAGCCGTCTCATCCGCCTCGTCGGAAGAGCCCTCTTCCGGTATAACCACGCTCTCCTGCGCATAGCTCGTATACCCTGTCATGCCGACCTGTGCCAGCAAAAGACTAAAACATAGAATAACTGTCCATAGTTTCTTCATCTAATACTCCTTTCTGTCTCCCCTTATCAACTAGTTCTTTACTATCGAATTCTCTGTGCTTCCCGGCGCTTCTCCTCCCTTGGGAATCAAGACGATCTGAAGGGCCTCCAGACGCTTCGCCAATCCTTCCGTTCCGGCCGGTTCGCCGTTCTTCGCCCAACCAAGCCATCCGTAGGTCTGCGAATGTCCTCGGTAATAAACGTCGTACTTTTCAGCCATCTGACCCGTCAGCTCGATCCTGATTGCTTCCAGACGCTTTGCCTGTCCCGTCGTTCCGGCAACGGCGCCTCCTTCTTTCCATTCCTGCCATCCATAAGTCTGTACATGGACTTTATATCTCAGATTTCCCGAATACTTCGTATTATTCAAGGAAATTTGAATGGCTTCCAGACGTTTCGCGCTGCCGGTTGTACCGCTATGCGTTCCGCCCGTAACATAATCCTGCCATCCATAGGTCTGTACATGTGTACGGTATTTAAGTATCGGCTGGACATATGGCCTTCCTTCGTTTCCGGGCGCCGCGCCGCCTTTTTTCACCAGTTTAATCTGCAGCGCTTCCATTCGCTTCGACGCGTCCGTACTTCCGGCTATCTCTCCGTTCTTCGCCCAGTCTAACCAACCATAGGTCTGAACATGCGTACGATAATAGATATCGTAGTTCTCCGCCATCTCTCCGGTCAGCCGGAGCCGGATCGCCTCCATCCTTTTGGCTTCGCCCTGCGTACCACTCACCGCGTCGTCCGACTTCCATTCCTGCCATCCATAAGTCTGAACATGCGTACAATACTCGACAGATCCTTCATAATCAGGATTATTTAATCTGATCCTGATCGCTTCCAGACGCTTCGCTTCCCCTGACGTTCCGGATATTTCTCCTTCCGGAATATACCCCATCCAACCATGCGTCTGTACATGGGAATTGTAAGTGAGCATGGACGAGGAAGATGGGGGCGGCGACGGCGACGGAGCCGTGTCAGGAACCTTTCCAGATACCGGCCTTACATAGTCTCTGCTGACATATGCATACATAGCGCCGCTGTTATATACTCCCGTATTCGGATCTGTACGAGACCTGTCCCCGGTCAGTACCGGATCGCTCTGTATCTTATAGAATCCTTCTGTCTCTTCCAGGATCAGGAATGCATAATTAGAAACTCTTCCCGTATTGTATAAGATCGGCGCCGACGCCGACGCTTCCTTACGTATATTCAACTCCGTATGCCCCGTTGCAATGGGATCCTTTATCCCGACGGAGTATTTATTCTGATCCTTTTTCCCGCCGCTGTTATCCAACGACCAGGCGATTGCAGCCGCTTTCTCTCCCCAATACGGATCCGAAGCATACCGCACATTGATCCCGCTCGCCTTATCTCCGCAGAATCCTCCATTATAATATGTATAACCTGCCCGCAGATACCGTTTTGACATATATGTCTCCGCGAAGTCCTTGATACAGGCGTTCACACTTGAAAAAGAAGTCGCGCTGCTTCCGGGAGAACTGTCTACCGCGTTGATTCCAAACAAATTATTCTTATTCTTCGCAATAGAGCTTGCGCCCCAGGCGCTCTCATTTGCGCCTATTCCTACCATAAGAAGCGCGTTGACCCCATACGTGTTCTGATTATCTACAAACAGGTTTCCCGTATTATACATCTTGGAATCAGACGCCGCTCTTCCATTCACCGCAGTTTTCAATTCATTCTGGGTATATCCGGACTTTCCTCTAAGTGGAAGATATTGAAAATAATTATAGTACGGCGAACCCGGATTAATGGAATTCCTTCTGGTCTCATTCTTATAATCAGAGATCATCATCTCATAGCTTGTATAAAAATAATGGCCGTCATAGCTAAAATACGTCGCCCCGGCGGACATATACGGCTGCTGCGGTCCTACGTCGATCTTCCCTCCGTATCCGGGAGTCGTCATATCCATACAGATCTGATGTATAAGTCTTGTCCCATTCGCATAATAACTGCTGTAGCTTTTCGCACTGGCAAGACTGACTACCTGCACCTTCGAGGCGTCGACTAATCCAACCACGCCGCTCAACATAAACTTTACTTTACCGTTCTCTGTCCCAAGATAGGCCGCGTCTGCCCCGCTTCTTCCATATGTATATCCGATGGCTCCGGTCCGATATTCTGTATACTCGGTTGTCGTGGTCACCGGCCTGCCCGCCGCGTTCGCTCTGAAATTAACGATCTGCAGCGCATCAAACATCTCGTCCTGAAGCCTTATTTCGTCAACGACGCCGTCTCCCTGATCCTCAACGATAAAGACGTTGCCATTCTCATCAATACTTGTGATCTCACTTCCTTCCATGGAATACTCAAGCTCGCCTAAGCTCTCTGACGTTTCGCCCTCTTCTTCCATAACTGCCTGAAGTTCTTCCGACGCAGTCTCTTCTTCTGCGTCCGTCTTCAATTCACCCTGAATCTCTTCGTTCTGGTGTTCTGATACTGTGTCAGCGTTAACTTCTGACTCCTCTATTATTGTTTCCGAAGCCGCCGCCGGAAGCTCTGCCAAAAACATGCAGCTTATGCAGCAACACAAAATAATAGCCAGTATTTTTCTTTTCTTCAATCAAGCACCTCCGTTTAATAACTTTTTCCATTCAAGATTATAACGCAACTTATGGCAAATTTCAACCAATCTTCCTGAATGACAGAATTTGTTATCTATGGACGACGTCCTATTTCGCATAATATGCATTCTCAACGCTTCCCGGAGCCGCTCCTCCCTTCTCAACCAACTGGACTTCAATCGCCTCAAGGCGATACGCATACCCGGAACTTCCGGCAGATTCGCCGTTCTTCGCCCAGCCAAGCCAACCGAACTTCTGACAGTGTACACGATAATAAATATCATACCTTTTTTCCGCTTCCCCAGTCAGCTTGATCTGCACCGCCTCCAGACGCAATGATCGTCCGCTTGTTCCGCTCATCTCTCCGTTACTCCTAAAATTATCCTCCCATCCCGTCTTTTGAATATGGGAGCGGTATTGAATTCCCCCGGCTATCATAGGACTCAGACTGAGATTAATCCCTTCCAGACGACGGCTTCTGCCTGTCGTACCGCTGGTATTCCCGTCGCAGGTATAGGTCTGCCATCCTTCCGTTTGCACATGAGTACGATATCTTACTATTCCTGTCGTATATAGAGAGGCAAACGGCGCGTCCGTCTTTCCAGGCGCGGCGGCGCCTTTCTTTACCACGATAATCTGAATCGCCTCCAGACGTTTCCCTAACCCTTCCGTTCCCGCCGGTATACCGTTCTTTGCCCAATCAAGCCACCCGTAGGTCTGCGCATGGGTTCGGTAATACACGTCGTACTTATCCGCTTCTGCTCCGGTCAGGCGGATCTGGATAGCCTCTAGTCTCCTGGCTTCTCCGCTTGTGCCGCTTAAAGCCCCGTCGTTCATATACTCCTGCCAGCCATATCCCTGCACATGCGAACGATAACTAATTCCCAGATCTTTGCTTCCGCTTATATTTATCTTAATTCCTTCCAACCGCAGAGCGTTCCCTTCTGTCCCGCTCATCTCGCCGTCGTGTTTAATATTCTGCCAGCCAATACTCTGTACATGAGACTGGTAAGATACCTGAGGCGATATCTCCCCCATCTTTTCCACCGCCTCGCCAAGCCGAACCATTCCATACCCGTAAGCATCGTCTCTGCCCGCCGGCCCTAAGTCTCTGGCCGTACTTTTCAGCGTCGCTTCTATCTGATCCGCGGACAAACTGTTATTGGCGTACTTTAACACTGCCGCGGCCCCCGCGACCAGAGGAGACGCGTATGAAGTCCCGCTTACCCAGGTATACCCGCCCTCTTTGGTCGTCGTATATAACTGATTGCCCGGCGCGCACAGATCTACTTCCGAATTTCTATTCGAGAAAACCGCCGCGCTGTAGTCCTTACAGACTGCTCCTACGGAGATCACTCCTGCGCAGGAAGCAGGATAGTTATGTCTTGTGCTTCCGTCGTTTCCCGCGGCAGCCACCACAACCTTGCCGGAAGCCCGAAGCTTTCTGACCGCCTCCTGCTTAACATCCCTAAGAGTCTCGCTTCCAAAACTCATATTTACCACCTGTATATCATTGCGGGTTGCTATCCTCTCCATAGCCGCGATCACATATGCTCCGTTCAGCATATTCTCTCCGGCGCTCCTGCCTCCCGCCCGATATGCCACGACCTTTACCGGCGCGCTCCCTGCGATCCCCGCAATCCCGATACCATTATTAGCGACGGCTGCGATCAACCCGCTTACCGCCGTCCCATGACCTATCATATCTTTCATGGAATTCTCGGTATTATCTACATAATCATACCCAATCTCACAGCGTCCCTTCAAATCAGGATGGTTCATATCAATCCCTGAATCAATCACCGCTACTTTAATCTCTTTTCTGCCGCTTATCTGATTCCAGACAGACTCTGCCTCCATCGCCTGAAATTGCCACGCCTGCCCGCCTTTGATATAAGGGTCGTTCGGAAGCTCGTACAATTCTATCATCTCATTACGGCTTACGGCCGCTACTCCCGGTTTTTCTTCCAGCTCTTCAATTACCTGGTCCGTATCTACAGATTCCTCCATTTCCAACAGATCCACCGTCTCGCATAAGGATTCGCCCTGGACCACGTCGGATACGCCAAGATCAAGGTTCTCCACATTATCTTGTCCGGGGTCTTCATATACTACGATGATCTGATCTTCCACTGACTCCTCTTCATTGATATCCGGTACCTGATCCATACTCTGCAGAATCTCATCCTGCCCTTCTTCACTGTCTGTTATATCTGCCGTGCCTTCCTCATCCTGCAATATCTCTGCAGCCTCCGGTTCTTCTGACGTCTCTTCTTCCGATTCTTCCACTTCTTTGGAATCTTGCCCTTCTTCTAAGTCCGCTTCTTTGGAATCCTGCCCTTCTTCTAAGTCCGCTGATTCATCTGTCACATCCTCAGACTTCATAACATCCTCCGACTCTTCCGGCGCCTGTACCTTCGTCGTCTCCTGCGGTTCTGCCCAGACCGCCGCAGGCGCGGCTGTAAATATAAGCGCCGCCGTCACTAACATTACAACTACTCGTTCTCTCCTCTTTCTCATCGTCTACACTCCTATCTTACATCCTGTGTCTCCCAAATTATGGAAGATCAAAGATTATCATAATTTCTTTCCTTTCCTGCGTTAGTCTCTTTAACCAGGTAAATCGGTCTGCGCTTAACTTCCAGATAAGTCTTTGCAAGATACTCTCCCAGAATCCCTACACAGAATAACTGTACGCCTCCGATTAAAAGCATAATACAGATCATCGACGGCCAACCTGCTACCGGATCGCCGAACAACATGGTACGAACGATAATTACTATAATAAAGAGCAGCGCGATACAGCAGAAAAACATTCCTGTAAACACGGCGATCATCAGAGGCATAGTCGAAAAAGCTACGATTCCCTCTATACTATACAGCAGCAGTTTCCAAAACGACCATTTCGTCTCTCCGGCAACTCGATTTACATTCTCATACTCCAACCACTTAGTCTTGTATCCAACCCAGCCGAATAACCCCTTCGAGAACCGGTTATATTCTTTTAACTCTAACATCGAATTTACAAACCGCCGCGTCATCAGTCGGTAATCTCTCGCTCCGTCCACAATATCCGTCGTAGATATGACGTTCATAATCCTATAAAACTTCCTGGCAAAAAATGAACGGATCAGCGGTTCTCCTTTTCTTGACACCCTTCTCGTCGCCACGCTGTCATAACCCTCTTCTTTGATCAGACGGAACATCTCGGGAAGCAAAGAAGGCGGATCCTGCAGATCCGCATCCATTAATACGACATAGTCCCCTTTGGCATGCCAAAACCCTGCATAAATCGCCGCCTCTTTGCCAAAATTGCGTGAAAAACTGATATATTTGATCCGAGGATCTTCCGCGCATAAAGCCTTGCACACAGAAAGAGTCCGGTCTTTAGACCCGTCGTCCACGAAAATAATCTCAAAATCAACCTCCCCCATCTGCTCTGCCGTCTTCTTCATCTCCTCAAAAAACAACGGAATTGCCTGTTCTTCATTATAGCATGGCACAATCACACTGATAAGTTCCATAGCTTTCTATCACTTCCTTCTATATCTGTCCCTATATCTGTCTCCGGTCTGCATTTTCTGCCGTCTCTTCTGTCAAATCACCCTTAGCTGCTAACCGCGGCCTCTCCAGGATCAGCTTCCTCGTAACAAAGTTATAGACCATCACCACGGCAGTCACTCCGATCTTTGATATCATATAGAATATATGGAATCCGTCGACGCACACCCACATCAATATCTGGTTGATGAAAAGTCCGATCACACTAAGTATGATAAATACAGAGAATTCTACGATCTTATTATTATCCCTGGACGTCTCAAATACATATTTAAGACTTAATATATAATTCACGATCACCGACACGGAAAAAGAGACGCCCGATGAAATCAGATAACCGATTCCGACAGTCTCCGTCAACAATATCATCAATCCATAATCAATTCCGAAGCAGATAAATCCCACGACTCCAAACTTCATAATCTGTTCTATGAGCTTCTTCATCTCTCTTCAAACAGCCTTTCGGGGTATACTCCTCTCTCCACCAGTCCGCCAAGCGCCGTGACAACCGCCGCCTTATCCTCCTTATAGGTAACTCCAAACCATTGATCATGGGAACTTAACACTTTCACTCTCGCCTTCCCGTTCTTAAGAAGCTGTCCGATGATCTGGGGCAGCAGATATTCCGCCTTAAGCTCGTCCTTCTTCACATTACTTAAGAACTCATGGAATCCTGCCTCCAGTATATCAAAAAAAGCCGGTTTAAGCCCCCACATATTCATAGACACCGGTGAGTCAAGATCAAGTCTGATCTCTTCTCCGTCTCTTACGGCCGCCGCATAGTCTCCTCGCCTTTCTATCTCATAAGTCTCTTCGATTTCCTGAAGCATATGGTTATCATCCACACTGCACACGCCTCTGGTTACGGTTCCGTTCTCGCTAAGTGTATTCTTAAGACGGAAACCCACCATGCAGACGTCCGCTGCCTCTGTCTCATCCTGCTCCTTAATTAGCTCTGCATAAGCTGCGCGATATGCTTCCTTTCCATAATAATCGTCTGCATTGATCACCAGGAACGGCTCATGAACCACCTCTTTGCAACAGAGTATCGCCTGGCCTGTCCCCCAGGGCTTCGTCCTTCCTTCTAACTTATCCTTGAATTTCTCCGGAATATCCGTAAGCTCTTGATAAGCATACTCTACTTCTACAATTTTCTCGATCCGATTCCCGATAATTTCCTTAAAATCCTTTTCCAGATCCTTCCTAATCACAAACACTACTTTATTGAATCCTGCTTCCATGGCGTCGTAGATAGAATAGTCCATAATAATCTCGCCATCCGGACCTACAGGCGCGAGCTGCTTGATCCCGCCGCCAAATCTGCTTCCGATCCCTGCCGCCATGACAACCAACGCTACTTTTCTCATATTCTTTCTCCACTATCGTTAATATTTTCCAAACTCTTTATATTATACTATGAACTGACAGCTTTGTCTAATCTTAATACATATTTTTATCCTTCTTTCTCAATCTATAATCCAAATCTCTGATTCCATACACTGCCGCAATTACATATACAGGTGAATAAATGTACAGATATCTCGCTCTGGCTTCAAACAACAGTTCAAATAATGTCAATCCTATCAGCGACAGTATGATCGCCAGATACTCGTAATCTCTCTCCCGGCTCCCCGCAGCAGCCGCAAATACCGTCCGAACCCCGATGAACAGAATCACTCCTATCCAGATACATTGCTCCACAAGATAAAAAAGCCAGGAATATGGAGCGTCGTTGTAATATATTTGTTTTAACCTTCCTGATACGCCGGTATTAATATCATCCGGAATCATCGCATAAAAATTTCCTTCAACTCCCCACGCAAAAGTACCGTCGTTATAGTTCGTCAGCATCTTTTTCGACAAAAGCTTAAAATATCCGATTACACCGTAATTTTTCAATCTTTCTTTTGAAACTTCTATATTCTTTTTCGACCTTTCTTCCTGGTTCTTACAACTGGCAGAAAGGTTAACATCCTCCCCGCTCCACATTCCCAATCTATCCGGATTCATCCCCATCATAAAATAATGCGTCATACCGATTTTCTGATCGCTGTCCGGATCAAATCCTTCTCTTTTGTATAAACTATTCAAACAGGTCGCCGCCAGTATGACGGCCGCGCCGCTGATACATACAACGACAGCGTCCCTTTTCCACATTTTCCTGCCCGTTTGACCGATTCTTTTCAGACATTCTGAGATTATAATCGCAATAATTACTATAAGTACCTGGGGTTTGATACAATATCCCAAATATCCTCCCACAAATATTACTGAATATTTTAAAATATAAGGGATCTTTTCATTCATATACACATAAACCATAAAGATTGGCAGAAACAGCGCCAATGAATCTGAATAACATATCACCATCCACGGAGACATTCCTATTAAAGCCAACGCGATTACATATCCTGCAAACGCATATTTCTCCTCCAGCTTTTTACTTGCTATTACATATATAAGCCTGCAGGAGAATGAAGATATCGCACAATTACAGATAACGATGGACATCCATTGATAGTCTCCGGTCAAAATCCCCATCTTGCCGTTCAATTTAAGGATAACAGAATAGATATTTATAATTAATAAATTATTTGGGTACATATCCAGAAATCCTTTAATCGTCTTGAAATCATACGGATATATATCCAAAAATCCTTTCGCCGCTTCGATATTGCCGCTCTCCGCCAGCGCCTGTGCAGACGGGAGCACATACCCTCCCGAATCCCATCCCGTGATAAAAAATATATTAAAACACACATATACTTGAACAGCGAAAAAAATTACCGTGCATACCTTCACTATTTTCCCGTAATTCAAGTCCGGAAACGCTATCTGTCTCCTCTTCACTATACCGCGGTACAAAAAGACAGCGCCTATTAAGAAGATGCAGATAACGATATTCGAAACAATAAATTTTATCTTACATGCATATTCCATTACATCCGCACAGAAAATTACCAGAAAAATAATCCACGCAAATAAGATAACAGATATGACATGAATACATTTTATCAAGATGTCCCTATACTTTCCCATAACTCTTTTATTCCTTCCCTCCAGACTTTCCTATTATATATATCACAAATTACAGTAATCGTCTACCCCCTGGCAGAAGGTCCTGCCGTCCGCACTCCGTTCACTGCTTGTTTCACTCCTATACTGTGACTTCACACTTGACAATCATACCTATATCGTATAATAATCGTATAATATAAGAGTTTGAACGAATTAACCGGAATATAAGAGATTATAAGAATAGAGGAAAATAAGAATGCTTTCGGAATTTATGATATGCTTTATCGCAGGGATCGGCGCCGGATTAGGAACCGGTTTCGCCGGAATGAGCGCCGCCGCGGTAATCAGCCCTATGCTCATCACATTTCTTCACATGCCGGCATACGACGCCGTAGGAATCGCTCTAGCAAGCGACGTTCTTGCCAGCGCCGTCAGCGCTTATACATATGGAAAGAATAAAAATCTCGATATCAGAAACGGTATCGTCATGATGATCTCCGTGCTTTGCTCCACCCTGGTCGGAAGTTTTATCGCAAGCCTCGTACCAAATCAGACTATGGGCAGTTTCTCGGTATTCATGACCTTCCTTCTGGGAATCAAATTCATCATAAAACCAGTCATGACAACCAAAGAAGCCATGGCGGCGGCAGATCCACGCAAAAGATTCATCCAGTCCCTCGTCTGCGGCGTTATGATCGGTTTCATCTGCGGATTTATCGGCGCGGGAGGAGGTATGATGATGCTTCTGATCCTCACAGGCATCCTGGGATACGAGTTGAAAACCGCCGTAGGCACCAGCGTTTTCATCATGGCCTTCACGGCTTTTACGGGCGCCGCCAGTCATTTTGCCATCGGCGGAATACCCGACGTCCCCTGCCTTGCTTTCTGCGTATTATCCACACTTCTATGGGCCCGGATCGCCGCCTTGTTCGCAAATAAGGCAAGCGCCGCCGTTCTGAACCGAGCTGCCGGCGTCGTCCTCGTAATATTGGGCGCCGCCATCATGATCGTAGGATAACACGCTAATACCGCCGCCTCTGCAGCCTGCACAGGAACACGAACAACAAAAGCCCCATAACAGACATAATCTTCCCGACTTTCACGCCGGGAGCATGGTACACGATCTGCACCTTATGCTTCCCGGCTCCTATCTTGAATCCAAGGAACGCCGTATTCACTTTTTCCGCCTGAATCTGCCGTCCGTCTGCCCGTATCTCAAAATTCTCGTCATATGGAATCGTTGTAACAAAATAACCCGGCCTTTTTACATCGATGGTTCCCT
Organism: uncultured Dorea sp.; assembly: GCA_910585725.1. Lineage (GTDB taxonomy): Bacteria > Bacillota > Clostridia > Lachnospirales > Lachnospiraceae > Sporofaciens. The sequence goes on along the minus strand of CAJUFA010000025.1, from coordinate 10,643 downwards.
CGATTCGCTTTCCTCCTGTCTGTTTCCGATCTATCTGGAATACAGACTGGTATAACCGTTCTTTCTGGTTCTCCGTTTTATCGATCTTCCCCTCGGGAAGTAATCCCGTGAAAGCCTCTGCATCCGTAATTTTATATTTTCCTTTTCCAAAGATGATTTCTATGGACTCTTGTCCTTCTTCTAACGGCGCCGCATAGGTAAACTCTGTATTCCCATTATAATAAAAATGACTCCTTGCCGTCAGTTTATTCCTTATTCCTTCCACCCATACAGACACATCCTCCCGGGGTCTTAGATTCTCAACCCGGAACCTCAAGAATAAAACTCTCGCCCCGCCGCCGGATACGTCGGCCTCTCCCTCGGCAGAGACCCGATCCGTCAAAGAAGGCAGACCTATATACACCTTCTTATTCTCCTCCTCCGCGACCATCCCGGGCAGTTCTACATTTATCTGCTCCACAGCCCCCTTTACACTTTTTATGTCTGCGGAAATATCATCTGTCCTTCTCTCTGCAGAGACGTCTGCATTCTCCCCCGCCACCGCATATTCAAGCAAAGCCAATTGATTATAGGGAAATTCTAACTCGCCATAGTCTTCCTCTGTGATCACCCGATCCGTCGCATATGCCGCCGGAGATACCTGATCGCTTTGGTATACTTTCCAGCTCCCTTTACTTTCTATCAACTCATATTCCGGAACCGCTTCCTTTGACAACACGTATTTTACACCCATGAAACGCTGATACACCGGATTACGCGCCGCCGACATCATCAGATAATTCCGAAAGGGTTCCTCAAGCCCGAATGTTTCCTCGCGAAATCTTCTATAGTCCTCGTTGTAAGAAGATGAATACACTGTGGTCAGATACTGATCCATATCCCATACGCGGTTCAGGTTTGCCGCATTTTCCTCGTCTGTTCCTAACTGCTCTGTCCGGTAAAGACCTTTCTCTCCTTGCGCCGCTTTCGTAATTAATTCCCCTATATCCTCATCCGCCGCCTCTTCATAGAAATCTCTGTTAACAGGCCTGTCCTCCTGAATACAGTATGCATAATCGAAGGCAAACAGCATCAACACTGTCGGAATCAACAAAAGAAAAGATCTCTTCCCCGACTTGTATTCTATTTCAATATTATCTTCTTTAAATCTCCTTTGCGCCGGTAAAACCACCGTCAGATAGCAAATAAAGCATATGAGCGTCAGTAACGCATCCTGTACGATCAACTTCCAATATTGTCCTGCCTCTCCTTGTCTTCGACACACATAGAGCAATATAACCGTAATAATATATGGTGATAACGCCTTAAGCCACACCCATATCCGAATCTTTTTCTCTTCCCAAATTCTCTCTGCCTCAGCCGCTTTATTACCAATCCTCGCAGCGCCAAAAGACTCTAACACCACCTGATCCTTTGCCGGCCTTTGCCTGTTCCATACCCTCCGGTTCATTCGTCTCTTCACCAACCTTTGAATTATAATAAAACTTTAGTCTAATTTCTGACCGACCGGACTCCGACACCCTCCTGCATAACGACCAGATGCTCCAGATAGTACGCAAGAACATAGCATATAAGCGGCAGAAACGGAATCATCACCTTATCTCTCACATACAGTCCGCCATTCATCAGATAAGCAAATAGCGGAACCGTCAGTACGGTCATGACGCTAAGCGCCAATACTCTTTCATGCAGCTTCTTTCCCAAAATCATAGCGACCAGAGCCGTCAGAGAAAGGGTCGTCAGACCAACGCCATAAGCAGAATAGCAGAACCTCGACGCAGATATCCTGGGAGTCAGAAGACTTCCAAGGTTTATACCTGCTCCTCCGCTTTCCCGTCCCGTCAGGGCGCATGCCGTCGGCGCCAGCAGAACTCCGCTCGTCAGCACGGCCGTCGCGAAAGGAAGCACGAATCTTATCCCTTCTGCAAGGAATCCTCTCAGAGTAAACGTCTCCCCTCTATCTTCGCAATTCATAAGATAGCGGTTGATTCCATATAACACCAGTACCAACATCCCGCCGATACTAAAGTAAAAACTGGTCATGATCATAAAGAAGATACTGACCGTAAGCATGCCGTCCCGCCTTACGGCATACCTCCCGATATCCGCCCCCCGCTTCCGATCCGCCGGGAGTTTTATCTTCTGGTTTTCCGTCTTCCTTCTTTGAGAAAATTCTTTTAATTCCTTGTCAAAATAGCGATCTACTCCCATCAGCCCGCTCAGAAGGAAGGGCATATAATTCACAAACATGATCTGGTTATAAGAATGAAATATCATCGGTCCGGACAATAGAAACACCGTCGACACGCCGATACAGATCTTCTCCTGAAATCCTTGTCTTTCGAGCCATGTAAACATCAAAATCACCGACGCGGCCAGACTTATCATCTGAATCGCCATCATATAATCTGCCATCTTCACAAAGGGAAGCAGATAAGAAAGTATCAGAACCGGACTGTATAACCCATAATACGCAAAATGATAAACATTCTGCCCGCCGCCGATATTAGCGGCAAATTCCGGAAATAATTCTCCCGTAGCGTAGAACTGTCTCCGGAAATAATCCGGCAGAACGCTGTGCTGGCTGATCCAGTCTACTTTCGCGCCAAATACGCCGTAACGCAGACAGAACACGTAACAAAACGTCATGGTTAACACAGATAAGACCACATATATTTTTACTTTTCTTAAAGCATCCGATTTCTTCTTAACGTACGGATTCACAGCGCTTATTCTCCTCATCTTTGTATTCCTCCGTCATCGTCTTCCCTTTTCACTCCGATATTATTCTTCCCTTTACGGATATACCTTACTCCGCATATCTTAAAAATCGGCAAAAATAAATCTTAAAAATTCTTAAGAACTTCTAAGGATTTCAAAAAAACTGTTATACTAAGATAGACTATTACGAGAGGAATACATAAATATGGAGACATCACGCATCTTAATTGTAGACGATAATCCTGAGATCCGGGAAATCGTCCGGATCTTATTGGAGGGAGAAGGATTTGACACCGAAGAAGCCGGCGACGGACAGACTGCCCTTAAGCTTACCCGTGAAATTTCCTTCGATCTGATCATTCTCGACATTATGATACCGGGTATTAACGGCTACCAGACCTGCATTGAGATCCGCAAAAACAGCAACGCCCCCATCCTGTTCTTAAGCGCGCGCACCAAGGACAGTGATAAGACCCTTGGCTTCTCAAGCGGCGGCGATGATTTTCTTGCCAAGCCATTTTCCTATAATGAACTCATAAACCGCGCCAAGGCGCTGATCCGCCGCTATCAGGTTTACCGCGGAAAGGATGCGTCTGATCCGGACATATCGACTTTCGCTTCGTCTGCAGACCGGTCAAAAGAGCCTCTGCTCTTCCACCATCTTACGATCAACGAAGCGCAAGAAGAGGTTGTCTCCGACGGCAGTCCTCTTATACTGACGGATACGGAATATGCTATGCTTCTCCTCCTGGTGAAACACCGCCGCCAGATCTTCTCCGCACAGCGCCTCTACGAGTCTGTGTGGAACGAACCTTACTATCGTGGAGCTAACAACACGGTCATGGTACACATTCGTAATCTGCGCCTTAAGATTGAAAAGGATCCAAAGAATCCGACGCTGATCAAGACCGTCTGGGGAAAGGGGTACCGCTGTGATTAGACGATTTAAAGACCTAAAGATCCGCACACAATCTGCAGTTGTAATCATGTGCGCAATACTTATCGCTTCGGCTTTCTTCGAAGTCATGTGGCAAAATAAATGGAATTTCTTCGAAGCCGTAACGCAGATGAAAATCTTACGCACACAGATAGACGACGAGAAATTCCGGGACACGCTTGCTAAAGAAGCTTTGCATTATAATATTCCGGAATCTGAAGACGACGTCGAATCAGTAAAAGCCTTAGAGCCCTTCCTTAACCTTGCCGATGAATACAACGGCATCTATATCTATGGTCTGGAAGACGGTCTGTATCGTGCGGGAAGATATCCGTCCTTCATGGATAATAATACCTTTTCCGTTCTTTTTAATCTGGGATACCGCCTTACCGGCGGAGAGGGGGAATTTATCTATGAATTTCCATTGGAATTCGCGAACGGAATCGCTCAGATCATGGTGTACAATTACCAGAGAGTTCTATACATATATCCCTATATGCTCGTCTGCCTCTTTCTGTCGGTCGCCCTTTTCCTCAGCATCGTCCTCTTTTTTTTAAATACGAAGATGCGGCAGATCCTTGTTTTAAAAGATGAGATTCTGCTTATGTCTGCCGGCGACCTGACCCACTCGCTGCCTGATTACGGCAAAGACGAGATCGGTATCCTGTCGCAGGAGTTAGATCTTTTAAGAGAATCTTTACATGACCATATCCAGAAGGAACAGGAAAGCCGTCAGGCAAATCAGGATCTGATCACCGCGCTCTCCCACGACCTTCGGACTCCACTTACAATCTTAAAAGGATATCTGGAAGTCATAAAGTACAAAAAAAATCCCCGATCACAGGAAATATATCTGGACCGGTGTCTCAAAAAGACCGAAGATATCAAGGACTTGACGGATCGGATGTTCGAATATGCGCTTGTGGCTGAAGAAGAAGAAACTCCAAACCTTATACGGCTTTCCACAGATTTTATCCGGCAATGCCTGACAGAAAACTGTGATTTTATCAGACTCACGGGATTTACCACAAACACATACCAGACAGAAGCTACCGGGACGCTGCTTAGCGACAAGACTATGCTTAAACGAATCTTCAACAACCTCTTCTCCAATATTTTAAAGTACGGGAATAAGAATGTACCTGTATCGGTATCCGAACAGATACAGGGATCTAATTATATCGTTTCTATCACGAACGCCATAAAGAATGAAGATTCCTCTACAGACAATAACAATATCGGCCTGAAAAACGTTGACCGGATGATACGGCTGCTGGACGGTGAGATAAAAGTACGTCAGAAACAAGAATGGTTCGAAGTAGAACTTTGGTTTCCACTGCAATAACACTTGATTTTTTTTCTAAAATCTGTTTATCTATATATGATGACAAAACTTGTCAGCAGGTTTTCTGCGAAAACAGCAGTAAATTTCCAAATAATAATCTAACAAGAGAGGTATACAACATGAAACCAATCAAAGAAGGTAAAGTACGCGAAATCTATGACAACGGCGACAGCCTGATCATGGTTGCCACCGACCGTATCAGCTGTTTCGACGTTATTCTGAAGAATGATGTGACTAAGAAAGGCTGCGTCCTTACACAAATGTCCAGATTCTGGTTCGACATGACTAAGGATATCCTCCCCAATCATATGCTTTCCACAAATGTGAAGGATATGCCTGAATTTTTCCAAACTCCACAGTTTGACGGAAACAGTATGATGTGTAAGAAACTTGAGATGCTTCCTATCGAATGTATTGTCCGCGGCTATATCACCGGAAGCGGTTGGGCAAGTTATCAGAAAGACGGCGCCGTCTGCGGCATCCGTCTGCCGGAAGGACTGAAGGAATCCGACAAACTTCCGGAGCCCATCTATACGCCGTCCACAAAAGCCGAGATCGGAGATCACGACGAAAATATCTCTTATGAGCAGAGCATCGCCCACCTGGAAAAATATTTCCCGGGAAAAGGAGAAGAATATGCGGCGAAACTTCGCGACTGCACCCTGGCCCTCTATAAAAAGTGCGCGGACTACGCTCTTACCCGCGGCATCATCATCGCGGATACGAAGTTTGAGTTCGGTCTGGATGAAAACGGAAATCTCGTGATCGGCGACGAGATGCTGACGCCGGACAGTTCCCGCTTCTGGCCTGCAGACGTATACGAACCGGGACACGGACAGCCGTCCTTTGACAAGCAGTTCGCCCGGGACTGGCTGAAAGCAAACCCAGGAAACGACTGGACGCTGCCGGAGGACATCGTTGAGAAGACGATCGATAAATATCTGCAGGGATATGAGATGCTGACCGGAGAAAAATTGGTATAGCATCGATATAAAAAGCATTATTAATATTAAAAATCAAGTATATCAGATCTTCTCACGGCCGGTTTGAAGATCTGATATACTTGACTCTCATAAAGTCAAAGACTTCTCTCTCTATTCTAAATAGTCACTTTTGATAAGAACTGCCGGGTCCGTTCCTCCGCAGGATGCTCGAATACCTGTATCGGATCTCCCTGTTCCACGATACTGCCGTCGTCCATGAATATCACATGATCCGCCACGTCTCTTGCAAACGCCATCTCGTGAGTTACGATTACCATCGTAGTATTGTCGTCAGCCAATTCCCGTATCACCTTCAGGACTTCCCCGGTCAATTCCGGATCCAACGCAGAGGTCGGCTCGTCAAAGCACAGGATATCCGGCTTCAGCGCCAACGCTCTCGCAATGGCGACGCGCTGACACTGTCCCCCCGAAAGCTGATGGGGGTAATTGTCCCTACGGTTAGACAGTCCCATTTTCATAAGAAGTAATTCCGCTTCTGCCCGGATCTCTTCCTGTATCTCCTTCTTCCTTGCCTTATAATCCGCCTGCTCCGATGCCAGGAGCTCCCTTGCCAGCATCACATTCTGAATCGCCGTATACTGCGGAAACAGATTAAAGGACTGGAATACCAGGCCGAAATGCAGCCTCTTCTTGCGGATTGCCGACTCCTGCCTTGTGGATGGATCCTCCGCGTCAAACAGCACCTCATTATTTACCCGAATAATTCCTTTATCCGGCGTCTCCAGGAAATTCAGACAGCGGAGCAGGGTCGTCTTCCCGCTTCCGGAAGATCCTATGATAGAGAGCGCCTGCCCCTTTTCCAGCGAAAAGCTGATATCCCTAAGCGCCTCCGTGCGGCTGAAAGATTTACATATATGTTCTGCCTCTAAGATTGCCATCACATCCACCCTCCTCTATCTGAAATAATCAAGCTTTCTCTCCAGCCGCCCCAGCAGCATCGTCAGGATACCGTTGAATATCAGATAGTAAACTGCCGTGAAAAACAGCGGCCAGATCGCCCCGGAGATCCCATGAGAACCCTTCATGAATGCCTGCCCTGCCCAGATGATCTCCTGCAGCGCAATGATCCGTGCCAGAGAAGTATCCTTCACCAGCGTTATAATCTCATTGGACATAGGCGGAACGATACGCTTGATCATCTGCAGCAGCGTAATCCTAAAGAATATCTGACTCCTCGTCATACCAAGCACGAGCCCTGCTTCTTCCTGTCCGACAGGCACTCCCTGGATGCCGCCCCGATAGATCTCCGAGAAATAGCACGCATAATTCAATATGAACGAGACCGACGCCGCTAAAAAACGGCCCGCCTCTCCGCCTCCCCAGATGGGATTATGAAGTACCAGCCCCGGAAAGTAGTAAATGATCAGGAGCTGGATCATCAGAGGCGTTCCCCGTATGATCCAGACGACAAATTTACTAAGATAACTAAGGGGCCGAAACCTCGACATCGAACCGAATGCAATCACAAGTCCCAGAGGGAATGCACCGATCAATGTGACAAAAAATAGTTTTAACGTCTGTAAGAAACCGACGTTCAATGCATCTACAACTATCGGCATCTGTTCCATGATCTGTCCCATATCTGTATCCTGCTTTCTCTTTTGATTCCCCTTCTTTACTGCTCAATGATCGCCGCCTGAACGCCGTATTTCTCGGCGCACTCCATCATGCTTCCGTCCTCATAGCTGGACGCGAAGAATTCGTTCAATGCCTCTGCAAGATCAGAGCCTTTGCGGAATCCCACGCCGTACTCTTCATCGTTTAATCCGCAGGTATATGTAAGATCCGCATATCCGGTTCCCTCGCCTACCATGGCCGCCGCCATCAGAGAGTCGATCACCGCCGCGTCGGACGTACCTGCCGCAACTTCCATCAGGGCGTCGGCCTGTGCTTTCACAGATGTGAACTCAAGCTCTAAGCTCTCCACGGCGTCCTCACCCGCGCTTCCTGCTTCTACGGCAAAGGAAAGATCAGACAGACTGTCCTTATCCTGATACTTGTCCGCAACGTCAGACGAAACAATCACTACCTGGGCATTGTTGCAATATGCATTCGAACACTCCATCGAACTGGTCACTTCGCTGGTAAGCGTCATACCGTTCCATACACAGTCAATAGTCTTACCGTCCAATTCCATGATCTTATTATCCCAGTCAATCTCAACAAACTCTGCCTCGACCCCCAGGCTGGCTGCGAATGCTTTCGCCATATCCGCGTCAAAGCCGATCCACTCGTCGTCGTCCCCTTTGTAATCCATAGGTTCAAAATCTGTAATACCGATAACCAGCTTTCCCTTCTCCTTCACATACTCCATATCGCTTCCGCTGGAATCAGCAGAAGCATCAGAGCCGGAAGAAGCGTCTGCGCCGGAATCCTTATCCGAACCTGAATTGCCGCACGCCCCCAGGGATAATATCATTGCCGCCGTTAATAAAATTGTAATCCACTTTTTCATAAAATTCTCACCTCAACCTTATTTTTTCCGCCGCATAAAACATCCTGCCCGTACGGCAGCGATTCGTCTGCATACTGCGCCTGTTTCACGCGGCACGCTACTATATTAGCAATTTACCACGATAAAGTCAAGTAGAATTTTATAACAATATTACTCTACGATCTTAAGACCCAGCTCGTCTAACTGCTTCTGGTCAACCTGAGTCGGCGCCTCGGTCATCAGATCCGACGCGTCTTTTACCTTCGGGAACGCGATCACGTCGCGGATACTGTCTTCTTTTGCCATCAGCATCACAAGACGGTCAAGCCCGTAGGCAAGTCCTGCATGAGGCGGAACACCGTATTTGAACGCCGTTAAAAGGAAACCGAACTGCTCCTGCGCCTGTTCCGGCGTAAATCCAAGCACTTCAAACATCTTATTCTGTATCTCCGGGTTAAAGATTCGGACGCTTCCGCCGCCGATCTCATTTCCGTTCAATACGATATCATAAGCCTTCGCCCGCACTCTGCCCGGTTCGCTGTCAATCAATTCAAGATCCTCCTCCATCGGCATGGTGAAAGGATGGTGCATCGCCGTATAACGATTCTGTTCTTCACTCCACTCCAACAGCGGGAATTCCGTCACCCATAAGAACCTGTAATCATTCTTATCGAGCAATTCCATCTGACGGGCAAGTTCCAGACGGAGCGCTCCCAGCACATCCCATACTACCTTATTCTTGTCCGCCGCGAAGAGGAGAAGATCTCCCTTCTCTCCGCCCATAGCCTGAATCAGCGCCGCCGTCTCTTCTTCCGTCATGAATTTCGCGAAAGAAGATTTCGCCGTACCGTCTTCCTGAACCGCGATATATGCAAGCCCTTTTGCACCGTAATCCTTCGCAAAGGACACCAGCTTATCAATCTTCTTGCGGGGCATGCCGCCCTGTCCTTTGGCATTGATACCGCGGACGGAGCCTCCGTTCTCAATCGCTCCTTTGAATACCGCGAACTCACAGTCTTTCACCACTTCGGTCACATCGCAGAGCTCCATTCCAAAACGAATATCCGGCTTGTCCGAACCGTAACGGTCCATCGCCTCCTGCCAGGTCATCCTTGGAAGGGGAAGCTGTACCTCAACACCCAGAACTTCTTTGAAAATCTTCGCAAGGAGACGTTCATTGACATCAATCACATCATCCACGTCCACAAAAGACAGCTCCATATCGATCTGCGTAAATTCCGGCTGCCGGTCCGCGCGCAGATCCTCGTCGCGGAAACATCTCGCGATCTGAAAATAGCGGTCATACCCGGAACACATTAACAACTGCTTAAATAACTGCGGCGACTGCGGCAGCGCATAGAAACGTCCCTGATGGATACGGCTCGGCACCAGATAATCCCTAGCCCCCTCCGGCGTACTTCCGATCAGCACCGGCGTCTCTATCTCAAGGAAACCTTCTTCTGCAAGAAACTGACGGGTCAACGTCGCAACCCGGCTTCTCATCATCATATTCCTTTGAAGATCCGGCCTTCTAAGATCCAGATATCTGTATTTCAGACGTACCTCTTCCTTCGTCTTTGAATTCTCCTCGATGGGAAACGGAGGCGTCTCTGATTCGGAGAGGATCCGAAGTTGCTCCGGAATAATCTCGATCTCTCCGGTCGCCAGATTCTGATTGACGGCGCCGGAACGCTTCTCTACTCTTCCTACAATCGCTACAACAAACTCCGCTCTCAGTCTGGCCGCCTTCTCTATCAACTCCGCGTCTGATTTTCCTTCCTCGAATACCACCTGAATGATTCCGGAGCGGTCTCTCACGTCGACGAAGACCAGTCCGCCCTTATTCCTGTTCTTCTGTACCCATCCCATGATGGTCGCCGTCTCGCCTGCATTGGCGGCGGACAGTTCCGCGCATCTGTGCGTCCTCTTTAATCCCTGCATTGACTCAGCCATATCTCTTTATCTCCTTTATCTTTTATAAGTTTTCTGTCCAGGAATCGGCATAACAGTCTATAATCTCTTCATACCCGTCTTCCTTAAGCTGATCCTTCTGAAACTTTTTATTCTTCTTCATATTCACGATCAGCACCTGACATCCCGCATCCCGGTCCGCTTTCGCCAGCTCCAGGACTCTTAAGACACCTTCCTTCGGCAGTTTCTTCTCCAACAGATAAGCCTTTTTGCTCTCTTTCCCCGGAACCT
>CAJUFA010000024.1 GCA_910585725.1 uncultured Dorea sp. | reverse complement strand
TAAGGAGGGAACCAAAAGTGAGATTAGAAATGGGACACATTTACATTAAGGATATTCAGTTTGCGGCTGAGTCTAAGATTGAAGACGGTATCCTTTATGTATCCGAAGAGGCCGTAAAAGCGGTTGCTCTCGAGGACGAGAAGATTAAGAGCGTATCTTTTGATATTGCGAAGCCAGGTGAGTCTGTGAGAATCACACCGGTTAAGGACGTCATCGAGCCAAGAGTAAAGGTAGAAGGAAGAGGGGGAATCTTCCCGGGCGTGATCGCTAAGGTTGATACTGTAGGCGAAGGCAAGACATATGCTTTAAAGGGTATGGCTGTCGTTACGGCTGGTAAGATCGTAGGTTTCCAGGAAGGTATCATCGATATGACCGGTCCGGGAGCAGACTATACACCATTTTCCAAGACACTGAACCTGGTTATGGTATGCGAGCCGGTAGACGGAATCAAGCAGCACGATTATGAGAAAGCTGTACGTTTCGCAGGCTTCAGAGTGGCAGTATATCTCGGAGAGCTGGCGCGTGAGCTTACTCCTGACGAGACAAAGGTATACGAGACATGCACCATCAAGGAAGGCATGGAGAAGTATCCAAATCTCCCGAGAGTCGCTTATGTACAGATGCTTCAGAGCCAGGGACTTCTGCATGATACTTATGTATACGGCGTGGATGCTAAGAAGATCGTTCCGACAATCATGAACCCGACTGAGGTTATGGACGGAGCTATCGTGTCCGGTAACTGTGTATCCGCATGTGATAAGAACCCAACTTATGTTCATTTGAACAATCCGGTTGTTCACGATATGTTTGAGCAGCACGGCAAGACCTTTAACTTTGTCTGCCACATCATTACAAACGAGAACGTATATCTGGCTGACAAGCAGCGTTCTTCAGACTGGACGGCGAAGTTATGTAAGATGTTAGACCTTGACGGTGTTATCGTATCTCAGGAAGGATTTGGTAACCCGGATACAGACCTTATTATGAACTGCAAGAAGATCGAGGCAGAGGGCGTTAAGACTGTTATCATCACAGACGAGTATGCAGGACGCGACGGAAAATCCCAGTCGCTGGCTGACTCTGATCCGGCAGCAGACGCAGTTGTAACAGGCGGTAATGCGAACCAGGTAATTATCCTGCCAAAACTTGACAAGGTAATTGGAACTTTAGATTATGTAACGAAGATTGCAGGTGCAAGTGAGGAGACGCTTCGTGAAGACGGATCTCTTGAAGTTGAGCTTCAGGTACTTACAGGTGCAACCAATGAGACTGGTTTCAATAAGCTGAGTGCGAGATAAGAAGGGAGGATAAGAAGATGGCTAAATTAAAAGTAGTTCATTACATCAATCAGTTCTTTGCTCAGATTGGTGGAGAAGAGAAAGCAGATTATCCGGCAGAGCTTCGTGTTGGAGAGATTGTCGGACCAGGTCAGGCGTTGACACAGCAGTTCGGCGAGGACGCTGAGATCGTTGCTACAATCATTTGTGGCGATTCCTATTTTAATGAGAACCTTGAGAAAGCTAAGGCAGATATCCTTGCTATGGTTAAGGAGCAGGCTCCGGACGTATTCGTAGCAGGTCCGGCATTTAACGCAGGCCGTTACGGTGTTGCATGCGGTACTATCGCTGCAGCAGTTCAGGAAGAGCTTGGTATCCCGGCAGTTACGGGTATGTATGTAGAGAACCCGGGCGCCGATATGTTCAAGACTCAGGTTTATATCGTATCTACAAAGAACAGCGCTGCAGGTATGAGAGACGCTGTTAAGAAACTGGCTCCGTTAGCAGTTAAGATCGGAAGAGGCGAGGCGATCGGCGCTTCCTCAGAGGAAGGATATATTCCGAACGGTGTTCGTGTAAACTTCTTCGAGAAGGAGAGAGGATCTCTTCGTGCTGTTAAGATGCTGATCAAGAAGCTGAATGACAAGCCGTTTGAGACAGAGTTCCCGATGCCTGATTTCGATAGAGTCGACCCGAATCCGGCTGTTAAGGATATGGCTCATGCGAAGGTTGCTCTTGTTACATCCGGCGGTATCGTTCCGAAGGGCAATCCGGACCACATCGAAAGCTCCAGCGCTTCACACTACGGCGAGTATGATATCGCAGGTGTTATGGATCTGACTGAAGCAACATATGAGACCGCTCACGGCGGATATGATCCGGTTTATGCTAATGAAGACTCTGACCGTGTATTACCGGTTGACGTACTTCGTGATATGGAGAAGGAAGGAAAGATTGGGGAGCTCCATCACCTGTTCTATACAACAACAGGTAATGGTACGGCCGTTGCATCATCCAAGGCTTTCGCTGCTGAGTTCTCTCAGAAGCTTAAGAACGACGGTGTTGACGCAGTAATCCTCACCTCCACATGAGGTACCTGTACTCGTTGCGGTGCAACGATGGTTAAAGAAGTAGAGAGAGCAGGAATCCCTGTAGTACACATCTGTACGGTAACTCCTATTTCCATGACAGTTGGCGCGAACAGAATCGTACCGGCTATCGCAATTCCACATCCTCTTGGAAATCCTGCATTGGATGCAGATGAGGAAAAGAGCCTCCGTCGTAAGATCGTAGAGAAAGCACTTGTTGCTCTCGAGACCGAAGTAGACGGACAGACTATATTTGACTAGAGCACTTAGCGAGGTGTTGTCGAGCTTAGTGCGAAGCACATCTGTGCACTTGGTGAGGTAGTTCCGAGCTTAGTGCATCAGATGATACCGCTAACAACAGCACTTAGCGAGGTGTTGTCGAGCTTAGTGCGAAGCACATCTGTGCACTTAGTTCATCAGATGACCATATTATCTCAGATATAGTTTTGCTCTCAGTAATTTACAGAATATTTTTAGAAAGCTATTGAAAATAAGCGTGCTTATTTATATAATGTCAAGAGAAAGTAAGCACGCTTATTCAACAATGAAAAAGTGGTATTGTATCAGGTAAAACTGTACGATATCATGAATAAAAAAGGAGAAGTTTCGTTATGAGCAAGATTTATGACGTAATTGTTCTGGGTGCAGGTCCTGCCGGATTGGCAGCGGGCTTGTATGCGGGCAGGAGCCGTCTCTCTGTTCTGATCATCGAGAAGGGACAGGACGGCGGACAGATCGCGATCACAGATGAGATCGAGAATTATCCGGGACAGACTGTTGAGGGCGAGTCCGGACCGTCCCTGATTGCAAGGATGACAGAGCAGGCGGCAAAATTCGGCGCTGAGCGTGTATCCGACACAATCACAGAAGTGTCTCTCGAGGGAGACGTGAAAGTATTAAAGAGCGCTAAGGGCGAGTATCAGGGCAAGAATGTAATCATCGCGACAGGCGCTCATGCAAGACCTATCGGCTGTAAGGGCGAAGCGGATTACCTCGGCAAGGGAGTTTCCTATTGTGCTACCTGTGACGCGAACTTCTTTGAAGATTTTGAAGTATATGTAGTGGGAGGCGGAGATTCCGCTGTTGAGGAAGCTATGTATCTGACGAAGTTTGCAAGGAAAGTTACGATCATCCACAGAAGGAATGAACTTCGTGCGGCGAAGTCTATCCAGGAGAAAGCCTTCAAGAATCCGAAGCTTGAATTCATGTGGGATTCTGTAGTAGAGGAGCTTGGCGGAGACGAGATCTTATCAGAGATGACCGTTAAGAATGTGAAGACCGGAGAGCTCACGAAGGTTACGGCAGATGAAGACGACGGTATGTTCGGTCTGTTTGGATTCATCGGAACCGTTCCAAACTCTAAGGTGTTTGAAGGTATCATTGATATGGACGAGCGTGGATATATCAAGACAGACGAAGATATGCACACCAATATTCCTGGCGTATACGCGGCGGGCGACGTACGCATCAAGAGCCTGCGGCAGGTAGTAACGGCTGCGGCTGACGGAGCGATTGCGGCGGTTCAGGTTGAGAGAAGTATGTCAGATTACTTCTAAGAAGAATTTTGTAAATAAGCGTACCTGATTTTTATAAGTTTTCAAGCGGCGGGTACGTTTATTGGGGTCTTTCTGCGAGGCTTCTATATCATAATACCAATAAAGGAGGATGATAGAAATGATAGATGTAGATAAGAATACATTCCAGACTGAGGTTCTGGAAGCAGAGGGTTATGTATTCGTAGACTTTTATGGTGACGGCTGCGTACCATGTCAGGCTCTGATGCCGAAGGTACACGAGTTTGCCGATAAGTACGGAGATAAGTTAAAATTCACATCTCTGAATACGACAAAGGCACGCCGTCTTGCGATCGGACAGAAGATTCTTGGACTTCCTGTAATGGCTATTTACAAGGACGGAGAGAAGATTGAAGAGGTTGTAAAGGACGACGCAACACCAGAAAGTATTGAAGCGATGATTCAGAAATATATCTAAATTAAGATAGTTTCTAGATCATAAATAAATGTTTTTTACCACACAAGAAAGGAGAAAGCATAATTATGGCTATTTTAGAAGGGAAAAAAGCAATAATTATCGGAGACCGTGATGGAATTCCGGGACCGGCGATTGCAGAATGCGTGCAGACGGCCGGTGCAGAAGTAATCTTTTCATCAACGGAATGTTTCGTCTGAACGAGCGCAGGCGCAATGGATTTGGAGAATCAGAAGAGGGTTAAGGAGTTTGCTGAGGAGTACGGCCCGGAGAACATAGTAGTTATCCTGGGCGCGGCTGAAGGCGAAGCTGCAGGTCTTGCAGCAGAGACTGTAACAGCAGGCGACCCGACATTCGCAGGTCCATTGACAGGGGTCCAGCTTGGACTCACGACATATCATGTATGTGAACCAGAGATGAAGGAAGAATTCGACGAGGCTGTTTATGACGAGCAGGTAAGTATGATGGAAATGGTTCTTGATGTTGATGATATCATCAGCGAGATGAGTTCTATCAGAGATGAATTCTGTAAGTATTTATAAGAAATTAGATTCTGGCGAGGGGCGGACTCTATGGTGATCCACCGTGGGTTCGCCCCTTTTCTACCCAGTCAGAGACCCTTCGGTATTGGAGAAATGAAAGGTGGTAAATAAAGCAATGAACAGTGTAATTAAAGGTGCCAGCTATGTGCTTGCACATACGCCACAGATGGTGGTATACAACGGAACTACCCAGACTACAGAGAGGATCGTGAATCCGGAGTCTGAGTATCTGAAAGAATTAGAAAGCCATTTACGTTCCTATGAGGACTGCGTAAGCTACTGGCCGAACCAGGTATATATCGGCAACGCGACGCCTGAGGATCTTGCGGTTGTGGAATTCCCATACTATGACAAGAAAAAAGACGGAGCCGAGAGATACGGTAAATACGGCGAGATCATGCCGGAGGAAGAATTCATCCTTCTGGTACAGGCATGTGACCAGTTTGAGGTTGTAAAGATAGATAAAGAGTTTGTGAGCGCACATAAAGACGCGTTTGCGGCGGATCCGATCATTACGGAAGATATTGTCGCAAGAGTAGAAGAGGGCGTTGATATCGCAGAGATCGAAGCGGCGGTGAAGGACGAGCATGCAGAAGGCATCTATGTTGCCGGAAAGCTGGTAGCTTGTGTAAAGAGAGCCCATGATATCGACGTGAACCTGTCTGCGCACGTTATGCATGAGAACCTTATGAGCAAGGCGTCAAGCGTGCTGGCTCTGTTATACGGAGTGAAAAATGCAGGAATCAGCAAAGACGACGTTGAGTACGTAATCGACTGTGCAGAAGAGGCCTGCGGCGATATGAACCAGAGAGGCGGCGGTAACTTCGCGAAGGCAGCCGCAGAGATTGCATGCCTTAACAACGCGACAGGTTCCGACAGCCGCGGATTCTGTGCAGGACCTTCTCACGCGTTGATCGAGGCGGCTGCGTTGGTAAAATCCGGCGCGTACAAGTGCGTTGCTGTAACCGCAGGCGGATGTACCGCTAAGCTTGGTATGAACGGCAAAGATCATGTAAAGAAAGGTCTTCCGATCTTAGAGGATTGTCTGGCAGGCTTCTGTGTGATCCTTTGCGAGAACGACGGAGTAAATCCTGAGGTCAATCTTGATATCTTGGGACGCCATACCGTTGGAACCGGAAGCGCGCCTCAGAACGTTATAGGAAGTCTTGTGGCAGATCCGCTTGAGAGAGCAGGACTTAAGATCACAGATATCGATAAATATTCACCGGAGATGCAGAATCCGGATATCACAAAACCGGCGGGCGCAGGAGACGTGCCGATGGCAAACTACAAGATGATCGCAGCTCTGGCTGTTAAACGCGGAGAGATTGACAGAAAAGAGCTTGCTTCCTTCAGCGCGAACCATGGTCTTACCGGATGGGCGCCGACACAGGGACACATCCCTTCAGGCGTGCCGTACATCGGATTTGCAAGAGAGGATATCCTTGCAGGAAGATTGAAGAATGCGATGATCATTGGAAAAGGAAGTCTGTTCCTTGGACGTATGACTAACCTGTTCGACGGTGTTTCCTTCGTAATCCAGGCAAATACAAAGACAGAAGCGGAGAAGGCTTCCGGCGTATCTGAGGAAGAGGTAAAGGGATTGATCGCAAAAGCGATGAAGGATTTCGCAGCTTCCCTGATTGCAGAGTAGGGGGGACGGTAACGATGGCAAATAATATTGAGAGAATGATTGCCGATACCTTTATGGAGATGGCGCAGGGTCTTGAGACAGGAAGTTTCGGGAAGAGACCGAAGGTAGCTCTCACAGGTATGGGCAGCGAGCATGGGGAAGAGAACTCCATGAAAGCGGCCGTAGAAGCGGCAAAGGACGGAATTGACGTATACTATATCGGAACATTAGAGGCAGAAGGCGTTACAACCATAAAAGTAGCCAATGATGAAGAAGGCCATGACCGGATGGAAGAGATGTTAAAGAACGGCGAAGTGGACGCGGCGGTTACCATGCATTTCCCATTCCCCATCGGCGTATCTACCGTAGGACGCTGTGTGACGCCGGCGACTGCGAAGGAGATGTACATCGCGAATACGACCGGAACATCCAGTACGGACCGTATCGAGGGTATGATTAAGAACGCTATCTATGGAATCATCACCGCGAAGGCTTGCGGGACCAAGAATCCGACCGTTGGTATCCTGAATGTAGACGGCGCGCGTCAGACGGAGAAGGCGTTAAAACAACTGCAGGAAAAAGGATATGACATCGCGTTCGCAGAGTCCGGAAGAGCAGACGGCGGATGTGTTATGAGAGGAAACGACGTGCTGCAGGCGTCTCCTGACGTAATGGTTACAGATTCCCTTACAGGGAATATCTTAGTAAAGATGTTGTCCTCCTTCAATACAGGCGGAAGCTTCGAGGCGACAGGTTATGGCTACGGTCCGGGAATCGGAGAAGGATATGAGCAGTTAGTTATGATCGTATCCAGGGCAAGCGGCGCTCCGGTGATCGCCAATGCCATCCGCTATGCGGGACAGTTAGTACGGGGCAAGGTATTCGAGGTTGCAAAAGAAGAATTTGCGGCAGTAAAGAAAGCAGGGCTTAAGGAGATCTTAGATGCGCTGAAAGCTTCTCAGAAGCCGGCGGCGGCAGAAGAAGATGTAAAAGAGCCTCCGAAGGAAATCGTAACCGCTCAGATCGCGGGAATCGAGGTTATGGACTTAGAGGACGCGGTAAAAGCGCTGTGGAAAATCAATATCTACGCAGAGAGCGGAATGGGATGTACCGGTCCGATCGTTCGGGTATCCGAGGCGAATCTGGCGAAGGCGGAGGAAGAGCTTAAGAAAGCCGGATATGTTAGCTAATACAGGGCATAGTTAATGTCTGTAAAATAATTCGGAACAGCTATTTCCGTGAAGCAGCGAACCGGATGGATAAGTGAAAGTGGTGTTTTGACCAGCGTTGAAATGTTAGTGTCAAAATGCCACTTTTCTTTCTGCCATAGGGACCTTATACTAAAGAAGTAAGGTTGTGAGGTGTGAATTTATGGAAATAGTTTCTAATTTGGCCTTCCCGGACGGGATGTATATTCCATGGGAACGGCTGCTTAGAGTATGTCTGATCATTCTGTTGTCAGGCATGCTGTATTTGGGCGTGCAAAAACATATGGAAAGTTTGGAAGAAGGACCGCGGAGAGATATTGTCGATGCGGCGGAGATCAAGAGTGAGGAAAGCATTCTTAGAATGGTTCCGATTGATTTCCGTAAGGATGCCAGGGAAATTACCGGAATTTTTCCAGAGGAAGATATTGAGAGTTCCGGATTTCTGATAAAGGCACCGGAAGCTTTCCGGACCGATATCACGAATCCGGATAACAGTGAGCTTAGGATGGTAAAAGTGATTGCGGGAGGCGCCGAGATAACGGCGGAAGATTCCGAAGCCGGCAAATTTGAAGCGGCGGCGCCGATTATCGAAGGAACGGAAATAGCAACGGAAGATTCGGGAGCAGATAAAATTGAAGCGGCGGCGCCGATTATCGGAGAAGCCGAGGCGACAGTAACAGATTCTGAAGATATCGGGGCAGGCGTTGAAGCTCCGGGTATACCGAATACAGGTGAATCAGATATGACGGCGGAGGATTCGGATTACAGCGGCGACGGAACAGTGAACGGAAGCACGGATGTCAGCGAGACAGAAACAGATCCGGATATACATGAGACAACGATACTTTCAGGGTTTGTACTGGATGCGGAGGGTTATATCACAGGAATAGAGAGTAGTGTGGATGTGACTGACGGTATTCTGGTCTTTCCGATGGATTCGAGCTGTGTCGGAATTAGAAAAGGTGCGTTGTCAGGTCTGGGCGAATATGTGTATGAGCTTTTTATTCCGGCAAATATTTGTGATATAGAGCCGGGTGCGTTTGCAGAATTTACATCCCTTTTGTATGTAGAAGTGGCGGAGAATAATCCTTGTTATTACAGTATAGATGGAATTCTGTATTCTGTGACAGGCGGGGAAATCTGAAGGGCGGCTGAAACAGCCGCTCTTTTCTTTTGTTTTTAATTTCCCTAACTTATGCTATAATTTTTGGAAATCAGGTGCTATAATGATTAAGATTATGTATAGAAATGAATTATAAGAATTGTTAAGCAAGGGGGTATGGTATGAAGATCCGGCAGATTACAAGAGATAAAGACGATTATATGGATATGCTGCTTATGGCTGACCCTCAGAAAGATATGGTAGAAAGATATCTTTACCAGAGCGAGATGTTTGTTCTGGTAAACGGAGGGGACGTCTGTTCCGTCTGTGTGGTTCAGCTGATGAAGAACCGTAAATGTGAGCTGAAGAATATCGCGACTCGGGTACAGGACAGGGGAAAAGGGTATGCGGCATATCTGATACATTATATATGCGAGTATTACAGTGACGTGTGCGATACCATGTATGCAGGAACCGGAAACGGCAAGAAGATGATAGAGTTTCTGGAGCGCAGTGGTTTTGTAAATTCTCATATGGCGGTGAATTATTATGTAGATCATTATCAGGAGCCTATCTACGAGGACGGAATCAGGATAACGGATAAGATATACATGAAAAAGCAGCTGGATTCGGTTATAGATGTGAAGAAGGTGGTTGATCTGGCGCTGGAGGCAGGGCGGATACTCTTAAAGAACGGCGCGGAGATCTTCCGGGTGGATGAGACGATTACCAGAATCTGCCGTCGTTTTCACGTGGAGTATGTGGACACGTTTATTTTGAGTCATGCTATCTTTGTCAGCGCGGAAAACGGTATGGAGGAGGCGTATACAAAGGTGAAGCAGGTGCCGCTGTCGTCGACACATCTGGGAATCGTGGCGGAGGTAAACGCCCTCTCAAGAGAGATATCGGCGGGGAATGTAGGAGTCGAGGAAGCGTTCCGAAGACTGGGAAAGATAGATAATATGCCTTCGGTAAGAGGGTATCTTCAAGTGCTTGCGGCAGGAATCGGAAGCGGATTCTTCGGGCATATGATGGGCGCTTCCGTGACAGAGAGCATCGTCGCGTTCTTTATCGGGTGTATTCTGTATCTATGGGTATTGAAGGCAAAGAAGCATAATATATCCAAGATCATCGTCAATATCATCGGCGGAGTGATCATCACGGTATTGGCTATACTGGCGCTCCATCTTCCGTTTTTGGGAAATATCAAGATGGACGGGATGATCATTGGTTCGATCATGCCGCTGGTGCCGGGGCTTGCGTTCGTGAACGCAATCAGAGATATCGCAGACAGTGATTTCCTGTCCGGTACGGTGCGTATGATCGATGCTCTGCTGGTTTTTGTGTGTATCTCGGTGGGCGTGGGCGTTACATTAAGCATCTATAACGGTCTGATAGGAGGAATGGTATTATGATACACGTCGTCATGAATGCTTTATGCTCCTTCATGGGAACGGTAAGTTTTGCGGTAATATTCAATGTCCCAAAGCGATACTATGTATGCTGCGGCCTTACCGGCATGGCGGGGTGGATAACATATTATGCCTTCGTGAGCGGCCATGCTTCCGCCGCCAGCGCCTCCTTCTTCGGGACGCTGGTGGTTGTGCTGATCTCCAGGGCCCTGACGGTTTTGATGAAATGTCCTATCACCATATTCCTGGTATCAGGGATCATACCCCTTGTGCCGGGAGCTGGCATCTATTATACCGTGTATTACATGGTGACGAATCAGCTTGCAGAGGCGTCAAGAAGAGGAATGGAGTCCGTAAAAGTCGCGTTTGCCATAGTGCTTGGAATTGTGTTTGTTGTGTCGATACCGAGGGATGTATTCCATAGTTTGTTTCATTTCAGATATCCCAGAGGAAAGTACAGCATTTACACAAATGAAAGAGATGAAAGTAGAAAAGGTTGAAGGAATCCTTGCATCTATGGTACAATATGGTTATAGTAAAAGTCATTGCATTGGTATACCGTTTTCTTATTTACATGCGCGTTAAATGGCGTACCAGTATGAAGACGTGAAGGATGAGACAGGTATTACAAAGGAAGGTGAGCGTATGTTAGAAGGAAACTTGCTTCAGATGCTGAAAGAGAGCAGGTACACCACGGCTTTAAGCGGATACATTATGCTGCTTGAAAGCGGATACCCAGCGATCCGGGACGGAGACGCGTCTTATGATATTGAGCAGAAGTATGGATACTCAATGGAAGAGATGTTTTCCAGTGCCTTTTATTCTACCAGGAAAGAGAAGTTTTATGAGTTTTACCGCAACGAATTATTGAGTCAATTGGAGAAGCCGCCGGGAAAAGGATTTACAGGGATGGCCGAGTTAGAGAGAAGAGGATTGATTCAGTGTATTATAACCAGAAGGATCTTCGGACTGCCCCGCAAGGCGGGATGCAGGAATGTAATTGATCTGCACGGCAATGTATATGATAACTTCTGCCCCCACTGCGGACGTACCTATCCGATGGAGTATGTCAGGGATTCGGTCAGGGTTCCGCTCTGTGAACACTGCAAAACCCCGGTAAGACCACGAGTATGCCTGTTTGGAGAGATGGTAGACAACAGTGTGATCACCAGGGCGGCAGAAGAGATTCAGAGAGCAGACGTGCTGTTAGTGCTTGGAACGAACATGAAGTCTTATCTTTGCAGCCAGCTTACGGACTATTATGAAGGAAAGAAGCTGATACTGGTAAACGAGACGCCTCATTATTCGGACCGTTATGCAGATATCGTGATCCATGAGAGGGTTGACGACTGGATAGAGAAAATACAAAGAGAATTAGGAGATTGGAGACATGAGTAAAGTAAGAACAAGATTTGCACCAAGCCCGACCGGCCGGATGCATGTAGGGAATCTAAGAACGGCGCTGTATGCGTATCTGATTGCGAAACATGAGAACGGGGATTTCATGCTTCGTATAGAGGATACGGATCAGGAACGTTTTGTCGAAGGCGCCTTGGATATCATCTATCATACGTTGGAAGAGACAGGATTGGTTCATGACGAGGGACCCGACAAGGATGGAGGAGTAGGTCCCTACGTGCAGAGCGAGCGTAATGCGTCTGGTCTGTACCTTAAGTACGCGAAGCAGTTGATCGACCAGGGGGACGCTTACTATTGCTTCTGCGATAAAGAAAGGCTTGCGTCTCTTAAGAGCAGCGTATCTGAGGAGGGCGGTACGGAGATCGTAGTCTATGACAAGCACTGTCTCGGGCTTAGTAAAGAGGAGGTGGAGGCGAATCTGGCGGCGGGAAAGCCGTATGTCATCCGGTTTAATATGCCGGCGGAAGGGACGACGACCTTCAAAGACGACATCTACGGAGATATCACCGTGCCTAATGAAGAGCTGGAAGACCTGATACTAATCAAATCAGACGGATATCCTACGTATAATTTTGCCAATGTCATCGACGACCATCTTATGGGGATCACACACGTGGTTCGCGGCAATGAATACCTGTCCTCCGCGCCGAAGTATAACAGGATATATGAAGCTTTCGGGTGGGAGATACCGACGTATGTCCACTGTCCGCTGATCACCGACGAGAACCATAAGAAGCTAAGTAAACGCTGCGGTCATTCTTCTTATGAGGATCTAATCGAGCAGGGGTTCCTGACGGAGGCGGTTGTGAATTACGTGGCTTTGCTTGGATGGTGCCCGGAAGGAAACCAGGAAATCTTCTCTTTGGATGAGCTGGTGCGCGAGTTTGATTACCGCCATATGAGTAAATCTCCGGCAGTCTTTGATATCGTAAAGCTTAAGTGGATGAACGGAGAATATTTTAAAGCCATGGACGAGGAGCGTTTCTATCATATGGCGGAAGCGTATATCAGGGAGACCGTGACGAAGGATTATGATCTGAGGAAGATTGCGGCTCTTGTAAGGACCCGAATAGAGGTATTCCCGGATATCAGAGAGCAGATAGATTTCTTTGAGGAACTGCCGGAATATGATACCTCGATGTACTGCCATAAGAAGATGAAGACGAATGAAGAGAAGTCGCTGAATGTGTTGGAAGAGGCGCTGTCTTTGCTGGAGGCACAGGAGGATTTCAGCAATGACGCGTTATTTACCGTTTTAAAGGCTTATGTGGATGACAAAGGGTATAAGACGGGATTCGTTATGTGGCCGATCAGGACCGCCGTGTCCGGGAAACAGAGTACTCCGGGCGGCGCGACGGAGATCATGGAGATTCTTGGTAAAGAAGAGTCTCTTAAGAGAATCAAAAAAGGAATAGAGATGTTAAAAAGATAAGGGGAATCTATGAGTCTGAATCAAGCTCAGTTAAGGGCGGTCGCCCATAAGGAGGGGCCATGTATGGTTCTCGCCGGTCCCGGTTCAGGGAAGACTCTTACCATAGCAAAGAGAATAGAATATCTGATTACAGAATATAAGGTAAGGCCAGAAGAGATTCTGGTCATTACCTTTACGAAATACGCCGCGAAGGAGATGAGGGAACGTTTCCAGAAAGTCATGGAAAGACCCGGAGTACCGGTAACTTTCGGAACTTTTCACGGGATCTATTATGGGATTCTGAAGTGGGCGTATAAACTGGATTCGGGCAATCTGTTGTCTGAGGGTGAGAAGTTTGAGCTGCTTCGCCGGATAGCGGCGCGGATGGACTGGGAGGAAATTACGAATGCCGGAGAAGAGAAAGATTTTCTTCAGGAACTGGCCGTTGAGATAGGAAATGTTAAGAATAATTGTTATGAGATCGAGTCATACGAATCGCTGCGTTATGGTTCCGGGAGGTTCAGGGAACTGTATCTGGCATATGAAGAAGAAAAGCAGAGGTTTCGTAAGATTGACTTCGAGGATATGATTCTTGATTGCCGGAGGCTGTTTCTGCAAAGACCGGATATACTGAAAAAGTGGCAGGAGAGATTTCGCTATATTCTGGTGGATGAGTTTCAGGATGTGAACCAGGCTCAGTACGACGTGGTGCGTATGCTGGCGGCGCCGGAAGATAATCTGTTTGTAGTAGGAGACGACGATCAGTCCGTCTATGGATTTAGGGGCGCGAAACCGGGAATTATGATGGAATTCAGGAAAGACTATAAAGATTCAAAGGAAATCCTGCTGAATGTAAATTATCGTTCTACAGCGCATGTGGTAAACGGCGCGTTAAGAGTCATCTCCAATAATCAGGAACGATTCGGTAAGAAGATCACCGCCCGGAAAGGAAAAGGCGAGACGATACATATTCAGGAAGTAAAAGATCCGGTGGAAGAAGGGGATTATATCCTTGAGAAGATCCGGGAATACTGCGCGAAAGGGGTTCCTTATGAAGAGATGGCGGTATTGTATCGGACAAGTCTGGATGTAAGGGCTTTGGCGGAAATCCTGGCAGAGCATCAGATTCCCTTCGAGATTAAGGAGAAGCCAGGGAATCTGTATGATCATTTCATCGGAACAGATATGATAAGTTATCTTCATTTGGCGAAGGGAGATTGTGAACGTAAGTACTTCCTTCAGGTTGCGAACAGGCCGAAGCGTTATATCGGCCGTGAAAGTATGGAAGGAAGCAGGATATCTTATGAGTCATTGCGCAATTTCTATTGTGACAAAGGATGGATGATGGACCGAATCGATCAGTTGGAATGGGATATGAAGATGATAAGAGATAAGACGCCTTTTGCCGCGATCCAGTATATCCGAAAGGGAATCGGTTATGATGATTTCCTCCGGGAATATGCGGTTTACCGGAAGATGCCGGCGGAGGAGCTCCTGGCGGTATTAGACGAGATCCAGCAGAATTCCAGGGCATATCAGACGATCGACGACTGGTTTGCCCATGTCAGGCATTATAAAGAGGCAATGGATGAGAAGAATACAAGGACCGGAGGCAGATCCGGATCAACTGACAAGAAAGGGGTATCGCTTTTGACCATGCACGGCGCGAAGGGTCTGGAGTACGAAGTGGTATTTATCATAGAAGGGAATGAAGGGAGTATTCCTTACAGGAAAGCAAGAAGGAAGGAAGAGTTAGAAGAAGAGCGCAGGCTGTTCTACGTTGCGATGACGAGGGCAAAGGATAAGTTGATTATCAGTTATGTGAAAGAAAAAAACGGAAAAGATTTAAGTCCTTCCCGTTTTATTGAAGAGCTATTCGTCAGGTAATTCGTCGAATTCCTGCGAGTCCATCCATTCATCAAAGGCGTCGGCGGCAACTTCATATTCCTCGTCGTCTTCAATGTTTTCAAGTTCAGGCTCTCCGTCGGCAGTTTCGATGTAGCGGTAGAGATACACGTCGCCGTCTTCTGTGTTCCCGTCTTCATTAAGAGGAAGCAGGGCGATGTATTCCTTCTCAGCAGCCTCGAATAAAGTCAGGATCGCACATGTAACGACTTCGTCGTTTTCAAGCGTCAATTCTACTGTCATGTATTCATCCATGGTATCGGCCTCCTTTCTGGTACTTTTACTCTATCAAAGGACCGTACAAAATGCAAGAAGGTTTTTACATAGGGTAGTCAAATGATGAAAAATGTTGTAGAATAAATGTGAAAATGTGAGTTGATTTGCCGTTTATACTATTTTATGTCAGCGTCAGGGTTTAGGGAGGAAAATATATATGAAGAAAAAAAGAATGTTATGGGCATTAGTGGTGATGCTTGTATGCATTTTTACAGCGGCGTGTAAAAAGAATGTGGGGACGCCTGAAGATAATGCGGTTACGGAGGAATCCGAGGAGGAGCCTTTAGAAGAAGAGGATGCATATGTATTCGGGTTCACAGGGATCGATATGGAGAATCCGTATTTTATTACATTGGAATCGGCGATCAGAGAGCAAGTAGAGAAGGAAGGGTATACGCTGCTCACGAAAGACCCGCAGTCAGATCCGGAGCTTCAAAAAACGCAGATCCAGGAACTGATTGACGAAGGAATCGACGCGATATTCTTATGCCCGGTGGATTGGGAGGAGGTCGTGGAATCTCTGGAAGCGCTGAAGGAAGCGGATGTTAGGATCATCAATGTGGATACACAGGTAAAAGAGATGGATTACATAGACGCCTACATAGGTTCTGATAACCACGAGGCCGGGTATATCTGCGGAGAGGATCTGCTTGTAAGATGCCCGGAGGGAGGCAGGATCGCAATTCTGGAATGTCCTACCCAGAATTCAATCAATGAACGTATTACGGGATTTGAAGAAGCAATAGCCGGGGCCGAGAAGGGATTCGAGGTTGTGGCAAGGGCGGATACGAACGGAGAGTTTGAGAAAGCGTTGGAAGCGGCGAAAACAATCGTTCAGGAGCATCCTAATATAGCGGCGATTATGTGCGGGAACGACCAGCTGGCTGTTGCCGCGAAGACGGCGGTAAATCTTGCGGATCTTAAGGAGGTGATTATCTATGGTGTGGACGGTTCGCCGGACATAAAGAAGGAGCTTAAGAAGGCGGACGGTCAGATCGCCGGAACCGCCGCGCAGTCTCCCATCGGTCTGGGGAAGACCGCCGCAAAAGTCGCGATGGATATCTTAGAGGATAAAGAGTTTGAGCGAGAGACGTATGAAGAGGTATTTATGATCAATCAGAGTAATGTTGATATGTATGGAGTAGATGGATGGCAGTAAGGAACTGGAGGGAAATAACCTAATACAAGTTTCCATACAGTTTCTAAACGGACGGCTGTAGTCAGCAGGAAGGATTAGGCATGAAGGAGATACAGGGGAGGCCCTTACCGTTAGGAACTACTATGATAGGAAATACAGTGAATTTTTCTGTGGCTGTTCCACAGGAGAAGGAGTGTCAGTTATTATTGTATCGTGTTGGCAGGAAGAAGCCTTGCGCCATATACGAGATGAATAAGGAAATCGGGGAAGTCCGTTATCTTGCGTTGAAAGATATAGAAGTGACAGAGTATGAATATAATTACCGGATCGATGGGCAGATCGTTGTGGATCCCTATGTGAAGATGATAGCAGGCCGTGAAAACTGGGGCAGAAAGCGGGATATCAATAAGCATGAAGTCAGGGGAGTACTTTATAATGAACCTTACGACTGGGAAGGCGACATGCCTTTATGTCTGCCGTATTGTTCAGTTATTGCGTATAGTCTGCATGTCAGAGGTTTTACGAAGCATACATCGTCTAAGGTAGAAAACAGGGGGACATTTCGCGGGGTGATTGAGAAGATCCCTTATCTGAAGGATTTGGGGATTAATCAGATCCAGTGTATGCCGGTATATGATTTTGAGGAATGTCAGCGGTATCGGAATTACTGGGGATATGGAAGCGCTTATTGGTTTGCGCCTAAAGGCTCCTATGCCGCTTCGAAGGATGCGGTGAAAGAATTAAGAGATATGGTGAAGACATGTCACAAAGCAGGGATAGAGGTTGTGCTGGAGATGCCGTTCAATGGGGATATATCGAAACAGACGATGGAAGAGTGCCTGCGGTATTATATGATAGAGTTTCATATAGACGGGTTCATCCTGAATCCCCAGGTAGCGCCTATGGCCGCCATATATGCCGACCCGATCTTGAAGAAGACGAAGATCCTGGTTCACCGTATTGATTTTCAGACGGTGATGCGCCGTTTCCTGAAAGGAGACGAGGGAATGGTCACGGGAGTGATGTATTGGCTCCGCCGTAATTCTGAGAACGACGGGACTCTCAATTGCATTACGGGACAGAACGGCTTCACGTTGTTTGATCTGGTATCTTACGACAGAAAGCATAACGAGGAGAACGGAGAGAATAATCAGGATGGTCCGGAATATAATTATAGTTGGAACTGCGGAGCGGAAGGACCGACAAGAAAGAAGGCGGTGGTAAGACTCCGCAATAATCAGATGAAGAATGCATTCTTTCTTTTGCTGCTGGCGCAGGGAACGCCTTGTATTTTGTCCGGCGATGAATTTGGGAATACGCAGAAAGGGAATAATAACGTATATTGTCAGGATAACCCGACGGCGTGGATAGACTGGCAGAGGCTGGAACAAAGCAGAGAACTTCATGATTTTGTGAAGAAGCTGATAGAGATAAGGAAAAAGTACCGGGTATTCTGCCCCAAGGAAGAGATGCTTGGTATTGACCAGGTTAGCTGCGGAGTACCGGATGTATCCTATCATGGAGAAAATGCATGGCGCGTTCCGTCGGAAGTATACAGCCGGCAATTGGGAGTCTATTACAGCGGCGCCGCCGTAGGCGGAGAAGATTGTTTTGTGGCGTATAACATGCACTGGATACCCCATTCTTTTGCATTGCCGGCATTGGCAAAGGGGAAGCAGTGGTATAAGATTGCTTCTACGGAAGAAGGGATCCTTGAAGCGCCCGAGCTTCTAAAAGATCAGAGGATGGTAGTATTAAAAGAAAGAACAATTATGGTCATCGTAGGTGGAAGAGAGCATGGAACAGGCGAAAAAGAAGAGAATAGGTCTGACTTCATATCAGTTGAAATGGATCGCGATCATCACGATGTTGATTGATCATGTCGGCGCCGTATTCTTTCCGGGAGAATGGACATTTCGGTATATAGGAAGACTGGCATTTCCGATCTTCTGTTTCCTTTTGGTGGAAGGCGTCCATTATACACATGATATCCGCCTTTATATGCTGAGACTCGGGATATTTGCGGCGGTATCGGAAGCGCCGTATGATCTTGCGTTTCATGGAGAGGCGCTTGAATTCGGGGGACAGAACGTATTCTTTACGTTACTCTTAGGCGTAATGCTTCTGTATCTGTTTGAGAGGGGCGGGGAGTGGCCGGTTAAAGTGCTGGAAGTTCTGATGTTTATGTGGATTGCGGTGATTTTGAAGACGGATTACAGTTTCAAAGGGATTCTGCTGATCAGTATGTTCTATTTCCTGAGGGAATACCGGGGGGCGAAGCTGGCGGCGGGAGCATTGTGGAACTTCCTTTGGAATAATCCGATTCAGCAGTACGGGGCGATGGCTGTGATACCGTTGGCGCTATATAATGGAGAGCGGGGGAGAAGTATGAAATATTTCTTCTATCTCTTCTATCCGTTACATTTGATAATATTATTTTTGATTATTAAGATGTCAGGTCTAAGATAACAGTTTGTTGATATAATGTAGATTGAAAGCGGAACTTGGAGTGTCAGGATGAAGCAGACGGTTCTTTATAGGGACAGGAGTAAAGAAAGAATATGAAAGCATGGAAACATTTTAGAACGATTACACATCATAAAATATTGGTTATGAAGGGGTGTTTTAAAGTCGGGCTCTATAAGCAGGGACTCCTTCATGATCTGTCGAAGTATACGCCTGCGGAATTCCTGGTAGGCTGTAAATATTATCAGGGTAATAGGAGCCCGAATAATGCGGAGAGGGAGAATATAGGGTATTCCGGGGCATGGCTGCATCATAAGGGCAGGAACAAGCATCATTACGAATATTGGCTTGATTATAGTACCGATCGGGAGGATGGGATTATCGGTATGAAGATGCCTGTAAAATATGTTGTAGAGATGTTCGTCGACCGGGTTGCCGCGTCTAAGACTTACCAGGGAAGCAAATATAAGGATTCCCATCCCCTTGAGTATTATGAGAGGGGCGCGGCAAGGCTGGGAAGAATGGTTCATCCGGATACGGCGAAGCGCCTGCATTTTTTGCTCAGGATGCTTGCCCGTGACGGCGAGGAAAAGACCTATTATTATATCAGGCATAAGATTTTACATAAGCGGTAAACATTCAGATAAGTATAAAGTTGCCCGCCTTTTGTTACGCGGCAGGCGATTAAGGAGGATATGAGAATATTGCCGCCGGGCAAAACAATTGAGGATAAATATTATATCGGGTTCTATCAGGACGGAAAGCAGATTGCAATCATTGATTAAGTATTCCTGGCTGAAAGAAAATTATTTCGGATATCTTTATAATTTCCTTATAAATTCTCATTATGCTTATAGATATAGAAAGAAATTATTGAAAGCATAAGGAGGAAGTCAGATGACAAAAAATATTCTAGAGACGAAATGTCTGTCAAAATCTTTTCGCAGTCAATCGATTGTGAGAGATGTCTCGTTAATGATACCCAGAGGTTGTGTATATGGTTTGCTTGGACCGAATGGAGCAGGCAAATCTACTCTTTTAAAAATGATGACAGGAATCCTTCGTCCCACGAAGGGGCAGATATTCTTTGACGGGCATCCGTGGAGCAGGAAAGACCTGTCAGATATCGGCGCATTGATTGAGACGCCCCCGGTATATGAGAATTTAAGCGCATGGGAGAACTTGAAGGTCCGGGCTATGATTCTTGGATTGCCGGACGAACGTATCTCGGAGGCGCTTGAACTGGTGGATCTATGTGATACCGGGAAGAAGAAAGCGGGGGCGTTCTCATTAGGGATGAAGCAGCGGCTTGGAATCGGAATTGCACTTCTACACCGTCCTAAGTGTCTGATTCTTGACGAACCGGCCAATGGATTGGACCCGATGGGAATCAGGGAACTGCGGCGGATGATATGCGGATTCTCCAAAGAAGGAATTACGGTAATCGTATCCAGCCATATCTTAAGTGAGATTGTAAAGACGGCAGACTATATCGGAATCATTGCGAACGGAAAGCTTGGGTATCAGGGAGGAATGCCTGCAAACGGGCGTCTGGAGGAGCTATTCATGAAGACAGTGTCGGCATGCGGGAATGAGTTTTCAGACTGTCCGGAGGGGAGGGAGGAACAATGAGACGATACTATCTGGCTGAAAGATTGAAAAACCGTCATACGTATATCGAAAAACTAATCATATTCATGCCCTTAATCACCGTTTGTCTTGCCGCCAGACTGACGGCGGACTATTTTACTATCGACAGTTATAACTGGTGGTATATAGCCTTATTTCCAGGAATGCTGACTTTGATCGGCGCGGCTTTGGGAAATAGGGATAAGAAGATGGGGAATCGGGCGATCTGGGCGCTTCCGGCAGATATGGGAGCGGTCTGGGACGGGAAAGTGCTGTACGGAATCCGGTGTATGGGAATTGCCCTGTCGGTATTTCTTGCCGCCGTTCTCTGTATCGGCGCCGGTCTTGAACAGATATTACAGAGGACGTTTCTCATCGATGTGCCGGTTGGCAGACATATACTTGCGGTTGTGGTCTTGTTTATAACCTCGTTATGGCAGATTCCCTTATGTCTCCTGATACAGCAGATTTTTGGCACATTTCCTATGGTACTTCTTCACATGGGAAGTTATATCGTCCTCGGGGCAGAATTGTCTCTTCGTCCGTATTTTATGGCGCTTCCGGGAGGTATAACGTCAAGACTGATGTGTATCATATTGAAGATACTTCCAAATGGACTGGCGGCAGAATCAGGCAGTATGACATTTACTCCAGGGTTGTTGGAGTGGAAGGGTTTTTGGCCGGGAGTTTTATCTTCTCTGCTTTGGTTTCTGGGGTTATGGGCGGCAGGCCGCAGGTGGTTTGAAAGACAGGTGGAGAGATGACGGCGTTAAGAAAAGCAGACAGAAAAAAGATGTCGGGATACCAGGATACAGGCGGGAACGGGATGAAGGAATTGCGGGGATATCAGGGTACAGGCGGAGGCAGAATGAAGGAATTAGGGGGACATATCAAAGGTGAAGTATGGAAAATGCGTCATACTTTGCTGCCATGGATGCATGTGTTGATTCCGCTGATTGGAATAGGTATTTTTCTTCTGTATTATAGTTTTGCGGCATGGAGCGATGAAGGGAAAGTCTCTGGTTATATACAGGTATTGTCGACAGCGCTGCCGTTGGTTATCAGCGCGGTCTGTTCCATCTCTGTGGAGACAGAAGAGAGCGGACATTTTCAGACGTTTCTCGGGACGGCAGTCTACAGAGAGAATCCGCTTTTTGCGAAATGGATCTTCTTGTCAGGAATGGGTCTGGGTTCAGTCATTCTGGCAGTTACAGTATTTGCCGCGGGGTATGGGATGATGACGGGAAGGACGGTGTTATCCCCAAGGAATTCTCTAATTCTGGCCGTTATACTGTGGCTTGGAAGCGGATGTACATATCTGGTTCATCTATTCCTTAATCTTGCTTTTTCAAAAACGGTTTCCTTGTGTGCAGGAACGGCGGAATTACTGGTCTCGGCGTTATTCCTGACAGGGCTTGGCGAGGGGCGTTGGCAGTTCTTTCCCTGCTCATGGAGCGGAAGATGGAGCGGATATCTGTTATTATATTGGAAGGGGGACGGAATGATATCTGCAGAATATCTGATAAAGAGTCTGAAAATCTGCGTGATGGTAATTATAATAGTATGGGGGATAATCCTCTGGTGGTTTCATTTTTATGAAGGAAAGAAAAGGTACGATTAGAATATGATCAGGATATTGGCGATTGATGATGACGAACAGATATTAAGATTGATCAGAAATGCACTGGCAAGGGAAGGTTATGATGTGACGGCATTGGCAGATCCTCTCGAACTTAAGAGAGTAAAACCGGAGGAATATCAGTTGATACTTCTGGATGTTATGATGCCGGGAGTGGACGGATTCACTTTATGTGAAGAGATTCGGGATTCCGTAGATTGTCCGATTCTGTTCTTAACAGCGAAGACGAGCGAGGCGGATATCATGAAAGGGCTGGGTATAGGAGGAGACGATTATATCACCAAACCCTTTGGAATCGGCGAGCTGCGGGCGCGGGTAGCCGCCCATCTAAGGAGAGAGCGCAGGGAAAAGAGGAATGTCATATCTATAGACGGCGTCCGCTTCTATCTGAAGGAAAAGAAAGTAGAGTATCAGGAGACGGAGCTAACATTTACCAAGAGTGAATACGCCATCTGTGAATATCTTGCCATGAACCATGGGCAGGTATTTTCGAAGGACAGGATCTATGAGCATGTATTCGGCTATGAGAAAGAGAGCGATAATTCTGTGATTACAGAGCATATTAAAAATATACGGGCAAAGTGTAAGAAGGGAGGATTAGAGCCGATCGAGACGGTGTGGGGGATTGGATATCGATGGAAATAAAGAGAAGAGAAAGACGACCTGTCGGAAAGAATTCAGGTACAAAGTCAATTACATCTGTTTTCTTTCGTTATATTTGTTTCTATACGGCCGGCGCGTTATTCTGGCTGTTCATAATCTTCGCAGTATATTTTATGTTCGGCGCGGCAGGGGAAATCCTTCCGGCAAATCATATGGAGGTTCAGTTAAATGCTTCTGTGGGCGATATCCGGAAAGCGCCGGAGGTTACGGAGGATATGCTTCCAAGGGGCTGCACATTTGGAGTATATGAATACGACGGAACCTTGATCTATGGTACGTTTTCGCCGGAGGAGGCCGTGCGGGCGTGGGAACACTATGAGGAGGACAATATATATGGCAGGTGGAAGAGATATTACCTCTTTTTTGTACTGGATACGAAAGAAATCTGTATCGTGAGATATGAGATTGCGACAAGGTTCCGAAATGCGTATCTTAGTGAATTTTTCCCGAATCCGGATATACTTGCCATTCTTTCTTTTGTAGTATTGTTTCTTATCCATACGGTTCTGGTGTCGCGTCATTATGGAAGATATATGGGGAAAAGAATTTCTGTTCTGAATGAAGTGACGGCGAAGATCAGGAATCAGAATCTGGAGTTTGGAAAGGAGCGTTCGGAGATAAAAGAGGTTGATGAAGTTTTGGACTCATTGCATCAGATGAAAGAAGCGCTGAGAGACTCGCTTTACCGGCAGTGGAATCTGGAGAAGTCGAAAGAAGAGCAGATCGCGGCGCTGGCTCACGATATCAAGACGCCGCTTACGGTTATCAGGGGAAATGCCGAGCTTATGGCAGAGGGAGAATTGAGTGAGGATGAAAGAGGATTCAACAGGGATATCCTGCAAAGCGCGTCTGTAATAGCAGAGTATTTGATGATATTAAATGAAATACTGCTGGAAAGAGGCGGGGAAGGGGAAACACAAGAGTATGACTGCAGGGAGATAATTAATCTGTTGAAAGAACGGGCAAGAATTCTTGCGAAAGCCCGGCACTTTGAGATATTGTTCTGTGAGACAGACTTGCATGAGGAAAGAAAAATCTTGTGTAATGAGGGGCAGATTACGCGGGCATTCGAGAATATTTTGAATAATGCCATAGACTATACTCCGGCGGACGGAAAAGTGGAGATACGTGCAGAGACGGCAGAGAAAGGCGCGTCAAAGTATCTGGCGGTTATTGTCACAGACGAAGGGCCGGGATTTACGAAAGAAGGTCTGGAGCGCGCGGCAGAACAGTTCTATCAGGGGGACAGGAGTCGGAGCAATAAGAATCATTACGGCATAGGACTTTACACCGCGGAAAGATTCGTGAAAACGCAAGGGGGATATCTGTCGATTAAAAATACAGAGACAAGAGGCGCTGAGGTATCGCTTTATATATTATTTTTTTAACAAGCCGGTTAAAAGGCATCTGTTATTGTGAAGATATTAGTTTCACGATAGCAGATGCTTTTTTGGTATTATCATTAGTTGTATATACATGTATTTGATTGATAATGATATAGGAGGAAGACGTGAAATATTTTTTGAGAAATCTAAAGAAAGAAGCCGTCAGAGGTGAGGAGGATTATGTGTCCGGTATGGCGGATATGATCATTGACAAGGATGATTTTTGGGAGTTGAAGAAGGAGGCAAAGTATATAGGAGTAACGAAGCGGTTTCAGAATGTCATGAAAACATTCCCAATGCCTTGCGGGGAGACTCCGGCGGGGTTTCAAAGGGATTACTATCTGGATGGAGAAGGAATTCTGAGACTTGATCTTAGGAGAAATATTTCCTGTGACAAGAATGGGAGATTACGGCCTACAAAAGTGTTGTTTTCCGCAGACAGTGCGAATCCTTATGAAGTAGCGCCTATCAGTCCCTTCTTGGCAAATCTGACGTGTAATCCGGGAATTGTGTATGATCTGTTCTTGAATAATCCGAAAGCCAATGTGGGAAATCAGTTTAAGACGAGAGAAGAGGTTATGAAAGAACTGGCGAAAATCCTGGGACCAGGATGTGATATCAGCGTAGAGTTGAACAATCCATTTGAGGAAGATTTTCAAAAGATTCTGGAAGAAGCAGAGGTATTTAAAGAGATCTTTACTGAATACAGAGTTGTAATAAAAGTTCCGCATACAGGCGTGGTTACCGGAGCGAATGTACCGGAGCTTCTGAAAGACGACGAGGGAGGTTTCTCGCCGGAGCGCGCAGGGGGACTTCCTGTCCGGCCGCTGGTTAAGCTGTGTTATTCCGGTAAGTATAACGAAAAGGAAATGCAGGTCCGTCTAAAAGGAAAAGGGGGACTTACGGCTTATCTGAATGAAAATGATCTTCGGAAGGTGGAGGAAAGGATAGACGGGGGAGATAAGACGGCCGGGCTGGTGTGGGAGGCTATGGTACTTCAGACGGCGAAGGATATAGCTTCGCTGGCAGCAGTAACTTTCGGCCGGGTCGACAAGATTATATTTACCGGCGGAATGGCTTATTCTCAGAAATTCACAGAAGCGTTGAAGAAGAGAGTAGAGTTCGTGGCTCCGGTAAGCGTTATAGCAGGTACCTGCGAGATGGAGGCGTTGGCGTTGGGGGCGCTGCGCGTCCTGCGGGGAGAAGAGAAGGCGCATATATTTACAGAAATAGCGGGGTGAAACAATGGAGTATCATAATTTTAAAGAATTAGTCTCATCGGTAAAGGCGGGAAATCGGAGAACAGTAGTAGTGGCTGCCGCTCAAGAGGTTCATACGCTGAAAGCGGTATTAAAAGCGCGGCAGGAAGGCGCGGTGGAATGTATTCTTGTAGGTAAGAAGCAAGAGATTATGCGTATAACAGGAGAGCTTGATTATCAGATCGAGGAAAGGGTGATTGTAGAGGCGAAGGAGGATACAGAAGCAGCGTATAAGGCAGTGGAGATGATTCGGAACGGACAGGGAGATTTTCTGATGAAAGGAAGGATCGAGACCGGAACTTTCTTGAAGCAGGTGGTGAATAAAGAGACGGGCATCGGCGCAGGAGGGACAATGTGCCATATGGCGTTGATGGAGATACCGGCTTATCCCAAGCTTCTGGGGCTTACGGACAGCGGGATGGTAATATCGCCTACGCTTGAGCAGAAAGCGGATATCATAAAGGCCGGAGTAGATATGCTTCGCAATATGGGAATAGAGAATCCCAAAGTAGCCTGCCTGACCGCGGTGGAGAAGTGTAATCCTAACATGCCGGAGACCAAAGAAAGCGTTTTGTTAAAGGAGCGCGCGATAGCCGGAGAGTTCGGAAGATGCTGTGTGGAGGGACCTATTTCCTGTGATCTGACATTCAGTGAAGAAGCGGCCAGGGCCAAGAATTATCACAGCGCGGTGACCGGAGACGCCGATCTGCTGCTTGTACCGAATATGGTGACGGGGAACGTATTGGGCAAGGCGCTTATAGCTATGGCAGGCGCAAAGATGGCGGGCTGTATACTGGGGGCGAAAGTACCTGTCGTACTTACGTCGAGAGGTTCCAGCCTGGAAGAAAAATATAATTCACTGATGCTCTGTGCAAGGGGGATCGCATGATCGCGAAATTACTTGAAGGGAAAAGGAATTGGGTATTAACGGGGGACGCGGGATGCGGAAAAAGTGAGATAGCGGTAAATCTTGCGTTCCTTTTACGGGATAAGATTGAAAAGGGTCAGATCAAATCCGGAGAAGTTCATTTTTTTGATCTGGATCAGACAAAACCTCTTTTTCGTTCCAGGGAGGCGGCTAAGGTACTGGAAGCGGCAGGGATAAAGGTACATTGGAAGGAGCAGTTTTTTGACGAGCCGACCCTGCCTGGCGGCATAGAGGAGTGTCTGGCGGACGAGGCTTGTTATACCGTCTTGGATGCAGGCGGCGGCCGGAATGGTATGAAGATGCTTGGAGGGTTCGCCGGACCGCTTGGCCGGGGGGACTCGAAAGTTTACTTTATTGTCAATCCTTATCGTCCCTGGTTCGGAGAGCTTCAAGGAATCGGCGGAACACTATCTTTCATTACAAGGATGTTTCCGGCCGGACAGGTGGATATCGTTAGTAATCCTAATCTGGGCGGAACCACCGGTATAGCGGAGATTCTAAAGGGGCATGAACAGGTGAAGAAGCTGGCAGGAGAAAAGCTGCCTGCAAAGTATTTATGTGTATTGGATAAGTTCAGGGAAAAGATACAGAGACAGGCAGACATACCGGTGGTTCCCCTGAAGCGATACATGGAGAAGGTTGAACGAGGATATTGAAATATATCGAGATCGAAGATAGGAAGACAGGAGGGGTTATAGAAATGGCGAAGGTTGAGATCAGAGCGGAAAGCTGCAAAAGTTGTCTTTACTGTATAAAGTTTTGTCCCAAGAACGTATTGGAGGTGGGAGAGCAAGTAAACAATAAGGGATATCAATATGTAACGGTGATACGGGCTTCGGAATGCGTAGGCTGTCTTTCCTGCGCGGTTATATGTCCGGAGGTGGCGATCGAGATCTATGAATAGGAGGGAGATAAGATGGCGAGAGTATTTTGAAAGGCTGTGAAGCAATTGCGGAAGCAGCGGTAAGAGCAGGCTGCCGGTTCTTTGCCGGATATCCCATCACACCGCAGAATGAGATTCCGGAATATATGGCCCGCAGGCTGCCGGAGGTGGGCGGCTGTTTCGTTCAGGGAGAGAGCGAGGTAGCTTCTGTGAATATGGTATATGGAGCCGCTCAGACGGGAACCAGAGCGATGACCTCATCGTCAAGCTGCGGTATCAGTTTGAAGAGCGAAGGGATCTCCTTTATGGCGTCTGCCCGAATCCCTATGGTCTATGTAAACGTATCACGAGGAGGACCGGGGATCGGCTCTATACAGCCTTCCCAGCAGGACTATCTACAGGCCACAAAGGCAAGCGGAAACGGAGGATTTCGAATGATCGTACTGGCGCCGTCGACGGTGCAGGAGGCGGTTGATATGACTTATGAGGCGTTTGATTATGCGCATAGAGACAGGAATCCGGTGTTGATATTGACGGACGGAGTGATAGGTACGATGATGGAGCCGGTCGTTCTGCCGCCTGCCCGAAGTGAAGAGGAGGTGCGGGAATTAAAAGAAGCGCATCGTTCATGGGCTTTTGTAGGCCACGGGGAGGATGAAAAGCGGGCGCTGATTCTTCCGGGAAGATGGGCAGGGCAGGAGAATTGCTGTATTGAGAATGCCGCTATGTATGAGACCTGGGAGAAGGATGTGCAGGTAGAGGAATATCAGACGGAGGATGCCGAGCTTATCGTCACGGCGTTTGGCATATCCGGCCGGATAGCGCGGTCTGCAGTTCGTATTCTGCGCAGTCAGGGATATAAGATCGGCTTGATTCGGCCAAAGACAGTATCGCCGTTTCCTTATGCAGCATTTGAGCGGCTGGATTATGGACGGGTAAAAGCCATTCTGGATGTGGAGATGTCTATCCCGGCTCAGTTTGTCTATGACGTAGAGCTGGCAGTGAAGGGAAGGGCGCCTGTTACTACGTGTCTGCGCTCCGGCGGGGAGCTGATTACAAGGGAGATGGTGTTAGGGGCTGCAAAGGAACTCTTAGAACGAAAAGGGGGGCTGTTAAGATGAACTATAGAAGGACAAAGGGAATCCGGGAGGATATGGCGTCGGGTTTTTGCCCTGGGTGTATGCATGGAACGGTATTTAAATTAATCGGCGAAGTTGTAGAGGAGCTGGGGATCAGGGACAGGGCGGCGAATGTTCAAGGCGTGGGCTGCTGCGGACTGGCTATGGAATATGTGACCTATGATGTGACTACTTCGCCTCACGGCAGAGCCTGTGCGGTTGCCACCGGCGTAAAGAGGGCTAATCCGGAGACCATCGTCTTCACTTACCAGGGAGACGGTGATCTGGCGTCCATTGGGCTTGCGGAGTCAATGTCTGCCGCAAACAGGGGAGAGAATATAACGGTAATCTTCATTAATAATGGGATATATGGTATGACAGGAGGCCAGATGGCGCCTACGACTTTGATCGGAATGAAAGCGACGACCGCTCCTCAGGGAAGAATAGTAGAAGAACACGGTTATCCGATGCATATGTGTGAGATTCTGAATACTTTGACGGCGCCGGTGTATTTAGAGCGGACAAGCTGTAATACTCCGGCGAATACCAGAAAGACGAAAGCGGCGATTAAAAAAGCTTTCCGGAATCAAATAGAGGGGAGAGGATTTTCATTGGTGGAGATCGTGACGACCTGTCCTACGAATTGGGGCATGAATCCTTTGAAGGCGCTGGAATTTCTGGAGGAGGAGATGTTCAGAGAGTTTCCATTGGGTGTAATCAGAGACAGATAGGGAGGGAGAGAATTGGAGAGGAATCTATTGGTTGCAGGCTTCGGAGGGCAGGGCGTTATGCTGTTCGGCAATCTTCTGGCTACCTGCGTCTGTGAATATACGGACAAAAATGTTACATATTTCCCGTCTTATGGGGCCGAGCAGCGGGGAGGCACGGCAAATTGTTATGTGGTTATTTCCGATGAGATGATCGGCGCGCCGGTTGTGGACGAGATAGAGGATTTGATCGTATTAAATGAACCTTCACTGGATCGTTTTCTTGGAAGATGTAAGAAGGGAGGGCGTCTGTTCGTCAATAGCTCGATTGTCACGAAGAAGATTGAAAGAGACGACATTCAGGCGCTGAATGTCCCAGTTACGGATCTGGCGTTGGAGATGGGGAATTCCAGGATACAAAATCTGATTATGCTGGGGGCATATGTGGGGTATACAGATATTATTCCGAGAGAAGTGATGTTGAAGGGAATTGAGAAAAAGCTGGGAGGGAAGAGACCGGATATGATACCGTTAAATCAGAAAGCATTCTGTAAAGGCTTCGATATCGGCAGAGAGGCATGTGTCAAGGATAACTAATCTAAAAGACAAAGGCGGGGGAAACCTCGCCCTTAGTAATTAAAGTTTAGTTATCTTAAGAAAACACTGATAAAGCGGCGACTTATAGCTGCAGAGCGGATCACCCGATTGACGAGAGGGTTATTTTATTTTCAGCAGAACAGATGCTTTGAAGACCTGATCCTGGTATTCAAATCTGGAGATTCCGTTATATTGTTCTGTGATATTAAGGACGGAGGAGATTCCAATTCCCCTGCGTCCTTTTTTCTTGGAGGAAATAAAAGCATTTCCCAATCTTTGTATATTTCCTTCATAGCTGTTCTCAATGATGATAACAAGGAGAGAATTAGTTGTTGAGGATATCTTAATATTGATAAATCTGTCAGCCGATTTCATACGCGCACAGGCCTCGGAGGCATTTTCCAGCAGATTGGAAATCACGGCGCACAAGTCCATATCGGGCAGAAGAGGCTCTTTCGGGAGGGATATGGAAACCTGGAAAGCAGTTTCTATCGTTTCCGAGAGCTCTTTATAATACCCGATCAGAGAGTTCAGAGCAAGGTTCTCGCAGAAAATATCCGTTGCAGGCGTCAGGGAGGAACGATAGTTATCTATATAAGTATTCAATCCTTCAGTATCTTTTGTCCGGATATAGTTGTCTATCACGAGAAGGTGGTGACGTATGTCGTGCCGCTGCCGGCTGGTCTGCTCAATCTGCAGCTGAAGGATTTCTGACTGCTTACGCTGAGAAGCAAGAACGGTTTCAGAGATATTAAGTTTTTCGGTAAGATTTGCGTTTTCAATAATAATAAGAACCGTTTTCATAATGAGGACATAGGATGCAAATGTCAGAATTACCCAGAGAGGCGGGATGTAGTAGAAGAATTTATCTGGTGTGGAGTCAGGAGAGGATATATTCAGAGAAAACAACAAGTTATGGAGCAGATTGTTGCAGATCGGAATGATCCATACCTGATTCCAAATGGAGAAGGAGGCCGTATAATCCAGAGCAGGGCGCAGAATTTTCCGGAAGAAACGGTATATCAGAGGAAAGGTGACGATAGTCAGGGCAACCGTAATTCCGGTAGAATCAAAAGTATTATAAGAGGGAAGGCGACCGTAAAGCAGAAAGTAGATGTACATGCACAGGAGCGTAACATTTTCAGCGTAGCTTTTAGCGATGGCAACGATAAAAAGACCATGTCCCAGGCGGTATCCGGTCGCCATATCAAAGATAACCGCTCCGAGAATAATAGTAAACAGACCTATAGCAAGATATTTCAGCGGAAATGAGCTATAGCTGACATATGTACTGGAGCCGTAGAAGGTAAACGCCAGATATAGCAGAATGGCTCCTGTAATATGTACAAAGACAGGTGTGCGCAGGTGTTCTCTGAAGGTAAGGAGAAGAAGGGTGAAGCAGGGAAGGATAAAGCAAAGCGTATTAAAAATGTGAAAAGCCGTCATGACATTGTACCTCCGTTTACATAATCAAAGATATAGTTAGCGTATGCCTGAAGAATCTCTCTTCGATTGGATTTAAAAATGGGCAGACGTTCTCCGTTCTTGAGAATGAAATCATGATCTTCCCAGGTGTCCACGTAATCCATATTGACCATGCAGTTCCGGTAACACCACAGAAACTGCCTGTAGGAGGACAGCATCGGAGAAAATTCTCCAAAAGACATGTAAGATCGAATAACCCTGGAATTGGTATGTACCTGGATATAATGATTGTGATAATCCACATACATAATATCAGTGACGAGGATACGCGTCTGACAGCGTCCTTCCTTCAGCTCTATATAATGTGCAAATCTGGCGGCGGTGTTCTCAAAGCGATTGAGGGAGTCCTCAAGCCGGGCATAAGTATATGGTTTTAACAGATAATCCAGGGCGTGAAGCCGGAATGCTTTGA
This sequence comes from uncultured Dorea sp., assembly GCA_910585725.1. Classification (GTDB taxonomy): domain Bacteria; phylum Bacillota; class Clostridia; order Lachnospirales; family Lachnospiraceae; genus Sporofaciens. Next base: position 23,645 of record CAJUFA010000024.1, on the reverse strand, counting down.
CGGCATGGTCTTTGCTGGAAGTTGAAAAGATGATCTGGCATTTGGGATTATATTTCTTAACTTCCTTGGCAATCAACATTCCGTTTTGTTCCTGCATGAAGATGTCAAGAAAAACAAGATCGTATTTTTCGGTTTTAAGAGTGTTGAAAAAGCTCTTCTCATGGGTGAATTGTTTTATTGACATATGTAATTTGTGCTCGTTGCAGTAACGGCACACGTATTCATATAGGAGTGAAATGTCTTTAGAAGAATCATCTACAAGTGCGATTGTCATAACAGCCCCCTAAATATAATAATGAAAGCATAGTAAATGCCTTTTCGATGTATCTTACATATTAACATATTACTTGATGCGGCAGAATTATTCAATTGGTAAAAATGTGTCAAATATAGTAAAAAGGTTTTTTTTGGCGTCAATAAGGTGTATAAAAATAGAAGCGCATGTTGGTATGTCTGTGATGCGTAGGGGATACGCCGGGATTGTATACAGATCCGGCCGCGTCTTTGGGAGTATTTAGGATAAATTACGGTGGAGGCGTCGACTTATATGAGTCGCCGCCTCTATTGTATTTTTATCTGTTTAACCGAAGCAAAAAGGAACTCGAGGAATTACAATGAAAAGATAAGTTTAGAAAGAAGTGACTTGATTTTAATGTCATCCTGTTTTAAAATAAATTCCATGAGGATTTGAATAATCTCGAAGAGAGAATTAGGAGGCAGCTTTATGAGGAGACGTATTTTAGTAGTGGATGATGACTCTATGAATCTGGTGAGGACGAAGATGATTCTTGGAAAGTATTATGACGTACTTTTTGCAGAGTCAGGGAAAGAAGCGCTTGATAAGCTTAAGAGCGAGAAGCTTGATCTGGTTCTTCTTGATATTGAGATGCCGGAGATGAGTGGAATCGAGACATTTGAACATATGAAGGATATCCCTGTTGAGATTCCGGTGATCTTTCTGACGGCGTCGGGAGATGAAGACGACGTGAAGAACGCTATCAAACTGGGGGCGGTAAATTATCTGAAGAAACCTTTTCAGCCTCATGAGTTGATGAGGAGAGTTGCAAAGGAGTTTGAGATTTAATGGGAAAAGATGGGCAGACAAGTCAGCATCTGCTTCTGGCTGTCATTATCACGGTATTTAGCGGGATGCTGCTTCTGATTACAATGGTCATGTCATGGGAGTTATGGATGATCCCGCTGATCGTCACCGGTAATTTCAGCGTGTGGTTTCTCCATATCGGAAGATTTGGTTCGGGAACGACTTATGAGAATCTATGTGCCGGAGTTATGATGGCCGAATTCTTTTTCTTCGCAGTACATAGATCCAGTCTTTTTGATATGTCTGCAGTAGCATGTATTATGGTTCTCTCGCTGTTCATGCTGAATAAAAAGTGGATGATGCATATGATAGAGGCGCTGTATCTTTTGGGCCTCTTATATCATTTGCTGGTTTTTCGTACCATAACCGGTTATATGGGGGCTGAGGCGACGGTGCGCCTTGTGTTGGGAGCCGTGGTGACATTGGGCGGGACGATGCTTTCAAGATACTGGATCAATAAACGGCGGGAACAAAGGAAGAGATATGAGCATACGTTTACTGAGTTAGAGACGGCGGGGCGGCAGAACGCTGAGTTCCTGTCGAATGTCTCTCATGAGCTTCGGACTCCAATCAATATGGTCATCGGACTCAGTGAAGTGACATTGGGAAAGGATATATCTCCTGAGATCAGGGAGGATATGCAGTCAATTAAGATGGCGGGCAGGCGGCTCTCTAATCAGATTAGTAATATGTTGGATTATACGGAGATCGTAGAGGGTACGCTGATGTCCGTCAGGGAAGAGTACAGGATCACATCGGTGCTCAATGATATGGTCACTATGACGGCGATGCAGAGCAATGTTCATCAGTTGGAAATGGTGTTTGATATCAATCCAAAGATTCCTTCGGTTCTTATCGGCGATGCGGAGAAGATATCCCATGTTCTTAAGATTCTGGTGGATAATTCCATCAAGTTTACAGAAGAGGGAGGCATCGACGTCCGTATCGACTACCGGCAGGAGATTTACGGAATCAATCTGATTATAGATATTATGGATACAGGTATTGGTATGACAGATTCGCAGCTTACGCAAGTGTTTGATGATTTTTACCAGGCTGATACCGGAAGCGACCGTTTTGCGGGCGGGCTTGGACTTGGGATACCTATCGCGAGAGGACTTCTCAAATCTATGGGCGGATTCGTGCATTTTGACAGCGAGGGAAAGCGGGGACTTAAGGCTCATATTGCTATCCCCCAGAGGGTGGCCGACGATCGGCCGTGCATCGCTCTTTCGAATGTGGAGCAGCTTTGTATTGCCTGCTATTTTAGGCCGGAAAAATACAGTTGTGACGAGGTTCGGGAATTCTATGACGGACTGATCCTTAACTTGGTAGAAGGTCTTGGCGTTGAAGGATACCAGGCTCATAATTTTGAAGGTCTGCTTAAGCTTCAGCGTACATATGAGTTGACTCATGTATTTATCGCGCAGGCGGAATACGAGGAAAACAAGGAGTATTATGAGAAGCTGGCGGACACGCTTAGAGTAGTTGTGATCGCGGAAAAAGAGTATCTCCTGAGTGAAGAGAGCAAGCTTTTGATGATTCATAAGCCTTTCTCCGCGCTTGTCGTCGCGAATCTCTTAAACGGCGAGGTTGGAAAGAATGGTTTTGAGGAGGCTCAGGCCGCGGGTCGCAGACCGTTTACCTGTGAAAGGGTTCGGGCCTTAGTGGTTGACGATGAGGAGATGAATCTGGTAGTTACGAAAGGCGTACTGGGCAGTTATGGGATAGAGGTAGACACTTGTTTAAGCGGAATGGAAGCAGTGGAACGGTGTACCGACAATTACTATGACGTGGTATTTCTGGATCATATGATGCCGGGCTTTGACGGTGTGGAAACACTGAAATATATTCGTGAGATCAACGAGGGGATGTATGAGGATCTTCCGGTGATCGCACTGACGGCCAATACGATCAGCGGCGCAAGAGAGATGTTCCGTATAGAAGGCTTCACGGAATTTATTCCGAAGCCGATTGAACGCGCTGTTTTAGAGCGGATATTGAGAAAAGTCCTGCCAAAGGATCGTGTGCGGTACGGCGTCGTTGAATCGGCAGATACGAAGAGCGAGGAAGAAACGGCGCAGGTTGACGAGGAGATTCCGGCGCAGGTTGACGAGGAGATTTCAGCGCAGGTTGACGAGGAGATTCCGGCGCAGGTTGATGAGGAGATTTCGGCAGGGTCCGCGCTGCCTTACGACCGGCTGACGCAGGCAGGTATTAATGTGCAGATGGGGCTTGACTACTGCTGCGGTGAGGAAGATTTTTACCTGGAGATGCTGCGTATGTTCTATTCCCAGAGTGAGGCGAAGAGGGATGAGATCGTTGCGCTGTATACGGACGCTAACTGGAAGGATTATGCGATCAAGGTCCATGCGTTAAAGAGTACGTCGCTGACTATTGGGGCGGAAGAGCTCTCCAAACAGGCAAAAGAGCTGGAGCTGGCGGGAAAGAAACAGGACGTGGGGTATATTCAGGATAATCATTCCGTGCTGCTGCGTATGTATGAAGAGGTCTGCGAAAGTATTGCCGGAGTATAGAGTTTATTCTGAATGTATCTGCATGCCGAGAGGAGGAGGCTTTGAGTGATAAAAAAATGGTTTGAAATTATCTCTGACCACCGGATCAGCTTGCGGGAGCGGATGTTTCGTGTCGTCACAGGTATCTGTATGGTGGCGTTGGTCTTTATCCTGCCTATGGGCAGGAATATTCTGAATCTTCTGATATTAGCCGCCGGCCTTTTTACGATATCAGTGATTGTGAAGCTTAGTATTCGAAAAGGGCGTATCAATTGTGGGGCTACGGTTATATCGTTGCTGCTTCTTTTGCTGTTCTTGATCAGCTTTTTTTCGGCGGGCGGTTTTTACAGCGGAATGCCGGAATGGTTCGTGCTTTGTTTTATTTACATCAGCATAACCCTGGAGGGCAGGCGGAAGGCTGTATTTTTCGGACTGTGTACGGCGGAGACGCTTCTTTGTTATTATGTTGCCTTTTATTTTCCGGATATTGTCGCGCACAATACAGAGAGACATTCTTTCTTTGATTCGGCTTTTTCGGTTGTAATGGTAGGGATCTTGTCCAGTGTGCTGCTTATGTTTCTGAATAGGCTGTATGAGGAGGAGAACGAGCTGTCAAAACGCCAGAAGAAGGAGATCGAGGAGCTTAATAAGGCTGAGAATCATTTCTTTTCCAGCATGAGTCATGAGATTCGTACGCCGATTAACACGATCATAGGATTGAACGAGATTATTCTTCGTGGAGATATTCCAGATGATGTCGCGGAGAACGCGAGGAATATCCAGGGCGCCAGCAAGATTTTACTTACCTTGATCAATGATATTCTTGATATTTCCAAGATTAAGTCGGGAAAGATGGAGATTGTTAACGTTTCTTATGAGACAGGAGCGCTTTTTTCTGAGATTGTCAATATGATATGGATCAAGGCGAGGGAAAAAGGGCTGGATTTCAAGCTTCATATAGATTCCTCTATTCCCAGTATGCTCTGCGGCGATGAGGTTCGGATCAAACAGATTCTCATCAACCTGCTGAATAATGCCGTGAAATACACAAGCGAAGGATCTGTTACATTGTCTGTGCGCTGTGAAAGACTGGGACTTAACCGTGTGCGCGTCTGGTATTCCGTGGAGGATACGGGACAGGGAGTGAAGAAGGAGAATATACCTTATATCTTTAATGCTTTTCGAAGAGTGGACGAGGAGAAGAACCGTCACATTGAAGGCACCGGATTGGGGCTTAGCATTGTGCAGCAGTTAGTGGAGCTGATGGGCGGCGAGATCAGCGTCAACAGCATCTATACCAAGGGATCGAAATTTATCGTTATGCTGGAGCAGGATATTATCGACGATAAGGAACTGGGAGTCTTTTCATTGACCTCGCATGTGAGGACGCATGGCGGAGAACAATACAGGCAGAGTTTCGAGGCGCCGGACGCGCATATACTTGTGGTGGATGACAATGATATGAATCTTGTAGTGGTGCGGAAGCTGCTGCGTGAGACAAAGATTCAGATTGATACGGCGTCAAGCGGAGAGGAATGCCTGAGACGGACGCAGAACCAACATTACGACTGTATTCTTATGGATCATATGATGCCGGAAATGGATGGGATCGAATGTCTTCATGTGCTGCGTATACAGCCGGGCGGCTTGTGCCAGGAGGTACCGGTAATTGCGCTGACTGCCAATGCGGGAAGCGATAATCAGCTCCTTTATCAGAAAGAAGGATTCAGCGGTTATCTGGCGAAGCCGGTCAGCGGCGTGCTGCTTGAGGCGGTGGTACTCAGCGTCCTGCCCAAGGAGTTGGTTAAGCTGAACGATGAGGTCAGTCAGGCGGAGATTGCGAAAGACGTCATGATCTTCGAGCAGGCGAAGAGACTTTCTCTCATGGTCACAACGGATAGTGTGTGTGATCTTCCTGAATCACTTAGGAAGAAGATGAATATAGCCGTATGTCCGTATTATGTGTATACGGACGAAGGGAGATTCCAGGACGAACGGGAGATTCGGGCGGATGAACTGTTGATTCATATTGCCGAAGGATGGAGCGGGTATTCCCAGCCTCCTGAGGTGGAGGATTATGAGAGATTTTTTGCCCAGAGGCTGACGGAGGCTCAGAATGTAATACATATTACTATGGCAAAACATGTCAGCCAGGGATATTACAACGCCTTGGAGGCCGCGAAATCTTTTGAAAATGTTACGGTGTTTGATTCCGGGCATCTCTCCAGCAGTTTGGGGCTGATGGTATTGTGCGCCGTCTATATGGCGGAGCATCATGCTTCAAAGGCGGAAATTATTAAATCATTGAAAAAGCTGAGAGGTTCCGTTTCCTCTGCTTTTATCATCGACAGTACGCATATGATGTGTCAGTCAGGGAGGATACCAAAGAGAACGCAGGTGATCTGCGACGCGCTGCTTCTTCATCCGATCCTTGTCCTGCGCAAGAGTAAAATGGTAGTCGGCAGTATGGAGATGGGGAATTTTTCTCATGTTGCGAAGCGTTATATCAGGAAGACGCTCCGGGATCCAAGGAGTATTGACCGCAGAATCCTGTTCATTACTTACGCGGGAATAGAGGAGGACAGACTGCTGCGTATCCAGGATATGGTACAGCAGTATTGTCCGTTTGAGAAGATATACGTACAGAAAGCATCCTCTGCGACTGCCAGTAATTGCGGCCCGGGATCCTTTGGGCTGTTATTCATGAGGAAAGATGAATCCGTGTTTTCATTTTTACAGGCATTAAAACCGGACGGGGCAGATTAATCTGCTTCGTCCGGTTTTGTTTTCGCGAGCAATGAGCCAAGCGAACGTCCGCGATAATCAGCGGAGTGATTGGAGTGGGAGTGAAAAGTAACGACTGGTATTCAAGGAAGTTAATTATTACATGTTGGCAAAGTTGATAAAATTCGTTATAATATAATAGACTCAGTGCAGCCAACATATTAAATCATTAATAATAAGCACTGGATTTTAGAGAAAGGAAAAAAAGATGGAAGACAATATTTTTTTGAAAGAGAGGAAAGAGCTTTCACTTACAGATTATATGAAAGCACAGGAGAACGGCAGGGAGAATCTTGGTGCGGAGCTTCCGGTCACCGTGTACAGACTTTTGGAATACTCCCTTCGCGAAGAGTTGACTGCTAGACTTGGAAAAGAAGAGCAGGTTAGTATTTTTCGAAGCGCAGGGTTTCGGGCGGGGACATATTTTGCAGAGAAGTATCTGGATTCATCTTTATCTATCGCTGAGTTTACGGCGCAGCTTCAGAAGCGTCTGGAGGAGTTTAAGATGGGAGTTCTTCGGATTGAGAAATTTGACGTGGAGACAGGTAAGATGGTACTTACGGTTTCTGAGGACGCAGATTGTTCCGGTTTGCCACTTCTTGGAGAAACAGTGTGCAATTACGACGAAGGATTTTTTGCCGGAATTCTTACTTCGTATACAGGGAAGTCCTATAACGCGACAGAGGTGAATTGTTGGGCGACCGGGGACAGGGTGTGTCGGTTCCGGGCAAATATAGAGGAATAAGGAGGACGGGATTTTGGGAACAGATGCGAATAAGGATTGTGGGCTTTTATTTGAATATTTGAGAGGGATACTATACGATAAGCGTATAGAACATTTTGACGTCGACGAACTTAGCGAGCCTTACAAAGATCTCGGGCGGGGACTTCAACATCTGGAGAATGAGGTGAATGAGCTGGTCGCATATTCCGCAGAACTGTCGAAAGGTAATTTGTCGGTGGAGATTCCGAAGGAGTATAATTTCTTATGTGAGAATTTGAAGAATCTTCATGCGAATCTGAAGCATCTTACGTGGCAGGCGCAGCAGGTTACAAAAGGGGATTATTCCCAACACGTGGCTTTCTTAGGAGAATTTTCCGAAGCATTTAACGAGATGACGAAGCAGCTTAAAGAGAGAGAAGAACAGCTTAGGGAAGCGGCGGAGAAAGCGGAGCGTCGGGCAGAGATGATCGAAGGCTATAACGGGCTTCTGGCGGAGATGTTAAGTAAGCGTAAAGAATGGCTTCTTGTTGTGGATAAGGACAGCAAAGAGATCATATATTGTAATAAGCGTAAACAGATGGGAGTGACGGACCGTTCATTCTGCCAGACCTGCAAACGGCGTCTTTCCTTCCAGTCGGAACTTTTAAAATGGGAAAGCGACGAGCAATATAAGGTGTGGGAGATGGAAGGAGAGGCAGGTACATACTTCCGTGTTACTTCTTTTCAGATGGAATGGGAGGAGCGCTTTTCTTACGTGCATGTCGTGATCGATATTACGGATGAGAAACGCAACGCGCGTAATCTGACCAGTACAGAGTACCGTGACCCGTTGACGGGAGCCAAGAACCGTCTGTTCTTTGAAGAATATATGGGAATCGTCCTTCGCGACGAGCTGGAGGCGACGCTTTGCTATCTGCAGTTAGACGGACTGGAGTATGTGAATGAGATGTTCGGTCATCAGGAAGGAGACGAGTATATTCAGAATTTTGTGGAGATTGTCAAGAAGAATTTCCGGGGCGGCGATACGTTTGCGCGGTTAGGGGGAGACGAATTCTGCGTCGTTCTTTCCGGTAATATGGCGGAGTTGATCAACCGGAAGCTTGCCGAGATTATGAAGGAATTCCAGGAGAAAGTCTATAGAAAGTACCAGTGCAGCTTCAGTTACGGCGTCCTGGAGATCAAGGGAAAGGATAATAAGCTGACTTTAGAAGAGATTCTTGAAAAAGCGGACGATGTGGTGTATGAATGCCGGCTTAGGAATATTGCAAAGTATCCGCTTATTTTCTCGACACTGGTGGAATAAGGGTAAGTTTAATATTCTGTATAGTGCGCTAATAATTAAATGCATATAGGGGCTGCTTGCGCTAAGATGATTTCTTAATGCGGCGGCCCTTTGTTCTTGCGGGCAGCAAGCTAATACTTATATATTTTCTTACCGTAAAATACAAAAATAATGGATATTTATATAGGACGGTGATATGATGATAACCGAAGACTATAAATATTCGGAGTGGAACAGGTAGGATGGAGCAGCCAATCATTCATATATCCGTGCGTAATCTGGTGGAGTTCATTTTGCGAAGCGGCGATATTGACAATAGAATAGCAGGGGCGGATAAGGACGCCATGCTGATGGGCGGGAAGATTCACCGTAAGATACAGAGGAGGATGGGGGCGGAGTATCATGCGGAAGTACCGCTTAAATATGAAGTACAGTGCAGAGGATTCACACTGTCTGTTGAAGGCCGCGCGGACGGCGTGATCGAGCGTCCGGAGGGAGTCGTGATCGACGAGATAAAAGGAGTTTTCCGGGAGCTTGAGCTGATGAAGGAACCTGTTCCGGTACACCTTGCGCAGGCGAAGTGTTATGCGTACATCTATGCGGATACGCATGCTCTGAAGGAGATCGGCATACAGATGACCTATTGCAATATGGATACGGAAGAGATCCGGCGTTTTCAGAGCGTATGTTCCTATGACGTATTGAAGGAATGGTTTTTTGGCGTGCTCGGACAGTATGAAAAGTGGGCGAGGTATGAGATTGAGTGGAAGAATAAGAGAAATGATTCCATCCGTCAGGTTCAGTTCCCCTTTGAATATCGGGAAGGGCAGAAGATACTGGCGCAGTCTGTATATCGGACGATTTTACGAAAGAAGAAATTGTTCATACAGGCGCCTACCGGAGTCGGGAAGACGATATCTACGGTGTTTCCGGCTGTGAAAGCCGTGGGGGAGGGACTTGGAGATAAGATCTTTTATCTCACGGCGAAGACGATTACCCGGACTGTTGCGTGGCAGGCGTTTGAGTTGTTAAGGGAACAATGTCTCCGCATGAAGGTTCTTATATTGACGGCAAAGGAGAAGATCTGCTTTTGCGAAGAGCGGAATTGTAATCCGGACGCCTGTCCATATGCAAAGGGGCATTACGACAGGGTGAACGACGCAGTATACGAGCTGATCACCTCTTCGGACGAGATGAATCGGGGGATTCTGGAAGAGCAGGCGAGAAAATGGAAGGTATGTCCCCATGAGATGAGCCTGGACGTGTCAGTGTGGGTGGACGCCGTCGTCTGCGACTATAATTATGTGTTTGATCCCAATGCCCATCTGAGGCGGTTCTTCGGAGAAGGCAATAAGGGAGAGTATCTCTTTTTGATTGACGAAGCCCATAATCTGGTCGAGCGCGGAAGGTCGATGTACAGTGCAGAGCTTTATAAAGAAGATTTCCTGAAGCTTAAGAAGCTGGTAAAGCAGAAAGCGCCGAAATTGACGAAGCGGCTGGAGGAATGTAATAGACAGATGCTTGCGTTAAAAAGAGAATGTCCGGATTATCAGGTGCTGAACAGTGTATCGCACGTCTATATAAAGCTGGTGTCGCTTTTGACGGAGATGGAGCGGTATCTGGAAGAATGCCGGGAGGAAGAGCTCCGTAAAGAAGTATTGGAGCTTTACTTTGCCGTTCGTATGTTTATCAATATCCATGACCGGCTTGATGAGAATTATATGATTTATTCGGAGTTGGATGAGGCCGGGAGGTTTAAAGTCAGGCTTTTCTGCGTGAATCCTGCGAAGTGTCTGCAGGAATTTTTAGATAAGGGAAACAGTGCGGTGTTCTTTTCGGCGACGCTGCTTCCGATTCGTTACTATAAGAAGCTTCTCAGTACGTCAAAGGAGGATTACGCAATCTATGCAGAGTCGCCTTTTGATCCGGCGAACCGCCGGATTCTTCTTGGAATGGATGTCAGTACAAAATATACCAGGAGAGGAAGCGAGATGTACAGAAGATACGCCGGGTATCTGATGCAGGCGGCGGAAGCAAGACAAGGGAATTATCTTGCTTTCTTCCCGTCCTATCGTTTCATGGAGGAAGTGTATGAGGAATTCATCCTTATGCTGGAAGAGCGGGGGACGGCGGGAGAGACGAAGGGAATAGATTATATAATGCAGTCTCAGTATATGACGGAAGAGGCAAGAGAGATATTTCTGGAAAATTTTGAGGAAAACAGGGAACAAAGCCTCGTGGGGTTTTGCGTCATGGGCGGAATCTTTTCAGAAGGTATCGATTTGGCGGAGGATAAGCTGATCGGCGCGTTGATCGTTGGGACGGGTTTGCCGCAGGTGTGCCGGGAGAGAGAGCTTCTTAAGATGTATTTCGACGCCCGGGGGCTTAGGGGATTCGATTATGCCTATCTCTATCCGGGGATGAATAAAGTACTCCAGTCTGCCGGCAGGGTCATCCGTACGGATGCGGACCGGGGAATTATCCTGCTTTTGGACGAGCGGTTCAGAGACGTCAGATATCAGGAGACATTTCCCCGCGAATGGGCGGATTATGGAATATGCAGAATTGAGGATGTGTCAGAGAAGGTCCGGGAATTCTGGAGGAGTTAAGGCGATCTTTGAAAGTGCGCGGACAGAGCTGATGAGTTTCATGTACTCCCGGCAAAGAGTCTGAAAGAAGGAGGGTCAAACAGTATGATTATAGAAGAAAAAAGTCAGAAAGGAGATATAGGGAACAGGCAGGAGAAACAAAGAATCAGTATACCGCCGAAGGTATCTGCCGCCGCCGCTGCTTTTTCCATGTTCCTTGTGATTATCGCCATGCTGCTTACCAGCTTTCAGGCGGCGATCTACGGAGATAACAGATACAGGTTTTATGAGAAGGAGTATGCCAAGTATCAAGTCACGGATTCCCTTGGCATGAAGATGGAAGACGTCATGGACGTCACGGAATATATGATGGATTATCTTATCGGAAAGGAAGAAGAGCTGTCTGTTACGACGGATGTGGACGGAAAGAGACAGGATTTTTTTAATGAGCAAGACCGCCTGCATATGGCGGATGTGAGGAATCTGTTCCTGGACGGACTGAGGATTCGGAATATCTGTATTGCCGCGGCCGTACTTTTGATTCTTGGGCTGAAATTGGGGAAAACAGATTTAAAGAGGCTGATTCCCTGGTCATATTTTAGGGCGGTTCTGATATTTGTAGTATTGATTCTGTTTCTGGGACTTGCGTGTATGATTGATTTTACGGCATGTTTTACCATTTTCCATAAGATATTCTTTACGAATGATTTATGGATGTTCAATCCTGCGGCCGATTATATGATCCGGATGCTGCCGGAAGGGTTCTTCTCGGATATGGCGCTGCGGATCGTGGGAATATTCGCAGGTATGCTGGCTGCGCCGGGAATCGTCTTTGCACTGGGGAAGATCAGGCTGCGTCCGTCGGGTAATGAATAAACAGTTATTTTTCGCACTTGTCGGTTTCATAAAATTAGGATATCTTAATGGAAAGAATTGTGCTACAATGGAGAATAGAATGGATATAAGATTCAGGTAGGGAGGTTGACTTATGGGAAATGTAAGACGGGTTTATGTAGAGAAAAAAGAGGGGTTTGGCGTACGGGCTCACGATCTGAAGCAGGAGATCAGTAATTATCTGGGTATTCAGGATGTGGAGAATGTACGTGTTTTGATTCGTTATGATGTGGAGAATATCTCGGAGGAGATATTTGAAAAAGCATGTAACGGCGTCTTTGCGGAACCTCCGGTGGATATCCTCTATCGTGAGGAATTCCCAGCGGCGCAGGGAAGCAGAGTATTCTCGGTGGAATTCCTGCCGGGGCAGTTTGATCAGCGTGCAGATTCTGCGGTGCAGTGCGTGCAGTTTATCAAAGAGGACGAGCAGCCGGTGATCCGCACGGCGACGACATATGTAATCGTAGGGAAGGATGGAGCCATAGCAGATGAAGAGTTTGACATGATCAAGGCTCATTGTATTAATCCGGTGGATTCCAGAGAGACCGGTATGGAGAAACCGGAGACGCTCGTGGTGGATTTTCCGGAGCCGGAGGATGTGAAGATATTCGAGGGGTTCTGTGAGATGGAAGAGGAGCGGTTTAAAGAGTTATATGAAGCTCTTGGACTTGCGATGACGTTCAAGGATTTTCAGCATATCCGCAATTATTTCCGCGAGGAAGAGAAGAGGGATCCGTCGATGACGGAGATCCGTGTGCTGGATACATACTGGTCTGATCATTGCAGGCATACGACCTTTTCGACAGAGCTTACCGACGTCACGTTTGGAGACGGGGATTACAGAAGGCCCATGGAAGAGACTTATCGAAGATATCTGGCCGACCACAGCGAGATATTCAGGGGCAGGGAAGATAAGTTTGTATGTCTGATGGATCTGGCCTTGATGGCGATGCGCAAGCTCAAGAAAGAAGGAAAACTGGACGACCAGGAGGAATCGGATGAGATCAACGCCTGCAGCATCGTAGTGCCTGTGAAGGTAGACGGAGCAGAAGAAGAATGGCTGGTGAATTTCAAAAACGAGACTCACAATCACCCGACAGAGATCGAACCTTTCGGCGGCGCGGCCACCTGTCTTGGAGGCGCGATCCGCGATCCGCTCTCAGGACGTACTTATGTATATCAGGCGATGCGCGTGACAGGGGCGGCGGATCCTACCGTTTCGGTTAAGGATACGATGAAAGGGAAGCTTCCGCAGAAGAAACTGGTCAGAGAAGCGGCGCATGGCTATAGTTCATACGGGAATCAGATCGGGCTTGCAACAGGCGCCGTAAAGGAGATCTATCACCCGAATTACGTCGCGAAACGTATGGAGATCGGCGCGGTATTGGGGGCGGCGCCGAGGCGCGCGGTAATCCGGGAGACTTCGGATCCGGGAGACGTCATCATTCTTCTCGGCGGACGTACCGGGCGCGACGGCTGCGGAGGAGCGACAGGTTCTTCCAAGGTACATACAGAAGAGTCTACTAAGACCTGCGGGGCAGAAGTACAGAAAGGGAATCCGCCGACGGAACGGAAGATTCAGCGTCTGTTCCGGCGGGAAGAGGTCAGCAGGCTGATTAAGAAGTGTAATGATTTCGGCGCGGGCGGAGTCTCGGTTGCGATCGGGGAGCTGGCGGCCGGACTGAAGATAGATCTTGACAAGGTGCCGAAGAAATATGCAGGATTAGACGGAACGGAGATTGCCATCTCCGAATCTCAGGAGCGTATGGCGGTGGTTGTCGATCCGAAAGACGTAGATACATTCATGGGATATGCGAAGGAAGAGAATCTGGAAGCCACCTGTGTTGCGGTCGTGACAGAGGAGCCCCGTCTTGTACTTTCCTGGCGGGAGAAAGAGATCGTGAATCTGTCCCGTGCTTTCCTGGATACCAACGGGGCGCATCAGGAGACGACGGTTGCCGTGGATATCCCAAGCAGGAAAGACAGCATATTAGTCAGAGAAGAGATTCCGGACGTAAGGTCAAGATGGATTGCAACCCTGAGCGACCTGAATGTTTGTTCCCAGAAGGGACTTGTGGAGATGTTCGACGGTTCCATCGGGACGGCGTCTGTGTTCATGCCGCATGGGGGTAAGTATCAGCGGACCGAGACTCAGGCGATGGCAGCAAAGCTTCCGGTTCTTACAGGAGATTGCGATACCGTGACGATGATGAGTTACGGGTTCGATCCATATCTGTCTACCTGGAGTCCTTATCACGGCGCGATCTATGCGGTGACAGAGTCGATTGCGAAGATTGTGGCGGCAGGCGGAGACAGCAGGAAGATCCGCTTCACTTTCCAGGAATATTTCCGCCGGATGACGGAGGATCCCCGCAGATGGAGTCAGCCTTTTGCAGCGCTTTTGGGAGCTTATGACGCGCAGCTTGGCTTTGGTCTTCCTTCCATCGGAGGAAAGGACAGTATGTCGGGAACATTTGAAGATATCGACGTGCCTCCTACGCTGGTATCCTTTGCGGTCGATGTGGCGCAAGAGAAAGATCTTATCACGCCGGAACTTAAAAAGCCGGGTAATAAGCTGGTATGGCTTCGTATAGAGACGGATGAATACGATATTCCGATATACGAGAAGATATTGGATCAGTACGGGAAATTCACGGATGATATCCGCAGCGGGCGGATCGTTTCCGCATATGCGCTCGACCGGCACGGGGTGATCGCCGCCGTCAGCAAGATGGCGTTCGGGAACCGGCAGGGTGTGAAGCTCGAGCATAATATCGACGAGAGGGATCTGTTTGCACCGGCGTTTGGAGATATCGTCGCGGAAGTTCCGGAAGGCAAAGTGGGAGAGCTTGCTATTACCTATACTGTGATCGGAGAAGTGACGGATAAGCCTGTATTTTCTTATAAAAATGTGGAGATTGATATCTCTGAGGCGGAGGATGCATGGACAAGACCGTTGGAGAGTGTGTTTGCAACCAATTCCGGCGCCGAAGGACAGGATGAGAAAGTAGAGACGGGGCTTTACGACGCAAAAGAGGTTGCCGTCTGCACGCATAAGATCGCGCAGCCGACGGTGTTTATTCCGGTATTTCCGGGAACGAACTGTGAATATGACAGTGCGAAAGCGTTTGAGAGAGCAGGAGCGAAGACGATTGTGAAAGTCTTCCGGAATATGACCGCTTCCGATATTATCGATTCGGTGGAGGTATTCGAGAAGGCGATCGGTCAGTCTCAGATCATCATGTTTCCGGGAGGATTCAGCGCGGGCGACGAGCCGGACGGCTCTGCGAAGTTTTTTGCTACGGCGTTCCAGAATGCGAAGATGAAGGAAGCGGTGGAAAAACTTCTGAATGAACGTGACGGACTGGTTCTCGGCGTTTGCAATGGTTTCCAGACTCTGATCAAGCTGGGACTTCTCCCGAATGGAGAGATCACAGGACAGACAGAGGATTCGCCGACCCTGACGTATAATAGGATTGGCAGGCATATTTCCAAGATGGTATATACGAAGGTGGTTTCCAATAAGTCTCCCTGGCTTTCGGGAGCGAAGCTTGGAAATGTGTATACCAACCCGGCGTCCCATGGCGAGGGAAGATTCGTGGCGAATGAAGAGTGGATCAGGAAGCTTTTTGAAAACGGCCAGGTAGCGACGCAGTATTGCGACTTTGAAGGAAATATTACGATGCAGGAGGAGTGGAATGTGAACGGTTCCTACTGTGCGATCGAGGGTATTACGAGTCCGGACGGACGTGTGTTCGGAAAGATGGCTCATTCGGAGAGACGTGCGAGATCCGTGGCTGTTAATATCTACGGGGAGCAGGATCTTAGGATATTCGAGTCCGGAGTTAACTATTTTAAATAATTAAATAATATGAAAGAGAGGACTGTCGGCGAGACGGTCCTCTCTTTCATAATTACCAGGCGTTGCTTAACTGTTTTCGATAGACATACTGACGGATTTCTCTTTCTATGCTTTTTGGAAGTCTTACAAATTGACATCCATAGCCGAAATAATTATCTCTGATCTGTGTTTCCCGCAGTACTTTACCTTCTACTTCCTGATTTTTCTTTGTAAAGTTGAATTGGAATGTAAAATGTTCGCCCACCGACATCTTCGTGGCAGTGGTCATATAGAGCCCGCCGACGCTGATATTCTGGATAACGCCGCTGAAGCTTCCATGGGAATCCGAGATGAAAGTAGCTTCTTTGGCCGTACGGACTCTCAAATCTTCCTGACGCTGTAAGATCTCCAGTACTTCAAGGATTTTACAGTCTGCAAGCCAAGGTTCCAGAATATAGGGATCCGTATTTTTTCTGACCTCAAGCTCACAGAAGGTCTTTATGTATCCGACCTGGCTGTCAAAAAAGTCTACTCTGATCCTGTCCGTATTTGGCCCCAAATCACTGTCGCCGTCAAAATGTAACGTGATGTTTCCGTCCATATATTGAACCCTGGAACGGATCGAAACCTCATCGTCCGGGCCATGGATGATGCATGAACTACAGTTTTTTAAAATCATAGCTTAAAAATGCCCCCTTATCTATAGATAGAAGTATTCCCTATAATTCAATTTATTTTAGCATGCTGTCATTCGAATTGCAATCACTAATTAAAAAAGGAATTGATTTCAGAAGTAGGATTGTTTATAATAACTATAATTAGAGTATTATAACATGGTTTACGAATGTGAATAAGAAAGTGATATAAGGAAAGGGATAACAGATGTTTAAAAGGACAAAAAGATTTTTACTTATTAGTATGTGTTGTCTTGTTTTACTTTGCGTGTTGATTTTTATATGGCTGAGTTCTGCTATGACCGGAAAGAGTGAGGAAGCGATCAACGAGGTGGGCAAGATCTATATGTCGGAGATGAGCATGCAGCTTCAGCAGAAGTTTGACGCGATTACCACGTCGTGGATTTCACAGGTGGAGGGAATTATCAGACGAACTCCGCCGGAAAAACATCAATATGGAGAAGAGATGCTGGATGAACTGGCTTTGGGGGCGAGCGTCAGAGGATTTGAATATCTGGGGCTTTACACGTTTGACGGAGATCATGAGGATGTATACGGCGGGGCTGTATCTTTTTTCAGTGAAGAGGAATTTCAGTCGACGATGGGTGAAGAAAAGAAGATAATCAGCGGTTATGATGCAGAGGGAGAGAAATTACTCTTTTTAACGGTAGACGTACAGTATCCTATGAGGGGTGGGGAAAACAGCGATATGTTGGTTGCGGGGCTTCCTATGAGTCAATTGGAGACGGCGCTTGTGCTGGATGAGGAAAGATCCTTGGTGTATACCCATATTATCCGTAAGGACGGGGGGTTTGTGGTCAGATCGGGGGAAGCGTTCCGTGAGAATTATTTCGAACGTCTCACGGAAACGATATCCTCAGAAAGTGAGAAAAGTCCGGAGGAATATATCGACGAGATCCAGTCGGTCATGAATGCGAACGGAGATTATTCGGCGTTGGTGGTTTCGGATGATACCCACAGGCATATTTACTGCGCCCCGCTTTCTAATTCAAATTGGTATCTGGTGTCGGTTATGCCTTATGGAGTACTGGATGACGCCATAATGCATCTGAGCGATGAGCGGCAGAAGAAGATGCTGACGGCAGGATCCATTATATTAGCGGCTCTGTTGCTTATCTTTTTCTTCTATTATCGGATGAGCCAGCAGCAGTTGGTAGAGCTTGATAAAGCTGAAAAGGCGGCTACCAGCGCGAATAAGGCGAAGAGTGAATTTTTATCCAGTATGAGTCATGATATCCGTACGCCGATGAATGGAATTGTGGGAATGACGGCGATTGCGATCGCAAATATACATGATACGGCGCGGGTACAGGATTGTTTGAAAAAGATTAGTCTGTCAAGCCGGCATTTGCTGGGATTGATCAACGACGTTCTGGATATGTCGAAGATTGAGAGCGGGAAACTGTCCCTGAATCTTGATATCCTGTCATTGCGGGATGTTATGGAGAATATAGTGAATATCGTACAGCCGCAGATCAAGGAGAGACTGCAGCATTTTGATATTTTCATCGAGAATATTGAATCGGAAGAGGTATACTGCGACGGCGTGCGTCTGAACCAGGTGCTGGTTAACCTGTTGTCCAATGCGATCAAATTCACACCGGAAGAGGGGACGATTAACGTATTCCTCTACCAGGAGACGTCCCCGGCGGGCGATGCATATGTCAGATGCCATTTTCGTGTGAAAGACAATGGTATCGGCATGTCGCCGGAGTTCCAGAGGAAGATATTCGAGACTTTCTCCAGAGAAGATAATAAAGTGCAGAAGATTGAGGGCACGGGTCTTGGAATGGCTATCACGAAGTTTATCGTAGGTATGATGGGCGGGACGATTGAAGTGGAAAGCGAGCAGGGAAAGGGAAGTGAATTCCATGTTACCATCGACCTTGAAAGAGCGACGATCCGGGATTCGGGTATAGTGCTTCCGCCATGGAGACTTCTGGTGGTAGATAATAACGAGGATCTATGCCGCAGTGCGGCGTCTGTATTGAAGGAAATCGGCGTGCAGGCCGAATGGGTCATGAGCGGAAGAGAAGCATTACAGAAGATAGAAGAGAACCATAGAAAAAATACAGATTATGAGATTGTACTGTTAGATTGGAAGATGCCGGATATGAACGGTCTGGAGACAACCAGAGGGATCCGGCGGATTGTGGGGGACGACCTTCCGATCTTGATCATATCGGCTTATGACTGGAGCGATATAGAAGAAGAGGCGCGATCAGCAGGAGCCCATGGATTTATTTCCAAGCCGTTGTTCAAATCAAATCTCTACCTTGGACTCAGCCGTTATGTTGAAGGTATGTCGGACGAAGAGGAGCAGAGTCAGAGTGCGGAGAAGGAACTGGATTTTGGAGGACTTCGTATTCTTTTGGCGGAAGATAACGATTTGAACTGGGAGATTGCAGAAGATATCCTTACAGATGTTGGATTCGAAGTGGAGTGGGCGGAAAACGGTCAGATCTGTGTCGACAAATTCGAGGAGTCTGAGCAGGGATATTATGACGCTGTTCTTATGGATATTCGTATGCCGGTGATGAACGGGTATGATGCGGCAAAGGCAATTCGGGCCCTAGATCGGCCGGACGCCAGACTTCCTATTATTGCTATGACTGCGGACGCATTCTCTGAGGATATTCAGAGATGTCTGGAGTGCGGAATGAACGAGCATGTGGCGAAGCCTATCGATATAGAGAAACTGATGAGATTACTGAAAAGATATTTGGGTTAGCCAGATAGTATAAAGCTGTGCTTATATTTGATTTGCAAGGGTGGAAAGAGGTATGATGATTCGATGAAAGAAGCATTTGACAAAAAGAAGATATTAATTGTAGATGATTCGGAGATTAACCGTTCTCTGCTATCAGATATGCTCGCGGACGAATACGAGATCATAGAAGCAGAGAACGGAATGGAGGCATCGGCGATTCTGCATGAGCATGAACAGGATATTTCTTTGATGCTTTTGGATATAATGATGCCGGTTATGGATGGTTTCGAGACTCTGGAGGTCATGAATAAGAATGACTGGATCAAAGATATTCCGGTCATCATGATATCGGCGGAAACGGTCCCGGCGTATGTAGAAAGGGCATACGACCTGGGGGTGCAGGACTTTATAAACAGACCTTTTGATGAACGTACAGTGCGCAGAAGGGTTGTGAATACACTTCTTCTCTTTGCCAAGCAGAAGGAATTATCACATATGGTGATGAACCAGATCATGGAAAAAGAGAATGATAACAAGCTGATGATAGAGATCTTGTCTAATATTGTTGAATTCCGTAACGGAGAGAGCGGACTTCACGTGCTACATATCAGGATATTGACGGAGATTATACTGAAATGGCTGGTAGACCACGAAGAATACGGTCTTTCTCTGGATGATATCAATCTGATCTGCAATGCTTCTGCATTGCACGATATAGGGAAGATATCGATTCCGTCGGAAGTGTTGAATAAGCCGGGACGTCTGACGGATGAAGAATTTAAGATTATGAAGGGACATGCGTTGGAGGGCGCAAGGCTTTTGCAGGATATCCCGATGAGGCAGAATGAACCCCTGATTCAATTGGGATATCAGATTTGCAGGTGGCATCATGAGCGGTTCGACGGAAGAGGATATCCTGATGGGCTAAAAGGGGATGAGATCCCGATTGCAGCGCAGGTAGTAGCATTGGCGGATGTATACGACGCGCTGACCAGCAAGCGCGTATATAAGCCTGCGTTTTCACATGAAAAAGCAGTGGAAATGATCCTGAACGGAGAATGCGGGGTCTTTAATCCTGTTCTCATGACATGCCTGAAAGAGCTGTCGGTATCTCTGAGAGACGAATTAAGACAGCGTTCTGACGCGCAGAACTTCCAGGAAGAGGCTTTGGATGTGGTAGAACACATGATGGACAGCGGCGAACTGGATGTATCAGACCGGACGCTTAAGCTCCTGGAGCATGAAAGGGTAAAATATCAGTTTTTTGCCGAATTGTCTCAGGAGATTCTGTTTGAATATACGACTACTCCGGAGATGATGATTCTGTCCGAATGGGGCGCAAGATATCTGAATATGCCGGAGATGATTCCGAATCCCGGTAAAGACGCGTTTGGGACAGAATTGTTTTCACCGGAAGATTTTGAAGATTTTCTCTCGCTGCTTGAGAACACGGCGCCGGAGAATCCGATGATTGAGAAGAAATATCTGTTAAATGTAAACGGACAGGAAAGATGGAGCAAGGTGGTGGCGCGTTCCATGTGGGCGTCATGGGAGCCTCCGGAGTATGCGGGAGCAATCGGCAAGATTGTCGATGTCCATGAAGACTGTGAGAAGATGAATCATCTGGAGATTATAGCGACCCACGATTCCCTGACGGGACTGTTGAATCATAAAGCGGCAAAGGTTCAGATATCGGCGATCCTGGCAAAAAACGACGGAAAGAAATATATTATGATCATATTTGACCTGGATCATTTTAAAGTGGCAAATGATACGTTCGGGCATCTGTTCGGAGACAAGGTATTAAAGCACGTAGCCGAAGCAATGAGGAAGAATACCAGAGATTTTGACATTCTTGCCCGGATGGGCGGCGATGAATTCTTACTGTTTATGCCATGCGGCGATGAGGTAGAAGCGCTGGTACAGCGTATCTTCCAACTGCTGCACAGTAAGTTTCATGGATTTACCATCAAGGTAAGCATGGGCGTGGCCCGTGCAGAAGACTGCGAAGGAAATTATGACACGCTGTTCCATATGGCGGATGAGGCGTTATATGAAGTGAAACGCAACGGACGGAATAATTATTGCTTTTATGATAAAGAAAATATGAAATTGGGAGGAACGAAGGCATGACGGTAAAAGAATGTTATGAAAAGATGGGGGCAGATTATGATAGTGTGATGGGTAGACTGAGGAAAGACGAAAGAGTTCAGAAATTCCTTCTCAAATTTCTGAATGATAAGAGTTATGAATTATTATGCAGTTCGATGGAGGCAAATGATATGAATGAAGCGTTCCGGGCTGCGCATACGATAAAAGGAGTGTGTCAGAATCTCTCTCTGGATCCTCTTTATGAGTCTGCTTCCGTGCT
Source organism: uncultured Dorea sp. (assembly GCA_910585725.1). Taxonomy (GTDB): domain Bacteria; phylum Bacillota; class Clostridia; order Lachnospirales; family Lachnospiraceae; genus Sporofaciens. The sequence continues at coordinate 2,138 of CAJUFA010000024.1, read as the reverse complement.
GGCCGAAAGATTACGGGACGGTCAGGAGTATGCCGAGGACGTAGAAATTCTCGTGGAGCAGGTAAAGAAAGATTACACGCGTACGATAGAGTGTATTAGTGAACTGGCGGGAAGCGTATAGGCGAGAAACGGCGGAATAAGAGAAAATGAAATTTGGAGTACGCTCTGTTGCAAAGTAGGCGAAGAGAAATTGCATAAAATCGATAGTAATCACCTCAAAATGAAGGAAAAGAAGAGAGGAATTGCATAAATTAAGAAAATATTGAAAAAAAACCTTGTGTTCTGCGTAGAAATATCTTAAAATATGAAAGAACAGAGGCGCGAAACGGAATGGGCTTCTGTCCGTTCCGTTTTTATATGCGCGGCTTTAGAGTTTTGAAAAAAGATTTATTAGGAGGTAGAAAGTCATGTCATATGTTGATGAAGTCCTGGAAAAGGTAGTGGCTAAGAACCCGGCTGAACCTGAATTCCACCAGGCGGTAAAGGAAGTGTTGGAATCACTGAGGGTAGTAGTCGAAGCAAATGAAGAGAAATTCAGAAAAGACGCTTTGTTAGAGAGACTGGTGGAGCCGGAGAGACAGTTAAAGTTCCGTGTACCATGGGTAGACGACAAAGGACAGGTACATGTGAATACGGGTTATCGTGTACAGTTTAACAGTGCGATCGGGCCATATAAGGGCGGTTTGCGTCTTCACCCGTCTGTAAATCTTGGAATTATAAAGTTCCTTGGTTTTGAGCAGATTTTCAAGAATTCATTGACCGGACTTCCTATCGGCGGAGGAAAAGGCGGCGCAGATTTTGATCCGAAAGGAAAATCCGACAGAGAAGTTATGGCGTTCTGCCAGAGCTTTATGACGGAACTTTGTAAGCATATCGGCGCGGACACCGACGTTCCGGCAGGCGATATAGGAACAGGCGCCAGAGAGATTGGATATATGTTTGGTCAGTATAAGAGGATTCGCGGCGTATATGAAGGCGTTCTTACCGGTAAAGGGCTGAGCTACGGCGGATCTCTTGCGAGAACAGAAGCTACAGGTTACGGCCTCTTGTATTTGACGGAGGAATTGCTTAAGATTAACGGAAAAGAGCTGGCAGGAAAGACCGTTGCAGTATCCGGATCCGGAAATGTCGCGATCTATGCGACGCAGAAAGCGCAGCAGTTAGGCGCTAAGGTAGTAACCGTAAGCGACTCCAACGGATGGGTGTATGATCCGGAAGGCATCGACGTAGACGCTTTGAAGGAGATTAAAGAGGTAAATCGTGCAAGACTGACGGAATACAAGAAGTACCGTCCGAATTCAGAGTATCACGAGGGGCGTGGAGTATGGTCAGTGAAAGTTGACATCGCGCTTCCGTGTGCGACACAGAATGAACTCCATCTGGAAGACGCGAAGATGCTTGTAGAGAACGGATGCTTCATCGTTGCCGAGGGAGCTAATATGCCGACAACTCTGGAGGCTACAGAATATCTGCAGGAGCACGGCGTGCTGTTTGCTCCCGGAAAGGCTGCTAATGCAGGAGGAGTTGCGACATCCGCGCTTGAGATGTCACAGAACAGCGAACGCCTGAGATGGACCTTTGAGGAAGTAGATGAGAAACTGAAAGGGATCATGGTCAATATCTGCCATAATATGGTAGACGCAGCTAAGCGTTACGGCGCGGAGGGTAATTATGTTGTCGGCGCGAATATCGCAGGTTTCGAGAAGGTCGTAGACGCTATGACGGCGCAGGGAATCGTGTAATAGATTAGATAAGAGATGGATTAAAAAAGAGCAGGATGTCTTGTTCAGAGACACTCTGCTTCTTTTTTAATCGGGTGTTTATCGGCGTAGTTTGAAAGCGGCAGTATTTGTATCGGCGTATGGCAAGTGAAGCAAGGATATATTTGCCGCATGTTTTTATATAAAAAAATAAGAGACATTTCTGACTCTTACTCTTTTGCTTCTTTAAGAAAGTAGCGGGAACTGGATTTGAACCAGCGACACCACGGGTATGAACCGTGTGCTCTCGCCAACTGAGCTATCCCGCCATTCAAAAATTAATAAAATACTTACAACATATATTGTTGTAAATGGGACCTATAGGGCTCGAACCTATGACCCTCTGCTTGTAAGGCAGATGCTCTCCCAGCTGAGCTA
>CAJUFA010000023.1 GCA_910585725.1 uncultured Dorea sp. | reverse complement strand
TTGCTACGGCTTACTCTATTCTCCCCAGCATAGCTGGGGGATTAGTGTTTTCATTTATAAACCTAACCGGCTGCTCATAATAACGTATCCATTCCATCTTCATACTTCTTCCAACACCTTCGTCAGCAAACAGCAGCTCAAATTTGTAGTTTTAGACTTTTTAGTATAAAAAGTCCTTGTCATATAGTTTTAAAAACTATATAATAGTTGCATTGAGGTGATAATATGACGATTGACACAAAAGATATGTTAAATAGTATTCTGAATAGTATCTCACGCATTGATTATGTAAAGCTTGAAGATATTCCTAATATCGACCTGTATATGGATCAGGTTACCACTTTTATGGAGGAACAATTACAGTCTGCAAAACGGCGTGAAGACGATAAAGTACTAACCAAAACCATGATCAATAATTATGCCAAGAATAACCTGCTTCCTCCTCCTGTAAAAAAGAAATATTCTAAAGAACATCTTCTGGTCATGATATTCATCTACTATTTTAAGAATATCCTTTCGATCAAGGACATCGAGACAATGCTGAATCCTATTACGGAAAAATATTTTGACACCCGTGAAGATTTCAATATAACATCCATTTATGAAGAGATCTGCCAGCTGGAAAAATCTCGAATCGACGCCCTTCAGAAAGATGTTGCAAGATCCTACTGTCATGCAATGGACTGTTTTCCCGATGTTCCGCCAAACGAACGGGATTATCTCCAATTTTTCTCTTTTATCTGCAGCCTGAGTTTTGATGTGTATATTAAGAAGCAGATCATTGAAAAACTAATAGATCAGCTCCCCAAAAAGGAAGATGGAAAAAAGAAGAAATAAGACCTTAAGGTCTTATTTCTTCTATCTATGACAATTTTTCTATCCGTCAGACCGCCTCAAAAGCTCTTACTGCAAGATATATATTCCCATTGCAAATAATAGATTATCCTATAGCCTGCTATTCTTTCTTGTCAATTCTTTCAAATACCATATCATATCCATCGTTACCATAATTCAAAGAACGGTTTACCCTGCTGATGGTTGCCGTAGAAGCTCCTGTCTTCTCTGCAATCTCAAGATAAGTCTTATGCTCTCTTAACATCTTCGCTACTTCAAACCGTTGCGATAAGGAAAGCAGTTCATTGATCGTACAAATGTCTTCAAAAAAAGTATAGCACTCTTCTTTATCTTTCAGACTCAATATCGCGCGAAACAGATAGTCTACTGCGTCTGTCCTGATTTTCTTACTCATAACATTATCTCCTTCGTAACAGATTTCATTACTGTTACATTTTAACACACTAAATTTATAAAGTCTATACCTTTTTCTTGTCTTTTAAGCTCTTTTAAAGCTTTAGTAAAGGTGTATGCTTTAAAGAAGATTTTAATTTTTCAAGCGACGTATTCGCAACCAATTTTTCCGGAAAATCTACTTCCTCCAGAACCTGGAACGCATACGGATATTCTGCAATATCCACATCCACATGTGAGTCTGTTCCGAGAACCACCATCGTTCCTTGCTTTTTACATTCCTCCAACATATTTCGGCAATTTTCCATCGAATTAATCCGAAAACTTCCCGGACGTAAAGACGAGTTATTTACTTCCAGCAATGTCCCCGTCCTCTTCGCCTCCCTGACCACCACTTCAAAATCCACCGGAAATCTGCCGTCGTCCGGATGACCGATAATGTCCACATATTCATTCTCCATGACATTCAAGTATGCTTGCGTAACCGCTTCCTTACTGCACTCTCCTTTATAGCAGGGTAAATGCATACTGGCAATAGTTATGTCCATCTCCGCCAGCAGATCCTGCGGCATATCCACCTCGCCGGATTCGTTCAGAATATTCAACTCCGTCCCCAGCAAAAGCTCGATACCATACATCTGCCTCGGCACAATCCTCAGATTCTGAAAATAATAGCTATGGCAAGTTCCGGGCATACGCATCGCATGATCTGTTATAGCCAGACCTTTCAACCCCTTTCCCGACGCCGATGCCGCCATCTCCCGGATCGTATTATACGCATGTCCGCTGGCAAGTGTATGTGAATGTGTGTCAATCTCTATATTCATAGCTGTTCTCCTTTTCTTCTAAATATAATCAAATATTATTTTTTATATGGAAACATTATACAGCATATATCTGTATTTTTCTACACATTCTATATCTAAAAATTTCCCTAAAATATTTATATAAGGAGGTTCCCAATGAAAAAGGAAGACAAAGAAAACCAGAAAATAATTGACGAATATGATTACCTCTCCAATGCCGCGTCCTCTCAGGACTGTACCGGACTAATTCCGTCTGAACCGATCTCTTCGGAGGAAATCGAAGCATATGAAGAACTGTATCATTTCCTTCCTCCGAACGGAAGAGCCGAATCAATCAAACCCGGCGAACACCATAAATAAACTTGCATATACTAATGAAAAATGGAGTTTTAATTATGCCCTCTTTGGTTCCTGTAAATGGTGTAATACAAAGTATCACTACTTTGGATAACAATTGTTGTATGCAGCAGGTCACCGTCCGCAATTCTGATGGAATCCAGAACTTCATCATCAGCCCGGATACTTATGTGATTAACGAAGTACGTCTTCGGGTGGGAATGAATATTACGGCGTTCTATGACGCAGACCTTCCTATTCCTCTGATTTATCCGCCGCAATATCAGGCGATAATCATTGGACGCAGGAATCCGCAGGAGATTCTCTATGCCGGGGAATTCGATGATAACCTGGAATCTCTTGACGGAACATTAAAGCTGACCATCGGTCGTTCTACTGAGATAGTAACCTCCAATGGTCAGCCATTCCGTTGTCCTCTTGGCGGTCAGTCCCTGATTGTATATTATACTACTTCTACCAGAAGTATTCCTGCGCAGACTACGCCAAGAAAAATAATTGTTATCTGCTAATTTTTTCTTTCTTCCTGCTCCCATCTGTGTTATAATATATTTACGGGGTATTAGCGCAGTTGGGAGCGCGCCACACTGGCAGTGTGGAGGCCACGGGTTCGAGTCCCGTATACTCCACTCTGAAACCATTGATTTTACTGGCTTTGTGTCATGTCGGTAATCAAACACATGTTCGATTATTCTGCATATTGATTTGAAATTCGGGAATACTGTTCAGTATTTCCGTTTTCTTTTCATTTGTCTTTTTATTTCCACCATAATATTTGCTCATAAAATCTCCTACTGCTGTCTTAGTGTTTTAGATATCATCCATTCTATATTAAATTCCTATATTCCCGTCTTCTGTCCACAATTGCATATATTATTACTATCCTCTTATCATCATCGACTTTATAAATATCTTCAATAATTATACACAAAATATAGCTGACCGTTTAAAATCAGCTATATTTGATAAACATATTCAATTATTGCAGCAGAATTTTAGTACGTTTCTCTCTGGATTTATAATTAACACAGTTTTCGACGATAATTGCAACAATACTTATTTATACAAATACGCCTCTCCTAAGGCAAATGTTTCCCACTTACGGAACTCTGCCGAATCCTCTTTGTCATGGTTATCTGCTTCAGAAAATGCCACCGCATCAGACGCGTAACGCCACCTGAACATTTGATCATCCTTAAAGTATAATCTATGCGAATCATTGGACTCCAAATATGCAAAAATTAATTTACCACCCTCATAGTAGTAATATCTCGTGTAAGGACTGTTATTTGTGCCTCCTCTAAAAATAGCACATCTTACATTACCGTTTTCCTTATAGGTCGTCACTCCGTTAGCAGGATTTTCTTCGACGTAGCTTTTACTGTCTCTGCTTGCAACGATGTCATTATAGACCTCCCGAATACGATCAACTTCATTTTCAATATCAGAAGCGTCTATTCCTGATTTTTGGATTATAGTTTTGTATTCCTCTTCCTTTTCTAGTAGTTGTGAAGGCAGAAAATTTGATTCACACCTCATATAAGTATCGCCGTCATTGTATGCAAGATAAAGGTTCTGCATGGTATCCTTTTCCGAAACCTGGGTTGTATATTCAATTAAATATAACTCTTTATTTCTCTGATAGATGGAATTATAGATTTCCTGCATCGTACTGCTATCGTGAACATTTTGGTAATATCCACCTGTAGCCTCACTAAGTCGTTGAAGAACATTTGTATCCACAGAATCACCAATTCCAATCAGATATACTGGTATGCCATAAGTACTGGCAATTGATATAACATCGCTTTCCGTCTTTGTACTGACATTATCATATCCGTCTGTAAACGCAATGACACATTTAGCGCCCTCAGCTTCAGCCGCCTTACACACTGCGACATAAAGAGCATCGTATAAAGCCGTGCTGTTTCCCACGCAGAGATCCTGAATTTTATTTGTCAGTTCTTGCTCATTATCTGTAAAATCATTAACCACTTTTATATAATTATTAAAAGTAATAAGAGCACCCTGATCTCCCACATCATACTGCATGCAATTTACAAAACGAGTCATTACATCTTTGACCATATTCATCTGGTTATACATGCTTCCGCTGACATCTGCAACCAAGCAAGTATTCAATCTTTCTTTTTCATTTAATTTGCTGACTTTTCTAATTTCTACATCTTGATAAATGTCCGACGCTAATTCTTTTATTGTCAGATGCGTTCTATCAATGGATACGCAAATATCAGTTTGTTTTTCATAGGCGCTAACGTACAATTTTATATTAGGAAAAGAGAGGGCGTCTATTTGTTCTACCCTAAACTGAAATTCTTGAGAGTTCTCTGCGTTTTCATATAAAGCTTTACATTTGCGGTATTCCTCTAACGCACCACGGTAGTTTTTTTCATTCTGATATGTATCTGCGTTATTCCTGTATTGTTCAATTAACTGCGTTTCTACATCGAATAATCCTGTTGAAATATAGCTATCAAGTTCTCGGTTACTCGCTTCTATTAGCTCAATATTATTTTGTTCATATTCCAGAAACAAAATGTCCAGTTTATCACATGATACTTCGATTTTTCTTGTGCTGCCTTTTGTGATCCCATCCCTTAATTCTTCCATCAACAACTGATATTCTGCTTGTTGCTCCTCATCCATACTTATTTTCTCAAACTTAGCCGCATACTCGTATTCTTTATCAGAAGAAAAAGATGTCTTTCCTTTAAGAATCAATACTCCTGCAGCTATAATCAAAAAAATTACTGCTATTATAGGAATATACAGCCATTTTTTCGATTTGTGTTTTTTCTTTAGAGGTATTTTATCTACTTCCATGCCACATTGAGAGCAAAAAACACATCCTTCCTTTATTTTGCTCCCACATTGTTTACAGTACATCTCTATCCCCCTCTTGTTAAAATATTTTGCTGCATTTAATAATAAATATCATTATTATTTTAACATCAAAAGCCTTGATATACAAGAGATTTTACACACTGATATACCCACAGAAGATACTATAATAAATTGTATATGATTATTGTGAGAGTTAGAGATGCGAAAGTAAGATAGCTATGGGCACTCTTGAGAATACATTTTCATCAGATCTACTGGAAATCCAGAACTTTACCCAGAAACTTTTCCAGCGACAAAAATCCGAGATGGAAGATAAAGCCGTCGGGAAGTTTCTCAAGCCCATGTCGCAGGAATATTTTATGAAAGATATTGATACGGCAGAAGAAGAAAGTGCGGACGGAAAATACCGCAGTGCGGATAATGTGTTTAATGGGCTGGAGCACAGATACGGATTATAATGTCACCTTGACAAACAAGTCGAAAACACCAGGCGGCTTTCTCATGTGGCGGGCAGCCTGAAATTATGTGATGATCCGAAATTGCGGAGTTTAGGCTACCGCGCCATTCACCTTAAACATCATAATTATTTTATGATATATAAATTTCTTAAACACTTAAGAATAGACTGCGGGTTTATATCAGATGACTTACCGCTATTTTCCCATATTCGTCAACTTGTTTGTTACTAATCTAGGCGCTTTCTGATTAAATACGTTTAGGTAGATCATTAGTAATCCGGCGTTTGAAGTTCAGTATGGTTTGATATTTTTTGGAGTCAAGACTTGATAGCTTCTCTCAAACTCACCAAAGCGAATTCTGCATATGACAATATTAGAATTTACCTGACCAAATACAGAAAACTATTCTGCTGTGAAAAGTCTGATCTGGTCACCATGGCAAAATCCAAATGGAGCTCATCTACTGCTTCTTTGACAGTTTCCTTCAATTCTGTTTCCGAAACCATTTGAATATCAAGAATAACTGTCTTATCCGATACCATTTCGCTTTTTTCCAAACCATCGTCGAAAGCATCCAACACAGTATAGCTCGCTCCCTTTTTTTCAAAAATATCCTGAATCGTCTCTGTAGCTTCTTCTTTTGATATTATTTGCTTTCCTGCAGTTTTATCAGTTAATTCAAAATACACTATATATTCTGCATCTTCTATCCATGCGCTGTTTTTCGTATGATTTTTATCTTTGGACGATTCCCTGTCAATGCAGCTTCCAATCATTACTGCAGACATCAACGCCAATATTAAAACCAAACTTTTTTTCACACTCTTCTCACGCTCCTTTTTTACATTATCTCCAATTACCTTTTCAATATTAAAAACTATCTCTTAATCCAAAATCAGCTTTTTCTATTGTTAGAACTTCAACAGCCCCGATTTCCTTAAAGACTTCCATCACATCCTCATTTACATTCCTGACAATCATCCTGCCCTGCTTATTCATAATCTTCTGCGCTGAGAAAAACACATGGAGACCCTCTGAAGAAATGTACTCCAACTCCTCCAAGTCTATAATAAGTGTTTTCACACCCTTCAAAGAAGTTTTGAATTCTTCCTCTAGTTTTAAGGCGCTACCTTTTTCCAGCCTGCCAATCATATTTACTGTCAATTCATCCTCTTTCAAAGTTCTCATAATCGTCATACTGTTTTTCTCCATTTCTCTAAATATTAGACCCCGGGAATATTTATAAACGGCATAGATCTCCACCCCAGTTTAGCACACTAGTTTAACAATCCGTGATCCCTCGCCAGATTCTCTATACTCCTGTCGTATGTAGCCTCTGCCTCCTTTGAAAAGAAACATGCCGGAACCCCTTCGCCATGATCGCGATGATGCGCAACACAGGCGCAGCACTTCCCATGATTCGGGCAATCGTAAGTGCAAGGACATGGTCCTTTATTGTCACATATGTTCATACTTATCCCCCTTTCTGTAATTAACCGACATACCGTACGCCAGTAATTGTTATTACTACTCTCATGTCACGATATACTATAACAAAAAAACCACTTAAAAAAGTGGTTTTGGCATAATTTGTTATTTTTTAGGTATATTTGGTTATAAGTATTATTTACAAGAGAAGATTATACCGGCAAAACCGGCCGCCTTACAGATCCGGGACGGCACAGACTGAACAGATTCCATTTTACACCCCGCAATCCAGATTACCGCCATATTTTGAGCAGACGACAAGAATACTGGTTATGCCGACGCCTTCGCAGGCAGTAGAAATCTACATTCCAAAACAGGCAAGTATGGAAAATCACTCCATACCCGCCTGTTTTACCCGGCGCATACCATGGTCTGTTTCCGGCGTTAATAATCCTACCCCGCCGTCAAACACATTAACCATAAGTTTGCCCTGTTTTCATACATTTAGACTTAGATCTAAATTTACATATATTATTTTACCGCACCGTTTACGACACCATTGATGATCTGTTTCTGGCATACCAGATAGAAGATCAGAATCGGGAGCAATGCCAGCAGATAAGAAGCGAACGCCAGGTTGTAATTTGTACCGAACTGTGTCTGGAATGTCAGCTGAGCCAGAGGCAGTGTATTAGCGCCGGTACCTGACATGATAACCAGAGGAGTCATAACATCGTTCCAGGTTCCAAGTGCAGTAAGTACTGCAACGGTAGCATGCATCGGCGACATAATCGGGAAGATTACTTTCCAATATGTAGACCATGTAGTTGCGCCGTCCACGAACGCCGCCTCTTCCAATGCGATTGGAATATTCTTTAAATAACCGGAATAAAGCATTACGTTCATCGGCATATAGAACACCAGATAACACAATATAACGCCGAACCAGTTGTCAACTCCCATCTGAGCCGTCTGTTTTACAAGAGGCATCATCAGAATCGCAAAAGGCACAAACATACCGCTCACGATGTAAAGATAGGAGAATTTGTAGAATTTACTCTTTGCCATACTTCTGCCGATCGCATATCCCGCAAGAGAGTGGATCAAAATAGCAAGCACTACGGTAACAACCGTAATCATAACACTGTATCCCAGAGAATGCCAGAAATCCGTTACACGCATAGCTTCTGCAAAATTCTCGAGACTCCAGCTCTTCGGAAGGCTTAACGCCCCTGCAATATCGTTCGTCATCTCTGACGGTTTCTTAAAGGCAATCACAATCGCCATATAAAGCGGAAAGATAACAGTCAGACATCCAACGATCAAAAGAATGGTAAGCGGCCAGTTCGTAACGGCTGCAACTTTATTTTTCTGTTTCATTATAACTGTTCCTCCTTCTTTCCTGTTATATTAAGCTGGAATACAGAGATCGCAACGATTACGATAAAGAAGATCACCGCGTTGGCGCTCTGGAAACCAAACTGTCCGCCGCCCATACCATTATTATAAATCAGGTAAGAGATGGACTCGGTACTCTGTGCAGGACCACCCTTGGTCAACGCCATGATCTGATCGAAAACCATCAGGAAGTCTTTCATACTTAATACCATGTTAATACTGAAGAACGGAATAATCAGCGGGAAAGTCAGCGACTTAAAACTGATCCATCCGGTAGCGCCGTCTATCGCCCCTGCCTCATATACATCCTCCGGTACGGTCTGAAGACCCGAGATATAGATGAGCGTAGTCTGCGCGATAGACTGCCATGCAGCAACAATTACGATGGCGACCCATGCAGTCTTCGTGTTAGAAAGCATACTTCCGGTTCCTGTAAGCGTCGGAAGGATGTATGTAAAAATGTATCCGAAGATATAACCTACAACCAGTCCGCCAAGGATTCTTGGAACAAAATACACGCCTCTTAAAGCGCTCTTTGCTTTGATCTTACCGTTTAATCCAAGCGCCAGGAGCAGTGCGATAACATTCGTAAGGATCGTGGCAAGGATTGCAAATTTGAATGTAAAGAGATAGGACTTTCCTACACGAGCATCTGTAAATAAATCTGCATAGTTACGCATCCCTACCCATTCATAGCTTCCGAAACCCTTAAAGTTCGTGAAACTGTAGATCAGGCCTTTGATCAGTGGCAGAGTGTTAAAACAGAAGAACAATGCCAGGACCGGAACTGTAATTAATAAAAAGGTCTGGTTTCTGCTGAGTTTTTTATTCATTATTCATTCCCTCCCTTTTTCTCATATTCCTGTACTTTACGGATAATATCGCGGTTGTACCTTATCCAGTCAGTATCGAACTTATTCAGGAACTTATCTACGTCGCCGTCTAATAAGAAAGTCTGGATCTGAGCATCCACGCTCATCTCAGACGGATAGTAATGATCCTGATAATCAACCATCTTACCCTCATTGATGTAGTCAAGCATTCCGTCAAGAGCCGGAGAAAGCTCAAATTCCGTATCTTTACACGGAACAGCATTCTGATCGTCCAGATAAGTCTGAATCGTAGAATCTTCCAGCAGGAAGCTTAATACTTCGTAAGCAGCTTCTTTATTCTGGCATTCCTGTGTAATACAGAACTGGAGGTCGACACCTGAATTCAGGACGTTATCGTCGGCATTGTCACATCCCGGCATAACAAAAGAATCAATATCCATATCCGGATTTACAGACTGTATCTGAGGAACGGCATAACTTCCGATACAGTACATAGCAGCTTCACCATTTGCAAATGCGGTACATGCGTCATTATAGCTGTAAGCAAATGGGTCGTTCTGTGCATGGTCGAGAAGCTCAAGCATCTTCTCGGCAACTTCCGAATATTCGTCGACAAATTTTGTCTCGCCTTTGTTCACCTGACGGCAGACATCCGCAGGAGCCAGATCACAGGCAAGTGCGTTCCATGGAGCCAGACACGTCCATACATCCTTGTATCCAAAATATAAAGACTGCTGTCCGGAAGCCTCTATAGTGTCGCACAGATCCATAAATTCATCCCACGTAGTCGGAATCTCCCAGTCATTTTCCTCAAACATCTCTCTGTTGTACAGAACTCCTGCGGCATTTGCCACGTAAGGAACCGCGTATACGCCGTCCATCGGAACAAACTCTAAGTTCTTGTCGATATCGAGATATGCCTGCTTGATCAGAGAAAGTCCCTCAAAATCTGAAATGTCCATAAGAATCTCTGCATCAAGGAAGTTTGAGAAGTTGACATCACCGCCGATACCGATGATATCCGGGGCATTCTCCTTGATCAAACGTGTCTTCAATACAGTCATGGCATCGTTAGGAGATTCAATATGCAGCACGATGTCATCATGCGTCGCATTGAACTCTTCTTCCATTGCTTCAAAAGCATTGACAGCTTCCGGCTTGTACTGAAGCATGGTGATATGGGTTTTCCCGTCTGAGTTTGCGGATGAACTGCACCCGCCGGCTGAGATAACGGTCCCAATCAGCATTGCTGCCACAAGCATTGTGGCAATTACTCTTCTTTTCATTCCACACCTCTCCTTTTCCTTTCATACATAACCTTAACGGCGCTGTTCCAGTACTCCGGCCAGACAGAAATCAAACTCATGGACAATCCGGACAGATCACCAATGTATTGTCTTAAATCATACTTATCTAAATACAGACAGTACAACGGAAACGGAATGGCTTCGTTAGGTTGCATGAATTTTATATAATTTACAGGTAGAATAATAGCAGTTTGCTGTAAAAAGGTAAATATTCCTATGAGGTTGAATTTTACCCTTATGCGAGATTATGATGAAATTTTTAAACTATAGACGCATTATGATATATAATGCAAATAATAGAAAAAATTTCGTGACTTTCCACAAAAAGTATGCTATATTTTTAAACAAAATAACGAAGTCCAATATCCCGCTGCAGGCAGCGGGGCATCGAATTTGCAGCTCTGCAGAGCAGCAGGGTATTTGACCCTCGCGGCAGCCGCCATATGTGCATGTACACATGCCCACTTGGCTCGTTGTCCGCGGGAATAAAAGCAGTAAAAACAATAGGTACATGTCCGTTACTTCTCGAAAATAAAATTCATTAAAAAGCGGGGGAAACGTATAATGAAAAATCTTTTGTTTTCAGTATTTCAAGACGAACGTTTTATGGATCTTACGATATACCAATATGGGTATGAAAAGTGTGAACCACTGCATTCTTTTGGACCTTATGTGAGAAATAACTATCTCTTTCATTACGTAATGTCCGGAAAAGGGCGTCTGCATGCCAACGATGAAGCAGGAAATACAACGTATTATGATATTGAAGCAGGTAACGGATTCATCATCGAACCAGGATATGTGAATACCTATTATGCAGACAACGACCAGCCATGGGAATACATATGGGTCGAATTCGGAGGCCTTCGTGCAAAAGAATGCATGGAACTTGCAGGGCTTTCCTACAAAACTCCTGTATATTCTGTGGCAATCCCTGAATATGGCCCGACTTTACAGGAACGCATGATGACGATCGTCAGAAGCCAGAATGCATCGAATATGGAGAGGATCGGGCATCTGTACCTGTTCATGGACTGCCTGATCAAATACTCCGCATCCAAGAAACAATTGCAGGGCGGAAAACTTAGCGAATTCTATGCCAGGGAAGCAGTCGTGTATATCGAACATAACTATAATAAGGATATTACAGTAGAGGATATTGCCCAGAAATGTAAACTGGACCGAAGCTATTTTGGCAAAGTATTTAAGAAAGTAGTCGGCGAATCGCCCCAGGAATTCCTGATCCATTACCGCATGACCAAAGCGGCGGATGCATTGATCACCGGAGACGAATCTATCGGCGACATTGGCATGGCTGTGGGATACCCGAATCTTCTGCATTTCTCCAGAGCTTTTAAAGGAGTATACGGGGTATCTCCGCGAGAATACCGGCAGAAGAACAAGATTATTGACAGTTACTTTTCGTAGACGCAGCAAAGCTCTGACCAAGCTCTAATCAAGGATGAAAAAAGGCATTGACATTCTTTTTTAAATTGGGTATCATTAACTTTAATGAGTAAACGCGTTAAAGTGACAAATGATAAACGATATAAGAAAGGGGATTTTTCAATGCCTATTACAGATATTTTGGAGAAAAACTGCCGGCTATACGGCGACGACGTATGTCTGGTAGAGATCAATCCGGAGATGCCGGAGACAAGACGTGTGACATGGAAGGAGTATGAACTGATAGAACCGGTCCGCGCGTCTTACTACAGACGAGAAATCACGTGGAATGTTTTTAACGAAAAATCAAACCGTTTTGCAAATCTTCTGTTGGAGCGTGGAATCAAAAAAGGAGATAAAGTAGCAATCCTTCTGATGAACTGCCTGGAATGGCTGCCGATTTATTTTGGTATACTGAAGACGGGAGCGCTTGCCGTACCGCTTAACTTCCGCTATTCTGCTGAAGAGATCCAGTACTGCGTGGAACTTGCGGAAGCAGACGTCCTGGTATTCGGACCGGAATTCATCGGGCGTGTGGAGGAGATCGCAGACAATATCAGTAAACACCGCCTGCTCTATTATGTAGGGGACGGCTGCCCGGGCTTTGCTGAAGATTATACGATGTACTCCGCGAACTGCTCCAGCAGGTCTCCAAAGATTGATATTAACGACGATGATTACGCCGCGATCTATTTTTCTTCCGGGACGACAGGATTTCCGAAGGCAATATTACATACGCATGAAGCGCTGATGCACTCCGCCAAGGTAGAGCAGAACCACCATGGACAGACAAAGGACGACGTTTTCCTGTGTATCCCGCCTCTTTATCATACCGGAGCCAAGATGCACTGGTTCGGAAGTTTCCTGACCGGTGGAAAAGCCGTGCTGTTAAAAGGTACGAATCCTGAATTTATTCTCAGGGCCGTATCCGAAGAGAAATGTACGATCGTATGGCTTCTGGTTCCGTGGGCGCAGGATCTTCTCCTGGCTATGGACGCCGGGAAGATAAAGCTTGAGATGTACCAGCTGGATCAATGGCGCCTGATGCACATCGGCGCGCAGCCGGTACCGCCAAGCCTGATCAAACACTGGAAAGAATATTTCCCGCATCATCAGTATGATACGAACTACGGACTGAGCGAATCTATCGGACCGGGCTGCGTTCATCTGGGCGTAGATAATATCCATAAGGTCGGCGCCATCGGCAAAGCAGGATTCGGCTGGAAGACGAAGATCACCGACGAGCAGAGGAATCCGGTAAAGCAGGGCGAGACCGGAGAACTTGCGGTCAAAGGTCCCGGCGTCATGGTCGAATATTACAACGATAAGAAAGCTACCGACGAGGTTCTTCACGACGGCTGGCTCTATACCGGCGATATGGCAATGGAGGATGAAGACGGCTTCATCTTTCTGGTAGACCGTAAGAAGGATGTGATTATCAGCGGCGGTGAGAATATTTACCCGGTACAGATCGAAGACTTTATGCGCACCAACGACGCCATACTGGATGTCGCCGTAATCGGCCTTCCCGACCAACGTCTTGGAGAGATTGCCGCTGCTGTCGTGTCTTTGAAACCCGGCGTCATCTGTATGGAAGATGATATTAATACATTCTGCAAGAAGCTTCCCAGATACAAACGTCCGAGAAAAATCATATTCGCAGACGTGCCGAGGAATGCTACCGGAAAGATTGAAAAGCCGAAGTTAAGGGAGATGTACGGAGCCGCGCATCTTGTAGAAGAGCAAAACAGAAGATAAAACATGCAGGCTTGCCTGTTTTATTCGTTGTCTGTGAAATAGGAATGCCGAAAGAATCCGGATAATAAATCATCCCTCTCTTTCGGCATATATATTTGCAAAATCTTTCACCAGTAACGGCGCATCTTTATTTTACCGCTTCTTCGGCAAATTCCGTAGTAACAAGATCCTCATACGGAGCCCGCTTCGTCAGCTCTCCCGCATCTTCCAGAATATCCTGCAGAAGATTGAAGCTCTCTTCCTCAAATATCAGATTCTCCTTCCAGGTATCCTGCTCATAATAACGTGTGACAATAGTTGTAATGGTCTCCTGATCCGTTTCTTTAAACTGAGGAGCGATCATTTTGGCTATCTCTTCCGGATTGTGAGACTGAACGTAATCCATGCCCTTCTGAAGCGCATCCGTGAACCCCTGAATCACCTCAGGATGATCCTCTATATAACTCTTCTTCGCAGAGAACGCCGTATACGGAACATATCCGCTGTCGGTTCCGAGAGAAGCTACCACAAATCCCTTACCCTCTTTCTCAAGACTTGTGGCTCCCGGCTCAAATTCAACCGTAAAATCTCCCTGATTTTCGGCGAACGCAGCGGCAGTAGACCCAAAGTCAATACTCTGGTCAATCGCTACGTCCTGAGCAGGGTCTATCCCGTTCTGCCTTAAGATATATTCAAACACCATCTCCGGCATACCGCCCTTTCGGCCGCCAAGGACATTCTTTCCTTTAATATCATTCCATGAAAAGTCCGCCATCTCTTCCCGCGCAACAAGGAAATTCCCTGCACGCTGAGTCAACTGTGCAAAATTCACGACATAATCATTCGCGCCCTCATTGTAAGTATAAATAGACGCCTCCGAACCCATAAAGCCGATATCCGCGCTTCCTGATATCACTGCCGTCATGGTCTTATCCGCACCAAATCCCGTGACCAGTTCAAGATCGACGCCTTCTTCCTCAAAATACCCCTCTTCAATCGCCACATACATCGGAGCGTAGAAGATAGAATGCGCAACTTCATTCAATATAACTTTCACAGGTTCTGCAGCGTCA
Organism: uncultured Dorea sp.; assembly: GCA_910585725.1. Lineage (GTDB taxonomy): Bacteria > Bacillota > Clostridia > Lachnospirales > Lachnospiraceae > Sporofaciens. Next base: position 40,332 of record CAJUFA010000023.1, on the reverse strand, counting down.
TCTTCTGTGTTCTTTTCCGTATCTTTTGTTTCCGACGTATCTTCTGTTTCTACGGATGATACATCCGCCCCCGCTTTCTCACCCTTAAAAGAGCATGCGGTCAGGGCAGCAAAGGCAAGCGCGCCGGCCAAAGCTGCTGCAAGCAGTCGCTTTTTCATAATAATCCTCCTTAAAAATTCTAATGCTATAATATATTCAAGGAGATATATTGTGTTCCTGCCAAAGATCTAACCTGTTATCTGATTTCTGTTAATTCTCTTTCCAATAATCTTTAATATATCCTTTTACCTCTTCTCTAGGCATCTTCAAGGCGACTGCAAGTTCGCCGATTAAGAACTTCTCTGCAATATTCAGATACCTGTCGTCCACATTGATCACTTTTTTTCCGGAAGCTATCCTCTTCATTTTACGCGTGTAAGAAGTCTTAATAATCGCAACCCAATCTCTGCACTGATTCTTTAACAGCGCTTCCTTATAAAACGATTCCCTGTGTTTCTCGTCCGAAACCCCGATTAACTCAATCTCCGCAATCTCGTTAAGCAATGTCTGCGCCTCCTCTTTGGAGATCACTTCCCGGATCTGTTTCTTTTCATTCCCCACCGGCGTATATAAAGTCCCCCCTGCATTGTAGAGCGGCTTCAGAGTATAATACTCCTTATCTTTGTCCGAACAACTTATACTCAGTTTCCCAATACTCATCACTTCACAGACGCCTTCCTTATAATGTGCCACATAATCACCAATCTTAAACATAATTACCTCCTTACAAAATCCGAGCGCTCAATTAAATATCAACAATTCCATTAAAAGGATTGCCTGATATATGGCACATGTCCACCATATAACAGTGCATGCTCCAAACCGTCTGCACGCTTCCTGCCCAGATGCATCCTGCTACACCGTCGGTTAGCATCCGCACAGCCATTAACATATCCGACAGTTCGAACATACCCTATGGCCTTTACCCTCTAAGAAGATAAATAGCGCACAATCTAACAGTTCCCCTTACTGCCTAAGATTGTACGCCAATATGTCTAGACTAACAGCTATGAAGTTGTACCCCCATGACATATAATCCCTTTATTTATTATATATTATATCATGAAAACGCCTTAAATGTAAGGATTTTTAAAAATAAAATTTTATTTCTGTTCAAATTTATAACAAAAATATGGGTTTTTTTACGAAAAATATGGAAATAATGTTCAAAAAATTGTATAATAGGAAATATCATGTAACACAAATGGAAAGAGAGGACTCACTATGAAACAAAATACCATGTTAGCGATGATTTTAGCTGGCGGCCGTGGCTCTCGTCTTCATGATCTGACGAACAAAGTAGCTAAGCCGGCCGTTTCATATGGTGGCAAGTACCGTATTGTTGATTTCCCATTGAGCAATTGTGCCAACAGCGGCATTGATATTGTCGGCGTACTGACCCAGTATGAATCTGTACTTCTTAACAGCTATGTTGCAGCCGGCCGCCGTTGGGGGCTGGACGCAAAGGACAGCGGAGTGTTCGTACTTCCTCCGCGTGAGAAAGCCGATGCCAATCTGGACGTATACCGCGGAACCGCAGATGCAATTTCGCAGAATATCGACTTTATTGACACCTATTCTCCGGAATATCTGCTTGTTCTTTCCGGAGACCATATTTACAAGATGAACTATGCGAAGATGCTCGCAGAACACAAAGCAAACAATGCCGACGCGACCATCGCCGTCATCGGCGTACCGATGAAGGAAGCAAGCCGTTTCGGTATTATGAATACCGATGAAGAAGGACGTATTCTTGATTTTGAAGAGAAACCGGAACATCCGAAGAGCAATCTTGCGTCTATGGGTATCTATATCTTCAACTGGAAAGCTTTGCGTAAGATGCTGGTTTCTGATATGAAAGATCCTGATTCCAAACATGATTTTGGAAAAGACATTATTCCTCATCTCCTGAACGAGGGTAAGCGTCTTTACGCATACAAGTTCAAAGGTTATTGGAAAGACGTAGGAACCATCGACTCCCTGTGGGAAGCGAATATGGACCTTCTGGATACGAACAACGAACTGGATCTGAATGATCCGACATGGAAGATCTACACCGAAGATGTAACGACCCTGCCGCATTACATAGGAGCAAACGCTCAGATTAAGCGTGCCTTCATCACTCAGGGATGCGTGATCGAGGGTGAGGTGCGTAATTCTGTTCTTTTCACCGGCGCGGAAGTCGGCGAAGGCGCGAAGGTCATCGACAGCGTCCTGATGCCCGGCGTTAAAGTAGAAGCCGGCGCAGTAGTGACACGCGCGTTAGTTGCGGAAGGCGTCAAGATCGGCAGAGAAGCCGTTGTCGGATGCGCAGACAGCGAACATATCGAACTCGTTGCAAAACGTGTTAAGGGGGTAGAATAATATGAGTAAAGCATTAGGAATTGTGAATTTCTCCGGCAATAACATCTGGGTAAAGGGCCTGGAAGAGTACCGTCCCATCGGCGCGTTCTCTTTCCTCGGCAGATACCGCGTCATCGACTTCCCGATCTCCAACATGAGCAACAGCGGAATCGAGCGTATTCAGGTATATATCAGAAGAAAACCACGTTCTCTTATCGAACATCTTGGAACAGGACGTCATTATAACATCAACTCCAAACGCGGAAGATTACATATTCTTTTCTCCGAGTCCAGAGATGAGAACAACATCTATAACACCGATATCGCTGCGTTTAGCGAGAATATGGAATGTATTGAAAGATCCCACAGCCCTTATGTGGTGATCGCTCCAGGTTACATGGTTTACTCTGCTAACTTTGATACTCTGCTTCAGAATCATATCGAATCAGACGCAGACATCACGTTGCTTTATCACGCTATTGATAATGCCAAAGAATCCTGCCTGAACTGCAATACGGTGAATCTGAACCGTCAGAAAGGCGTGCTTTCTCTGGAACCAAACCGGGGCAATGCCAAGAACAGGAATATCTTCATGGATACATATATTATGAAAAAAGAGCTGTTCATCAGCCTGATCAAGAAGGCTAAATCCCTGTCATCCATGTACACTCTCGCAGATATCGTGAACAATGCCTGTGAAGAATTAGATGTACGCGGTATTTCCCACAGAGGTTTCTTCGCCGCCATCACAGACCTTCAAAGTTTCTATGACGCGAACCTGTCTCTGATCGATTTGAAGACGGCTACAAGCCTGTTTGACAATGAGAACTGGCCCATCTACACACGGACGAACGACTCCTGCCCGACTCAGTACTTCGAGACCGCGGATGTCAAGAACTCTGTTGTATCCAACGGATGTCTGATCGAGGGGTCCATTGAGAATTCCGTAATCGGACGTGGATGTGTGATCAAGAAAGGCGCCGTAGTACGTAACAGTATCGTCCTTCCTGGTACATATATCAGCGAAGATACTACTGTTGACTGTCAGGTCGTAGATAAGAACGTAAAGATCATCCATGCAAAGGAAATCATCTCCGATTCTCAGAAACCGGGATATATCCGACGTGAAGATACCTTATAAACCAAATAAACTGTCAGGAAATAAAAAAATTATTATTTCCTGACAGTTTTATTATCTCCGGTATCCGGTCAAAAACGGAAATCGCCGCTCTTTCCTCCCGTCTTTTCACACAAATGTATATCTTCTATCACCATACGTTTATCTATGGCCTTACACATATCATAAATTGTAAGAAGCGCCGCAGATACTCCTGTAAGCGCCTCCATCTCAACTCCTGTCTTTCCTTCTGTCCTGACCTTGCAGAATGCCTGAATCACCAATTCTTCCGGATATAGTTCAAAAGTAATCTCTGAATTCGTAAGATTCAAAGGGTGGCACATCGGAATCAATTCCGGCGTTCGTTTCGTCCCCATAATCCCCGCCACCTGAGCAACCGTAAGCACATCCCCTTTTTTCACTTTCCGTCCGGCAACCGCGTCAAAAACCTCCCGGCTTACCCGAATATTTCCCTGGGCAAGCGCCGTTCTTTCGGTAATCTCCTTCCCGGAGACATCTACCATTATCGCGTTTCCTTCCTGGTCAAAATGATTGAACTCCATGTCTGTTCATTCCTTATTATTGAATCTCTCTTATCTTCTTACGCAGAGCAAGCACTTCATTCGGAGCGACCGACAGCTCGTCCACTCCGATCTGAATCAGATACTCGGTCAATTCCAGATCCGCCGCCATATCCCCGCATACACTGACATGCTTTTCTTCCAGATGGACATTATTGGTAATAATCCGAATCATCTTAAGAAGCGCCGGATGATGCGTATTATAGTATCTGTCCAGCTTCTCGTTCTGTCTGTCCATCCCCAAAGTAAACTGCAGCAGGTCATTCGTCCCTATACTGATAAAATCTACTTCTCTCGCCAACTCTCCGCTGATCATGACAGCCGCCGGAGTCTCTATCATCGCCCCAATGGCAATGTCTTCGTCGAATGCGGTCTTTTCATTCTTCAATTCCTTCTTAGCCTTCTCAAGCATAAGCTTCGCCACAGTCACCTCGTCAATCGAAGTTATCATCGGAAACATAATAGCCAGATTCCCAAACGCAGACGCACGGAGTATAGCGCGAAGCTGTGTCTTAAACACATCGTCCTTATCAAGCGACACCCTAATCCCCCGGTATCCCATAGCCGGATTCCTGTCTTCTCCCAGATCCAGACAATCCGCCGTCTTGTCTCCTCCGATATCTGCCGTACGTATCACTACTTTCTTAATTCCCATCGACTCCGCCGCCAGCTTATACACCTGAAACTGATATTCTTCCGTAGGCGGTTTTGAACCGCTCTCCATATATAAAAATTCACTTCGGAATAATCCGATACCTCCCGCGTCGCTGCGAAGAACATTCTCTATATCTTCCCTCGTACCGATATTCGCACAGACGTCAATCTTCTGCCCGCTCTGGGTAATATTCTCTTTTCCCTTTAACCGCTCCAGGTTCTGAACCTTTGTATGGTTGCTGTCCTGCTTCTGTTTCATCTTCGTGATCGTCGTATAATCCGGCTCGATATATATCTTTCCTTCAAAACCGTCAACGATAATCGTCTTTCCCTCATAATCCTTCTTAAGAGCTTCTCCAAGCCCAATGACGGACGGTATCCCCTTCGTACGGGCAAGAACGGCCGTATGGGAATTAATCGTCCCGTATCTTGTAACGAATCCCAATACCTTCGTCTTATCAAGCTGAACGGCTTCGCTGGGATAGATCTCTCCCGACGCCAGAATAAAGGGCTCGTCCATCAGCATCTTATCCTTAAAAGTTCTGGACAGGATACGCAATACACGATTGGATACATCCTTGACATCTGCATCATGCCCCTGGATATAATCCTTCCCATTCACTGCCGCCGTCACGATAAATTCCTCCGCAGCCTTCTGAATCGCATATTCTGCGTTCAATTTATGTTCCACTATAATATTCGTGATTTTATCAACCAGATCATGATCCTCCAGAACCATCTGCTGCATCTCAAAAATTGCCGCATTAGCTTCTCCGACTTCTTTCGACGCAGTATCATAAAGTTCTTTTAATTCCTGTATCGCCTTTCTGCGTGCTTTCTGAAAGCGCTGCACCTCTTTTTCCACATCCTTCACATAGATGCGTCTTATCTCTTTCGAGTCCCTCTTAAAAAAGGATAACTTGCCGATCGCAATTCCTTCCGATACTTTTTTCCCCGTTAATGTAATCATACGTCCGTTCCCCTGCCAACTATGTTTCTCTCTCCCAAAATCTAATATTTTCTGATAAAATATACTTTACACTTTTCCGCTCATTTCGTCAAGTAAATTCAATCCGTTGTTTGCCGCCACAGTTATAAAAAGTGCTGCAAAACATGAAAAAAGATGAAAAATCACTTGACTCATCTATAAATATATGCTAGTGTATTAACTAGTTATCTATAGACTATTCTTATAGATATGCTGATTCCAATTAATTACTATGGAGGGTATTGTCATGAAAGGTACAGTGAAATGGTTCAACAACCAAAAAGGTTACGGCTTCATTTCCGATGAGAGCGGTAACGACGTATTCGTACACTACTCCGGATTGAACATGGAAGGTTTCAAATCTCTGGAAGAGGGTCAAGATGTAGAATACGATGTGACAGAGGGCGCAAAAGGTCCGCAGGCAGTAAATGTAACAAAAATCTAAGCTACACTCTATAATCGTAATTTATGTGTACTTTTTATATATTTATAAATGTGTTACATGATTTAGATATTTAAAAGCACTACATGAAATTGAGATTATGAAGAGACCAGATAACATCTGTTATCTGGTCTTTTTATCTCTGTCAAATAATCTCTGCACCCTGCTATCAGCCAGAACTTCTCTTTTCTAATCTTAACTGGACTTTTACTCCCATAGGATTAACGATAACGCCGTCGCATTCCGGCGGCAGCAGACCGGTAAGTTTCCCCACATCCACAGTCATCGCCTGGAACTTTTTCTCCCTGTCGAATTTCTGAAACTCATGAGGATCCGTAAACAACGGCTGGTACGCCTTTCCTCCTTCTCCTTTCAGCAACAGCACACCCTGGTTCTTGCTTGCCGCGATCAGGAATTTTCCCCTGCCAAAATGCGCCAGCATCTCTTCATACAGGGAACTCAGCTCTTCTGTCATCTCCTGTCCCGGATTCTTGCGAATCTCCTGGACAAAATAGATCGCCGTCAGATGAAATTGCGGGTTCTCCACCAATATCTGACCTTTCGGAAGCTGATCCGGACTGACTCTCCGAACCAATTCCTCTAACTGTATAGCGATCCGCATAGGCGTTCCGTCGTCAACTACAATACAGTTTACACCCATCGGATACAGACTGGTATAAAACATCAGAAAACTTTTCTTCTCTACCTTGATAACCTGAAGAGGCGCCTTCTCTTTCAAAAATCTGTCGGCGCCTTTTCTGGCATTCTCTTCAGAATAAAACAAGAAAATCTGATCGTCATAAGTCTCGGAGTCGCATTCCACATAAGGCAAATTCGTTATTCTGCTCAAAAGAACATAGACAGCCTCCGCAGTCTTAAGCTTCTCCAAAGTCGATATCTTTCTGTTCATACTCAACTTACTCTTTCTTTCAATAATTTCTTCGTAAGTTTCTTCGCCTTTTTCTTACATTTTCCGCAGCCCTTGCCGACCTTTGTGATCTTCTTAACTTCCTTGAAAGAATCCGCGCCGCTCTTTACCGCGTCCGCAATATCGCCCCTGGTCACTTTCCGGCAAGAACAGATAACTTTCTTACGATTCATAACTAAAGCACCAGGGACGGTGCGGAGTATACCCGCGCGCCCAGCTCGTTATCCAACAAGTAGAGACTCTTCGGATCATCGCCGAATAATTCAAACTTCTTCACCAGGTTATCTGCGTTCGTCTCCTCTTCTCCTTGTTCCTTAACGAACCAATCCAGGAACTGCATCGTACGAAAATCTTTCACGGAATATGCCGCGTCATAGATATTATGTATCAGACCTGTCACATATTGCTCATGCTTCAAGCCCTCTGCCAGTACGGATTTGGCGCTCTCAAGAACAACCGCCGGTTTGTCGATCGCCTCTAAGACGGCCCTCTCTCCGTTATTCTGCAGATACTGGATGAAGAGCATGGCATGATCCCTCTCCTCCTGCGCCTGAATCTTGTACCAGTTACCGAATCCGTCCAATCCATTGTCATAATAATAGTTGGAAAAATCCAGATACAAATACGCGGAATAAAATTCCTTGTTCACCTGCTGGTTTAATAATTCTACTACTTTTTTATCTAACATGATGTATATTGCCTCCCTTAATATCTTTCAATTTTTTATTATACACATCATCTCTGCCATTTTCAAGACCCAGATCTACTGGTTCGCGCGATACGCCTCGTCGGCGCTGTATACGTCGAATCCGCTGCCTTTCAGAATATCTGTTACCCGGGCGGGATCATCGCTCTTAAGTACCGCCGCCGCGTCGTTGCCATTTGCAAACGCATACATATATTCTACATTCACTTCGCCCTCAACGATCTGGTGCATCGCCTTGCTCAGAGAGCCCGTTGCATGCGGTACCCGAAGCGCCACGACATCCGTAAGCATCGCCGTAATTCCCGCCTCTTTAAGCGCTGTACGGCCCTTCTGCGGGTCGGAAACGATCATACGGAGCATTCCATAGTCCGAGGTATCCGCAAGGCTTAAAGCCACGATATTTACTTCATTTTCCGCAAGGACTTTTAATACGTCGTCAAGACGGCCTTCCCTGTTCTCTAAAAAAACTGACAATTGCTGAATTGTATTGCTTTCACCCATGGTACTTTCCTCCTCTTACAGCTCTCTGTTATCAATGACACGTTTTGCCTTGCCCTCGCTTCTCTGGATCGTCTTAGGCTCGACAAGCTTCACTCTTACAGATACGCCGAGCGCCTGCTTCAGTACTGCTCCGACCCTGTTCTTCAGCTCGTCCAGTTTACGGATCTCATCAGAGAAATATTTTTCATCCACTTCTACCATGACAGTCAGAACGTCCAGATTATTCTCACGGTCAACGATAAGCATATAGTGAGGCGCTACGCCGCCTCCCATAGAGAGAAGCGCCGTCTCAACCTGAGTCGGAAATACATTGACCCCGCGGATGACCTTCATATCGTCGGTTCGTCCGGTGAACTTCTGAATCCTCGGCAGAGTTCTTCCGCATTCGCAGACACCGTGTTCAATACTCGTAAGATCCTTGGTCCGGTAACGGAGAAGCGGCATTCCTTCCTTCGCAAGCGTCGTAAATACAAGCTCTCCCGTCTCGCCTTCCGCACATGCAGAATGATCCGCGGGATTTAAAATCTCCGGATAGAAATAATCTTCATATACATGCAGTCCTTTGTGATGGATACAATCCATAGCCACGCCCGGTCCCGTAATCTCACACAGTCCATAAATATCGAAACTGTTAATATGAAAGATACTCTCAATCTTCTTACGCATCTCATCCGTCCATGGTTCCGCGCCGTTGACACTTGCTTTAAGCTGCAGCCGGTCCACAATTCCGGCTTCCTGCGCCGCTTCCGCAAGATACAATGCATAAGAAGGCGTACATCCGAAAGCCGTCGCTCCAAAATCTTCCATACACATAAGCTGGCGCTTTGTATTGCCTGCAGACATCGGAATCGCCATAGCGCCGAGCGCCTTCGCGCCCAGGTCCAGCCCCATGCCGCCGGTGAAGAGTCCATAGCCGTAACATACATGGATCCTGTCTTCCGACGTCAATCCTGCCATTGAAAGACCTCTCGCCACGCACTCGCCCCATACGTCCACGTCCTTCTGTGTATAGGACGCCAGAGTTAACTTACCGGTGGTTCCCGAAGTACCCTGCACACGAGCGATCTTCTCCTTGGGAACCGCCAGCAGCCCGAAGGGATAATTGTCCCTTAAGTCTTCCTTAGTCGTGAAGGGAAGCTTGTTAATGTCTTCGATACCTTTGATATCGCCGGGCTCTACCCCAAGTTCATCCATCTTCTTACGGTAGAATTCCACATGTTCATATACATTCTTCACTTGCTTTACAAGACGCTCGCTCTGAAGCGCGCTCATCTCATCTCTGCTCATACACTCAATCTTAGGATCTCTGATTAATTCTTTCCAGTTTTCTATCGCTACTGCTGCCATTTTCTCATACTCCTGTTCTATTTTCATTTTTACTTTGGTTATCCACTAAATCTGTTTTCCTGCGCCAACCTGTAAAAATACCCTTCGCCCTCTGTTGGCGGACAAGCCTCCCTCGACAGTGACATTCTGCCGACGGCGCTGTTGGTTCAGAGATGTACTATGACTCCAGGTGATATCCCACGTCAAATGCTTTCTTATTGATCTCTATCGTCTTTGGCGGAACGGTATGCTCAATCACGTCATACCACTCTTCCTTCGTAAAATCCATATGCTGTGCCGCAATTCCCAGCACGATCAGGTTAAAGACTCTTGGGTTACCAAGCTTCTTAGACTCTTCCGTGGCATTTACCGCATAGACCTTATGTTCCTTTTTCAAGGTCTCTATGATTCCCTGCGGATATTCGGCCGCGCCGATCACTACCGGAATCGGATCTATCCTCCAGTCATTCACAATCAGCGCGCCGTCTTTCTTAAGAAAATGCGCGTATCGAAGCGCTTCCAGTCTTTCGAACGCAATCAGGACATCCGCCTGCCCTTCTTCTACGATGGGCTCCGCCACTTTCTCGCCGTAACGGACAAATGTTACCACACTTCCGCCCCTCTGCGCCATGCCATGTACCTCGGAGAGCTTCACGTCATAACCTCCCGCAGTGGCAAGACCTCCTAATATTCTGCTGGTCAGGAGGGTTCCCTGTCCTCCGACTCCGACAATCATAATATTCTTCGCCGCCATTATCTGTCACCTGCCTTCACTAATTCAATCGCGCCAAATTTACACAGATCTTTGCAAAGCCCACATCCTGTACACATGGTATCATCAATACAGATTGTTCCATTCTCCCTCTTCGTCATGGCCGGACATCCCGGTTTCATACACATGCCGCATTTCTTACACTGATCTTCATGCGCAATATACAAAGGCTTCTTCTCCTTACTGAGCAGTACGCACGGCGTCTTCGTGATAATCACAGACACTTCATCCCTTGCGACTTCTTCTTTGATCACTGCCTCTAATCTTTCCAGATCAAATGCATTGACTTCCGTCACATACTTCACGCCGACGGCACGGCAGAGAGCCGGAATATCGATCGCGTAGGCAGGATCTCCCTGCAGAGTCTTTCCGGTCGCCGCATGATCCTGATGCCCGGTCATGCCTGTGGTCGAATTATCCAGTATCAGCACTGTTCCGGTCGCCTTATTATATGTCATATTCATCAGAGAATTCACGCCTGTATGCAGGAACGTAGAATCACCGATCGCCGCTACCCAGTTCTTTATGTATTCTTTTCCTTTTGCTTTCTCCATCCCATGAAGTGTCGAGATACTCGACCCCATACACATCGTCGTGTCAACCACACTGAGGGGTGCGACAGCGCCTAACGTATAACATCCGATATCTCCCGCCACATGAAGATTCAGCTTCTTCACTACATAATAGACGCTTCTATGGGGACATCCCGGACAGAGAATCGGCGGTCTTACCGGAACCTGCGCCGGTTCTGCGATCTTGAGATCTTCTCCAAGGATTGCCCTGCGGATCATGTTCGCGCTGTACTCTCCCTGTACGGTAAAGAGTTCTTTCCCTGCCGCCTTGATTCCCCAGGATTTCACCTGTTCTTCGATAACAGGATCCAACTCTTCGATTATATATAACGTCTCTACTTTCGACGCAAAGTCTTCGATTAATTTCTTTGGCAGCGGATTCACCATACCCAGCTTTAAAACAGACGCATTCGGCAGGACTTCCTTCACATATTGATAGGGAATACCGCTGGTAATCACGCCGATCTTGGCGCTGTTCATCTCTACCCTATTAATAGGAAGAGTATTTGCCGCTTCCGCCAGCTCTAAGTTCCGCTTCTCAATCTCAACATGGCGAAGTTTCGCATTTACAGGCATCATAACCGTTCTGCGGATATCCTTCTCATAAGGCTTATCTTCTACTTCCCGCCTCTCGTCAAGCTCCACGATTCCCTGGGAATGCGCAAGCCTCGTCGTAGTACGGAACACAAAGGGGCGGTCGAACCTCTCGCTCAGCTCAAAAGCCTGCTTCATGAATTCCTTCGCCTCAGCGCTGTCTGATGGTTCCAATACAGGGAGCTGCGCCGCCCGCGCCACCATCCTGGTATCCTGCTCGTTCTGAGAACTGTATAACCCCGGATCATCGGCAACCACGATGACCAAGCCGCCGCTAACCCCCATATAGGACACGCTGTATGCCGGGTCCGCCGCAACGTTGAAACCTACATGCTTCATGCAGGACATCGCGCGAGCTCCTGCAAGAGACGCGCCCACTGCAACCTCCGTCGCAACTTTTTCATTCGGCGACCACTCACAGTACAGATCGTCCTTATACTGTACCAGATATTCACTGATCTCGGTACTTGGAGTACCGGGGTATGCGGCGGATACCTTCACTCCCGCCTCATAAGCGCCCCTGGCAATCGCCTCGTTGCCGAGCATAATGACTCTCTTCTTTTCTGACATTCTATATTCCATCCTTTCGTAACTTTATCTGCCTGTGCATCATAAAAAGGATTCTCACCCGCACAAATAGAAATTCCTTAATAGTATACCATAATACTTTTCCTGATTAAAGTGTTAATTTTTGAAACTTACTTGTTTTTAACTCTTATATTTGTCCTTTACTATGGCATTTGCAAGTATAGTTCCCGACCTTTACCCGAATGACTGCAACTGCCTTCTCAATCTTTGGATTGGTTGTAAATTCCGGAAAATCTTTTCCTGTCTGATGCTTCATAATCACCCCGAGGGCTTTCAATTTCTCCTCCGGTTCTTCCACTATCTCCGCCTTTCCGTCTCCGATCACGCTCCCGTAATAATAGCTGTACTGACAGGGAACCCGCCCTTCCGCTAATTCATGTCTGCAGTCCATCTCAATACCTACCTCCGGATTCTTTCTGATCAATTCTAATTTCCTTCCCTCTCCGGCGCCATGAAAATACAAGATCAGACTGTCTCCCTCAAATTCATATCCAAAATTCATCGGTACTATGTAGATCCGACTGCCGTCTGCCATTCCCAGCCGGCATACTTTACAGGTATCAAGAATCTCCTGTATCTCTTCCATATTCTTAACTTCGCGGTCGTCTCTTCTCATCTTTCCTTTATTCCTCTCTTACATATCTTATTCATATTTTTGGTATTGCCTGCAGGATTCCGGAAATATATATCAGGACGCCTTACAGATCAAACAGAGACAATTGGTTCGATTCCGGCAGACCCTTAAGGATTCCCAGATTCACCATACAGTCTATTACCGTCTTACTCGCTTTCGTCCGCTGGCGGAAATCATCCAGCGACAGATAAGGTCCGTCCTTCGACGCTTCCTCCACCGCTTCCGCCGCCTTGTCTCCCATACCCTCGATACTGACCAGCGGCGGCATCAGTTTTCCGTTTACGATCAGGAATTTCGACGCCTTTGCCTGGTAGATATCCATAGGTTCGAACTCATATCCCCGGGCATACATCTCCTGCACCAGCCTCATATCCTTCATGGTATCCTGTTCCTTCTTGCTTAAAGTATTTGAACGCCTGTTATACTCGTCGATATGACGGTTCAGATTCTCCTTCCCCTGACACATCAGCTCATAGGAAAATGCATCCGCGCGGATTCCGAAATAAGCGCCGTAATATGCCAGCGGATAATTAATCTTGCAATACGCGATTCGATACGCCATCATGACATACGCCGCCGCATGTGCTTTCGGAAACATATACTTGATCTTCTCACAGGACCAGACATACCAGTCCGGTATGTCATGCGCCTTCATATCCTCTTTAAACTGCGGCCACTCCTTACATTTTCCCTTAGCCACGGCCCCTTTCCTGACTCTCTCCATTATGGTAAAAGACTGCTCGGAATCCATTCCCTTATTGATCAGATAAGTCATAATATCATCACGGGTACAGATCGCCGTGGATATCGTCGCCTTCCCGGAGCGTATCAGTTCCTGCGCGTTATTAAGCCACACGTCCGTCCCGTGGGACAATCCGGAGATACGGATCAGGTCCGACAGAGTCTGAGGCTTCGTGTCCACCACCATCTGTATAACGAAATCTGTTCCGAACTCCGGTATCCCAAGACACCCTACCGGACATCCCCCGATATCATCCGGCGTGATACCCAGAGCCGACGTATCGTGGAACAGAGAGATCACTCCCTTATCGTCCAGAGGGATCTTCGTGGCGACAAACTTATTGTCCGTCTCATTATATTCATTCTCCATAGCCGGGGAGCTGATATACTCCTCCAGCGTCTTGATCATCGTCGGATCATCATGGCCCAGGATATCCAGTTTCAGCAGATTGTGGTCGATGGAATGATAGTCGAAATGTGTGGTCACGATATCCGTATTCATATCGTTCGCCGGATGCTGTACCGGCGTAAAGGTATTGATCTCTTCCCCAAGGGGGAGAACGATGATACCGCCCGGATGCTGTCCGGTGCTTCTGCGGATCCCTGTGCAGCCAAGCACGATACGGTCAATCTCACATTTACGCTTGCCCTGTCCCCGCTCCACAAAATAATTCTTCACATAGCCGAACGCCGTCTTATCCGCCAGCGTTCCGATGGTTCCCGCCCGATAGGTCTGCCCGGCTCCGAATATGACTTCCGTATATTTATGAGCAAGACTCTGATAATCTCCGGAGAAATTAAGATCGATATCCGGCTCCTTATTTCCTTTGAATCCAAGGAACGTCTCAAAAGGAATGTCGAACCCGTCCTTCATCAGGGACTCGCCGCATACGGGACACGGCTTATCCGGCATATCCCATCCGCATCCTCCTGCATATTGCCTCACTTCCTCGGAATCAAAATCACTGTAATGGCATTTCTTACAATAATAATGAGGACTTAAGGGATTCACCTCTGTGATTCCCGCCATCGTAGCGACAAAAGAAGAACCGACGGAACCTCTGGAACCCACCAGATAACCGTCTTCGTTGGACTTCCACACTAATTTCTGCGCGATGATATACATTACGGCAAATCCGTTTGAAATGATGGAATTCAATTCTCTTTCCAACCGCTCCGTCACCACAGGAGGCAAATCTTTTCCGTACATAGAATGCGCTTTCTGATAACAGATCTCCCGCAGCAACTTATCCGAATCCGGGATCACCGGCGGACATTTGTCCGGCCGCACAGGTGTGATCCGCTCCACCATATCTGCGATCCGGCAGGGATTATCGATCACAACCTCCTGAGCTTTAGCGGAGCCAAGATACTCGAATTCCTCCAACATCTCGTCCGTAGTACGCAGAAACAGCGGAGACTGCTTGTCCGCATCGCCGAATCCTTTTCCCGCCATGATAATCCGACGGTATACCTCGTCCCCCGGATCCATAAAATGTACGTCGCAGGTTCCCACTACCGGCTTGTTAAACCGTTCCCCTAATTCCACGATCTTCCGATTAATCTCCTTTAGATCCTCTTCATCCTGAACCTTTGTTATCTTTTCGCTGTCAATCATGAACCGGTTATTCCCGAGAGGCTGGATCTCCAGATAGTCATAGAAATTCACGATCTTCGCAATCCGCTCCTCCGACTTCTCATTCAAAAGCGCCTGATAAAGTTCTCCCGCCTCACAGGCGCTTCCCACAATCAACCCTTCTCTGTACCTGGAAAGCTCGCTCTTTGGAATTCTCGGTCTCCTGGCATAATATTCCAGATGGGATTTGGACACCAATGTGTAGAGATTTACTCTGCCTACTTCATTCTTCGCAAGAATGATCACGTGATATGTCGGCAGCTTCCTGACCGCGTCCGCATTGTTAGAACCAAACTGATTCAGCTTCATAAGATCAGTAATGCCCCGCTCCCGAAGCATCTCGATAAATCTTACGAATATCTCTGCCGTCGCGCCGGCGTCATCCACCGCCCGGTGATGATTCTCCAAAGAAATATGAAGCGCGTTCGCTACAACATTAAGCTTATATTTAGACAGGGTCGGAAGCAGGATTCTCGCCATGGCAACCGTATCCACGTAAGTAAAATCCGGCATGATATCCTGATATCTGCAATTCTGCTCAATAAAACCCACATCAAAAGACGCGTTGTGCGCTACCAGCGCCGCATCCCCGACAAATGCAAGAAATTCAGGAAGTACGGCCCCGATATCCGGCGCTTCTAAGACCATCTCATCCGTGATGCCGGTAAGCTGCGTGATCTGGAAAGGAATCGGTACTTTAGGATTAACAAAGGTACTGAACTTATCCGTGATCTTCCCCTGTTCTACCTTCACGGCGCCGATCTCAATAATCTTGTCTTTAACCGGACTGAAACCAGTCGTCTCAAGATCGAATACCACATAAGCGCCGTTCAGAGACTGCCCCTTCTCATTCACGGCCACATCTGTCAGATCATCCACCAGATAACCTTCCACACCATAGATTACTTTAAAGGGATCGTCCTTATCCAGCGATTCAATGTAATGGTTCGCATCCGGGAACGACTGCACAACGCCGTGATCCGTGATCGCCAGCGCCTTATGCCCCCAGTCATGCGCTCTCTTTAACAGATCTTTTACCTCTGTCACGCCGTCCATGTCGCTCATCTTCGTATGACAATGAAGCTCCACCCGTTTTTTCGGCGCAGTATCTTTCCTGGATTCCGTAAAATCACTGATCTTTCGGATACCCGCCACTGATGAAATGATCAGTTCCCCGTCGAATTTGTCGATGTTAGTCACGCCTTTAATCTTCAGGAACGCGCCTGTCTTCACTTCACTTAAGATATCCGGAAGCCGGTCATTCGGCAAGAATAATTTAATCGTGATCGTATCCGTAAAATCCGTCACAGAAAAGATAACGATCGTCTTTTCGTTACGGATCTCACGGGTATCAAAACTAATCACCTTCCCACGGAAAGTGATCTCACCCATCTCTCCGACAACCTGGGAGAGTTCTATCGGATCATCGTCAAAATTACGCCCATAGACCAGATTCGGATCATCGGAAGACTTTCCCCAGCCGCCTCTTTGCAGACCTTTCGAGAATCTCTTCGTTCCTCCGAAAGATTTATCGGATTGAACCGTCTTGCTTTTAGACTGCCGGGATATCCCCTCTTTGGAAGCATCGCCGGAAGCGTCCTTTGATATACCTGGCGTCTGGCTTCCTGTGTTCTGCCCTGATACTCCGGCGCCAATAACTTCTTTCTCCCCCGTCTGATATTCCTCTCCGGATGTCCGCTCTTTCTGAATCGCCGCATTGTTCTTAAGGATCTCTTCTACTTCCTGCTTTAGTTTAACATCGTTATATTTTAAAGCGCTCTCCTTCGGCTTCTCATACTGTACTTTTATCTCAATCGGCCGGCTGAACCTATGATGGAACACATCCGTCAGATAGGTTGTAATGGCTTCCTTCTTTCCCTGTGCAACAATAGAATCCCGAAGAGTAAGACACAGGATATTCTCATCTTCAAACTCATAACTGGAATTCTGGAGCATACTGCGCTCCACCACGCTGCGCCGGTCAAGCTCCAAAAGGAAACTGTCAAAGTATTCATCCATCAGATTCTCCGGCGTATACTGTTCGGACAAGTCATACTGCTCTTTCACCTCTACCCGGATATAGCTGCGTCCGAATAACTGTTCCTTGAGCCTTTGCTCTATCTCATAGACACATTTCTTCCTGAGGAGATGTCCGCAGCATAGGTGTACTTTGATAAAATCCCTGTCAGAATTCGTCGCCACCTTGGTGACTTCTACACCCTCGAACATTCGGCGAAGATCGTCGTCTACTTTTAATGTGGGAAATACTTCAAAGAATGGTTTACTCATTCCAATTCAACAACTCCTGTCTCAACGTCTCTAATAACTGATCTTCTCTTACCTTCTTCACGATCTCGCCTTTTTTAATCAGCAGTCCTTCGCCGATACCGCCTGCGATGCCGATATCAGCCTCCTTCGCCTCGCCCGGCCCGTTCACCACGCAGCCCATAACCGCCACTTTGATATCCAGAGGAATATCCTCGACCATCTGTTCCACCTGATTTGCAAGACCGATCAGGTCAATCTTCGTCCTTCCGCAGGTTGGGCAGGACACCACCTCGATACCGCCCTTTCTAAGCCCCAGCGTTTTAAGAATCAGTTTAGCGGACTTGATCTCTTCCACCGGATCTCCCGTTAAGGATACCCGTACCGTATCACCGATTCCCTGATTCAGAATCAGCCCCAATCCGATCGAAGACTTGATATTTCCTGCCAGAAGCGTCCCCGCTTCCGTAATGCCTATATGGAGAGGATACGGACACTCCCTGGCAATCAGTTCATGTGCTTTTACGCACATCATAACATCCGAAGATTTGATACTGACCACCAGATTATCATATCCCATTCTCTCGATCATATGTACCTTATCCATGGCGCTTTCTACCAATCCTTCTGCCGTCACGCCGCCGTATCGTTCCACCAGGGACTTCTCCAAAGAACCGCTGTTGACCCCCACCCGGATCGGCACGCGATATTCCTTCGCCTTATCCACCACAGCCTGTACCCTGCTCTCATCCCCGATATTTCCCGGGTTGATCCTGATCTTGTCCGCTCCATATTCAATCGCTGCGACAGCAAGCCGGTAATCAAAATGAATATCCGCAACCAACGGAATATGAATCTTCTCCTTGATCCCCGCGATCGCCTGCGCCGCTTCCATCGTGGGCACGGCACAACGGATAATTTCGCATCCTGCTCTCTCAAGCGCAAGTATCTGCGCCGCAGTTTCTTCCACATTTTCCGTCTTCGTATTTGTCATAGACTGAATCGCGACAGGGCTCCCTCCCCCGATCACAACATCTCCGATCCGAACCTTCCTCGTCTCATCTCTATACATACCTCTCACCACTCCTTCCTTCTCTGAAAATATTCTACCCCTCCACCGCATAATTTGTTCGGTTAGAGGGGTATCTTATCACTCTTTTATCAATATCAGCTGCTCGCCATACTCTCGTTCCGTCAAAGTCAGCTGTTCCTGATCCACGCTATAATCAAATGTTGTCATCACCGTCGAAAGCGCTCGCCTGACCTCTTCTTCTGTAAACTGGCCGTCTGTCTTATCGGCTATCTTCCCAAACCCCGATTCATCCGCGGTGATCGTAATCGTCTTCTCTTCCTTATCGAGCGTATATCTCATATCCATATCCACGCCGGAATTTTCTCTCTCTTCCTCCGGAATCGTAATCACCATAGAACCGTTCTTCATAATAGACATGTAGAAGCTTCCGTCTTCATCCGCCCAATTGCCTTCTAATGGATTCGTCATAAATAATTTCATCAGCAGCAGGATCACCCCCACGATGATCAGAATCGTAGAAACCGCGGTAACGATTCTCCATATCTTACTTCTCTTTTCTTCATCATCCCTCGCAATCATCTGTCTGGTCCCACTCCTTCTCTATCTTTTCCTTCTTCCATTATATGTGCTTTTTCTGCCTGTGTCAACGGATGGCTTATAGCCCTTACCCTTCTGTTTCAACCAGCAGATAGAATCCCTTATCCGTCTTTTCAATCTTTCGGATAATTCCCTTCCGGGCAAAGATCCGATCACTGGTCCTATAGATTCCCGACATGGCGATCGACGGCTCCACCAGATAGGTATACTGGCCCGTTACCGCGCTTCGTTCGCTGATCTCAACCTCCTGTCCCTCTTCTACGAGTCCCTCTCTTTCCATCTTAAACCGATCCTGCCTCATAAACCGCCCTTCTTTTTCCACTACTTCATTATCATCTTTATCCAAGTTCTATTCTTTCACAAACCTGTGGTAAATATATGCGTTCGCGGCCTCTTCCTGGCTGTCGTCCAGAGCCGCAAGCTCCGTCGGACCGTATTTTCTCTCCAGCGCTTTTTGAATCAGATAATCACAGATCTGAGGATTCTTCGGAAGAAGCGGGCCGTGCAGGTAAGTCCCAATCACATTCTTATAAACGACGCCTTCATAGCCGCTTTTCCCGTCGTTGCCGGAACCATACAGCACCTTTCCAAAGGGTTTGTTATCATTAATATAGGTCCTTCCGCCGTGGTTCTCAAACCCGACCACCGGCATGTCTGCCAGATCGCTCTTAAGCACGATATTGTCAATCAGGCGCCCTTCCTCCTGTTCCGTATAGATGTCTACCAGATTCAGACCCTCTATCATCCCCTGATCCGTCTTATAGTACTTCCCCAGAAGCTGATAGCCGCCGCAGACCGCAATCACTACGCCGTCGTCTTCTACATATTCCCGGAACTGCTCCCTGATCTTAAGGAGATTCCCGCACACAATTGCCTGCTCCCTGTCGGAACCTCCGCCCAGGAGGACGATATCCAACTTCGAGAAATCAATCGTATCCCCTGTATTAAACTCGACCGTCTCTGCATCAATTCCCCGCCAGATACACCTCTGCATCATGCATGCGATATTGCCCCGATCTCCGTACAGGTTCAAAAGATCCGGATAGAGGTGGCCGATGACAACCTTCTTCCCTGTCCTCTCCATCACTTTTCCCCCTCCAATCTCTTTAACACATTCCTGGTACTAAAAAGAGCCGTATAATTCACAAGCACATACAGATTGCCGCAGCCGTCGGCAATCCTCCTGCGGATCGCCTTCTCTACGTCTGGTTCTGACATTGCCGGAATATCCACATATTTCATACGAAGCCCCATGTCATAACAGCGGATTCCGCTGACCGTGACGGAACTGATCTTATCCTCCTTGAACCGGTCAAAATCCACATCCCACAGCCAGGATACATCCGTTCCGTCCTGGGCATTGTCGTTAATGACAATGACGATATCCTTAAGAGCCTCATCCTGCATAACCGCAGAGATATTCTGATTAAAGCCCGCCGGATTTTTCGCCAGATTCAACGTGACTTTCACATTCTGTACCCGGAAACTTTCCATCCTGCCGTTCTCCGGATTAAATCTTGAGAGCATCTCATTAAAATGTCCCGCTTCAAGTCCTCCCGTCCGCATCGCCGCGTATGCAGCCAGTATATTATATACATTATAAAATCCTTTATAACTTGCGCGGATTCTCTTCCCTTCCACAGTAAACGCCAGACCCTCCCCGATCTCAACGTCTCCTGCCTCAAACAGGACGTCGGGTCTTCGAAAATCACACTGCGTACAGGCATAGTCGCCAAGCTGGCTGTAATGATAAAACCGATAGGAAAGAGGCGCGCCGCAGCATTTGCAGAACCGTCCTTCCCTGATCTCCCGGGAATCCCCGTCATCCGTCACTTGCTCACTTATCCCGTATGTCACATAATCATTTCCGCTGTCCATGGCCAGATAAGCCGACAGCGCGTCGTCCCCATTCACAATCACCTTCATCTTCGGCGCAGACTGCATGACTTCTTTCAGGATATTCATCGTAATATCAATCTCTCCATAGCGGTCCAACTGATCCCGGAACAGATTCGTAAGAACCATATAATCCGGTTTAAAATGTGGAAACACTCTCCTGGTTGACGCTTCATCGATCTCGATACAGGCATAATCCGCCTTCAGATTACCGCCGATTCCGGCGCTTAAGGCAAATGCGGCCGCCACACCGTTAAGCATATTCGAACCGGTATGGTTGCATACAACCCGATACCCCTCTGCTTCGATCGCCGCGCAGAGCATATTATTCGTCGTTGTCTTTCCATTCGTCCCGCATACGATAAAGATATCCTTCTTCACCTGACCCGCAAGGTCTCTTAATATAGACGGACAGATCCGAAGCGCGATCTTCCCCGCCCATGTAACGCCTTGCCGATGAAAAACATGGACACTGACTTTTTCCGTAATTTTAGCCGCCCAGACGGCCAGCATTCTGCGTAATCTCATATTTCTGGTTATCCCTTTTCTGAATATAGATCATTATACTTCCAGCAATCTCTCAATATCCCCTGGTTCCGGCATAGAGCGGATCGCCCCTTTCTTCATCGTGATCAGCGCCGCGCCTGCATTGGCATAAGTCAGGATATCTCCAAGCTTTTCTTCCGTCAGATTGTCAAGACCATGCGTCAGCACGCCGTTGATCGCGCAGCCGCAGAAAGTATCTCCGGCGCCGGTGGTCTCGATTGCTTTCACCGTAAACCCTTTGCGTTCCACACGCAGATCTTTATAATACGCCCGGCTTCCTTCCTTTCCCATGGTCAGGAAAATAAGGGGGATCTGATACTTATCCTGAAGATAGCGGATTCCCTCGTCGTAATCTTCCTTTCCCGAGACAAATTGAATCTCATTGTCGGAAATCTTCAAAACATCGCAATATTGGAACCCATACTCCATCTGCTCTTTCGCTTCATCCAATGAACGCCAGAGCGGAGGACGTAAATTCGGATCGAAGGTGATCAGACATCCCGCCTCCTTCGCCGTCTCTATCGCTTTCTTTGTCGCCGCCTTCACCGGCTCGTCTGTCATAGACAATGTTCCGAAATGAAAGACCTTAGACTGACGAATCAATTCATAATCCACATCCGTCTCCTTAAGCATCATATCCGCGCCGGGCTTACGATAAAAAGAGAACTCCCGGTCGCCGTCCGGAAACGTATGCACAAATGCCAGCGTGGTAGGAATCTCCTGGTCGAAAATCAATCCCTTTGTCTCGATTCCCAGCTCTTCGATCGTGCCCTTTAAGAGGCGTCCGAACTGATCCTCCCCGACTTTTCCTATGAAAGCCGTCTTTTTTCCTAATTTATTCAACATCGCCAGCACATTGCAGGGCGCGCCGCCGGGGCACGCTTCAAATAGATTATTCCCCTGTTCGCTCTGTCCATTCATCGTAAAGTCAATTAACATCTCGCCCATTGCAGTTACGTCATATCGTTTGTCCATGTCATAATCTCCTTCTTTCCACTTCTGTGTTTGTATGTATTTTAACATACCTTGTCAGACTGTGCAACTCCCCGGCGCGATATGAAGAAAGCTGCCGCAAGCGTCAAACCAACGCGGCATATGGTATCGTTACAACAATAGTCACAACCATACGCCGCAAAATCACTACGCTTTGCAGCAGCCTTATACAAATATCTTTGATACTCTTATCCATTTCCTCCAGTGCAGAATTACCCCAGGACATGTACTCCGCCAAGAAGCACATAGGAGATAAACCACATGATCACCGTCGCCATACAGATACCTAATATAACAGCCGGAAACGCCTTCTTAAATTTCACGCCAAGCAGAGCCGCAATCAAGGAACCGGTCCATGCCCCTGTTCCCGGAAGCGGAATCCCCACGAACAGTACCAGTCCCCAGAACTCGTATTTTTCAATCTTATCGCTCTTACTCATCGCCTTGGATTCCAGCTTATCAACCATAGGCTTGAAGATCTTCGTCCCTTTCATCCAATTAAAAACCGGTGTGATCAAAAGCAGGATAAAAGGTACCGGAATAATATTTCCTATGATACACAGCGGCAATGCCTTTGCCACAGGCACGCCGAGCAGAGGCCCCGCGACCAGAAGAGCCCCTCGAAGTTCCAGGATCGGTATCATCGATATGATGAATACGATCGCTTCCTTGCCCACGCTCCCACCAAG
This sequence comes from uncultured Dorea sp., assembly GCA_910585725.1. GTDB lineage: Bacteria > Bacillota > Clostridia > Lachnospirales > Lachnospiraceae > Sporofaciens. Next base: position 17,151 of record CAJUFA010000023.1, on the reverse strand, counting down.
GGCGTCAATAATGCTCTGTACTAATGTTTCAGTCATAGACAATCTCCTTTATATTTCTTAAGAAACTTAAATAATTCCTCCATCTCTTCCCTTGTTCCGATTGTAATCCTCAAATACTGCTTAATTCTCCCGCTGCCCCAATACCTGACATAGATACCGTTCTCCTTCAGCGCCTCGAATAATCTCTTTGCATCGTACCGGGGATGGGTAACAAAGATAAAATTAGCGTCGGAATCAAGGCAACAGAAGCCAAGCTTCTCTAACTCCTCCTTCGCCCATTCTCTTGTATGAATAATCTTACGGATTCCTTCCTCAAAATATGCCTGGTCTTTCACCGATTCCACACCGCATACCAAAGCCGCCTGATTCATCGTATACGAATTAAAAGAATACTTTGCGTCTTGAAGATACTTGATCAGCGCCGGGCTGCCGATCGCATATCCGATCCGCATACCGGCCATAGATCTTGCTTTGGAAAATGTCTGAACCACGATCAGGTTATCATATTTATCCACCAACTCTATCGCGGAACATCCTGCAAAGTCAATATAAGCTTCATCAATAATCACAACGACGTCCTGATTTGCCCTGATGATATCCTCAACCATATCCAGTTCTTCATATATCCCGGTGGGCGCGTTCGGATTCGGAAAGATAACGCCGCCGTTTTCCTTATCATAATCTTCCTTCACAATTCGGAAATCAGCATCCAACTTCTGACATTCATAAGGAATCCGATAAAGCTCGGCCCAGACCTTATAGAAGGAATATGTAATATCCGGAAATAAGATCGGCTTTTCTGAGTTAAAAAAAGTCAGAAAACACATCGCAAGCACATCATCGGACCCGACGCCCACAAATACTTGCTCCGGCTTCACATGATAGAAATCTGCCAGCGCTTCTACCAACGGCCCGCATGTAGGATCAGGATATAACCTGAATCTGTCCGTATCCATCTCTTTTAACGCTTTTTCCACTCCCGGCGCAGGCGGATAAGGATTCTCATTCGTATTCAGTTTGATCACCTTATTCTGGGGCTGCTCTCCCGGCACGTAAGGTTCTGCCTTTCGGATATTTTTCTCATATGCTCTCATAATTTCATTTCCCTAAAAATATTCTTTTGCCAGCTCCATGAACTTCGGCAGTGAATTCACTATCGTCTCATAAGCCACGCAATAAGCAAGTCTTACATATCCGGGACATGCAAAGGAACTTCCCGGCACTAACAACAGATTATACTTCTTCGCAGCGGCGCAGAATTCCTTCTCATCTGCAACCGGAGATTTCACAAACAAATAGAAAGCCCCTTCTGGTTTGATACATTCAAACCCGCACTTCTGCAACCCCTGATATAAAGTCTCGCGGTTTCTGTCATAGAAAGAAATATCCGTCTTCTCATTGATACACCTGGCAACCACCTTCTGCTGCAGAGTCGGCGCATTGACAAATCCCAGGATACGCGTCGCCACACCGGCAGCCGCCAGTATATCTTTGCTGTCCTTTACTTCATCCGGAATCACCAGATAACCAATACGTTCGCCCGGAAGCGACAGGGACTTGCTATAAGAATATCCGACGATCGTATTGGCATAGTATTTCGTAAGATACGGGACTTCTACCCCGTCATAAACCAACTCGCGGTAAGGTTCGTCGGAGATCAGATAAATATCTGTTCCATATTCCTTCTGTTTTGCCTCCATGATCGCCGCCAGCTTCCTGATCGTCTCCTCCGAATATACTACTCCGGTGGGATTATTCGGCGTATTTACAATAACTGCTTTCGTTTTCGGCGAGATCTTCTGCTCGAATTCATCCAGCCTGGGCTGAAAATCTACCGTATTCGGCGAGATCTCTACCAAAATTCCATCATAATTATTCGTGTAAGACCGATACTCTCCAAAATACGGCGCGAATGCGATAACTTCGTCGCCGGGATTGATCAGAGTCTTCAATATCACATTCAATCCCCCTGCCGCTCCTACGGACATTACAATATTCTTTCCCTCAAATTGCGTTCCAAAACGTTCATTCAGCGACCGCGCCACCGTCTCCCGCACGTCTGCGTATCCGGAATTACTGTTCGTATATCCATGAAGAATCACCGGATCATTCTGATCAAGCAACTCTATAATTGCTTTCTTTACCGCCTCCGGAGCCGCCACATTCGGATTACCCAGACTGAAATCAAATACATTCTCCGCTCCGTAGATCTCTGCCAGCCGGCTGCCTTCCTCAAACATCGCGCGGATTGCCGAACTGTTTGCTACCATATTCTTCATCTTCTCTGCTATCATGTCTACTCCTCCTCCAAAGATCCGTTGATCTCCGTTACGTCTCCCTTTTCCACCATGAATACAGGACGATAAGACATCTTTGCCTGTCTTAAACCTTCAGCCCCCGTATCCTCTTCCCGGTTGACATAAAGATAGTCTCTGCATTCATTCATCACAAATTGCTGGTTAATCATCGGATAAGCGCCCTCCACATCTGCGAACGCTTTCTCAATATGCACGACAAACGTATCCGAACAAACCGGTTCCCCGATCGTAAACGCCACTACCTCCCCGTCTACCTTAAGAACGCCGCCTGTAAGCTCCAATTCCCTGAACAGGCGCAGAGCGTTCATCGTTACACAGATCTCTCCTCTCTTCTCAGGATCGTCTTCACAGCCGTTCTCTTCTCTCCACTTTAACGCCATCTGGAAGCATTCTTCCGCATTCTCCTCCGTAAGCTTCTCATAAGACCATCTGTCCTCATATAACGCTTTAAATTTATTAATATGATTCCGCTTCCCATGCAGCTTCTTTCCTGATAATGTTGAAAGCTTCTCTGCCTCATAGACGTAATCCGCACTGTCTCTGTCATATTCAATCTGAAATCTTCCCGGATACCATTCCTCAAGCTGTGCAAATTGGTCCGGCGTCAGATTATACATCTGAAACGGCGCATTACGTTCGCTGCAGTACTTCATCATCCACTCTATCGCTCTCTGCACGTCGGCAGCTTCTCCCGCCGGGTAAGCAAAAGCCAGATGTTCCTCGTCCTCGCTTTTGAATACCAGCGTATTCTCCACAATCGCCCACTTCACCGGATATTGGCGCGACCATAGATACACATTGGCAAAAGTCCTCTCACAGCTTCGGCTCGTATGATGCGCAAAATAATGTGATATTATATCTTTATCTTCCAGTTCCGCTCTTTTAAATTGTATCTTGTCCATATCCTGACCTTCTCTTATTTTTTTAGTTTGCTGTCCATATGATATTATGGATATTATCTGATTTTTTTATGTATCGTCATAATTACTGTATTTCGCAGGAGATAAACCTATCTGCCTGCCGCCGTTCTTCATCGACCTGCGCCATTCTCTCTTCCCTGTCTAATACAGACGCCACGCACATCATACAAAACAGAATTACAATCAGCATAGAAGCCCTCATTCTCCTTCTAAGCTCCATATCTTTCACCCCTTATACTAAGGAATCTTCAAGAAATACTACCTTTATATTATTTCTCTGCGAATCCTAATCAATATTCTCAAACTTCCGATGATACAACGCTTCATAGATTCCCTTCTTCTGAAGCAATTCCTCATGCGTTCCCTCTTCCGCAATTCCATCTTCTGTTAATACCAGGATCTTCTGTGCATTCTGAATGGTAGTAAGCCGATGTGCAATCACAAAAGTCGTCCTCGCCTTTGCAAGCCCTTCCAGAGACTTCTGAACCACCTGCTCGCTTTCGTTATCCAATGCCGACGTCGCCTCATCAAAGATAAGAATCGGAGGATTCTTAAGAAAGACCCTCGCAATAGACAGCCGCTGCTTCTGTCCTCCCGATAATTTCACGCCTCTCTGTCCGATATCCGTATGATATCCCTGAGGGAAACTCATAATAAACTCGTGTGCATTAGCGTTCTTCGCCGCTATTACCACCTCTTCATCCGTCGCATCCATCCTGCCGTAACGGATATTATCAAGAATCGTCCCTGCAAAAAGATATACGTCCTGCTGCACTATGCCGACATTATTACGCAGATCACAAAGCTTAATATCACGGATGTCTCTTCCGTCAATCCTGACTGCTCCCGACGATACGTCATAAAATCTCGGAATCAGACTGCAAAGCGTCGTCTTCCCGACGCCGGAGGGTCCCACTAACGCTATATAATCTCCCGCCTCTACCTTTAGATTGATATGATTTAATACCCGGTCATTCTGATCTTCGTATTTGAAAGATACGTCGCAAAATTCGATCTCTCCCTGCATCTGCCCTACCGACGCCGCATCCTGCTTATCCTTGATATCCGGCGCGATAGACAAAATCTCAAGGAATCTCTCAAATCCCGAATATCCGTTCTGGAACTGCTCGGTGAATGTCACCAGCTTCTTGACAGGATCCGTAAAATTATTGATATATAGAAGAAATGTAATCAGATCCGTCAGCGCCACCGCGCCCGTCAGCATCATACCGACTCCCGCAGTCAGCACCACCACTGTAATCATCGTACTCATGGCTCCCAGACCGGAATTATAGATACCCATGTACTTGTAGCTTACTTTCTTTGCCGCCACAAAATTGTCGTTTCCCTTTTTGAATTTCTTCATCTCTTCTTTCTCGTTGGCAAACGACTTCACCACCCGGATTCCCGACAGACTGTCTTCAATCTGACTGTTAATCTCCGCAATCTTCTCCCGGTTCTTTTTAAACGCTTTTCCCATCTTCCCATTAAAGTAAAATGCAAAAGCCACCATCAAAGGAATAAATGCAAAAGCTATCAGCGCCAGCTTTACATTGACTGCCAAAAGAATCGCAAAAGAACCAATAATCTTAATAACCGATATGACAAGATCCTCCGGTCCGTGATGCAAAAGCTCGCTGATGTCAAACAGATCACTGGTAATCCTGGAAAGAAGATGTCCTACTTTCTGATTATCATAGAACGCAAAAGTCAACTTCTGATAATGCCCAAAAATATCTCTTCGCATATCCGCTTCCATCTTAGCGCCCATGATATGCCCAAAATACGCAATATAAAAATTACAGAATATCTCCAACAAAACAAGAGCCGTCATCAGCCCTCCAAGCGCAAGGATCGCCTCCCCCGCCTCTGCTTTATCAAAATATACGACTTCATTCGTAATATATCTTACAATCAGCGGAATGACCAATGTCACAACCGCGCCCAAGATGGCAAAGAACATATCACTATAGAACAATCCTTTATACGGACCATAATAGGCAAATAACTTCTTCAGCTTCTCCTTCATTGATCGTCCAGTTCCCCTTTTCTCATGCGAAAAAACCTCCCTATTACTTTTATCCGGGTATATCTTAAATACATACCCGGATTGTGGAAGGTTTTGTCTATTCTATTTTATGCTCATGCATGCTTCCTATTGTAACAAGATTCTTTCAAGAATACAAGAAGGAATTTTACCAATCTTTTACATCTCATGTATCTCCACCAGGATAATATCCTCCCCGATCTTCCTGATGCATTTAAACGGAATAATATACTCTGAACCATCGCAGAAAAATCCGCACAGCTTTCCTGCTTTCGGAATCACCAGCGCCTCAATGCATCCATTACATTCATCTATCACCAGATCCACGATACATCCCAGCTTCTTACAGTCACAGGCATTGATAACTTCTTTATTTTCCAGTTCACACAATCTCATCGCCACACCATCCTCTTAATAAAACCTGCATATACTATTATTCACAGCATATGCAGGCAATACAATTTCTGTGTCTTTTCCATATATATAGACACAAAGTAAACGTTATTGCGTAAATGCGTTACCAATGAACTATAAAGATTTATTCCAGCAAAAATTCGCACATCACGGCATTACTGACATCAATTCCTCTGTCCGTAAGCCGTACAAAATCGTCGCTCTTCTCCATCAACCCTATTCTACACATCTTTTCCAGCACATCGCCATATACCTCGTCCATTCCGCGTCCGAACTCATCGGCAAACTTCGTCTTTGACGCCCCTTCCGTCTTCCGAAGCCCCAGAAACATGAACTCTTCCATCTGTTCCTTCGTACTCAATGCCGCCGGCTCTTCCCCGTAATTCCATCTCCTGTTATCCATAAGGGACGCCGCCCCCGTACCGATTCCCAGATATTCCCTCCGGTTCCAATAGCCCAGATTATGCCTGCATTCATATCCGGGCAAAGCATAGTTCGAGATCTCATATCTGTTGTAGCCGTATTCTTTTAAAATCTCTTTCGTACGCCTATACATCTGCCGCTCTTCCTCTTCCCCCGGCAATTGATCGGTACATAAACCGTACTTTTCATAGAAGGGCGTTCCCTCTTCTATGATCAGACTATACGCCGAAATATGCTCCGGTTCTAATCCCGCAGCCTTCCGTAAAGTATCTTCCCACCCTTCTATCGTCTGCCCCGGAATTGCCGACATCAGATCTACATTAATATTTCGAAATCCCTTCTTTCTCGCCAGACGGTATGTATCAAGAAACTCTTCATAAGTATGAATTCTTCCCAATATCTTCAGCTCTACGTTCTCCGCAGATTGCAGACCGATACTAAGACGATTGACACCGGCCTGCCTGTATGCCGTAAGTTTTTCTTCCGTCACAGTACCCGGATTCATCTCTATCGTGATTTCCGCATCTTCGTCAACCGCAAAGGTATCCCGGACAGCCTCAAAAATCCCGGTGATCTGTTCGGCATCCAGTATAGACGGCGTTCCGCCGCCGATAAAGATGCTGACGACATGATAATCTCCCGCAAGCTTCTTATAAGTCCGGATCTGCCGGCAGAGTTCCGTCACATACTCCCGGCGTTCTTCCTCAGACGACGGCCCCGACAGAAAATCACAATATTGACATTTCTTAATACAAAAAGGAATATGCACATATAATTCCAAAGGTCTCACCGGCCGCACCTCCCTCATGCCATGATACATGATATCAATCACATAAAACAGAAAAATATACCCTCAAATGTACCAAACGCCGCGCGCTGTTTTGTACATCGAGGGTACTTACCATTCGCTTATCGTCTACTTATCATCCAGCTTCAGCACGCTCATAAATGCTTTCTGCGGGATCTCCACGCTGCCCACCTGGCGCATCCGCTTCTTACCTTCCTTCTGCTTCTCCAGAAGCTTTCTCTTTCGGGTAATATCTCCGCCGTAGCACTTGGCGAGCACGTCCTTTCGCATCGCCTTGACCGTCTCTCTTGCGATAATCTTACTTCCGATCGCCGCCTGGATCGGTATCTCAAAGAGTTGTCTTGGGATCTCTTCTTTCAATTTCTCACACATCTTACGCCCGCGCTCATAGGCCGTATTGGCATGGATAATGAATGACAGAGCGTCGACTTCTTCTTTATTAATCAGAATATCAAGCTTCACCAGTTCAGACCGCACATACTCGTCCATCTCATAGTCAAAGGACGCGTACCCTCTGGAACGTGACTTTAACGCATCGAAGAAATCATAGATAATCTCATTCAAAGGCAGATGATACCGAAGCACCGCCCGGGTCTCTTCGATATATTCCATCCCGTCATAGATACCTCTGCGCTCCTGGCAGAGATCCATAATTGCTCCTATAAATTCCGACGTTACCATAATCTCAGCTTTCACCATAGGTTCTTCCATATATTCGATCTCCGACGGATCCGGAAGATTAGAGGGATTCGTCAGCTCGATCACGTCGCCGTTCGTCTTATGCACCTTATAGATAACTCCCGGAGCCGTCGTCACCAGATCCAGGTTATACTCTCTCTCCAGACGCTCCTGGATAATCTCCAGATGAAGGAGTCCCAGGAACCCGCAGCGATACCCAAAACCTAACGCAATAGAAGTCTCCGGCTCAAACTGCAGCGACGCGTCATTCAGCTGAAGTTTCTCCAACGCGTCTCTAAGATCCGGATACTTCGCCCCATCCGCCGGATACATACCGCAGTATACCATCGGATTCACTTTCTTATATCCCGGAAGAGGTTCCGGACATGGATTGGAGGCGTCCGTGATGGTGTCTCCCACACGGGTATCCTTCACATTCTTAAGGCTCGCCGTAATATAACCAACCATACCTGCGCTCAGCTCGTCACAGGGAATAAACTGCCCCGCGCCGAAATACCCCACCTCTACAACCTCCGCTTTCGCTCCGGTAGCCATCATGAGAATCGGCGTTCCCCTCTTCACAGTCCCTTCCTTGATCCTGCAGAATACAATGACACCCTTATAAGAATCATACAGAGAATCGAAGATCAATGCCTTTAGCGGCGCGTCAGGATCCCCCTCCGGCGCCGGAATCTTCTCCACGATCTGCTCCAGTACTTCTTCTACATTCAGTCCTGTCTTCGCCGAGATCTGCGGGGCATCCAAGGCTTCGATCCCAATCACGTCCTCGATCTCCTCTATAACCCGTTCCGGTTCTGCGCTTGGAAGATCTACCTTATTGATCACCGGCATCACATCCAGGTCATGATCCAACGCCAGATAGACGTTCGCCAGCGTCTGAGCTTCTACTCCCTGCGCCGCGTCTACCACCAGGATCGCGCCGTCGCAGGCCGCAAGACTCCTCGACACCTCATAGTTAAAGTCCACATGTCCAGGCGTATCTATAAGGTTGAAGATATACTCCTCCCCGCTCTTCGCCTGATAGACTATACGAACCGCCTGGGCCTTGATTGTAATCCCTCTCTCCCGCTCAAGCTCCATATTGTCCAGAACCTGAGACTGCATCTCACGGCTGGTCAGAAGGCCCGTCATCTCAATAATTCGGTCCGCCAGCGTAGATTTTCCATGATCTATATGAGCTATAATACAAAAATTACGAATTTTACTCTGATCTACTCCTGCCACTTCTATCGTTCCCCTTACATTTTACTATCGTCTGTTATCTTTTCCTTGCTCAGTACAGAGCATATGGGCTTAGACTGCTTCTATGCGCTGAATTTCACAATAAATATTTCCACACTCATCACATCGTTCAGTCGTCCGGTCTTCACCATTTCTTCCATACCGGCGGCTTCTTCCATAATAACACGAAGTTCAGCCTTCGAAAATGTCTTGCACTGCCGCATGTATTTCCCCGCCACAAATGGTTGAAGTTTTGCAATCCTGGCGATCTGCGCCTTATCATTTCCTCTCCCCAGCAAGTCTTTCACTTCAAGCAGCAGCCTAAACTGGCGTGTCAGAAGATACAATATCCTCATTGGCGGCTCTTTTAACGCAAGCAGATCGTAATAGTAGTTAAGCGCCTTCTTCTGCTGCTTTGCCGCCACCGCCTCAACCATATCAAAGATCTTATTCGAAATCTGCACAGTACAGATGGCGTCGATGTCTTCCACGGTAATCTCCCTGCTCCGCTTTGAAATCCCTGCCTCCCTCTCTCCGGCGTCCCCGCCGTTTTCGTCGAAAAAAGCCTCTTCCGGCAAGGTATATGTGAACAGCTTCTCCAGCTCTTTCTCCAGATTCTCCATATCCGTCCCCGTCTTGGACAACAGATAACGGATCGTAGATTCTTTAATCTGCCGGCCTTCCCGTTTTACGTTTCCGGCAATCCAATATATCAGCGTCTTCTCGTCCTGACGCCCCATCTCGACGATACGCCCCTTCTCCTTCACTGCCTTATACATCTTCCCCCGCTTGTCCACTTCATTTTCCACAAAGAGAAAACACGCGGTGTCCGGCATATTCTTCAGATAATCCGCCAGGTCGGGCGTCGCATTCTTAAAAAAGTTGGAATTCTCCACCACGATCAGCCGCCGTTCTGCGAAAAAAGGCATCGTCTCCGCCAGATCGATCAGCTCTGCAGGATTAATTCCCTTCCCTTCGTAATAAGCGTAATTCATCGTATCTCCGTCCGGAATCATAGCTTTCGTAAGCCGGTTCTTATACTGCTTCTTCAGATAAGCTTCTTCTCCGTACAGAAGATAAATTCTCTTAAAAGTTCCGGATTTGATATCTTCATTCAGGCTTTTCATGCACTACCTTACCATATCCCTCGTAATCTCTTTCAATGAATGCGCGCCGCACATAGCCATCGTATCCTCCAATTCCGCGGCAAGCTTATCGGTAAGAGCTTTCACTCCCTCCGCCGCGCCGCCGTATACTGCCGTTACATAGGGACGTCCGATCAATACGGCGTCCGCGCCCAGAGCCAGAGCCTTGAATACATCCACACCGGAACGGATACCACCGTCTACCAGGATCTTCATATCCCCTCCGACTGCGTCCGCAATCTCTGAGAGCACCTCTGCCGTCGGCGGACACTGATCAAGCACACGGCCGCCGTGATTCGATACTACGATAGCCGCCGCTCCTGCTTCCCTTGCTTTCAGCGCGCCCTTCACAGTCATAATTCCTTTTAATATAAACGGTACTCCCGCATCCGCGATAATACTCTTAAGCTCCTCGGTAGATTTGCTCCCTGCAGGGGGAGTCAGGTTCTTGAGAAACGGAAGCCCTGCCGCGTCCACATCCATAGCACAGGCAAACGCTCCTGCTTCCTTAACCAGGGCGAACTTTTCAGCCAATGTATTTACATCCCACGGCTTCACGGTCGGAATTCCTCTTCCTTCTGCCGCCTTGATGGCTTTCGTGGCTCCTTCCATCACCGCCGGATTCGTCCCGTCCCCGGTAAACGCCGCTATTTCCTCGGCGGCACATGCAGATACCAGGATATCGTTGTATTCCAGGTCGTCATATTTATCGCCATAGTGAAGCTTCATCGCCCCGATGGGTCCTGCGAAAACCGGCGCCCGAAACGTCTGACCGAACAGCTTAAGCGTCAGATCAACCGGCTTATTCTCACAAATGGTATCCATATTCACACAGAGTTTCTGCCATGCGTCGTAATTCTGGATCGCAACCGTTCCTGTTCCCTTTGCCCCGGGTCCCGGAATCCTGCCGCCGCATGCTTTACCGTTACAGACCGGACACGCCTTGCAGATATCTCCTACACAAGTTCTTGCATTTTGTAATACTTCTTCATATGTCATCGTTTTCTTCCTCCATCTTCTCTTTTCCACTGCCAGGGCACACGTAATCCCTTCGTCCGTGTACGCTCAGATAAATTCAGTATAATGTAGAAACTCCACTTTTACAAGACGAAAATACAAAAACCAGAACCATAACATCTACATTGAAACAGCAGTGTTCCTTCTATATAACCGTTAAACTGCCCGGCTCCACGTGACAAGCCAGATACAATACTTCCACCCCTGCATCCTTCGCTTCTTCAAGCGCCTCCGCAAACTCCGGATGGGTCTTGATATTCGGCCGCACTTCCGTTACGCCGTCCATCTGGATCACAAAAACAAGGGAAGCTTTATACCCCCCTTTTACAGCCTTCGTCAATTCCTTCAGATGCTTCACGCCCCGCTTTGTCGGTGCATCCGGAAAATATCCGACGCCGTCTATCTCCAGCGTACACCCTTTGACTTCCATTAGACGGCGCTCGGCATCCCCGCCCGCATTATGACGTTCCATATAGAAATCGATTCTGGAATCTCCATATGTATATTCCGGTATGACCGTATCAAAGTTCTGCTCTGTCAGCCACTCCTTCACCACCTTGTTGGGCGCCTGACTGTCAATATTAAAAAGTATTCCGTTTGATTTTCTCACCGCCACCAGGTCATATCTGGTCTTCCGTCCTGGTGTTCCCGGTTCCGTCAGATATACCTCGCAGTCCGGAACCAACAATTCCTTGCAGCGTCCGGTATTCTTCACATGAACCCTTTCCTTACGCCCCTCGATCTCGACTTCCGCTATAAATCGATTTGGGCGATTGAGGAAAGTGGCGCAAATAATATTATCGTATTTCATATCAGATTATTCCTCCACCCCGGCCTGCAATCCCTGTGTTGTTTCTCGTTTACGGTTCCCCTCCTACCGGAATGCCCGCCGCATAATATCCAAATACATTATAACGGCTAAACAACGGCATTTCTACAAAAAACATACTCTTTCCCAGATGACAGCCTTTCTTCATAATGATAGCCCAGCCGGTCAAACTTTCTGATATCTCCGACTCTCGTTATCCCAGCCTCCGCCATGAATCGAACCATCTCTCCCCGCGCCATCTTTGCCTGCGTTCCTTTCTGAACCGCTTTACCGTCCTTCCATTCTCCGAATATACATGTAATATAGGTATCCTCTGGTTTCAGATACCTCTCGATACATTTGGAATATTCTTTGGAAGCAAGATTCAAGATGATACCGTCTTCATCCTGTATTGCACCGTACAATTTATCTCCCCAAAATTCATACAGATCCTTCGCCTTGCCCACGCAGACCTTCGCCTGCATCTCCAATCGGTACGGCGCCACGCCGTCCAAAGGCTTCAGCACGCCGTAGAATCCGGACAAAATGCGCAGATGTCTCTGCGCATAGTCCCATTCCTTCTGTGTAAATACCTCCGGCGCCATATATTGATACTGGATTCCCTCGTAGGAAACCAAAGCCGGCGTCAACGCCTTATACAGCTCCATCTTCTGAAATCTATCATAATTCACTCCTGCAATCCTGTCGTTACAACGCCATAACTCTTTCGCCTCTTCATATGAGAGAGCGCGTATCCACTCCATAAGCAGAGACGTCTCTTCTAAAAATGTTGGAAGCCCTGCCGACAGAAATGTATCCGTATTCATATTCATTTTTTTTGCCGGAGAAATAATAATCTTCATAGAACCAAACTTCTTTTCTTTCTTATTCTGAGTTTTATTCTACCACAACAGAACCTCCGTTACAAGTGACTGTCCTTCAACATCCTCTGGGGCAAATTCCTGCAATTTCCTTCGTCCTTCTATATGCCTTCCGGTACACTCCATATAGAACCACGCTGACAACTGCCATCAGCGCCGCCTCCATCAGCAGCATCTGCATCTCAAATACATCCAGATTCATATCGTTAAACCATGTAAGAAACAGGGTGAACACACCTACAATCACACACCCCGAGGCCGTCGGATACGCAAATATCTTCCGCAGCTGAACCCTGATCACTCTCTCCTTATAGACGTCGTTTGCCCCAAGTTTCCCAAGATCTTCAAAAAGCTGCCGGTTGTCTATCGCAATGGTAATACTCCTGATATAGCTCATGATTCCCGCGGCGGCCAGTGCGATTACAGAGATGTAGATACTGAATACTACAAACACCGCTACCATCTCCATCGCATCCGCCTCCATCAGAATCTTGGAAAACGGAGCATATTTCCAATCACTGATCAGTTGGGTATTATCCGCCGACATGTGGATCTCTCCGGCATAGCCGTACTCTTCTCCCGCTTCCAGGGCCATTTCTTCCTCCCTGGCGTCATACAGCCTATAATGGTTTGAAAGCTCCGTCGCCCTTTCAATATACGCACTTTTCCATGCATCTGCAAAATCATACGTCGCCGGACAGAGTTCTCCCTCCCGACAGGTACATTTCCCGGCGCCCTTTTTTACCGCATCGGAATCAGATTCTGCCGTACCGGAATCAGCCTCCGCCGCATGTCCGACATTGAACAGTATATGCCTCTCTTTAAAATCATCCGTCAATCCATCCGAAAATCTCTTATAATCTTCATCCGACAGCAGAAATAGAAACGGCTCGCTGGTCATCGCCAGATTATCGGACACCACCGTCCCCTTATACTCAGGCTTAATACATTCCCCCTTAACCGGATGCTCGATTTCATTCAGGCAGTCTGCGCCGACCCAGATCGTTTCATGGAAGCCTGACGCAGTAACCGTCTGATACTCCCCCTCTTCCAACGAGACCGAGGTTCCGGAAAGCCTTGTAAAATCCGAAGCCGATATAAAAGAAGCAAGTTTCTCGTACTCTACGTCAAAATACCGCTTCTGATCGTCCATATCCTTCCCTGTATAACGGACGATTAATTCCAGTGAATCTGTTTCCTCATAGGAAATGATCGAAACTCCATGATCTTTTGCAAGTTTTTCCGTCTCTACTAGACCAATCTGCTTCTCCTTCACCGGATAATGCACAGAATAATCATAAAGCGCTTCACTGCCTTGCCGCATCGCGTCAAAATAGTACATCATTCCCCAGAAAGCCGCCATCACCATCACGAATACCAACAGCGTAATGACACACATGTTTCGAGTGGTCTGCCTGGCGGTAAAACGCATCAGGTTCGTAGAGATAATATTATCATAGTACTTCTTTGGATTCCTTCCTTTCTTAGAACGGCCGACAGCGCTTAACGTAACCAGATAAAGCCCTGCGACACACAGAAGGTACGTCGCCTGCCAGACCGCGGGCATCCCTTGATGAAACAGCCGCACCGTTATCTGAGGAACCGCCATTGCCAGAAAAAGTCCCGCCAATATAAGCGTCATTCCAAGTTTCCCCGTATAAGGCTTTATCTCCCGTACCATCTCCGTCTTACGGCCGGCATTCAGTATATCCATGATATCTGTTCGGCGGACAAAACGGATACCCAGGATCAGGATAGCGCAAACAAGCAGAGCCGCATAGACAAAACCCGCAAGTATCCCTGTCATACCGAATTGATACTGCATCTGCGACGTATTGATTATCAATATCTGAAATATCTTCCAGATCAGATACGACACGGGTACCGCCAGAAAGCTTCCAAGTAAAATGTATCTTCCCACAACAAAAGCCACTTCTTTCGCCAACTGTCTGGCAAGTATCTTTTTCCTTGCCCCAAGAGCCAGAAACACTCCAAATTCCCTGCTTTTCTTTCGGAAAAACAGACTGCCCCCATAGAGAGTAAAGATCAGACAGCCCACGGTTACCACTCCCAGCAACAACCACATTAATTTTCTCGTGTCTCCTCCCGAAGGCAGAAATTCTTGAATCGAAGGAGAGAAAAACATCATTGTAAAGGAAGACACCAAAAGCACGGACAGGAAGACACAGACTCCCAGAAGCCTGTATTGTTCCTGATTCTTCCTACAAAGCTTCGTCATAATCTTACTCATTGTCATCTTCGTCACCTCCCAATGTACGGATCGTATCCAAAAGTTCATCCATGAATTCCCGCCTTGTTCTGCTCCTTCTTAACTCTCCGTGCACCTGACCGTCTTTCAGAACGATTACCCGGTCGCAGAAAGACGCCGCAAAACTGTCGTGGGTTACCATAAAGATCGTAGCGCCCATCTCCTTCTTCGCCTGTAAGAACGCGTCGATAACCGCCTTACATGATTTACTGTCCAGGTTCCCGGTGGGCTCGTCCGCCAGGATCACATACGGCTGATTCATAAGCGCCCTTGCCACCGCGGTACGCTGCTTCTCCCCTCCGGATATCTCGGCCGGATATTTCTCCATAATCTTCTCAATACCAAAGAGCCGGCCGATATTCCTCGCCTTCTCTTCCATCTGCGCTGCCGGCCGATGTGCTATGATCTGCGGAAGACAGATATTTTCAAAGACACTCAGTCCGTCCAAAAGCATAAAATCCTGGAACACGAATCCCATCCGACGATTGCGTACCCTGGCAAGCTCCTCTCCGTTAAGGCTCGAGATATCGTTATCCGCCAGAAGGATCTCTCCCTGTTCATGAGGAATAAATCGCGAAATACAATTAAGAAGCGTCGTCTTTCCCGAACCCGACGGACCCATAACGGCCACGAACTCTCCTTTTCCAACCTCAAGGGAAACATCCTTCAATACCGGATATATCTGATCTCCTGAAGAATAACTTTTCGATAAATGCTTTACCTGCAACATGATACATACCTCCTGTAACTTATGTCCTTAAAAACTATTGATGAATGTCCGGATGAATCAGCTCCATCTGACAATCTCTATTTTAGAGGAGTCGACGGTAAAATGCATTCCGGCAAACGTCATATTTGACATAGATTATGTAAAGTTTGATTCATGCTATGATCTGTATTTTGACTGGCTAACTATTTACAAAACAGAGTTTTCTTTGTAAAATAGCTTTGTTATGATTCAGAACAGCAGACGGAAGGAAGTTTTTATATGATCCATATAGGAATCTGCGATGACGAGGCGCCCATGCGCAAAGCCCTGCGCGTTCCCTTAGAACAGAAGCTGCAGCTTCTCGGAGAAGAATATCGGCTCTCTGAATATGACTCGGGCGAAGCGCTTATCAATCGTCCGGAAGCCGAGACCTTAGATATCTTATTCCTAGATATTGAGATGAAGAGATTAAACGGCATGGATACTGCCAGAAACTTAAGGAAACGAGACGCGCGCACGATCCTTATCTTTGTGACGGCGTATCCCGACTTTGTATTCCAGGGATATGAAGTCCACGCTTTCCATTATATCCTGAAACCTTACGACGAACATAAGATTCAAAACGTCCTGGAACAAGCGCTCGCTGAACTTGGCAGAAGCTGTGAACAATACTATACCCTGGAACAGAAATCAAGAACCTTAAGGATTCCCTTGAAGAAAATCCTCGCCTTTTCCAGCGACAAAAGGAAGGTCATCCTCTCCCTGACAGACGGAGATACGCTGGATTTTTACGGAAAACTGGATACGGTGGAAGACGGTCTTCCGGATTATTTCATCCGCTGCCATAACCGCCATCTGGTGAACTTAAACTATGTAACCGCCGTTGAAAAAGACGGCTGTACCTGCGGAACTCTTCATTTCCCCATAAGCCGCGCCTGCCGGCAGACCCTGGAGATCTCCTTCGCACGTCTTCTGCTAAATTAATATAACCCGCACGAAATACTTTCACGTCTCGTACAGAACAGTTTTTGCATCAGGAGAATATACATGGACTTAACGACAATCATCGCTTATATCGGCAACTTATCGTATTTTGCAGAAGGATTCTTCCTTTACCGGATTCTCTCCCATTTCGCCAAAAAAAGGAATGGAAAAGTATGGAGCTTAATCGTCTATCTTTCCTGTACGATAATCTCCACTTTGGTCATATTTCCCAACGATCTTTTTAACGTAACGGTTGATCTGATCTGGTTCACCGTCCTGATGCTCCTGGCGTTCCATGGAAGCATCTGGCAGAGGCTGGCTGCCGTCGCAGTCCTCTATCCCCTGACCGTCAGCCAGAACTTTCTTGTTATGGATATGTTCGGGGTAATCGGTCACTGGATCGGATGGTCCCCTGCCCTTGATATTGCCTGTATGATCGCCGATCCCCTCCTGCACCTTTTGATCTGGTACGGTATCTACAGAGTATT
>CAJUFA010000022.1 GCA_910585725.1 uncultured Dorea sp. | reverse complement strand
GGGCTCGAACCTATGACCCTCTGCTTGTAAGGCAGATGCTCTCCCAGCTGAGCTAAGATCCCTTATTGAAGCAAGTCCTTATCTCGAACCCGCTTGCTTATTATACTATTAAAAATCATATTTTGTCAACACTTTTTTACAAATTTTTCAAATATATTTTTTGAAGGTATTCTATCTTTGCCGACATATTATCCATAAGGAGATCCGCAACCGTGAGCGCGGCCATGGATTCAACCACAACTACGGCTCTGGGGACGATTACCGGATCGTGGCGTCCTGTGATTGCGATATGTGCGGCATGCCCGTGAATATCTACGGTCTCCTGTTCTGCGGATATGGAGGGGGTAGGTTTGACGGCGGCCCTTAACACCACCCTGCTTCCGTCGCTTAATCCTCCGAGGGTTCCACCGGCATGGTTTGAGCGTTTTAATACCTGCCCGTTTTCTTCATAGAAAGGATCGTTGTTTGTGCTTCCTTTGGCATGTGAGACCTGGAAACCGTCGCCGATTTCCACTCCTTTGACGGCGCCGACGGACATGACGGCCTGTGCCAGACATGCGTCCAGTTTGCGGAATACAGGTTCGCCGACCCCCGCGGGTATGGCGTCTATAACACATTCGATGATTCCGCCTGAAGAGTCCTGGCTTTTGATACATTCTTCCAGATAAAGGGCGGCGTCTTTGGCATATGCGTTGTTCGGCATATAGAGAGGATTCTCATAGATCTCCTCGTAACGGTAACATTCATTAGGTACAACGATATCGCCGATGGATTTTGTATAAGTGGTGATACGGATCCCGAGGTTATCAAGCAGAAGCGACGCTACGGCGCCGGCCGCGACACGTCCGATAGTTTCCCGGCCGGAGGTTCTTCCGCCTCCGCGGTAATCACGAAAACCGTATTTCTCATGGAAGGTATAATCGGCGTGTCCCGGTCGGAAACAGTCCTTGATCTGTCCGTAATCTCTGGAACGCTGATCCATGTTGCGTACCATCAGTGAGATAGGGGTTCCGGTGGTACGGCCTTCAAATACGCCGGAGAGTATCTCGACTTGGTCGGATTCCTTTCTTGCGGTGGTGTATTTGCTTTGTCCAGGTTTCCGGCGGTTTAAGAATGTCTGTATATGATCTTCTGTAAGGGGAAGTCCGGCGGGACATCCGTCGATTACGACGCCGATCGCCGCTCCATGCGATTCTCCCCAGGTTGTGATCGTAAAGGAATTTCCGTAAATTGATCCGGTCATAAGTAAGCCTCCTTAGATTCTCGTTTTTTTCTCTTTGATTCTTTTCAGACAGGAATTGATAGCAGGTATTTCAGCATATACTCTATTATAATGCATAATAATTAAGCTATAACAGAGATAAGTGAAAAAATAATTGTAATATAATCGTAATATAATTGCAATATCTTCAGAAAATATTCATTATTTTTCATTATTTTTTTCTGTGTTTTTCCTGTACTTTTAAATATATGCATATTATAATATATTGGTATGAAATTTTTTTAGAGGAGTAAGGTTGATGGGTAATAAAGAAAAAAAGGCAGAAGAAGTTGACGTCAAGACAGTGGAAGCAGTTCAGGAAAGCCTTAATTATTCTCACGCTTTAGAAGGAACGGATGATGATAATGAGATCTCACGTAAAATACAAGCTGGTAAAAATCGTTCTGACCGCGCTGGTGTATCTTCTCATGACCATATTTCTGGAACAGATGGATTCGAGACATCGGAGCGAAAAGAAAAGGCAGACGCCCCAAGGAAAAAAAGGAGGAAGCTTTCAAAAGAACAAGATCGTAGGAGGAGAATTCCGAAAGAAGCTTATGAAAAATCGGCGCCAGAGAAAAGAAAAGGAAAATATGGCGGGACAGATGTGATAAATGAATTGTACAATGATGATGAAGAGGACGAGATGGAAAAGAAAGACACAAGGAGAAAAAGACGCAGAAGAGACAGAAAACATAAGAAAGGAGGGAAGGTGGCGGCAATCACGCTAGGGGGTATATTGGCTGTACTGGCGCTGGCGTATCTGGGGATTGCATTATATTTTAACAGTCACTTTCTGTTTTTTACGAAGATCAACGGTACAGATTTTTCGATGAAGAATGTCGAGCAAGTAGAAGACTATATGAAGAAGCAGGTATCGGATTATACGTTGGCATTGGAGAAATCAGACGGCGGGCATGAGTCGATTGACGGAAGTGATATCGCGATTGAATATGTTTCGGGGAAACAATTGAAGAAACTTATGGAGGAGCAGGACAACTTTTTGTGGATCAAGTCTTTGTGGGAACATCCGACGATTGAAGCAGAGATCGGTGTGAAATATGACGAGAAAGCGTTGGCGGAGGTGACCGCGAACCTTGCCTGTATGAAACCGGAGAATCAGACGGCTTCGGTAGATGCTTATCCGGAATTCCAGGAAGGACAGTTTGCGATCAAACCGGAGGTTGTGGGAACTCAGATTGACACGGAAACTTTTAATGCGAAGGTTGCAGAAGCGATCAATGGGTTTCAGCCGTCTCTGAAGCTTTCCGAGGCAGGGTGCTATATTAAACCGAGGTTTATGTCAGATTCGCCGGAAGTAGTTGCGGCGAGAGACGCGATGAACAGTTATCTCGGCGCTAATGTTACTTATGATTTTAATCCATATACTGAAGTGGTGGACGCGTCTGTGATATCGCAGTGGATACATGCGGACGCAGAGATGAACGTTACGTTCGACGAGGGAGCGGTAAGGGCGTATGTCCAGAGCCTGGCGGATAAGTACGATACAAAAGGTAAGACGAGAAATTTTATCACTGCTACGGGGAACGCCGTGACGATAGAGGGAGGAAGTTACGGATGGAGGATTGATCAGGAGGCGGAATACAGTGCGCTGATTGCGAATATTCAGAATGGAGAGACGGTGACGCGGGAAGTAAACTATCTGAGCCGGGGCGCCAGCCATGAAGAGAGAGATGTGGGCAGTACTTACGCGGAAGTGGATTTGACGACGCAGCAGATGTATTTTATTCAGAACGGGCAGGTAGTGCTTGAGTCCGGCGTCGTTACCGGTAATCCAAATAAAGGGAACGAGACGCCTCAGGGAGTCTATTCATTAGCGTGGAAAGCGACGGATCAGGTGCTGCGCGGAACGAAGCAGCCGGATGGGAGTTATGAGTACGAGACTCCGGTGAAGTATTGGATGCCGTTTAACGGCGGTATAGGATTTCATGACGCGACATGGCAGTCGTCTTTCGGTGGAGACAGATATCAGACGTATGGCTCGCACGGATGTGTGAATCTGCCTTATGATATTGCGGCTCAGCTATATGATCTGATTTCTTCGGGAGTGCCGGTAGTATGCCATTATTGATGAAGGAGGACATAGTGTACGAATTATTGAAAAGAGACGGTTTCGCCAAGAGGGGGAGGCTGCATACGATACACGGAACGGTTGAGACTCCTGTATTTATGAACGTGGGGACGGCCGCTGCGATCAAGGGCGCCGTGTCCACTGCTGATTTACAGGAGATCAAGACGCAGATAGAGCTTTCAAATACATATCATCTTCATGTCCGGCCGGGAGACAAGGTGGTGAAGAGTCTGGGAGGACTCCATAAGTTCATGGTATGGGATAAACCGATTCTGACCGATTCGGGAGGATTTCAGGTGTTTTCACTGGCGGGACTCAGGCAGATTAAGGAAGAGGGAGTGTATTTTCATTCTCACATTGACGGCAGGAAGATCTTCATGGGACCGGAAGAGAGTATGCAGATACAATCCAATCTCGCCTCTACCATCGCCATGGCGTTTGATGAATGTCCTTCCAGCGTAGCAGACAGAGAGTATATGCAAAGATCGGTAGACCGGACTTCACGCTGGCTCGTTCGGTGCAAACAGGAGATGGACAGGTTGAATCAACTGTCGGATACCATTAACCGGAATCAGATGTTGTTTGGAATCAACCAGGGGGGAATCTATGAGGATATCCGGATCCGTCACGCGCAGGAGATTACGCAGTTAAAATTAGACGGCTATGCAGTGGGCGGATTGGCGGTCGGAGAGTCCCATGAGGATATGTATCGGATCCTGGAGGCGGTTGTGCCGCATCTTCCTGTGGATAAACCTACTTATCTGATGGGAGTCGGAACTCCGGCGAATATCTTAGAGGCGGTGGATCGGGGCGTAGATTTCTTCGATTGCGTATATCCCAGCCGGAATGGAAGGCATGGGCATGTTTATACGAATCAGGGAAAATTAAATCTTTTTAACGCGAAGTATGAGCTGGACGAAGGACCGATTGAGGAAGGATGCCAGTGTCCGGCCTGTAAGACTTATTCCAGAGCTTATATCAGACATCTTCTGAAAGCAAAAGAGATGCTGGGGATGCGTCTGTGCGTGCTGCATAATCTTTATTTCTATAATACGATGATGGAAGAGATAAGAGAAGCTATCGAATCGGGGAATTACAAAGAGTATAAATCCGCAAAATTAAAAAGAATGTCGAAAAACACTTGATGAAAGACGGATTATTGTGTATGATAGCAATATCGCTTAAATTTAGGAGGAATTTATATGTATGCATTAGCGACACAGAGCGCAGGAGCGAATTGGGCATTGTTGATTGTTGTATATGCGGTTATTTTCGGCGGTTTTTACTTTATATTCATGAGACCGCAGAAGAAAGAGCAGAAGAGAGTACAGGCGATGATTGCCGATATGGAAGTCGGCGATACAGTGCTTACAACAAGCGGTTTCTATGGGGTTATTATCGATATCAGTGACAGTGATGTGATCGTAGAGTTCGGAAGCAACCGTAACTGCCGTATTCCGATGCAGAAGTCGGCGATCGCCCAGGTTGAGAAGGCGTCTGCAGAATAAAGAGCTTTGAAGGAATAAAAGCGTGTGGCCGAAGCTTATGCCTGGCCCCACGCTTTTTCTGTTGTGCGCCTGGCGGCGCACGTTTCTAACATAATCTTTCTGATATTATATATCTGTCATTAAGAGAAGGATTAATCTTCTTCTTCGCTTTGGAAACTGTAGGTATACCGTTTTCGGGCCATCTCATCATTTGCCAGATATTCGTCATAAGTCGTGATCTTGTCGATCAGCTTTCCGCCGGGAACGATCTCCATGATACGGTTTGCCGTTGTCTGAACGATCTGGTGATCCCTGCACGAGAACAGGAGCACGCCGGGGAACTTGATCAGTCCGTTGTTCAGCGCAGTAATCGCTTCCATGTCCAGATGGTTGGTCGGTTCGTCGAGAAGCAGGACGTTTGCGCCGGAGATCATCATCTTAGAGAGGAGGCACCGTACCTTCTCGCCGCCGGAGAGTACGCGGACCCGTTTGACTCCGTCGTCGCCGGAGAAAAGCATTCGTCCCAGGAAACCGCGTACATAAGTGACGTCTTTTTCCTCTGAATATTGGGTCAGCCATTCTACGATCGTGTAATCATTCTCGAATTCTTCACCGCTGTCCTGCGGGAAATATGCCTGAGAAGTGGTGATTCCCCATTTATAAGTTCCCTCGTCCGGCTCCATCTCGCCGCTCAGAATCTGGAAAAGAGTGGTTTTGGCAAGCTCGTTGCCGCCTACGAAAGCGACTTTGTCATCATGGTTTAAAGTAAAAGAGAGATTATCCAGGACTTTCTCCCCGTCGATGGTCTTGCTTAGATTCTCGACGGTAAGCACCTCGTTGCCGATCTCCCGGTTCGGACGGAAATCAATGTACGGATACTTACGGCTGGAAGGCTGGATGTCGTCCAATTGTATCTTTTCCAACGCTCGCTTTCTGGAGGTTGCCTGTTTGGATTTGGAAGCGTTGGCGCTGAAGCGGGATATAAATTCCTGCAATTCCTTGATCTTTTCTTCTTTCTTTTTGTTAGCTTCTTTCATCTGCCGGATGAGCAGTTGGCTTGATTCGTACCAGAAGTCATAATTACCGGCATAAAGCTTGATCTTACCGTAGTCGATATCCGCGATCTGGGTACAGACTTTATTCAGAAAATATCTGTCGTGAGATACTACGATGACAGTGTTTTCAAAATTGATCAGAAATTCCTCCAGCCATGCGATTGCGTCCAGATCCAGATGGTTGGTCGGCTCGTCCAGCAGAAGGATATCCGGATTACCGAACAGGGCCTGGGCGAGAAGAACTTTTACCTTCTCGGGTCCGTTCAGGTTCTGCATGATCTCGTAATGCATCTCGGAAGGGATTCCAAGACCGTTCAAAAGGGAGGCGGCGTCTGACTCTGCTTCCCAGCCGTTCATAGCGGCGAATTCTCCCTCTAATTCGCTGGCTTTGATTCCGTCTTCATCTGTAAAATCTTCCTTGGCATAGATGGCTTCTTTTTCTTTCATAATCTCATAGAGGCGTGCGTTTCCCATCATAACCGTGTCGAGGACGGGATATTCGTCGTATTTGAAGTGATCCTGCTGTAAGAAGGAGAGGCGTTCGCCCGGAGTGACGGCGACCTCGCCCTTACTTGGTTCCAATTGCCCGGAGAGGATCTTTAAGAACGTGGATTTGCCGGCTCCGTTTGCGCCGATCAGACCGTAGCAGTTTCCTTCGGTGAATTTGATATTGACGTCTTCAAACAGGGCTTTCTTTCCCACCCGTAATGTTATATTGTTTGTACTGATCATATGCTTCCCTACTCCTTATTTTTTAAATTACTTCGCCTATCTTACCAAATATGGAAAGAAATAGCAAGGATGTTTGCCGGTTAATATATGAAAAGTAACTTAAATCGAAAGAGAACGGCTGTACGGAACAAGAAAATAGGTATATAATAGCAAAGGGAAAAATAGTGTAAAACAATACAAATTTATTACAGGAAAAGAGGTATCGTTCATGATAAAAGCGACAATGGTATTGGAAGGCGGGGCAACCAGAGGGGTATTTACCTCAGGGGTTTTAGATTATCTGATGGAGCAGGGGCTGTATACGTCTCATGTGATCGGAGTGTCTGCCGGCGCCTGTAACGGGGTAGATTACGTATCAAGGCAGATAGGAAGAACCAGGGACTGTATGATTCATAAGGAGCGGGAATACAGCTATTACCATGGATTCCGGAAATTTATACGAGAAAAGAGCCTGATGGATATGGATATGATATTCGACAGATATCCCAACGAATATTTTCCTTTCGACTATGATACGTATTTTAATTCCGGGATGGAATGTGAGATAGTTACGACGAATTGTGAGACCGGACAGGCGGAATATATGACAGAACGGCAGGACAAAGCGCGGCTCATGAAGATCTGCCGGGCATCCTGCAGCATGCCTTTGGTGGCTCCCATCGTGAATGTGGACGGAACGCCTTATCTGGACGGAGGGCTGGCGGATTCGATTCCGGTGGGCCGGGCGATAGAACTTGGAAATAAAAGGATTATAGTGGTTCTGACCAGGAATCCGGGATATCGCAAAAAACCGACGTCCCAGGCTGCGGCAGATCTGTACCGGAGGGCATACAAGAAGTATCCGGAACTGGTACGGGCGACGATTCGGAGAAATTATGAGTACAACCGCCAGATCCGGCTGGTGGAACAGTTGGAGCGGGAGGGAAAGATCTTCGTGTTCAGTCCGCGTATTCCTACGGTTTCACGTATTGAGAGGGACTGTGACGCTCTGAAGCATTTCTATGAGCATGGATATCAGCAGGCGAAGAAGAGACACGCAGAGCTTCAGGCATATCTGGAGAAATGGCAAATTTAGTCGATTAAAGTCTTGAAACATGCGAAAAAATAGGATATTATAAAGGCTAATGTATTTGAATAATAGGAAGGAAGAGGATTATGGTGCTGAGAATCGGTGTGATCAAAGGGGACGGAATCGGTCCTGAGATCGTAACGGAAGCCATGAAGGTATTGGATCAGGTCGCGAAAGTATATGGGCATACTTGCGATTATACGCAGTTACTGATGGGAGGCGCGTCGATCGATGTGCATGGAGTGCCGCTGACGGACGAGACGGTGGCGGAGGCAAAGAAGTGTGACGCGGTATTGATGGGATCCATCGGAGGGGACGCGAAGACCTCGCCCTGGTATCAGTTGGAACCGTCAAAGAGACCGGAGGCAGGATTGCTTCGGATTCGTAAAGAGCTGAATCTGTTTGCGAACTTAAGGCCCGCAGTCCTGTATGATGAATTAAAGGGCGCATGTCCGCTTAAAGAGGAGATTACAGAGGGCGGATTTGATATGATGATCATGAGAGAGCTGACAGGAGGTCTGTATTTCGGAGAACGGAAGACCGTGGAAGAAAAAGGCGTCATGACGGCGTACGACTCTCTTACATATAATGAGCATGAGATCCGCAGGATCGCAAAGCGCGGATTCGATATAGCCATGAAACGCAGGAAAAAAGTAACCAGCGTGGACAAGGCGAACGTCCTGGATTCATCCAGGCTCTGGAGAAAGGTTGTGGAGGAAGTGGCCGGGGAGTATCCGGAGGTAACCTTAGAGCACATGCTTGTGGATAACTGCGCGATGCAGTTAGTCAAAGATCCGAAACAGTTTGACGTGATCCTTACGGAGAATATGTTTGGAGATATCCTGTCTGACGAGGCGAGTATGGCGACGGGCTCCATCGGAATGCTTGCAAGCGCCAGCCTGAATGAGACGAAATTCGGACTCTATGAGCCGAGCGGCGGTTCCGCGCCGGATATCGCGGGGAAGGGCATAGCCAACCCCATCGCGACTATCCTGTCCGCGGCGATGATGCTGCGTTTCAGTTTCGATCTGGATAAAGAGGCGGACGCGATCGAGCGTGCGGTTGCGAAAGTATTAGAGGAAGGATACCGGACGATTGACATTATGTCGGAAGGAAAGCAGCAGGTCAAAACGGATAAGATGGGCGATCTGATCGCGGGTAATATTGGTTAACAGCAGGAGCATAGGTTTAGGAGGTTTATCATGAGAAGTGATACAGTTACAAAAGGAAAGCAGCAGGCTCCCCACCGTTCATTGTTTAATGCGCTGGGGCTTACGCAAGAAGAGATGGACCGTCCCCTGGTAGGGATCGTAAGTTCTTATAACGAGATCGTTCCGGGACACATGAACCTGGATAAGATCGTAAACGCAGTAAAGCAGGGAGTCGCCATGGCGGGCGGAACGCCCATCGTATTCCCGGCGATCGCGGTATGCGACGGAATCGCCATGGGACATATCGGAATGAAATATTCACTGGTTACCAGAGATCTGATCGCGGATTCCACGGAGGCGATGGCGCTTGCGCATCAGTTCGACGCCCTGGTAATGGTGCCGAATTGTGATAAGAATGTGCCGGGGCTTCTGATGGCGGCGGCAAGAATCAACGTCCCGACGATCTTCGTCAGCGGCGGCCCTATGCTTGCGGGACATGTTAAAGGAAAGAAAACGAGTCTTTCCAGCATGTTCGAGGCGGTAGGAGCGAATGCGGCGGGTAAGATCACGGATGAAGATCTGTGCGAATTCGAGAATAAGACATGTCCGACCTGCGGTTCTTGTTCCGGTATGTATACGGCGAACAGTATGAACTGCCTGACAGAAGTGCTTGGAATGGGACTTGGCGGAAACGGAACCATTCCGGCGGTCTATTCTGCGAGAATCCGCCTTGCAAAACAGGCGGGCATGAAGGTAATGGAGTTATTGGAGAAGAATATCCGTCCAAGGGATATCATGACAGAAAAGGCTGTCCTGAACGCGCTTACCGTAGATATGGCGCTGGGATGTTCGACAAACAGTATGCTTCATCTTCCGGCAATCGCGCATGAGATCGGGATGGATTTTGAGATAGATTTTGCCAACGGTATCAGTGAGAAGACCCCGAATCTCTGTCACCTGGCTCCGGCAGGTCCTACATATATGGAAGATCTGAACGAAGCGGGCGGAGTATATGCCGTTATGGCAGAGTTGAATAAGAAGAATCTGCTTCATACGGATTGTATGACGGTGACAGGAAAGACGGTGGGAGAGAATATCAAGGATGCGGTAAATAAAGATCCGGAAGTTATACGCCCCATCGACAATCCGTATACACAGACGGGAGGTCTTGCCGTATTAAAAGGCAATCTGGCTCCGGACGGCAGTGTAGTGAAGCGTTCCGCGGTGGTAGATGAGATGCTTGTCCATGAAGGTCCGGCAAGAGTATTTGAATGTGAAGAAGATGCGATTGACGCGATTAAAGGCGGCAGGATCTCGGCAGGAGACGTGGTGGTGATCCGTTACGAAGGGCCGAAGGGAGGTCCGGGTATGAGAGAGATGCTCAATCCGACTTCGGCGATTGCAGGAATGGGATTAGGTTCCAGCGTGGCTCTGATCACGGACGGACGGTTCAGCGGCGCGTCCAGAGGAGCTTCCATCGGGCATGTATCTCCGGAGGCGGCAGTCGGCGGACCTATCGCGCTGGTGGAGGAAGGGGATATTATCAAGATAGATATTCCAAATCTGAAGCTGGAAATTGACGTATCAGACGAGGAGCTGGCAAAGAGACGAGAAGCATGGAGGCCGCGGGAGCCGAAAGTGACGACAGGATATCTGGCAAGGTATGCGGCGATGGTAACCTCCGGTAACCGCGGGGCAATCCTGGAGATACCTGGGAAATAAGACATTGAAGACAGGAGAATGACAGATATGCAGTTGACAGGATCAGAGATTTTGATCGAATGTTTAAAAGAACAGGGCGTCGATACCGTGTTTGGTTATCCGGGGGGCGCCATCCTGAATGTATATGACGAATTATACAAACATAGCGATGAGATTAAGCATGTTCTGACCTCCCATGAACAGGGAGCGGCCCATGCGGCGGACGGGTATGCAAGGGCGACCGGAAAAGTCGGCGTATGTTTTGCGACCAGCGGTCCGGGAGCAACGAATCTTGTGACAGGCATTGCCACCGCATATATGGATTCGATTCCCATCGTGGCGGTTACCTGTAACGTGGGAGTAAGCCTTCTGGGAAAAGACAGCTTCCAGGAAATTGATATTGCGGGAATCACAATGCCGATCACAAAGCATAATTATATAGTAAAGGACGTGAATGTCCTTGCCGATACGATCAGGAAAGCATTCGTTATTGCGAAAAAGGGAAGACCGGGACCGGTACTGATTGACATTCCCAAAGATGTAACGGCAAATAAGGCAGAATATCAGAAGGAAACGCCTAAGCCGGTAGTTCCCTCGCAAGACGTGAGTGAAGCGGAGCTTGAGGCGGCAGTCTCGCTGATTACGGAAGCAAAGAAACCCTACGTCTTCGTAGGCGGCGGCGCGATTCTGTCCGGCGCCAGCGAGGAATTGAGAGCTTTTGTCAGGAAAGTAGACGCGCCGGTGACGGATTCCCTTATGGGTAAAGGAGCGTTTCCTGGGACGGATCCGCTTTATACCGGTATGCTTGGCATGCATGGAACAAAAACATCAAATTATGGAGTCAGCGAGTGCGATCTTCTGATCGTAATCGGAGCAAGATTCAGCGACCGTGTAACCGGTAACGCGAAGAAATTCGCCAGTCGTGCCAAGATTCTGCAGATTGACGTCGATCCTGCGGAGATGGATAAGAATGTGCTGATCACTCAGGGAGTGACCGGAGATATCAAGGCAGTGCTTGGTATTCTGAACGAGAGGCTGAAACAGCAGGAGCATAAGGAATGGATCGGAAAGATTATGGAGTATAAGGAACGCTATCCTTTGTCTTATCATCCTGATATCTTAACGGGTCCTTATGTAGTGGAAGAGATTTACCGCCAGACGAAGGGCGATGCAATCGTGGTGACCGAGGTGGGTCAGCATCAGATGTGGGCGGCGCAGTTCTATCGTTACGCCAGGCCAAGGACTCTCCTGACTTCAGGAGGACTTGGAACCATGGGTTATGGACTGGGGGCGGCGCTCGGCGCGAAAACGGGTATGCCGGATAAGACGGTGGTCAATATTGCCGGCGACGGCTGTTTCCGTATGAATATGAACGAGATCGCGACGGCTGTCCGCCATAATATTCCGGTGATTCAGGTTGTTATTAATAATCACGTGCTGGGAATGGTTCGCCAGTGGCAGAATCTGTTCTATGGACAGAGATATTCGGCAACCATACTCAATGACGCCGTAGATTTTGTGAAGCTGGCAGAAGCGATGGGAGCGGAAGGAATCCGTGCGGCTACACAGGAAGAATTCAGAGAGGCATTTGCAAGGGCGTTGACATTAGGCAAGCCTGTGGTTATCGACTGTCAGATCGACTGCGACGACAAGGTATGGCCCATGGTAGCGCCTGGCAAAGCGATCGACGAAGTCTTTGATGAAAAGGATCTTGAAAAAGGCAAGTAAGAATCATTTCGATTGCGGCGCCGAACGAAGGGGCAATGATATATATCAGAAAGGTGAGGAACGAATATGAGCAGAGTGTACAATTTTTCGGCAGGACCGGCGGTATTACCGGAGGAAGTGCTGAGAGAAGCAGCAGAGGAAATGTTAGATTATAATGGAACAGGAATGTCCGTCATGGAGATGAGTCACCGCTCAAAGGCGTTTCAGGAGATTATCGATACGGCAGAGGCAGATCTGCGTGAATTGATGGAGATTCCGGACGATTACGCGGTATTATTCCTGCAGGGCGGCGCGTCGCAGCAGTTTGCCGCGGTTCCGATGAATCTTATGAAGAATAAGGAAGCAGACTATATCGTCACCGGACAGTGGGCGAAGAAAGCGGCCGAAGAGGCGAAAAAATACGGGAAAGTCAATATCGTGGCTTCCTCTGCAGATAAGACGTTTTCCTATATTCCGGATTGTAAGGATCTTCCGATCTCCGAAAATGCGGATTATGTGTATATCTGTGAGAATAATACGATATATGGGACGAAATATAAAGAACTGCCGGATACCAAAGGAAAGCTTTTGGTGGCGGACGTCTCTTCCTGTTTCCTGTCCGAACCGGTGGATGTGACCAGGTACGGCGTTATCTACGGAGGAGTACAGAAGAATATCGGTCCTGCGGGGACGGTTATCGTAATCATCCGTAAAGACCTGATTACGGACGACGTGCTTCCGGGGACGCCGACAATGTTAAAGTACAAGACACATGCGGACGCAGGATCTCTGTACAATACGCCGCCGGCATATGGAATCTATATCTGCGGAAAAGTATTCAAGTGGATTAAGAAACAGGGCGGACTTGCGGCGATGAAGGAGCATAACGAGAAGAAAGCGAAGATATTATATGATTATCTGGATCAGAGTAAGATATTCAGCGGAACCGTAGAGCCAAAAGACCGGTCGCTTATGAATGTTCCTTTCGTAACAGGAGACGAGGAATTAGACGCCAGATTTATTAAAGAATCGAAAGAGGCGGGATTCGAGAACCTGAAAGGGCATCGTACGGTGGGAGGCATGCGTGCAAGTATCTATAACGCGATGCCGATCGAAGGCGTTCAGGCGCTGGTTGAATTTATGAAGAAGTTTGAAGAGGAGAATTTGTAATCATGTATAAATATCATTGCCTAAATCCAATCTCTGACGTAGGACTGGAAAGACTGACAGAAGAATATGTTCCTGTAAGCACGATGGAAAAAGCGGACGCGGTTCTTGTGAGAAGCACGGTTATGCACAATATGGAGTTTTCGCCGAAGCTTAAGGCGATTGCCCGCGCCGGCGCGGGGGTGAATAACATTCCGTTAGAAGAATGCGCTGAGAAGGGGATCGTAGTGTTCAACACGCCGGGAGCGAACGCCAACGGAGTAAAAGAACTGGTTATCGCAGGCATGCTTCTTGCTTCCAGAGATATCATCGGCGGCATCAGCTGGGTACAGGAGAATGAGGAAGACGGCAATATCGCGAAGGACGCGGAAAAGGCGAAGAAAGCTTTCGCGGGATGTGAACTGGAAGGCAAGAAATTAGGAGTCATCGGCCTGGGAGCGATCGGCGTGCTTGTTGCGAATGCGGCGACGAATCTTGGTATGGATGTGTATGGATATGATCCGTATGTATCGGTAGATTCCGCATGGAGATTGTCAAGAAGTATTCGTCACGCAAAGACGGTGGACGAATTATACGGGAATTGTGATTACATTACGATCCATGTTCCGGCGATAGAACAGACCAGGGGGATGATTGACAAGAACGCTATTGAGCTGATGAAAAAGGGCGTCGTGGTCCTTAATTTCGCGAGAGACATACTGGTGGATGAAGAGGCGATGGTAGACGCCCTCTTGTCCGGGCATGTAAAGCGTTACGTGTCAGATTTTCCGACGCCGGTAACCGCTGGAGTGAAAGGCGCGATCGTAATTCCCCATCTTGGGGCGTCCACGGAAGAGTCTGAAGATAATTGTGCCAAGATGGCGGTAAAACAGTTGAAGGATTATCTGGAGAATGGAAATATCAGGAATTCGGTAAATTATCCAAACTGTGATATGGGTCTTAAGGGAGATAATACCCGGCTCCTTCTCCTGCATCGAAACGTGCCGAACATGATCGGTCAGTTTACGAAGATACTGGCGAAGGATAACATGAATATTGCGGATCTGACGAATAAGAGTAAAGGAAAATACGCATATACGATGATCGATATCGACAGCCCGGTGCCGGATAGTGTGGCGGAAGAACTTGAGAATGTAAAGGAAGTGCTGCGCGTTCGAATTATTAAATAAGATTAACGAATAATTAAGGAATCTTAATATAAGATTCCTTGTATTATATTTGTAATTCGGCTATACTCAGATTATAGTTTTGAAGTGGGATTGCGGGGAGCAAGTTATCGGATAGTCTGACAAGGGGAGAGATACATATGACAAAGGACTATAGTAAGGAGAGGGAGCAGTTAAAAAAGAAAAGAATAAAAAAAGTGAGAAGGATAAGGATGTGTCTGCGCATCCTGGCGCTTTTGATCGTCTTCCAGATACCGCTTTTCGGAATGACGGCGGCTTCCGCAAATATGCAGGAAGCAAAGATCAGCCTCAAGCTTGAGGGAAGCGACGTGATTCAGGGAGAGGAGACGCCTGAATTTGAAGCCGAAGTAGAAGCCGAGGGAGATCCGAAGACAGTACTTGATGAGAAGACAGGATATTCGGTGGAAGATCTTACGAGGGATTTGAAATCGGGGAAAGGATATACAATAGTATGCGATGCAGATACCATGACAGAAGGAGAGTATCCCATGAGCATACAGTTAGAGGATCATATCAGGAATTCTCTTGAAAAAGAATGGCTCAGACGAGTCAGTATAGAGACTAAGGACGCCGTGTTTACAGTAAAGAATCCGGTAGGAGAGTGGGACGGCGACAGATTCAGGCGTTACGACGGTACATATGTGAAGAATGATTTTGTGGTGTCAAAAGGGAACACGTTTTATTTTGGAGAAGACGAAAAGATGAAGACCGGCTGGCAGGATACGGCTCAGGGAAGATATTATCTGGATTCCGAAGGGATTCTCAGGCGTGGTTGGCTTGAGCTGGAAGGCTGTAAGTACTATCTGGGAGAAGATGGGAGGATGAGAACCGGCAGGCAGGATATCGACGGTTTGAGTTACTATTTCGCGGAAGACGGCAAGATGGCGACAGGGGTGATGTATCTTGGCTTAACAAAATATATTTTCGGCGAAGACGGAGTCCTTCAGTCCGAGGAAGAGCTTAAGGTGGATCCGGGCAGACCGATGATCGCGCTGACTTTTGACGATGGTCCGGGAAAACGGACAGGAGAATTGCTCGACGTCCTGGCGGAGTATCATGCGCATGCGACGTTCTTTATGCTGGGGAAGAATGCAGGCCTCTATCAGGATGAAATCAGACGCATGAAGGAAATCGGATGCGAGATCGCGAGTCATTCGTACGACCATCCGGATCTTTCAAAGATGGATGAGACAGAGATCCGCGACCAGATAGATCGGACAAACCAGAAGTTTGCAGAGATTGTAGGGCAGGGGGCGGCTGTGGTTCGTCCGCCTTATGGAGCAATCAGCGATACGATGAAATCTGTTATCGGGATGCCGATGATCCTGTGGAATATAGATACTCTGGACTGGAAGACCAGGAATGCGGAGGCGACGGTTAATATGGTTATGGAGAATGTGAAGGATGGGGATATAGTCCTGATGCATGATATTCATACCGAAAGCGTGGACGCCGCAATGGAACTCATCCCCAAATTGATTGAAGCGGGATACCAGTTGGTGACGGTGCCGGAGATGGCGGCTGCAAAAGGCATTACGATGGAAGCGGGAAAGAGTTATACTGATTTCTGAGACAAAAAGGGCGACCGTAAGATTATTTTCTTACGGCAGCCCTTTTACTGTTGCAAATTGTTCCGTATATTTGACGAAAGCATACTCAGGCGCGCTTAAGAGCCTGGTTATGTACTTTAAGCAGCGCGTGAATCTTATCCGTAGGATTCAGGACTTTTCCGATCGTGATATCATGATTTAGTGAGTCGATGATTAACGCGATGAATTTGCTCATATCCGCGACTACAAAATATGGTTTCTCATAGGCCAGAGGAGGCAGGTAGGTCAGGTTCGTAGTAATCACACGGTCGATATAGCCGTGTTCATAGTATTGGTCGAACATATCGAAACCTTCTGTGAACAATCCGAATGTGGTGCAGACAAATACCCGGTTGGCGCCTCGTTCTTTGATCTGTCTTGCCACGTCTAACATACTTTCTCCGGATGAGATCATATCGTCAACGATGATAATATCCTTCCCATGAACGTCGTCCCCCAGGAATTCATGGGCGACGATTGGGTTTTTCCCTTTCACAACAGTGGAATAATCACGGCGTTTGTAGAACATTCCCATGTTCACGCCCGTTACGTTGGAGAAATATATGGCGCGGTGCATGGCGCCTTCGTCCGGGCTTACCACCATTAGGTGATCTTTGTCCACGATTAATTCAGGTTCGGCGCGCAGCAAAGCCTTGATGAACTGATAAGGAGGGTTGAAACTGTCGAATCCGTGGAGAGGAATCGAATTCTGTACTCTGGGATCATGAGCGTCAAAGGTAATGATATTATCTACGCCCATATCAATCAGTTCCTGGAGCGCCAGGGCACAGTCCAGAGATTCGCGTTTGGTACGTTTGTGCTGACGGCTCTCGTATAAAAAGGGCATGATTACATTCAGACGGTATGCTTTCCCGTTGGCGGCCGAGATGATGCGTTTCAAGTCTTGA
This sequence comes from uncultured Dorea sp., assembly GCA_910585725.1. Taxonomy (GTDB): domain Bacteria; phylum Bacillota; class Clostridia; order Lachnospirales; family Lachnospiraceae; genus Sporofaciens. The sequence goes on along the minus strand of CAJUFA010000022.1, from coordinate 39,616 downwards.
TAATGGTCGTCCGGAGACATGTGGTTTAAATGACCGTTGACCGTGTAAGTCAGGCTGTAATTACACACGTCAACCATGATAAACAAGTCTTTTCCGCGGATTGATTCATCAATCAGTCCTTTGGCTTCCCCGGAACCAAAACGCGGACAATGGCAGCCCACCAGATAGTTATTAAGTTGGTAGCTGGAGAAAAGGGGAGATTTAAGGGATTCTTTTAAAGCGTCCTGGCGAAACCGGACGATATAGTCGTTAACTTTCTGCCCCAGATCTTTGCAGGAGTCTAAGGCGGCGATTTTTAACGGCGCTACAGGAAGCGCTGTTTCCATGAGTTTAATATTCGGCATAAGGTTCTCCTAATAATAATTATTGTGAAATCTTGCAATATCTTCTAAAATATTTATATCACTATCAGGGGGAAGAGGTCAACCATAGATTGTTTAAAATAATAAAAAGATGCGTCTGTTTACCGACGTGATGTGAAAAGTAGGCGCGTATTAGTAGAACTTTTAATGGGTATATGGTATACTGATTCTAATACTTCACTGGTTTCTGACCGGATGGAGTTTGGGGAAGGACAGGTGAGACATGAGTTCAGGGAAGCATGAACATATGATAAAGAGAGTACTGCCGGACAGTATTGCGGAGGAATTGGGGATTGAGGCGGGAGATTTACTGATCTCCGTCAACGACTGCGAGATAGAAGATGTATTTGACTATCATTTCTATACCAATGATGAGGAGTTGGTACTTCTGATCAGGAAACCGGACGGTGAGGAATGGGAGCTCGAGATTGAGAAAGAGTATGAGGATGATCTGGGGATTGAGTTCGAACAGGGATTGATGGACGAGTACCGCTCCTGCAGAAACCATTGTATGTTCTGTTTCATCGACCAGATGCCTGCGGGGATGCGGGAAACCCTGTATTTCAAAGACGATGATTCAAGACTTTCATTTCTGCAGGGAAATTATGTCACGCTGACGAATATGAGCGATCATGATATTGACCGGATCGTGAATTATCATCTGGAACCGATCAATATATCCTTTCATACGACGAATCCAGGGCTGCGGTGTAAGATGCTTCATAATCGGTTCGCGGGCAAGGCCCTTAAGAAAGCGGACAGGCTCTTTGAGGGCGGTATCCGAATGAACGGACAGATTGTGCTGTGCAAAGGGATTAATGACGGGGAAGAGTTGGAGCGAAGTATTCGTGATCTGGTAAAATATATCCCGTGCCTGCAGAGTGTTTCTGTGGTTCCCGTAGGACTTACGAAGTATCGGGAAGGATTGTATCCGTTAGAACCTTTTCAGAGGGAGGATGCAAAGAAAGTGCTTAAGGTCATTCACAGGTGGCAGGAGAGGCTTTACAGAGAATACGGGACTCATTTTATCCATGCCGGGGACGAGTGGTATATTCTTGCGGAAGAAGAGATGCCTGAGGAAGAGCGCTATGACGGATATCTGCAGTTGGAAAATGGGGTAGGAATGCTTCGGCTGCTTGAGGAGGAATTTCAGGCGGCCTGTTCTGATGCGGAGGGAGACGATGAGAACAGAGAGGTTTCTATTGCCACCGGGCTGCTGGCGGTTCCATACATCCGGAGGATGGCGGAACAGTTAGAGAGCAAATATCCCAATACCAGGATTCATGTGTATCCGATCCGGAATGATTTCTTCGGGGAGCAGATCACGGTGTCCGGTCTTATCACAGGGCAGGATCTGATCGCGCAGCTTAAGGGACGGGAATTGGGAGAGAGACTATTGCTGCCCTGCAATATGTTCCGCAGCGAAGAGGACGTGTTCCTGGACGATATTACGCTGCCGGAGGCGGAAGAGGCTTTACAAGTTCGTATAGATATTGTAAAATCAAGCGGACAAGATTTTATTGAAGCGATTATTTCCGCGGCAGGCGGCTGTTTGCAGCGGAAATTTTAACAAGATTGTTAAGATATTTCTTTTTAGCTTCTAAGAACAGGAGACAGAATATGAGTAAACCAGTAGTGGCAATTGTAGGAAGGCCGAATGTAGGAAAATCAACTCTATTTAATGCGCTGGCCGGAGAGATGATATCCATTGTGAAGGATACTCCCGGGGTGACAAGGGATCGTATCTACGCGGACGTCTCATGGCTGGATAAAGAATTTACCCTGGTAGATACCGGAGGAATCGAACCGGAGAGCAAAGACGTCATACTGTCGCAGATGCGGGAGCAGGCGCAGATTGCAATCGATACGGCGGATGTTATCATATTCCTGACGGATGTGCGGCAAGGGCTTGTGGATGCGGATTCTAAGGTGGCGGACATGCTGAGACGCTCGGATAAGCCTGTGGTGCTGGTCGTGAACAAGGTTGATCATTTTGAGAAATTTATGACGGATGTGTATGAATTTTATAATCTTGGAATCGGCGACCCTATGCCTGTATCTTCGGCGTCGCGGCTTGGAATCGGCGATATGCTGGACGAGGTAGTCAAGTATTTTCCGGATGGAGCGGGGGAGGAAGAAGAGGACGACAGACCCCGGGTGGCGATCATCGGAAAGCCGAACGTGGGGAAATCTTCCATTATCAATAAGCTTTTGGGAGAGCAGAGAGTGATCGTGTCGGACATAGCGGGAACCACCAGGGACGCGATCGATACGGATATCGTGTATAACGGGAAAGAATATGTATTCATTGATACTGCGGGGCTTCGCAGGAAGAGTAAGATTAAAGAAGAGCTGGAGCGTTACAGTATCATCCGCGCGGTGTCTGCCGTAGAGCGCGCCGACGTGGTGCTGATGGTGATCGACGCGGTGGAGGGCGTGACGGAACAGGATGCGAAGATAGCCGGGATCGCCCATGAGCGCGGCAAGGGAATTATCATTGTAGTCAATAAATGGGACGCCATTGAGAAGAATGATAAGACTATGCGGGAATATGAGAATGAAGTACGAAGAGTGCTGTCGTTCATGCCTTACGCACAGATTATGTATGTTTCCGCACAGACAGGGCAGCGGCTTGTGAAACTTTACGATATGATAGACATGGTGATTGAGAATCAGTCCATGCGCGTGGCGACCGGCGTGCTCAACGAGATCATGACGGAAGCGGTGGCGATGCAGCAGCCGCCTTCAGATAAGGGAAAGAGGCTGAAACTTTATTATATCACACAGGTATCGGTGAAGCCGCCTACGTTCGTAATTTTCGTGAATGACAAGGAATTGATGCATTTTTCCTATACCAGATATCTGGAGAATAAGATTCGTGAAGCTTTTGGGTTCAAAGGAACTTCTCTGAAGTTCTTTATAAGAGAAAGAAAGGAAAAGGAGCGCTAGTATGGAACGGCTGATATGTGTAATGATCGGGTATGTATTCGGGCTGCTGCAGACGGGATACCTGTACGGGAAGATGCATAATATAGATATCCGTAAGCAGGGAAGCGGAAACGCGGGAACTACCAATGCACTCAGGACGATGGGATGGAAAGCAGGAGTGGTTACGCTGCTTGGAGATGCTTTCAAGTGTGTGTTCGCGGTTCTGTTGGTGCGCATGATCTATAAAGGGACGCATGGAGATATGCTGCCTCTTCTTGCGATGTATGCAGGTATGGGGGCGGTTCTGGGGCATAATTACCCGTTTTATATGAAGTTTAAGGGCGGAAAGGGGATTGCTACGACTGCAGGGCTGTTGTTAAGTACAACCAACGCCTGGATGGTGGTGATCTGTCTGGCGGTGTTCGTGGGGATCGTGGCAGGAACGAAGTATGTGTCTGTGGGATCTTTGGCGGTGGTGATTCTTTATCTCGGCGAGGTAGTCTATCTTGGACAGACCGGAGTATATGGTATTGCGCAGAACTATCTCTATGAGATGTACGGAATCGCCGCGTTTCTGATGTTGTCGGCGTTTTTCAAACACAGAGCGAATATTAAGAGGCTGTTGTCCGGAACGGAGAACAAACTCAGTGTCGGAAAGAATAAATAATGAAAGGAAGGGTAGAAGTATGGCGAATGTAGGAATTATGGGAGCGGGAAGCTGGGGTACGGCGCTGGCTCTTCTGCTTCATAAAAACGGACATCAGGTTACGGTGTGGTCGATCAGTGAGGAAGAAGTCAGGATTCTGTCCGAGAAGAGAGAGCATGTAAGTAAACTGCCGGGGGTGAAGATTCCTGAAGATATGGTATTTACGACGGACGTGGAGAGTACGCTGAAGGGAAAGGACTTTATCGTATTGGCCGTGCCGTCTCCTTTTACGAGGAATACGGCGCGCAGTATGAGTCCGTACATCATGGACGGACAGATTATCGTGGATGTGGCGAAGGGAATCGAAGAAAGTACTTTGATGACGCTTTCACAGCAGATTGAGCAGGAGATTCCCCAGGCGGATGTGGCAGTCTTATCAGGACCGAGTCATGCGGAGGAGGTAGGAAGAGGACTTCCTACCAGCGTAGTAGTGGGAGCGAAGAAAGAAGGAACGGCAAAGTATCTTCAGGAGATGTTCATGAGCGAATCCTTCCGTGTGTATACCAGTCCGGATATGCTCGGTATGGAGCTTGGAGGTTCTCTTAAGAATGTTATTGCGTTGGCAGCCGGGATTGCAGATGGTTTGGGATACGGCGACAATACGAAAGCGGCGCTGATCACCAGAGGAATTGCAGAGATTGCAAGGCTGGGCGTGAAGATGGGAGGCGCGGTGGAAAGCTTCACCGGACTTACGGGAATCGGTGATCTGATTGTGACTTGCGCCAGCGTCCACAGCCGTAATCGAAAAGCAGGTTATCTCATGGGTCAGGGCCGGAGTATGCAGGAGGCGATGGATGAAGTACAGATGGTTGTAGAAGGCGTGTATTCTGCCAAGGCGGCGGTGAAGCTGGGAAAGAAGTATGGCGTGTCGCTTCCGATCATTGATAAAGTAAGCGAAGTGTTATTCGAGGGAAAAGATCCAAGAGAAGCAGTGAATGAGCTGATGCTTCGGGACGGCAGGACGGAACACAACGCGCTGCATTGGAAGGAATAGAGTTACAAGAGGAGAGAAGATTATGCTGGCAGTTCTATTGTCACCGATATACGTTCTGGTTCAGGTTTATATTGTAAGATGGTTAATCCGTTGGCTCAGTACCTGCAGGAAAGAATTTCGAAGATTCCGTTCCCGTCTTATCATATCTGCCGTGTATATATTCTTTGCGAGTGCGATGGGGGTAGGATTCTTCCTGCCCTCCGGACCGATTAAGAGATTCTTTGTGAAGATCGGCAATTACTGGCTTGGAATATTGCTTCATACGATTCTGGTAGTCGGGGCGGCAGATATCTTACATATTATTCTAAAGAGAAGCAAGAAGATCGATCAGGAGAAATTAAGAAGTTTTAGAGTATTTATCATATCGGGGATTCTCTGCGCCATTGGTATCGCAGCCCTTAGTATCTGGGGGATCGTTAATGCGGGGAATATTCATACGACCAGATACGAGACGGTTATTGCAAAGAACGCAGGTGGGATAAAGAAGATGAAGGTGGTTCTGGCGGCCGACCTGCACATGGGATATAGTATTGGATGTGAACAGATACATAAGATGGTTGAGAAGATCAATGCGGAGGAACCTGATCTGGTTATTTTTGCCGGGGATATCTTCGATAATGAATATGACGCGCTGGAGGATCCGGAGGAATTGATCTCCATAATGAAGGAAATTAAGAGCAAGTACGGTGTGTATGCCTGTTATGGAAACCATGATATCAAAGAGAAGATCCTGGCAGGATTCACATTCGATGAGAGGAAGAGGAAAGAAAGCGACGTCAGGATGGACGAATTCCTTGAGAAGGCGGGAATCACTCTGCTTCGGGATGAGTCGGTGATGATTGCGGACAGTATTTACCTTTACGGACGTCCGGACAGGCAGCGTCCGGGACGGGGGATTAAGACTCGGAAGACGCCGGAAGAGATCACGGCAGATATGGATTTATCAAAACCTGTCTTCGTTATCGACCATCAGCCAAAGGAGCTTAAGGAACTGGCGGATGCGGGAGTGGACTTAGATTTGTGCGGACATACTCATGACGGGCAGATGTTTCCGGGAAATCTGACGGTCCGTATGATGTGGGAGAATGCCTGCGGTTATAAGAAAAAAGGAAATATGCATAATATCGTAACTTCCGGAGTAGGAATATTTGGTCCGAATATGCGTATCGGGACGATAGCGGAGATTTGTTCGATTGACGTGGCGTTTGAAAAATAGGCAGTTATTGTGATGATTCATGTGGTATGAGATAAGAAGAGAGGGTATGATGCGATGAGAAATCATGAAGTAACCGCAAGGCAGCAGCTTTTAAAAGAGGACGGGTCGCTTAGAGAACCGGGATGGTCAAGAAATCTCTTGCAGATCTACGACAGATCCAGAATCAGGGCGCCGGCGTTTCGGATCAAAGAGTGGGATTATTATCTGGTGCTGAACGAGGATTTTGCGGGGGCGTTTACCATATCGGACGACGGTTATATCGGACTGCAGTCGGTTTCACTGCTGAATTTTAAAGAGGGATGGGAGCATACGGAGACCATCCTGAATCCGTTTACCATGGGAAGGCTTCATCTGCCGTCTACTTCAGAGGCGGGCGATACAATCTATCATGATAAGCGTCTTCATATGGAATTCCGGAAAGATGAGGGAAAGCGGAGGATTCTCTGCCGTTTCCGGAATTTTTATCAGGGAAAGGACTTCGAATGTAATATCACGCTGCGGCAGCCGCAGATGGATTCCATGGTGATCGCGACGCCCTGGAAGGAGAAGAAGACGGCGTTTTACTATAACCAGAAGATCAATTGTATGCCGGCAGGCGGGAGTATGCGTTATGACGGGAAGGTTTATACATTTTCGCCGGAGACGGACTTTGGAACCCTGGACTGGGGGAGAGGCGTATGGACTTATGATAACCGATGGTACTGGGGATCCGGCAATTGTATGGTGGATGGAAAGCCCTTCGGATTCAATATAGGTTATGGTTTCGGGGATACTTCGGCGGCATCCGAGAATATGCTTTTCTATGAAGGGAAGGGACATAAGCTTGATGATGTGACGTTCCATATTCCTCAGGACGATTACATGAAGCCGTGGAAATTTACCTCCAGCGACGGAAGGTTTGAGATGGATTTTGTGCCGGCGCTTGACCGGGCGGCGAGGACGAATGCTCTGGTCATCGAGACGGATCAGCATCAGGTATTCGGAAGGATGAGCGGCAGGGCCGTGCTGGATAGCGGGAAAGAGATCGAATTGAAGGATCTGATGTGTTTTGCGGAAGAGGTACATAATCGGTATTGATTCTGATCATATACACGCCGTGTACGTCTCGTAATCAGGTTTATCTGATAAAGGAGTTCCAGGAGTGTATTAAGAGGGATTCGGGAGGGAATAGCATGGATCGTATGGAGTTGAATGAATTGGTTCACAGATTGTTCTGCGAGGTAGAAGGGAATCATGTGACGGTAGAAAGAGAGGACGGGACTGTTAAGGAACTTCAGATGTTCTCGGAACCCCTGATAGGGATCGGTTCCGCGGAGGATACGTTGTTTCAGGAGTATAAGGACCCGAAGGCAGTCGGACCCTGGCACCGGTCTCCGAAGGAGTGGCTGCCGGAAGCAAGAACGGTGGTATCCTTATTCTTTCCTGCCGGCGAGGTGGCGAGGAAGAGTAACCGGACGGAGCCGGAGACACCGTCTTTGGAATGGCTTTACTGCAGGATTGAAGGAAACGAATTCCTCCGCGCTTTTATTGCGAGGCTGAGAGATTCTTTGAGGGAAGAGGGATATCCGTCCTGTGCGCCGGCGTTGGAGGAAGGATTCCAGGCTTTTATGAATCAGAAGCCGGATAATGATTCCGAAGAGCCGGTATACGGCAGTATGTGGTCGGAGCGTCACATAGCGTACCTCTGCGGTCTCGGTACGTTTGGTCTGTCGAAGGGGATTATCACCCGCAAGGGAATGGCGGGGAGATTCTGCAGTCTCGTCACATCGTTGGAGCTTGAGACAGACGTGCGTCCGTATCAGGGACTTTATGATTACTGTATCCGGTGCGGGGAATGCATCAGACGATGTCCGGTTCACGCGATATCGGAAGAAGGAAAGGAACATGCTCCCTGCCATCAATGGCTGCAGCATGTTAAGAAAGAGTACGCGCCCCGGCTTGGATGCGGGAAGTGCCAGACGGCAGTGCCCTGTGAAAGCGGTATTCCGCGCCGCGGATAAAATTCTTAATTGACAATTGGATTTCCTGTGCTATAATGGTTAAGAAGGAATGAAAAGAAAGCTAACACGCAGACGAGACGAGTAGAATGCGGATCCTTAAAGAGAGAGATGCCCGGAAGGATATATAGTATACTATAATATACAGGCTTCTGGCGCTGAGAGCATCTTATTGCAGAAGCATTTGAAGACCAGCTCCGAGTGGCCTTAATCCGGTCCGGTGATTCCGTTATCATCAATGAAGTGGTTTTCCGCGTATAGCGGACGGCAAGAAGGGTGGAACCGCGACTAAGATTTAATTATGAATATCATGATTAAGCTATTTAGCTCGTCCCTTATGATTCTCAGGAGTCGTAAGGGCGGGTTTTTTTATATTCATCATAAGAAAGGAAGGAATAAGATATGATTATCACATTAAAAGATGGTTCAACGAAGGAATATGCAGAAGCAAAAGCTATTATTGATATTGCGTATGACATCAGTGAAGGTCTGGCGCGCGCCGCATGCGCCGGGGAAGTCGACGGGGAGGTGGCGGATCTGCGCACCGTACTTGACGGCGACTGTAAGCTGAATATCCTTACGGCCAGAGACGAGAAGGGACTGGCGGTTCTTCGCCATACGGCGTCTCATGTGATGGCAGAGGCCGTACAGAATCTTTTTCCGGATGCGAAGGTAGCGATCGGGCCGTCCATTGATACCGGATTTTATTATGATTTTGAGAGCGCGCCGTTCTCGAGAGAGGATCTGGACGCAATTGAGAAAGAAATGAAGAAGATTATAAAGAAGGGTGCGAAGATTGAGCGTTTCACCAAATCCAGGGAGGAAGCGATTGCATTTTTCAAAGAGAGAAACGAGTCTTATAAAGTAGAATTGATCGAAGATCTTCCGGAAGACGCCGAGATATCATTCTATACGCAGGGCGACTGGGTTGATCTGTGCGCAGGACCGCATCTGATGAGCACGAAGGGTGTGAAGGCATTCAAGCTTCTTTCTTCTTCCGGCGCATACTGGAGAGGAAGCGAGAAGAATCAGATGCTTGCCCGTATCTACGGAACGGCATACGGCACGAAGGACGAACTGGCGGAGCATCTGCATAAGCTGGAGGAAGCGAAAAAGCGGGACCACAATAAGCTTGGCCGTGAGATGAAGCTGTTTACTACGGTGGACGTCATCGGACAGGGTCTGCCGCTGCTGATGCCCAAGGGTGTGATTATGTTAAAGGAACTCCAGAGATGGATGGAGGATCTGGAGGATAACGAGAGAGGATATATCCGTACGAAGACTCCTCTGATGGCAAAGAGCGATCTCTATAAGATATCCGGGCACTGGGATCACTATAAAGAAGGCATGTTTGTACTGGGGGACGAGGAGAAGGATAAAGAAGTATTTGCCCTTCGTCCGATGACCTGCCCGTTCCAGTATTATGTATACAAAGCCGAGCAGCACAGCTATCGTGACCTGCCTCTGCGTTACAGCGAGACGTCTACTCTGTTCCGCAATGAGGATTCCGGCGAGATGCACGGTCTGACTCGCGTGCGTCAGTTTACGATCACTGAGGGACATCTGATCGTGCGGCCGGATCAGATGGTCAAGGAATTCAAAGACTGTATCGCGCTGGCACAGCATTGCCTGCAGGTTCTGGGGGTAGAGGAGGATGTTACCTATCATCTGTCAAGGTGGGATCCGGAGAATACGGAGAAGTACATCGGCGCTCCTGAGGTATGGGAAGAGACCGAGGGGCATATCCGTTCTATGCTGAAGGAACTGAATATCCCGTTCGTAGAGGATGTAGGAGAAGCCGCGTTCTATGGGCCAAAGGTAGATATCAACGCCAAGAATGTATACGGCAAGGAAGATACCATGATTACGATCCAGTGGGACGCCCTGCTTGCAGAGCAGTTTGATATGTATTATATTGACGAGAACGGTGAGAAGATACGTCCGTATATTATTCATCGGACATCTATGGGCTGTTACGAGAGAACTCTCGCATGGCTGATCGAGAAATATGCGGGATTGTTCCCTACATGGCTGTGTCCGGAACAGGTACGCGTGATCCCGATTTCCGAGAAATTCCATGATTACGCGGCGCAGGTGGAAAGCAGGCTGAAATCCAATGGTATCCGCTGCTTCGTTGACCAGCGTTCGGAAAAGATGGGCTATAAGATCAGAGAGGCACGTCTGGATCGGGTACCGTATATGCTGGTAGTGGGAGCAAAAGAACAGGAGGAAGGTCTGGTATCCGTGAGAAGCCGTTTCTTAGGCGACGAAGGACAGAAATCTTTGGATACGTTTATCAGTGAGATCTGTGAAGAGATCCGTACGAAGAAAATCCGGAAGATTGAAGTCGAGGATTAGGAAGATATGAACATTTTGGTCATAGATGCACAGGGAGGCGGCCTGGGGAGACAACTGGTCGCCTCCATAAAGAAAGAATTTCCGCAGGCGGAGATTACGGCCGTCGGTACGAATACCCTTGCGACTTCCAATATGCTGAAGGCGGGTGCGGATCATGGAGCAACAGGGGAGAACGCGGTAGTCACAGGATGCAGAAGAGCGGACGTGATCGTCGGGCCGGTAGGAATCGCCATTGCAGATTCTATGTACGGGGAGATTACGCCGGCTATGGCTGCGGCAGTGGGACAAAGCGATGTGAAGAAGCTGTTGATTCCGATGAACCAATGCAATAATATCATAGTAGGGGTTAAGAATACTTCTATGAGTGTTATGATAGAGGCTGTGATAGACCGATTGCGGGAGAGCCGGTTCTAACCGGATGGAACGGCGGGAGAATAGCAGGAGATAGGTTCAGGAAGATCTGAATCATGGGATGCACAGAAGTGTAACGACGACGGCCCCGAAGGGCGGATTCCTGCTTAGGAACTGTATATCCGTTGACTGTCGGCAGACAGAGACGGCATATAAATGAAAACAGAACAAGGAAGAATAAAGTCACGAAGACAAAGCGTCTGCCAGAAAGGCAGGCAGTGTTTTTGCGGCTTTTTTTGTTCGGCAGCGATGTGAAATGCTTAGAAAAATCAGCAGCACACTCAAAAGGCAGAGAAAAAACGAAAAAAGAAGTGAAAAAAGAAACGAAAAAAGAAGCGGAAAAAGAAACAAAGAAAGAAGCAGAAAACAAATAAAGAAAGAAGCGGAAAAAGAAACAAAGAAAGAAACAGAAAAACAAACAAAGAAAGAAGCGGAAAAAAGGCTGGGAGAGAAGATATGGATACAAGAGAGATATTGGAAAAAGTGAAAAGCGGCGGCATGACGGTGGAGGAGGCGGAACAGATCTTCCGCAGACAGCCTTTCGAGGAGATGGGGTACGCGAAGCTTGACACCCACAGGAAACTTCGTTCCGGTTTCCCGGAAGTGGTATTCTGCAGCGGAAAAGCGACGGAACACATCTTGCACATATATCAGAAATTATATGAAGAAAACGGCGAGGTGTTCGGAACACGTGCATCTGCGGAACAGTATGAAGCGCTGAAACTGCATTTGCCAAATCTTGAATATGACCCGCTTTCCCGAATTATGAAGATTGAGAGGCCGGCGAAGGAGCATACCGGCAGGATCGCGGTCTGTACGGCGGGGACCGCGGATATCCCGGTGGCGGAGGAGGCGGCGCAGACTGCGGAGTATTTTGGAAGTTATGTGGAACGGATCTATGACGTCGGGGTCAGCGGGATTCATCGTCTGCTCTCGAGACTGGAGATGATTCAGAGCGCCAACTGTGTGATAGCTATTGCAGGAATGGAGGGCGCGCTGGCCAGCGTCATTGGAGGAATGGTGGATAAGCCGGTGATCGCGGTGCCGACCTCCGTAGGATACGGAGCTAATCTTAACGGATTGTCTGCGCTTCTTACAATGATCAATTCCTGTGCAAACGGGATTGCGGTTGTGAATATTGATAACGGCTATGGCGCGGGCTATATTGCGACGCAGATCAACCGATTGGGGGAGAAGAAATAGATTAAAGGAAGGAAAAATATAATGAAAAGATCTATATTATGGATACAGATTGTGATCATGGCTTTTACGCTGACTGCCTGCGGCGCAGCGTCTAGCCCGCAGGAATCTCCATCGGATTCTGCCGTGGATCAGAACGCGGACGACGGCGGTACGTTAATCTATGGCAGCGGTGATTATACCAGGATCAATCCGGCGATGGATGAACACGGTGAGATTAATATTCTGATTTTTAACGGTCTTACGGCCCATAACGGGGAGAACGAAGTGGTTCCCGGTCTGGCGAAGAGCTGGGATTTTGACGAGGGGACCTGTACCTACACGTTTTGTCTGGAAGAAGGGGTGAAGTGGCATGACGGTGAAGAATTTACGGCAGAGGATGTGAAATTTACGATTGAGGCAATCATGAATCCCGAGAACGGATCCGAGAATGCGCCGAACTATGAAGACGTGGAAGAGATCGCCGTGGAGGACGACTATACCATAGCATTTCGCCTGGCGGAGCCAAACGCAGCGTTTCTTGACTATATGACGATGGCGGTGCTTCCGGAACATCTGCTCAGGGGTGAGGATATGCAGGAGTCGGATTTCTTCCGGCATCCGGTGGGTACCGGCCCTTACAGGCTGGAGGATTGGGATGAAGGGCAGGCGATCACCCTCGTAAAAAATGAAGCATATTTTAAAGATAAGCCTGAGATTGGAAGGATTGTTTTCAAGATCGTTCCGGATGATAATGTGAAGGCAATGCAGATGGAATCAGGCGAGCTTGATTTGGCGCTGCTGACGCCGAAGGATGCGGAATCTTTTGCAGAGAAGGAGGGCTATCAATGCTATGATATGAGGACTTCGGATTACAGGGGGATTCTGTTTAATTTCCGGAATGGGTACTGGAAGAAGAACCGGGATATTATTCCGGCTGTCTGCTATGCGATCGACAGGCAGGCGATCGTCGACGCCATACTTCTTGGACAGGGCGCCGCCGCATATGGACCGCTGCAGAGAAATATTTATAATAATGAAGATGTGGAGCATTATGATTATGATCCCGAGAAGGCGAGGCAGATTCTTGAGGATGCAGGATGTAAGATGGGAAGCGGCGGCTTCTATGAAAGAGACGGCGAGACCGTAGGTTTTGTGATCAGTGTAGGCGCGGGAGACCAGGTTCGTATCGATATTGCGCAGGCAGTTATCCAGCAGCTTCGGGAGGTTGGGATTGAGTGTACGGCAGATATCCCGGCTCAGGTAGACTGGGAGGGACAGACGGCTTACCTGATCGGCTGGGGAAGTCCCTTTGACGCGGACGACCATACATATAAGGTGTTCGGTACGGATAAGGGGGCGAATTACAGCGGATATTCCAACGAACTGGTGGACAGATATCTGACCGAGGCGCGCCAGTCCGATGATCCTGAGGTTCGGGCCGAGGCGTATGATAAGTTTCAGGTCGAACTGGCAAAGGATCCGGCTTATGCGTTTATCTGTTATATAGACGCGAATTATGTGGCGGATTCCAGGATTCAGGGGATCGCGGCGGATACGGTTATGGGACATCACGGCGTGGGGATATTCTGGAATATTACGGAGTGGACGATTGTAAAATGAATGAAATACTTGAGGTAAACAATCTTTCCGTCAGTTTCCATACACTGAACGGGGATATACAGGCTGTGCGGGATGTCAGTTTCTCATTGAGGGCCGGGGAGATACTGGTTATCGTGGGAGAGTCAGGCTGCGGGAAAAGCGTGCTGTGTAAGGCGATTATGAAGTTACTCCCTTCTGCCGCAAAGATCCGGTCAGGAAGTATCCGGGTGAAGGGCGCAGATATTACCGGGTATCGTGAACGGGATATGCAGAGACTTCGGGGGAAGTTATTTTCTATGATCCTCCAGGATCCTATGACAGCGCTGAATCCGGTTATGCCCGTAGGGACGCAGATTGCGGAAGCAGTGAAGGTGCATCAGCCAAAGATCACGAAGAAGGAATTGAAAAAAAGGGTTATAGAATTACTGACATTGGTCGGGATTGAGCGTCCGGAAGAGCGGATGAACATGTATCCCTGTCATTTTTCCGGCGGAATGCGGCAGCGGAGCGTGATGGCGGCGGCGCTTGCCGGGAATCCGGAGATTCTATTCGCGGATGAACCGACGACTGCGCTGGATGTGACGATACAGGCGCAGATTTTAAATCTGCTTCGGGATATCCGGCATAAGCTTGGGACGGCGGCCGTTTTTGTGACGCATGATTTGGGTATCGCCGCAAGGATCGCGGACCGGGTTGCGGTGATGTATGCCGGCAAGATTGTGGAGATCGGTACGGCAGAGGAGATATTTACCGACCCGAGACATCCGTATACGTGGGGGCTTATGAAGTCTCTTCCGGCATTTTCAAAAGGAAGGGATGAGTTGTATACGATTCCGGGGATGCCTCCGACGCCGCATCATCTGCCGAAGGGGGATGCTTTCGCATGCCGTAACGAATATGCGCTTGCGATTGATTATGAGGAAGAACCGCCTGTGTTCCGGGTTACGGATACACATTATGCGGCAACCTGGCTTTTGGATGAGCGCGCGCCGAAGATTCCGTCCGGCGCCGCTGTCTTAAAGGCGGCAGATCTTCGGAACGGCGGGAAGCAGTATCCTGCAGGGGGCGTTATGAAGACGGGAATAAAGGAAGAGATATTATTAGATGTACGGCATCTGTCTTATACATTTTCAATTAGAGATAAGTTGTCGGTGAAGGCGGCAGAGGATGTTTCTTTCCAGATCAGGCGTGGAGAGATATTCGGTTTGATCGGGGAGTCGGGTTCGGGGAAATCGACGGTTGCACGGTGTATCATGAATATCTACCGACCTCCCGGACAAGGAGCTGCCGGGGGGCGAGGCGAAGCAGATATACGAAGGGGTTCTGATATGGAAGCGTCCGGAGCAGGAAGAATCTTATATAAAGGGATTGATATCTGTGAACCCGGGCAGTTTCGCAGGAATAAGCGGATGCTTGAGACGACGCGGCAGATGATTTTCCAGGATTCCAATTCCAGTCTGAATCCGCGGATGAAGGTAGGGGATATCATAGCGGAACCCTTGAAGATCCATCGCATCAACCCGCCGAGAGGTTCTCTGCGCGCAGAGGCAGAATTCCAGATGCGTTATGTCGGACTAGACGCCGGTTATCTGGATAAATATCCTGCGGAATTATCCGGAGGGCAGAGACAGAGGGTGGCTATCGCAAGGGCTCTGACCATGGAACCAGAACTTTTGGTGGCGGACGAGCCTATTGCGTCGCTGGATGTATCGATTCAGGCGCAGATTGTGAATCTGTTCCGTCATCTCCAGAAGGAACATGGATTCTCATTCTTGTTTATCGCCCATGATCTGGCAATGGTCGAATTCTTATGCGACAGAGTCGGAGTCATGTATCAGGGAAAATTGGTGGAGACGGCGCCGGTAAAAGAACTATTTTCCAATCCGAAGCATGATTATACGAAGAAATTATTGTCTTGTCTTAATGATATCCGGTATGCTCCGATTTAATCCGATGTTACGTCATATTAGGCTTTATAAATTAAGGAGATGTTTTGTCATGGGGCGTAGAATCCTGTATTTTATATTGAGTATTTTTTTCCTGTCGGCCGTCACATTCTACATGGCAAGGCTTGCGCCGGGAGATCCTCTGGTATCTTATTACGGTGACCGTGCAAAGAAGATGGGTCCGAAGGAACGAAAATGGGCGGAAGAGAAGCTTGGTTTGGACGATCCCATTACGGTTCAGTATATCCGGTGGCTTGAGAGGGCGTTTCAGGGGGACTTCGGGATCTCCTACAAGTACAAGACGGACGCCGTGGAAGTAATCAAAGGACGAGCGGGCAATACGCTGATCCTGGGAGGAATCGGTTTCGTGCTTATCTTTGTACTTTCGTTATTGCTGGGAGTTTTGTGCGCGTGGTACGAGGATCGTCTGCCGGACCGTGTGATCTGTAAGATAGGGACGGTTACAAGCTGTATCCCGGAGTTCTGGCTTTCACTGGTATTGATCCTGATCTTTTCAGTGAATCTAAGGCTGCTGCCAAGCAGCGGGGCGTATACAGTCGGAGGCGAAGGAGGGATAGGCGATCGTATCCGGCATCTGATTCTTCCTATGGTTGTGGTGGTGGCGGGCCATCTTTGGTATTATGCCTACATGGTACGCAACAGACTTCTGGAAGAAGTCAGGGCGGACTATGTCCTGCTTGCGAGGGCGAAAGGCCTGCATAAAAGGAGTATTATGTTCCGGCATTGCCTGTGGAATATTATGCCGTCCTATCTGAGTATTATGGCGGTTTCCGTGTCTCATATTCTGGGAGGGACGTATATTGTGGAGACGGTTTTCTCTTATCCGGGACTGGGAACACTGGCTTATGAGAGCGCGAGATATCAGGATTATAATCTGCTGATGGTTCTGTGTCTGATGTCGGGAATTCTGGTGATCCTGTGCAACATGGCGGCGCAGGTGATCAATGAGATGATCGATCCGCGGATGGGGACGGCGCCTGCTACTTTGAAAAGCAGGAAAGGCGGACGGCTGGCAAATAAGCGGTAATGAATGAGAAAACTAATACATTAGCTGTATTGACAGAACGGGAGGTAGCGGAAGAAATGGCAGGAGAATTTGAAATTGCCGGAATCAGGGATACTGCCTGTGCAAAGCCTGTACAGAAGAAGAAACGGTATGAGGGAAAGCCCATAGTTTCTATGCTGCTTTTAGGTTTGATCATAGCAGGATGTCTTAACTGCAGTCTCATTATGACTAAGGATCCCCTTTATCTGGATCTGCAGAATTATAACGTCCCGCCGAACCGGGAGTTCTTATTTGGAACGGATACGATGGGAAGGGATATCTTCTCCATGATCTGGTACGGAGGCAGGATTTCATTGTTTATAGGGATTGTTTCGACCGTTATATCCACAGTGATCGCGGTGATCTTTGGAGCATTCAGCGGGAGCGCGCCTGTATGGGCCGACCGCTTTCTGATGCGTTTGACAGAGCTCCTGCTCAGTGTGCCAGGGCTTTTGGCGGTTATTTTTATGCAGGCGGTTCTCGGAGAGGCGAACGTGTTCAGTATCTCGCTTGTGATCGGACTTACCGGTTGGATGAGTATTGCCAAAGTCGTACGGACAGAGGTGCGTAAGCTCAGGAGCAGCGAGTATGTGATTGCGGCAAGATGTATGGGAGGAAATTTCTTTTATATATTGCGGCGTCATCTGGCGCCTAATTTCGTATCTTCGATCATGTTCATGGTGGCGATGAACGTACGCAGCGCGATTGTGGCCGAATCAACACTGAGCTTTATGGGGATCGGACTGCCGGTTGAGCTGATCTCGTGGGGGAGTATGCTTTCTTTGGCGGAAAACGCGCTGCCGACCAACTCATGGTGGATGATTTTGATTCCGGGTGCGTTTCTGATCGTGACGCTTCTGTGCATCACAGATCTGGGGAATTATCTGCGCAAGAATGTGAACCGGAGGGAAAGTAATCTGTAATGAAAAGTTTACTGGAGTATTCTAAGGTGAGGTAATTCCTCACAATATATTGATGTATGTAGTGCGTTTTCTATCCTGAAAATTCTCATTATAAATATTCTGTTGAAATTAAGATGCACAAATAATAAATTCTTAAGTTATTTATAAAGAATTTATAAAAATAAAATAGTATGATTGACATAGATAAAGTTTTTATATTCACAGGAGGTAAAGATATGAAAAGAGGTATTGTCAATCGGCATAGAACAAAGAAATGGCTGTGTGCGTTTATCATTTTGGTATTGGTGTGCATTGTCGTCAGGTGGTTAAGTCCGGTGGTTTTTGCCCGTGACGGACTTTTGACGAGAATGAGGGTTGAGGACTATAATACACAATATGATCTGGGAAGCACCCGGAGACATGATGCAGACGTAACAGACATTTATCTGTTCTATTTTGGATTTGAGAGGGTACTTGTTCAAAAGGAAGAAAAGAACGGAGATATTTTTGAAGGATATGATATAGAAGTGAAAAAGGTCATGCCGTTTTTATACAAATGGGAGAGGCAGCTGAGCGATCCGGCGTATAGAGTTACAATCGGCGAGGATAAATTCTATTATACGATTGTGTCTTGTTAAAAGAAGAATGGTTATAGACTTGCAGGATCTGAATATCAAAAATGAAAGGTCAGGCCATGAAAGGAAGAATTATAGCAGTTTTATTCATTATTATGATGCTCGGATCGATGATTGCCGGCTGCAGCGGTATCGGAACAAAGGACGGAGCGGCGGATTCCGGTAATGCGGCAGCAGGAAGTATAGAGAAAGATACAGATGGAAAAATCGAGATTCAGGTATTTATTGCAGCCAGCCTGAATACTGTAATGGCGGAACTTGCGGGGATGTATAACGAGGTGCGTCCGGAAGTGAAGATTATTTATAATGCAGATAGTTCAGGAACGCTGATGATTCAGATTGAAGAGGGGTATGAATGTGATATTTTCTTTTCGGCAGCCCAAAAGCAGATGGATCAGTTGGAGGAAGACGGATTAATAATGGAAGGAACCAGGGCAAACGTAGTGAAAAATCAAGTGGTCGTAGTGGCTTTAAAGGACAGCGGGACAAAGGTTACGGGACTTGAGAATCTGGAGAAGGCGGAAAATATTGCGCTGGCGGGAGGCAGTGTTCCCGTGGGGAATTATACTCGTCAGGCGTTGATGAACCGGGGAATACTTAAAAAGACAGAAGATTCGGCGTCGGTAACTACGGAACAAGTGTCCCGGGCGCTTGGCGGCGTGGAGATTAGCGAGCAGGACAATGCGGGCAAGGTGCTTTCGGCCGTTATAGAAGGATCCTGCGAAGTAGGGACAGTTTATTATTCGGATATGTATGGGTATGAGAATGATTTAGAGATACTGCAGAAAGTGGACTATGAGTTGTCTGGAGATGTCTGCTGTCCTGTTGCACGGGTTATCAATGAAGAGGCAGATGAAGCTCGACTGGAGGCAGCAAAGGATTTTGTGTCGTTTTTATTGTCTGATGAGGCGAAGGAAGTATTTCACAAATATTACTTTGATACAGATGTAGAAAGATAGGATGACTTTGGTTATTGACAGTGTCTTTTGCAGATATAGGGTAAAGGCTGCTGCAATACACGCAATTTGCGGAATATATGGCGTAATTACTATGATATTTACAATCATATTCCGCAGGATTGCTGTATTTGCATCAGCCTCTTTTTCATTTTGCTTTTTTCAGACTATTTGCATTTCGGATTCAGATCGAATTCCGGGTTGATCGCATAGAAGTTCTTGCTGTCCAGATGTTCCTGAACGACTCTAAGGCTTTCACCGAATCTCTGATAGTGAACAATTTCACGTTCTCTTAAGAAGCGGATTGGCTCACAGATCTCAGGGTCTTTGATTAAGCGAAGAATGTTGTCGTAAGTAGTGCGCGCTTTTTGTTCTGCGGCCATGTCTTCGTGAAGATCGGTAATTGGATCGCCTTTGGACTGGAAATAAGTAGCAGTCCATGGCGCTCCGCTGGCGGCCTGCGGCCAGAGGGCAAGGGTATGGTCTACATAGTATTTGTCAAAGCCGGATTCTGCCAATTGTTCCGGAGTTAGATTTCTTGTGAGCTGATGGATGATGGCGCAGATCATCTCCATATGGGCCAATTCTTCTGTACCCAGAGAAGCAGCGGTAATGTTCCAGTTACTGTATTTGAGGACAGGCATGGTACGGTGTGCTTTCCGATACATCGTTTCTCGACGCTTGAAAGGATAAAGAAGTATGATGGAAAAATTAACTCAGTGCCGAAAAACAAATATAATAATGAAAGCAAAAAGGGTAAGTGATACAAAACACACCATAATGAAAAGAAGTGTATATCGTGATATACTCTGTCAAAACATACACTTCTTATTTGTTCTATGTTCCCTGAGTCGGCAGCTTTCTGACAGTGTTTCAGACCAGGGAAGATATAATACCTCCTTGTGATATAAGGAAAGTATATCAATTGACTGGGAAAAGATTTCCTACGGTATGTTTTGTGTCACTTACGAAAGGACATAATCTTATGGAAAAGAAATATCAGTTTTTTATAAGTCCTACATATGAAAAGCAAGAAAGAAAATAAAACAAACCACCGTGGGAGAGCAGGCACGGTGGTTTTATAATATACATTTTCATTTATCGGGGCATATTCAAGTCTTTATAGCACACGTCTTCAAACGGAAGATAAATACGTTTCTGTTTCAGCGAAGACAGATAAATTCCTTTTACCATTTCAAGAGTTTTCCTTCCTTCTGCCGCATCTATGGTTACCGGTCGGTCATAGAGTATGGATTGATAAAAATCTCTGAGCTGCAGATGGTGGCTGCTTCCCCAGTAATCAGGCCCCACATTGGTAGTCTCATAGGTATTGCGTATTTCTGTTCGGCATCCGTCGGCTTCATAAAAGCCCATATCCTGAATCAAACCGCAGCAGCCTTTCTCGCCCTGGAATTCGATGGTGATCGGGGCGTCCGTAGCGTAAGAATTACAGGCGTAAAGACTGTAAATACAGCCGTTTTTAAACTGGATGGCTGCTTCGGCAGCATCCTCTACCTGTACATGATTGTGACAATGGTTATGGATACTTCCCTCTATCCATTCGATATCGCTTCCCAGCATATAGCGAACCCGGTCCATGCTGTGTATTGCCTGGTCAATAAGTACGCCGCCGCCTTCCTTATCCCAGGTGCCTTTCCAGTCGTTTCCTTCATAATAAGTATCTGAGCGGTTCCAGGTAAGATAGGAACGTGCGGAGAGGATGCGTCCAAGATACCCGGAATCCATAATTTCTTTCAATTTCTCAACACTTTTTGTATATCTGGTCTGGAATATGACGCCCAGCTTTCTGCCGGTACGCCGCTGTGCTTCAATCATTTTATCTGCATCCTGCAGAGAAATAGCCACCGGCTTTTCTGTCAATACATGAAGTCCTGCTTCCATGGCTTTCACCGCTATAACAGGGTGAAGGTAATGGGGAAGACATAAGTGGATAACATCGATGTCATATTGAAGGGCAGTTTCCAGGTCAGTGCAGTAATGGCAGTCGAATTTTTGAGCAAAAGCCTTTGCTTTTTCTGTGTCAATATCTATAGCGCATGTTAGTTCCACATAATCGGAGAGGCGCTTAAAAGCATCCTCATAACAGACTGAAATTCTTCCGCATCCTATAATTGCAGCTTTGAGTTTTTTCATTTTGTACCTCCATTGAATCAGCCAATATGTATCATGGATAGGATCAAGATCCTTTACCCGATGAAAAAGCTGTTGTCCATTTCTTGCATAAAGTTATAATGAATATCAAAAAAATATTTCATTGCGCCGTTATACAGGGCGCTTGAATCCAGAAGACTGTACCGGATGTCGACGGAATCCACCATGCGGCGGAATCCGGTAGTGCTTAAACATTCCTGTATGTCCTGTAAAAATAATGGGCTTAAATCTTTGCCTTTCCCGCCGATGATGATCAGCTTCGGATGTACCATACAGATTAGATTGCACAACGCCAGAGAGAATTCATATGCAATATCATATAACACCTTACGGGAAACAATATCTCCGTATACGCTGGCCTGTCCTAAATCTGCATATGTGACGGCAGACAGTTTCTTTAGAGCAGGACTGTTCCCGGTTTGTGAAATTCTCTCTTTTAAGGAATCTTCTCCGATCATCAATTCAAGGCAGCCTCTGTTTCCGCAGGAACATAACTTTCCGTTAGGGTCGATAGAGTAGTGGCCGAACTGGGTATGGGACGCGCAGGCATGTCCCAGCATTTTATTCTGGATAAAAAGTGTGGCGCCTATACCTTTACTAAAATTAATGAAAGCAAAATCTTTTTCAGCAATCTGGGTGTAAACTTTTTCCGCATAGGCAAAACAGGCCGTATCATTCAGTATGTTGACGGAGAAATCAGAGAAAGCCTGTTGTATTTCCTCTACAAAATTATTTTCGGAAAGATTTAGGGTAGTAGAGAATATCTCGCGTTTGTCCGAGTCTATCATGGCGGGGACGACAATACAGATCCCCAGAATCTGCTCTCTTTGGATTTGACTGAGTACAGTTTGCTCTATATAATTCCGGCACAGCGATACATAAGCATCGGATGAAGAGACTTCCGTCTGTACGGACAGGGAGGAAGTTCCTGTG
Organism: uncultured Dorea sp.; assembly: GCA_910585725.1. Classification (GTDB taxonomy): domain Bacteria; phylum Bacillota; class Clostridia; order Lachnospirales; family Lachnospiraceae; genus Sporofaciens. Next base: position 17,253 of record CAJUFA010000022.1, on the reverse strand, counting down.
ATATCTACCAGGGCTGTATTCAGCCTGTTTTCTTCCAGACAGAGCACGGCCACGTAGTATTGTTCCGACCGAAGAAGCAGGCTGTTAGGCTTGCGCCCTACAGTTGTGCTTCCGCCTGTTCCGGAATCGTATATAAATTTCCTGGCAATTAATTCATCAATTAGAGATGAGACAGCAGTTTTACTCAGATGAGATTCTTTCGAGAGCTGAGCTCTTGATGTACCTGGATTCTGGTAAATAAAATTGTATAGTTGTTTTAAATTTGTACTTCTGATTAATTGTTGATTAACAAGTTTCATAATACCCTGCTTTCGCTTTTTTGATGATTGATGATTTAATTTATTGATTAATTGATTTGATTTAATTAAAGATTTACATGCAACACTGCAGGCTTAGTAATCTTATAATCTTAAGATCTGTCCTGTATGTTTGATTGTAAATGGATGTTACTAATTGGTATCTTATCATAAAAGATAAAAATACGCAATATTATTTGTAAATTGTTGTATGACGAGAAAATATTTGGTGAAATTTATGTGATGAGAAAAAATAAGAGATAAAAAAACGAATGTAGCAAAGTGATAGGAGTGAAAATAGTGTAAAAAAATTGTAATGTCACAGGAATAAATAGATATAACTGTAATATGTGTACAAAAATACAGGTGCTATTTTGGGTAAAATGTATTATTTTTTGTTTTTGAGTATCAAAAACAGAAAAATATATTGACATAATTTGTGCGAAATGATATTGTATGGCTATCAAGAAAATGAGTTTTATGTAATTTAAAAGCCCGAAAATGAAAAAACAGCATGGCTTTTATATTTTTAAGGCTTATTAGAAAGGTCACTTAACAAACAAATAGAAAAGAGGGCGATTAGATGAAAGTGGGATTAATAGGATGCGGAGGTATGGGGACCACCCATAACCTGGCGCTGAAAGCGCTGTCATCCAAGATGGATGTTGAGGTAACGGCCCTGGCAGACTGCAGATCTGAATTTTTAGAAAAGGCGGCGGTACAATGGCCGAATGCCAGATTGTACAAGACGGGAATGGAGCTTCTGCAAGCGGAATCACTGGACAGCGTACATATTTGTCTTCCCAGTTATCTCCACACAGATCATGCGGTGGCGGCTATGGACAGAGGATTCCATGTTTTTGTAGAAAAACCGGTATGTCTGACTGAGGCGGAAGCGCAGCGGCTTCTGGATGCAAAGGAAAGGAATCATGTACAGGTTATGGTTGGACAAGTGGTCCGTTCCTTTGACGAATACCGATATCTGAAAGAATGTTATGAAACAGGAAGATACGGCGAACTAAAATCCATTACGATGCAGAGGATCAGCGGCGACGCTGCATGGGGATTTGAAGATTGGTTCCATAAAGAGGATAGAAGCGGCTCTGTGGTACTGGATCTGCATGTACATGATCTTGATTTTCTCAGGTATTTGCTGGGAGAGCCGGATTCGTTCGACGTAAGGGCGACAGCGCTTGCCAGCGGAATGATTAATCAGATTTTTACTACATATGAATTTGGGAAAATATTCGCGGTAACAGAAGGTATCTGGGATATCAGTTCTGCTCTCCCATTTGAGGCCAGTTATCATGCGTGCTTTGAGAAAGCAAGCGTTGTATTCCGGGGACTTAATGAGAAGCCTCTGGCAGTTTATAAAAGCGACGGTACGACAGAGTATCTCGAACTTGAGAGGGAATATGATGTGAAGGATGATTCTGCAGGAATCAATATCTCTAATCTGGGACCATACTATACAGAGGATAAATATTATATGGAATGCCTCATGAACGGAGCGGAGGTAGAAGTCGCGCCTCTTGAGGAGGGTATTAAATCCGTTCTGCAGGGAATTGAAGAGTGGAGACGGGCAAAAGAATATGTTAGCAGGTAATAAAAAATAATATATATTTCAAGGAGGAAAAAAACATGAAAAAAAAGACATTGGCAGTTCTTATGACGGCCACACTAACGGTATCCTGTCTGGCAGCTTGCGGTAATAGCTCGGACGGATCAAAGGGCAGTGACGACAAGAAAGACGCGGACAGCGGGGAGATTACGCTGCAGGTATTTGACGCTCATGCTTACGGATTGGACGAGTATGCTGAGATGGCGAAGAAATTTGAAGAATCACATCCTGGAGTTAAGATTGAAGTACAGCACGCTTCGAATGATACCAACACACTGCTTCAGTCGCGTATCAATTCAGGAGATATTCCGGACGTGTTTGACGTGGAGTCCGGAACAGCTGCGCAGAAGTATTATGAATATGCATACGACTGGTCGGATGAGAAAGAAATTCTGGACAAATTCAAGGAGACGGCGCTGGATACAGGAAAGAACGAGGAAGGTAAAGTTATGTCTCTGCCCTGGACATATGAGAACATGGGATTGATCTATAATAAAGATCTGTTTGAAAAAGCAGGAATTACCGAACTTCCGGAAACCATGGATGAATTGGAAGAAGCCTGCAAGAAACTGGATGCGGAAGGCATCACCGCTTTTGCGCTGCCTGCAAAAGAAACGTGGGTACTGCAGCAGTTGGCGACACATTTTATGATGGACAAATCTTTGGATGCAGAAGGGGTAGTGGAGAAACTGAACAGCGGCGATCTGAAATTTGAGGACATGAAGAATTTTCAGAATTTATTCCGTTTTCTGGATCTGGCTGTAAAATACGGACCGGACAAACCTCTTGAGATTGACTGGGAGACGAGTGAAAACATGCTTGCAAACAACGAGGCGGCGATCATTCACATGGGCGACTGGTGCCAGTCCACACTGGATTCTTTCAACCCGGATGCTAACCTGGCATTCCTTCCATGTCCGGTAAGCGACAACGCCGACGATGTAACACTGTTGTCTTCCTGTAACTGGACATATATTGTAAATAAGGACTCCGAGCATCTTGAGCTGGCAAAAGAATATCTGGAATATATCCTGACATCCGAAGAAGGACAGAAATGGATGTGCGACGGAGTAGGCGCCGTACCGGGTGTCAAGACGGAAATGGAAGTGAAAGGCGCTCTTGCCAACGATGCGTCTGCGTATGTGGAAGAAGACAAAACGAATGGATGGATTCATACTATTGAGCCGAATGGGTATGTTGATATTGTGGGACCGGCGATGCAGGCATATATGACGGGCGACATGACTGCAGAGCAGGTTACGGAAGAATTCCAGAACGGATGGGTAGTACAGTAAACTTGAAATCATAGTGGATGAACGGCGAGTGAAAAGGGGCTGTTGCGGCTGCGGCAGCCCCGCGCCGACTGGATAGTCGACGTAAGCTTGCGTTTAAAAAGGGGAATTGGAGATATGAAAGAGAAAGGCAAAGGGAAAACAAAAGATTTATTGGTGTTTGCAGTGTTTGTATTTCCGGCGGTGGTATTTGTTCTGTTTTCGACAGACGTGCCGTTTCTGATGAATTTGTACTATTCTGTGTTTGAATGGAATGGAATCAGCAAAGAAATGAAATTTGTAGGGTTACAGAACTTTGTAAATATATTTACGAACGATGCGCTGTTTTGGAGGAGCGCTGTATTTACGTTGAAATTTTCGGTGTTCTTTGTAGTGATCATAAATATCGTCTCTTTAACAGTGGCGCTGGTTATGGCGAAAGAAAAGAAGAGTTCCAGTATAGGACGTGCGTTTTACTATGTACCTTACATCATCAGTTTGACTGCGATCAGTTTGATCTGGAAATTTATTCTGGGACCGGGCTTTGAAGCTCTGTATCAGGTGACTGGATGGGAGTTTTTTAACTGGAGTTGGCTTGGAACGGCAAAACTGGCATTCTTTGTCGTGGTGATTATGACTGTGTGGCAGAATCTGGGCTTCTATATGGTGAACTATATCGCCGGTATTATCGCAGTGCCGACAGAACTGATCGAGGCGGCGAAGATTGACGGAGCGAATAAGTTTCAGGCGTTCAGAAGAGTGACGTTGCCACTGATTATGCCGGCGGTGTCCATATGTATGCTGACGTCTTTAACTTTTGCGTTTAAATTATTTGATGTGATCATGGTCTTTACAAAGGGTGGTCCGGCGAATTCAACCGTGTCTGTGGCGTATAATATTTATAAGGAAGCTTTTGTTAACAACCGGTATGGAATGGCTACTGCAAAATCCCTTGTATTTGTTGTATTTGTGTTGATCGTAACGGTAATCCAGCTTAAGGTAACCAAGAATAAGGAGGTGGAGGTATAGTGAAAAAGATGAGAAAGATCAGTGTCCTTTCCATTGTTGTATTTGTATGTTCCATATTCTGGCTGATGCCTCTGCTTTTGATATTTATTAATTCGTTTAAGCCTTATAACGATATGCTTCAGGATTTTCTGGCTCTTCCTAAAAGCTGGAATCTGGATGCGTATATAGAGACCTGGACAAATTTTAATTTTCCGATGCTGATTGGGAATACCCTTGTATACACTATATGTACGGTGCTGCTTGTCGGGCTGCTTGCGCCTATGGCTGCTTACAAGCTGGCAAGGACGAAAGGAATGCTGTCAAACATTTGTTTCGGACTGATCATCATACCGATGATGGTGCCTTTCCAGTCATATATGATCACTTTGACGAGACTGGTGGCAAATTTGGGGCTGACAGGAAGCAGGATAGGGTACATACTGGTAAGTACCGGACTCTGTATGCCTTTGGCTGTTTACATGATTCATGGATTTGTAAAAAATGTACCCATTGAATTGGAAGAGTGCGCCTGTATAGACGGCGCCGGAAAGTTGAGAACATATTTTATTATTGTTCTTCCGCTGCTGAAGCCGATTCTGACAACGGTTGTGGTTCTGGATACTCTGGCTACCTGGAATGATATCATTACGAACCAGTTGATCGTGGGCGGAAATGCTAAAGCGATGAACATTCAGAATGCGCTTTATATGCAGTTTTCTGCACAGACGGCGGACTGGGAACATGCTCTGCCGGGTATTGTAATGTCCATGATTCCAAGTTTGATTTTCTTCGTAATCATGCAGAAACATATTGTGGGCGGAGTGACGGCCGGGGCAGTAAAAGGTTAAGAAAAGGAGGTTTTTATGAGAGTTGGAGTTTTGATTGAAATTTTCCGGGATACGGATGTAGATGCAAAATTTGCGGAACTGCGTTCCATGGGAATGGAGAGTTGCCAGCTTGTCTGTTGGGATAAAGAGATCATGAATCAGGAAACCGCGGATAAGATAAATGAGGCGGCCGAACGCCGGGAAGTAGATATCACGGCGTTCTGGTGCGGATGGGACGGACCGAAAGCGTGGGATTTTTATGACGGACAGCTTACCCTGGGACTGGTTCCGGAAGCGTTTCGTTTTGAAAGAGTGAAAATGCTGCAGAAAGGTATTGCGTTCGCCGACATGATCCACGTCAAAGACGTGGCGACACATGTAGGATATATGCCTGAAAATCCGTATGATCCTAATTATGCAGGCGTTCTGACGTGTCTGAAGGATCTTGTGAAACTGTGCAAGGAGAATGGACAGAACTTCCTTTTTGAGACTGGACAGGAGACGCCGGTTACGCTTAAAAGGGCGATACAGGATATAGAGAAGGAACTGGGAAAAGGAAATGTCGGAATTAATCTGGATCCTGCAAATCTGATCATGTATGGTAAGGCGAACCCGGTAGATGCTTTGGAGGTGTTCGGCGAATATGTTATGGGGATTCACGGCAAGGACGGGAAATATCCTACAGACGGACATATGCTGGGAGATGAGGTTCCTCTTGGGAAAGGCAAGGTGAATTATCCTGCATTCGTGGCAAAGCTGAAAGAAATCGGATATACGGGGGATATCACCATTGAGCGGGAGATCTCCGGGGAGGAGCAGAAAAAAGATATTATTATGGCGAAAGCGGTTCTGGATGAATTGCTGAATATGTAGTGCGGGCATAATGATAGGAGATTATATGAGAGCCTTGGAACAAGTATGTTTCAGGGCTTTTCTCGTTGAAAAATAGAGGCGTTTCAGCCTCTATTCGTTTCCCGGCATTGGTTCCGGTAAGCCAGAGGGCTCATTCCCTGGATACGGCGGAAACTCTGGGAGAAGTAGCTGGGGGAGGAGAAGCCCAGCATACCAGAGATCTGGGAAAGAGACATGCGGGTTTCAGACAAGAGGTACAGGCTTTCCTGGATTCGGCAGGACAGTAGATAATTGATAGGAGAAGTTCCGTATTCCCGGCTGAAAGCATGAGACAGATAGTACTTGCTTACATGGGCCACGGCGGCCAGATCGTCCAGGGTCAGGCTTTCCTTGAAATGATTTTCGATATAACGGCGCACTACGGCGCATTCTTTGCTGGATTTATGGACGGACGGTACGAAGGTAACGGTGAACTGGCTGTGCCGCATAAGAAGAAGCAATACGACCTCCAATAAATCCTGGCAAATGGTGCTGTATCCGGGAAGCTTTCGTTCGATTTCCTTTAAAAGGCAGCGCAGATAGAACAAGATCTGGTCTCCGCCGGTCTGGAAATGGATAATAGAATATCCGTCTCCTCCGTCGTCTCCGGAAATGGCCTCCAGTCCGTCTATACCCATGACAATGTACTCCAGCGGCTGATCTTCAGAACTGATTTCCGTGTGCTCAGCGCCGGGATTGACGATGATCACGTCGTTGATGCCGATGGGCACAGTCCTTCCTATGAGACTTAAACAGCCGGAGCCTCCTGTGACGAAGAACATTTCGGCGCAGGGATGGGTATGGAGAATAGAATGCCATTCAGGGCTGTAGCGTGTGACGCTGACATAGAGAAGTTTGGTGACGGAGCGGTCTACCGGGTTGACGGCAAGGGGATCAATGACATAGTGGCTGGTACTCATAAAAACTTCCTCCTTTGGCGGGACGGATATCTGACGACGCCCCTGAGATTTCCTGTTAATGGTGTAAAAGAGCAATTAAAATAAAGTGATTGACAATATATATAAAAATATTTTTTTGTATGTATCTGATACAATAATTTTATTATAATATTTAATCGTAAAAATGGCAAGAATAAGCCCTTAATATGCGAAAAATAAGAGAATTCTGTCAAAGACGAAAAAGGAGAAAAAAACAGGATTTCGTCAATATGCATATGGCGACAGAGAAATACAATATGCATTTTTATAAAAATATCCAAAATAAGCAAGATATATAAAAAAATAAGCAATATAGGTATTGGAAAAACCAGTTTTGATTGTTATACTTAAGACAGACAGTTAAGAGGGACATAAGAACCCAAGAAACAAAAATTTACAACAGGAGGTAGAAGAATTATGAAAAAGATACTCAGTATCCTTTTAGCGTCTGCACTTACCATGTCTGCATTGGCCGGGTGCTCTGGTTCTGGTAAGAATGAGGAAGCGCCTGCAGAGGGAGAGTCCGCGGGAGGATCCGAAGAAGGGGGCATTACCGTGGCGGCTATCGAGACTGCTTACGGCAGTAAGATGTGGGAGGATGTATGCGCAGCTTTTACGGAAGAGACAGGGATTAATGTAGAGCTGATCACAGATAAGAATCTGGAAGATGTGATCGGGCCGTCCATGCAGGGGGGAGATTATCCGGATGTGATCCACCTGGCGACAGGCCGTGAGAAGGCTCTTACAGAGACCTTTATCAAGGATCAGAATATTGTAGAAATCACAGACGTTCTGTCAATGACAGTACCGGGCGAGTCTGAAAAAGTGGGCGATAAGATTGCCGGCGGCTTTACCGAGACAAGCCTGACCAATCCTTATGGAGACGGCAAGACATATCTTGCTCCGATGTTCTATTCTCCTTGCGGTCTGTTCTATAATGCAGGGCTGATGGAAGAGAAAGGCTGGGAAGTGCCCGCTACATGGGATGAGATGTGGGAATTGGGAGATAAGGCAAAGGCAGAAGGTATCTCTTTGTTTACGTATCCTACAACCGGTTATTTTGACGCATTTTTCTATGCGCTGATGTATTCCGTAGGCGGTCCTGAGTTCTTTGACAAAGCCACCAATTACGAAGAAGGCATCTGGGATTCCGAAGAGGCAAAGACCTGTTTTGATATCGTAGTAAAATTGGCCGGTTATACGGAGCCTACTACACCTTCCCAGGCAAATGATCAGGATTTCACTAAGAACCAGCAGCTTGTTCTTGATAACAAGGCTCTGTTCATGCCGAACGGAACATGGATCGTAGGCGAGATGGCAGAGGCTCCGAGAGCAGACGGCTTCAAGTGGGGCATGACGGCTCTGCCGGCAGTAAAAGAAGGCGGCGACAGCTACAGCTATACGTGGTTTGAGCAGGCATGGATCCCAGGCGGCGCGGAGAATCAGGATGATGCGAAGCAGTTTATCGCATTCCTGTACAGCGACAAAGCATGCGAGCTTTTTGCGGGAGCTGTAAACGCGGACGGCGATCCGGCGCCGGCAATTCAGCCTGTACTTGGTATTGCCGATACACTGGAAGGCGACAATCAGATGTTCTATTCCATCTATGATAATGGCGCTAAGGCTGCTATGGGTAACTTTGCCGCATATGACAGCGGAGTCGTAGGAGTCAGCAATCGTGAAGTATGGTTCGATCCGGTTAACTCTCTTGTATCCGGCAATATGACGGAGCAGGAGTGGATTGATGGAATCAAAGAGAGCAATGACCAGATGCGTGAGAATATGGTCCAGTAATAAAAAGTGAATGAGAGAACGGCGGTGGCGTGCTGCTCACCGTCGTTTTTTAAACAGGAAACAGAAAATCCCAAAGGGGGGAAAGGAGTTCTGATCTATGAAGAAACGTTCAGGCCGCAGCAGATTTGTGTTTTTATGTGCGGCGCCCGCAGTGCTGCTGTTTATGGTCTTTATGATCATTCCTACCATAAATGTATTTCGTATGTCGCTGTTTCAGCGCAGCGCTTATTCCGTCAATGAGAAGTTTGTAGGGATGGAGAATTTTGCGCGCCTTATGAGCGATAAGAATTTTATCCGCTCTATGCAGAATACGATCCTTCTGATCGTGGTGGTGACAATCGTTACCTTTGCCTTTGCGCTTGTGTTTGCAGCGATCCTGACCAGGGAGAAGATCAAAGGGCAGAATTTCTTCCGGATTATATTTTATATTCCGAATATTTTGTCCGTAGTAGTAATCTCGGCTATTTTCAGCGCCATTTATGATACCAATAACGGTATGCTGAACAGCCTGCTGTCCCTGATTTCAGGGAAGACGGTGGCAATCTTGTGGAAGGGGGAGAATGTAGTCATGACCAGCCTGATCATTGCCATGATTTGGCAGGCTATCGGTTATTATATGGTCATGTATATGGCGTCCATGGCCAGCGTCCCCCAGAGTCTGTATGAGAGTGCGGGGCTGGACGGAGCGGGCAGGATTACTCAGTTCTTCCAGATTACGCTGCCGCTGATCTGGACGAATATCCGTACTACGCTTACATTCTTTATTATCAGTACGATTAACATGGCGTTCCTCTTTGTCAAGGCGATGACTTCCGGTGGCCCAAACGGCGCCTCCGAGGTGGTGTTGTCTTATATGTACAAGCAGGCTTACACAAACTCTTCTTATGGCTACGGAATGGCTATAGGCGCGCTGGTCTTCCTCTTTTCCTTTGGATTATCGGCGCTGGTGAATGTGGTTACCAGGCGTGAACCGCTGGAATTTTAAGGAGGGCAGTCAATGGAACGAACGAAAAAATCATCAGCCGAGCGGCTGTATAAAGTATTTATCTATGTGGCGCTGCTTACCCTTGCGATCTCCATCATTGTGCCGGTGGCATGGGTGTTTATGGCGTCCATTAAGGAGAACAGTGAGTTTTACGGAAATCCGTGGGCAAAGCCCGCCGGATTCTATATCCAGAATTTTGCCGATGCCTGGGGAAAGGCCAGGATGGGCGAATACATGCTGAATTCTGTGCTGGTCACTGCGTTGGCCTTGCTGATTCTGCTTGTAGTGGCTCTTCCGGCGGCCTACGTGCTGTCTCGCTTTGAATTCAGGGGACGGAAATTTTTAAATGTGCTGTTTATGGGCGGCCTTTTTATCAATGTAAACTATATTGTAGTGCCTATCTTCCTCATGCTGGTGGACGGAGACAAATTTTTGCAGGAGATAGTGGGGAACGGTTTTCTGCTCAATAATATTTTTGTGCTGGCTTTGGTCTATGCGTCTACGGCGCTGCCCTTTACTGTTTATCTTCTGTCAGGGTATTTTTCTACTCTGGCGCACGATTATGAAGAGGCGGCCTATATTGACGGAGCCGGCTACGGAAAGACTATGATAGAGATTATCTTTCCTATGGCTCAGCCGTCGATCATTACAGTGATCTTGTTCAATTTCCTGTCTTTCTGGAATGAATATATCATTGCCATGACGCTTTTGTCGGATCCGAAGGGCGGAAAGACTTTGCCGGTGGGGCTGATGCAGTTGACTCAGGCGCAGCAGTCGGCGGCTCAGTACGGCCAGCTATATGCAGGTCTTGTGCTTGTTATGCTGCCCACCCTGATTCTTTACATATGTGTACAGAAAAAGCTGACGCAGGGCATGACTCTGGGCGGACTGAAAGGGTAAGGTGAGAGTATGAGATTTTGGAGAGAACATGGGAAGTTAAGAATTATTATTATGATCGTATTCTTTGCGGCAGGGCTGGCAATGGTGATTGGAGGCTGGAAGCTGACGGGAAAGATCACCGGCCTGGGAGTTATGATCCTGGGGCTGGTGCTTCTTCTGTCGGCGCTTATGATTTACAATAAGCCGTTTGAAGATCCGAAACATTAGAGCAATTTTCAAACACGCTCTAGAGCGGCCACAGTGAGGCGGGTATGTTTTAATACTATAAAAGAGAGGATTACCGAGGTATAGCAGATGAGTGAGCAGATTGAGAAGAGAGGACGAGTTACGATCCCCACCGATGTGGATGTGGTACCGGAGACACTGGAATTATTGAAGCGCTGGGGAGCGGACGCCATCCGTGATTGTGACGGTACAGATTATCCGGAGGCTCTGAAAGATGTGGAGGCAAAGGTATATTCCACTTATTATACGACCAGAAAGGACAATGACTGGGCTAAAGCGAACCCGGACGAGGTGCAGCAGTGTTATATCATGACCGGCTTTTATACGGCGGGAGAGGAGTCGCTTCGGATTCCTCTGATGGACGGTATCAGCCGGGAGCTGCTGGAGGTTAACGCAAGAGATGATATCAAACGCTGGTGGGAGGTCATGGATCGAACCACAGGCCGTCCGGTGGATACTGATTTATGGGAGTATGTCCCGGAGGAGGGCTGTGTTGTTCTGTCGGCTCCCGAAGCATGGCATGAGTATACGGTTAGTTTCCTGGCGTATCTGATCTGGGATCCGGTACATATGTATAATGCGGTTGTGAATGATTGGAAGGATTTTGAGCATCAGATTACCTTTGATGTGCGCCAGCCAAAGACAAGGGCATATACGATGGAGAGGCTGCGCCGGTTCGTGGAGGAGCACCCTTATGTAGATGTGATCCGTTATACGACCTTTTTCCATCAGTTTACGCTTATCTTTGACGAGCTGAAGCGGGAGAAATATGTGGACTGGTACGGTTATTCGGCTTCCGTGTCTCCTTATATACTGGAGCAGTTTGAACGGGAGGCAGGATACCGGTTCCGGCCGGAGTTTATCATCGATCAGGGTTACTATAATAACCAGTACAGGGCGCCCAGCCGGGAGTATAAGGATTTTATGGCGTTCCAGCGCCGGGAGGTGGCGGCTCTTGCAAAAGAGATGGTAGAACTGACCCATACGCTTGGGAAAGAAGCCATGATGTTCCTGGGGGATCACTGGATTGGTACTGAGCCTTTTATGGAGGAGTTCGCATCCATCGGACTGGATGCGGTAGTAGGCTCTGTGGGAAACGGGTCTACTCTGCGGCTGATTGCGGATATTCCGGGAGTGCGCTACACGGAAGGAAGGTTCCTGCCTTATTTCTTCCCGGATACATTTCATGAGGGGGGAGATCCGGTTAAGGAAGCCAGGGAGAACTGGGTGACGGCCCGCCGCGCTATTTTGAGGAAGCCTATTGACCGTATCGGCTATGGAGGATATCTGAAGCTTGCCTGCCGGTTCCCGGAGTTTGTAGATTATGTGGAGAGTGTGTGTCGGGAATTCAGGGAGCTTTATGACAATATCCGGGGAACGGAGGCGTTCTGCCAGAAGCGGGTGGCTGTGCTGAACTGTTGGGGAGCTATGCGCTCCTGGGGCTGTCACATGGTGCATCACGCTTTGTACCAGAAGCAGAATTACAGCTATGCCGGAGTTATTGAGGCTTTGTCAGGAGCGCCCTTTGATGTGATGTTCCTGTCTTTTGATCAGATTCGGGAGGATCCCCGGATTCTGGAAGGGATCGACGTGCTGATTAATGTAGGTGATGGAGATACGGCCCATACGGGAGGCGCGGTTTGGGAGGATGCGCAGGTATCCTCAGCCATCCGGGGATTTATCTTCCGGGGCGGCGGATTGATCGGCGTAGGAGAGCCTTCGGGACATGCTTATCAGGGCCGGTATCTGCAGTTGGCTTCGGCTCTGGGGATAGAAAAGGAGACGGGCTTCACTCTGGGGTACGACAAGTACAACTGGGAAGAGCATCGGGATCATTTTATCCTGGAGGACTGTCAGGGAGAGGTGGACTTCGGCGAGGGGAAGAAGAATATGTATGCGCTGGAGGGAACCCGGATCCTGGTACAGAAGGAAAAAGAGGTGCAGATGGCTGTGAATGAATATGGCGAGGGCCGCTGTGTCTATATTTCCGGTCTTCCCTACAGCTTTGCTAACAGCCGGATACTGTACCGCTCTATTCTGTGGAGCAGCCATAGCGAGGCGGAGCTGCACCGGTGGTTCTCAAGCAACTGGAATGTAGATGTCCACGCCTATGTGAAGAACGGCAAGTACTGCGTAGTAAACAACACTTATGAGCCGCAGGAAACGATAGTGTACAAAGGGGACGGAGAAAGCTTCAGGCTTGCTCTTGCGGCAAATGAGATTAAATGGTATGAGATATAAGCTGCGATAATAAAATAAAAGCAAATGTAAAACCTTATATATCTTTATGCGTTCACGCTATTTAGAGATATATAAGGTTTTACAATCAACAGCAAAGATTATTCTATTATTTTATGTATCTGTCATTTTTATCATTTTTAATTAATCTGTCATAAATAAACATGGCGCAGACTGCTGATGTTGTACCCATTAAAGTCGGATTCAAGTCAATTCCATTCATATTACAGATAATATTGATTATCATATTAACAATTATTACTCCTGTCATTACGGCAATTCCTTTTAAAATGCGCTTCATATTTCATATTTCCTTTCCAAAATAAAATTTTTTCATATAAAATAGTGTATCAGAAAAAGTATCGGTTCGCTCAAAACCATCATAAAATGCGTCTATTTATGAATAAGTGCGTCCTTTTTCTGCAAAAATCTGCATTTATTCATCGTTTTCGTAGAGCAGCGCTTGATACAAAGAATCACATACAGTATAATCAAAGTAAATCTTGAAAGAAGGAGTATATTGAGATGCTGTTGTCTTTTTTTCAGCTTTCCCTTGCCATTCGTAATGTATGGCCTCAGCGTATGAGCTTAAAAAGGTTTATAGAACTTTATTTGTTGCTGCTGCTTGCCGGAATGCCTGTAACGCTTCTATCCTGTATACCATATGGTCTGTTTGGAATTCTGGCGGCAGTTTGTGTTTATGGACTGGTTACTTATCGGGATACTGCAGCCCAGAATGTTTGTATGGGTATGATTGGATGTGTGCTTACTATTGTAATAGATAATTTCTTGACAATTCTTCTGCATATGTTGATTCCTTTGTCTTTTATCAATCAGCAGTATGTTTCTTACGGTGTCAGGGTGATCCACATTTTGTTGTTTTATTTAATTACGTTGTTTTGCGGCAGATCGTTGAAAAAAGTATTACTGTCAAAAAAGGGTGTTTTACGCCTTCAGCAGACGTGGTATGTGATGGATGCCGCATTGCTGCTCCTTATAACGATCTATTTGTTTGATGATTTGATTGCGGGACAAGATGGTTCTGTCGGCAAAATGATATATAATAATGCCTTACATATTTCAGGGTATCTGCTTGTGATGTTCCTTTTGCTTTTGGCTATGCGCCGTTCCTATCTGGAACAGATACAGACAGAGGCAAAGCAGAAAGCTTTGCGGGATTTACAGGACTATACAAGAAATTTAGAAACTATGTATAACGGTCTGCGTTCCTTTAAACATGACTACATTAACATTCTGCTCTCTTTATCGGGCTATATTGAAGATTGTGATATGGACGGATTAAAAGAATTTTTTGAAAGCAAAATTTTTCCAACGAAAAATCTGATTAACCAGGGAGATTACAAACTGAACCAATTTAGCAACATTGGTGTGTTGGAAATCAAAAGCCTGCTCTCTGCAAAAATGATTTACGCTCATGAATCAGGGATTGACGTCACCATTGATATTCCTGACAGAGTGGAAAGTTTTCTGATAGATACTGTAGACCTTGCAAGAATACTGGGAATCTTTTTAGACAATGCGATTGAAGCTGCATTGGAGACAGAACAGCCGCAAATAGGTTTAAATATCATTCAGAATGAGTCTGGAGTGTCAATCATCATAAGCAACCGCTTTCAGGATAACGGCTTAGCGCTGCATAAGTTAAGACAAAAAGGCTTTAGTACAAAAGCCGGACATCAGGGAATTGGGCTTTGCAGCGCCCAGAAAATCATCAGTTCTTATGACAATGTGCTGCTGGAAACTACGATGCAATGCGGTTGTTTCATACAGCATATGGAACTTGCTGACAGAAAGGAGTAACATCATATGCTGGACATCTTTGTGTGCGAAGACAATGCACCACAGCGGAGATCTGTTGTGCAGATCATTCAAAATGCCGTTCTTATAGAAGAATTAGATATGAAGCTTGTTTTAGATACAGGAGACCCTTATACGTTGCTGGAGAAAGTCAAAACCAGTCAGAACACAGGCATTTATTTCCTTGATATTGATTTAAACAGTGATATGAACGGAATGAAACTGGCACAGCAAATCAGATTGTTTGACCCCCGTGGTTTTATCGTATTTATTACGGCACATTCTGAACTAAGTTACATGACTTTTCAGTATCGGGTAGAAGCAATGGATTTTGTATTAAAGGACAATCCTGCCGAAATGAAAGTAAAACTCAGAGAATGTCTGTTAAAGGCAATGGAACGATATACGCTCCAAACCAACAAGACACATAAAGTTTATACCATTGAAGCCGGCGGGCGAAAAATCAGCGTAGACTATGACGATATTTTATTTTTTGAAACTTCCGGCAATATCCATAAAGTTATTCTCCATGCAAAAGACCGACAAATTGAGTTTTCCAGTTCCCTGAAAGATTTGACAAGCACATTGGACAACAATTTTGTGCGTTGCCATCGGTCATTTCTGGTAAACAAAAAGAAAATAAAAGAAATAGACGCTAAAAATCGGATCATCCATTTTTCTAACGGAGAAACATGCCTGATGTCTACACGCATGATGAAAGGACTTTAAAGAAAATTTTTAAAGTAGGAGAGGAGTGTTTGCAGCCATATCTTTTCTGAGGACGTATACGGATATTGCAATATTCTTTTTGGCGAAATTGAAACAGACAGAATGGATATCAGAAAACCGGATGTTAATAGATTGAAAAATAAATTGAGCGTTGATTTTAAATGTCTATAGATATATAATACTTTTTAGCAAAGGAGAGGTAGGATTAATTTATGAGTAGAACAAAAGCTGCATAGCATGAGCTATTGCAAAAATCAAAAAAGTAATAGTTCATGCTTATCCTGAATAATTTCTTTAGAAGGCGCAGCACATGAACTATATTAGTGCAAAAGATGTATTGCCAATGGAGATAATTAAGCAGATACAATACTATGTAGATGGTCAGATTATCTATATCCCTAAATCGGAACCTAAAAAGAAAGGACGAAAAGTTGATATTTTGGCAAAAAGAGAATTGTCTATACGAAATACAAATATCTACATGGAATATATTAGTGGGATTTCAATAAAACAACTCTCTCAAAAGTATTTTCTTGTGGAAAAAAGTATTCAAAGAATTATAAGGCAGGAAAAAACAAAGAATCTATAATAAAAAGATGTGCCGCGTACAAAATGCGGCACATCTTTTTATTATAGATTCAAAATGTTCCCATATCAGTATTAATATAGATTATACTATTACGTAGAAGAGTTATCTTTGTTAAAAGCATAAAAAGAATCACATTTTTATATGGAGGAAAGGGGCATTTCTATGATTATCACAGAACTATACAAAGAGTATATCGGATACACATTTAATGTTTTTTGCAGAGTTGTAAAACACTGTATAGATTAAAATGATATATGCAATAAGGAGAGAATGATATGGAGAACAAAAAAATCGTAACAGAATCAGAAAGATTGATTTTAAGAAGATACAAAAAAGACGATATGTTGGACTTATTTGAATATTTATCTGATAAAGAAGTTGTGAAATACGAACCATATAAACCACTATCTTTTGATGAAGTAAAAGAGAATCTTGAATGGCGCATAGGTACAGATGAAATGATTGCTGTAGAATTGAAAAGTTCTCACAAAATGATTGGAAATGTATATATGGGAAAACGAGACTTTGAAGCGTTGGAAATAGGATATGTATTTAATCGAAATTATTGGGGAAAAGGTTATGCTGCTGAGAGCTGCAAAGCTTTAATTCGGCAGGCATTTTCAAATGGTGTGCATAGAATATATGCAGAATGTGACCCCGGCAATAAGAACTCATGGAAATTACTTGAAGCGTTAAATTTTCAGCGTGAAGCCCATTTCAGGAAAAATGTATATTTCTGGAAGGATGAAACTGGAAAAGCGATTTGGAAAGATACATATGTATATGCTAAATTAAATGATAACACGTAATTAAATTCCCAATTATGAAACTGTAGATGGTTATAAACTGAAAAAATACTGTAACATATGACGGTACGCCATACCTGTTTGTTTTTTTGAGTCCTGTGTATCATTTAAGAGTATTATCAGTTATAGTCAGTTAAATGAACTAAAATGTCATCGAACAACGCCTGCAAGGGTACATCGATACTTTTGACAGGCGTTTAATGACATCGATAGATAAGACTTTAGCCATCAGCATTGGCGTTTCAAAAAAGGACCAACCCCTCTGTTATATCGTACAAACCCTTATGAATATCTTATAGCGAGGTGGTGTTGATGAT
>CAJUFA010000021.1:57201-57270 GCA_910585725.1 uncultured Dorea sp. | reverse complement strand
GATATAAAAATCTTAGCGAGGTATTACACGAGCTTAGATTTTTAATCGTTCTTCGAGCGGAGAGCGAAG